>PMSU01000086.1 GCA_003168255.1 Actinomycetota bacterium
CCACAGCCGCGGCCTGGGCCGCCACAGCAACACCACCAGGCCGGCCACCAGCAGCGCCTCGAACGCGACATCCGGCATGACCGTCTGCTCCATCTGGAGCTGATACCCGTCCAGCAGCACCGGAGCAGCAGCCAGCGCAGCCAGCCACCGCGCCGAACCCCGGCGCAGCAGCAGCACGTAGATCGCCACCGCCATCCCCAGCCCGAGCAGATGCTGCACGGCCGCCACCATGTCCAGGTTCGCGACCTCGAGGAAGGGCTTGAGCACCAGCTGATAGCCGGGCGGATCGTTACCCGCGTACGCGCCGTACAGGTACTTGATCGTGTCGATGAAGAACAGGGCGGGCCGGTAGGCGATCTGGGTGAGGATGCGCAGCACCAGGCCGGCCGTCAGCAGCAAGGCCAGCAGCCAGTGACGGCGCACAGCCGCGGCCGCCAGGCGAGGCCAGCGTGCCGCGGAGGCACCAAGTCGTGGTCCCGCTGCTGTCCTAAGCATTGGCATGTAGGTCATCCAGACAAAGTGAGCGGCTGACCCGCGCTTGGCGGCTGTCCCGTTCTTGGCGGTTTCGCGCTGGCGGCTGTCGTCCGGGGTCCCGCGACCATCGGCAGGTCCGTACGCGCATCCTGGTGGGCTGGCACCCATTGCATATCCGCAGGACCCGCGCAGGCCACGGGAACAGCCCACGGCAAGCGTACCCGAGCCGCATTCAAGGGTGTGGCATTCCCCGGTCATCGGGGTATCCGGGGCGGCTATGGCGCAAGCCTGCGGCAGACACCCGCCTGGTTAACCGGCGGTCATCGGCTGGTGAGCTCGGCGGCGACAAGCTCGGCGACCTGCGCCGCGTTCAGCGCGGCGCCCTTGCGCAGGTTGTCGCCGCAGACGAAGAGGTCAAGGGCCCGCGGGTTGTCCATGCTCCGGCGCAGCCGGCCAACCCAGGTCGGGTCGGTACCCACCACGTCCGCCGGAGTCGGGAATTCCCCGCGCTGCGGGTCGTCGGTGAGCACCACCCCTGGTGCCTCCCGCAGTACCCGGCCCGCCTCCGGGCAGCTCACCTGGCGGTCGAACACGGCGTGCACCGCAGCGGAATGCCCAGTCACCACCGGCACCCGGACGCAGGTCGCGGACACCCTGAGATCCGGCAGCCCGAGGATCTTGCGCGATTCGTTGCGGATCTTGAGCTCCTCCGACGACCAGCCGTCGTCGCGGGCTGAGCCGGCCCACGGCACGACGTTGAGGACCAGCGGAGCGGGAAACGGGCCGAGGTCGCCAACCACCGAACGCAGGTCTCCGGCACGCTGGCCGAGGGTCCTGTTTCCGGCGACCTTGTCCAGCTGCGCGTAGAGCGTGTCGATGCCTGCCTGGCCGGCCCCGGACGCCGCCTGGTAGGAAGCGACCACCATCTCCTGGAGCCCGAAGGTACGGTGCAGCGCGCCCATGGCGACTATCAGGGACAGCGTGGTGCAGTTGGGTGCCGAGATGATCCCCTTGGGCCTGTTCGCTACCTGCTCCGGGTTGACCTCGGGTACGACCAGCGGCACCTCGGGGTCCATCCGGAACTCGCCGGACTTGTCCACGACCACCGCGCCGTGGCCGGCCGCTACCGGTGCCCACTGCGCGGACACATCGTCGGGCACGTCGAACATGGCCAGGTCGACGCCGTCGAATACATCCTCGGCCAGCGCCAGGACCTCGACCTCCTCGCCGCGCACCCGCAGCCGCCGGCCGGCCGAGCGCTGCGAGGCGACCAGCCGGATCTCGCCCCACACGTCGGTCCGGGTGGAGAGCAGATCGAGCATCACCGTGCCGACCGCTCCGGTGGCGCCGATCACGGCCAGGGTTGGCTTGTCAGCCCGCCCGCCGGTCACCGTCCGGTCCCGCCGTACACGGCCGCTTCGCCCTCGTCGCTGTCCAGGTCAAATGCCCGGTGCGTGGCGGTCACGGCCACATCCACGTCCCCCTCAGCCACCACGACCGAGATCCGTATCTCCGAGGTAGAGATCATCCCGATGTTCACTCCGGCTGCGGCCAGCGCGCCGAAGAACGTGGCGCTCACCCCGGGATGCGACCGCATCCCGGCACCCACCAGGGAAATCTTGCCGATCTTGTCGTCATAGAGCAGCGACTCGAACCCGACCTCCTGCTGAAGGCCGCGCAGCGTGGTCATCCCCGCGTGCCCGTCCGTGCACGGCAAGGTGAACGAGATGTCCGTGCGGCCGGTGGTGGCGGCCGAGACATTTTGCACGATCATGTCGATGTTGATCCCGGCGTCGGCGATCGCCCGGAAGATCCTGGCTGCCTCGCCGACCTTGTCGGGCACGCCGACGACCGTTATCTTCGCCTCACTCCTGTCGTGGGCAACACCGGAAATGATCGCCTGCTCCATGTCGTCTCCCTCCGACTCCCCCGCATCCCGTCGCAGGACCCAGGTGCCCTCTCGGTTGCCGAACGAGGACCTTACGTGGATCGGGATGGCGTACCGCCTGGCATATTCCACGCAGCGCAGGTTCAGGATCTTGGCGCCGCAGGCCGCCATCTCCAGCATCACCTCGTAGCTGATCCTGGGAATGCGCCGCGCTCCCGGCACGATCCGGGGGTCGGCGGTGAAGATCCCGTCCACGTCGGTGTATATCTCGCAGACATCAGCCCCGAGGGCAGCGGCCAGAGCCACCGCCGTGGTGTCAGAGCTGCCCCGGCCGAGCGTGGTGATGTCCTTGCTGTCCTGCGAGACGCCCTGGAAGCCAGCCACGATCGGGATCGCTCCGTCGTCCAGGGCGCCGACTATCCGGCCGGGAGTGACATCGATGATCCGCGCCTTGCCGTGCGCCGAATCGGTGATCACGCCCGCCTGCGAGCCGGTGAACGAGCGCGCGTGCAGCCCGAGATTGGCGATCGCCATGGCCAGCAGCGCCATGGAGATGCGCTCACCCGAGGTGAGCAGCATGTCGAGCTCGCGTCCTGGCGGCAGCGGGCTTACCTGGTTCGCCAGATCCATCAGTTCGTCGGTGGTGTCACCCATCGCGGAAACCACCACGACAACGGAGTCGCCGGCCTTTTTCGTCGCCACGATCCGCTGCGCGACCCGCTTGATGCCGTCGGCGTCGGCGATGGATGAGCCACCGTATTTCTGCACGACAAGGGACACGGGAGCGTCGCTCCTCCGGTCTGGCTGATGGCGGCGGACGCTTGAGTGTACCCAGGGGATCTCGCGTCCTCAGACCGATTTTCGGCCGCCTCGCCCGCTATTCCGCCACGTCGAGCCTGGCGTGCGCGACGACGGCATGCAGCGCCCGCAGCGCCGCGCCGCCGTGCGTTCCCCAGTGGTTGAAATAGGAGTACTGCCACCACCACATGGCTTCGAGCGAGCGGCCCGCCTGATAGTGCTTGAGCCCGTGTATCAGGTCGGCGGCGACTGCCGCCAGGTCGTCCGACAGCCGGAATGGCGTCGCCTGCGTATCGGCATACGGGTCGAAGAGCTCGGCGTACTCATCGACGGGTCGCAGCCCGCGGGCGAGCCCGCCGCGCAGCGCATCCAGATCCGGGTCGGCGCCCACCGCGGGCTCCCAGTTCCCGGGCAGGATGACGTCCTTGCTCGCCCCCAGCTGCGCCCCGGCGAGCAGGACCTGGGAGACCTCGAGCAGCAGCATCGGCACGGTCTCCTCACCGCCCTCGCCCCTGGCCAGGGCCGCGATGCCGTCAAGGAAGTCCTGGACGTTCCCGGCTATCTGGTCGGCGAGCGGGTTCCAGCCGTCAGCCTGCGCGGCAGACGCGCCCCCTGCGTCAGACATCCAGCAGTCTCCGTCCCTCGAACGCACGCCCCAGCGTGATCTCGTCCGCGTACTCCAGGTCCCCGCCGACCGGGAGGCCGCTGGCCGGCCTGGTGACCCGCAGGCCCATGGGCTTGACCAGCCGGGCAAGGTAGGTCGCGGTCGCCTCGCCTTCGAGATTCGGGTCCATGGCCAGGATGAGCTCGGTCACCGTACCGTCGGCCAGCCGCACCATCAGCTCCTTGATCCGCAGGTCCTCGGGACCCACGCCCTCGATTGGGCTGATCGCGCCGCCGAGCACATGGTAGCGGCCGCGGTACTCGCGCATCTTCTCCACCGCGGCGACGTCTTTGGGCTCCTCAACCACGCAGATAACCGAGAGCTCGCGGCGCGGATCACGGCAGATGCGGCACTCTTCTTGTTCGGCCACATTGCCGCAGGTACGGCAGAATCGCACCCGCTCGGTGACCTCGACCAGCGTGGAGGCAAGACGCCGCACGTCCTCTGGGTCGGCGGCTAGCAGGTAGAAGGCGATCCGCTGAGCGCCCTTGGGCCCCACTCCTGGCAACCGGCCAAGCTCGTCGATCAGGTCCTGGATGACCCCTTCGTACACGTCAGCCCTCGGATCTCCCGGTCATGAGCCCGGCAGGCCCAGGCCGCCGAGCCCGCCCATGCCGCCGGCCAGCGGCCCCATCTTCTGCTGCTGGAGATCGCCCGCCGCCCGATAGGCGTCGCGTACAGCGGCGAGAACCAGGTCGGCGATCGTCTGCGCGGTCTCGTCGAGGTCAGCGGGATCGATCGCGGCTGGCGCGATCGTGAGATCCACCAGTTCGCCCTGGCCGTTGACGGCGGCGGTGACGAGCCCGCCGCCAGACGTCCCCTGCACTTCGGTCTCGGCGAGCTCCTGCTGCGCGCTCATCAGCTGCTCCTGCATCTGCTGAGCCGCGGCGAGCAGCTGCTGCATGTCCATCTGGCCACCTGGGTCCACAGTGCCCCCACTCGAGCTAGCCGGTGCGGCCCCGGCATCGGCACTAGTCCGTTGTCCGCCGGCACGGTCGCTTGTCAGACAGAGCCTACGGCCTGACCAATGCCGGCAACGCGGCCCCCACGCCGGACGATCCAGTCGGTCTAACCGTTATCGATCTCGCCGATGATCTCGCCGCCAAGCTCGCGCTTGATCAGTTCCATCCCGGTGAGCGCTTCCTGGCCTGCCGAGGCATCCGGGTCGCGCACGTCGAAGGGGTCGCCTTCTTCGGCTTCGTGACCAGTCCGGGCTGGCGCGGAATCGGCCGGCCGCGGCTGGCTTGCCGGCGCCGGCGCCGGCTGCTGCGGGTGAGTTTGCGGTGGCACCGTTCGGCCAAATTCGGCGGATCCGGCCTGGCCAGCTCCGCTGCCGCCGTTACGATCGGACCGGTCACCTTGATCGGCTGAGGATATGGCCTTGACCTGGACAGTCAGGCCGAAAGATTCGGAAAGGACGCGTTTGAGGTCGGCGTCGCAGCCGCTGCTGGCGAACCCCTTCACGTCCCCTTCCTTGGCGAAGCGCACGGTGAGGACGCCGTCGGCCAGCGACTGAACGGTCGCATTACGCAGCAGGATCCAGGCGACCCGGCGGACGCCTTTCACGGCGTCGAGCACCAACTCCCAGTCGCGGCGAAGGGAATCCGCATCCGACGGCGACGCCGCGGATCCGGGACCTGGATACCCGGGACCTGACGGCGCGGAAGCAGCGGCACTGGCGGGCGCTGATGCGGCCGGGCCGGCCGCCCGCGTTCCCGCGGGAACGTCCGATGCACCGCGGGACGCACCGGCCGGCTCGCCGCGGCCAGCTGCCGGGGAGGCCGGGCGGTCAGCGGCCTGGCCGGCCTGGGCCTGCGGCCGGACACCGGTAGCGACGCCACGCTCCAGCCGTTCCAGCCGCGCCAGCAGCGCGCTCTGGTCCACGCTCGCCCCGGGCAGCAGCACCTGAGCGCACATCAGCTCGAGGAGAAGACGGGGCGCCGTCGCGCCGCGCATCTGGACCAGGCCGTCGCTCAGCACCTCGGCGGCACGGGTCAGCTCGGCCTGGCCGAACCGGCCGGCCTGCTCGCGCATCCGCTCGAGCCGGTCGGCCGGGGCGTCGATCAGCCCGGTCTTATCCGCGTCGGGCACCGCGGTGAGCACGATCAGGTCGCGGAAGCGGTCGAGCATGTCGGCGGCGAACCTGCGGGGATCAAGGCCAGCCTCCACCACCCGGTCCACCGCGCGGAAGACCGCCGCCCCGTCAGCGTCCGCGAACGCCTCCGTCACTTCGTCCAGGAGGCTAGCGTCGATGTAGCCGAGCAGGAACGCGGTCTTGTCGTAGGTCAGCCCGGACTCGTCGGAACCGGCCAGAAGCTGGTCAAGTACCGACAGCGAATCGCGCACCGAGCCGGCCCCCGCGCGGATGACGAGCTGGAGCGCTTCGGGTTCGCAGCCGACGCCCTCCTGGCGCAGGATGTCCCCGAGCAGCTGGCGCAGGACAGCGGGCGGCACCAGCCGGAACGGATAGTGGTGGGTCCGGGACCTGATCGTCGCGATGACCTTCTCAGGCTCGGTGGTGGCAAAGATGAACTTCAGGTGCGCGGGCGGCTCCTCCACGAGCTTGAGCAGGGCATTGAAGCCCTCCCGCGTGACCATGTGGGCCTCATCGATGATGTAGACCTTGAAGCGCCCGGAGACGGGCGAGTAGAAGGCACGCTCGCGCAGATCCCTGGCGTCGTCGACTCCGCCGTGCGAGGCAGCATCGATCTCGATCACGTCAATGCTGCCCGGCCCGTTGGGCGCCAGGGCGATGCAGGAATCACACACCCCGCATGGCTCCGGTGTGGGGCCCTTGACGCAGTTGAGCGAGCGGGCCAGGATCCGGGCGCTTGTCGTCTTGCCGCAGCCCCGCGGACCGCTGAACAGGTACGCATGGTTGATCCGGCCAGCCTGGAGGGCGCGGGTGAGCGGCTCGGTGACCTGTTCCTGCCCCTTGACTTCGGCGAACGTGGCGGGTCTGTACCTGCGGTAAAGAGCCAGGCTCTGGCCGGACCCGCCGGACGCGCCGGACGCGCCGGACTCAGTCGGGGAGGGCTGGCCGGACTGCGGCGGAGCCGATGGCTCCGCCGGCACCGTGCTCGAAGGGTCGCCTGCCATTGATGTCATCCTCGCGGGGCGGAAGGGACCCCCCGTACACCCGCCAGAGCCCGCGTACCCTTGCTGCCTTCCGGCCCTGGGGGAGTTGGCGGGATAAACGCCGTACGGGGGGTCACCGCTCAGCTTAGCGGGACGGCGGGGCTGCCGGTCCCCGATCCCGGGGCACTCGCGACTCGGGCACGTAGCCGGGTGGCCGGCCGGCATCGCTGGGTCGCTCCTTGCTCACAAGTCCAGTACGGATGCTCGGTCATGACCCTGGTCAGCGGGCAAGAGACAGGCACGGCGATCCTGGGCCGGGCCGCGCGGACTGCACAACCTTGATATCTTTGATGGAACACTTGATATCTCGTTGAGGAGTGCCGATGACTCGTACCGTGATCGACTTGGACGACGACCTGGTTGCTGATGTGGCAAAGGCTCTGGGGACCGGCACGAAGAAGGAGACGGTCAACACTGCCCTGCGCGAGGTACTAGAGAACCGACGCCGCGCACTGGCTCTCACACGGCTGCGTGCTGCAGCCGATGAGGGCGCCTTCGACCTGGAGCTCTTGGAGAACAAGAGAAACTACCGCCGGTGAACGCGGCCCAGTACCTGATTGATACGAGCGCTCTAACCCGTTTCATCCACAATGATGCCGAGCAGTACGGCTGGGACCAGGCAGCGGCGGCTGGGCTCATTGCGACGTGCCCCATGATCGAACTCGAGTTCTTTTACAGCGCCCGCTCAGCCGCGGACCGCGCACAAGGCATTGAGGACATGCGGCAGCTATTTGGCTGGGTACCGGTCGATGACCGTGCCTACGATCGCGCCTGGCAAGTCCAGGAAGCACTAACCGAGCGAGGCCAGCACCGCAGCGCTGGAGCCGTAGATCTCGTTGTGGCTGCCACAGCGGAACTGCAGGGCCTGAACCTGCTGCACCGTGACCGCGACTTCGAGTGCATCGCCGCCGTCACCGGGCAAGCCCTCCAGTGGTACGGGCCAGCAGCCCGCAAGTAAACCTCATTCGATCCGGTACCGCGCCGGGCGGGCCCAACGGCGCGGCCTGCTGGCTTCACGGGCTGGTGATGGTCTGCTTGGGGGTGATCGTGTAGGTGCCGGAGTATGTCGCGGAGTCTCCGTTGTCGACGAGGCCGAGGCAGCCGCTGACGTCGTAAAAGTGCAGGTTCTCGCCCGCACTGAGGAGCTTCAGCTTGCCGGTGCCGGTGGTGTAGGCAAAGGGGATCACGCCGTCGGAAGCTGTGCCGCTCGTACCGTCTACCACCGCGGTGCAGTCGGTGCCCGACAGGAGGAACTGGACGTGGCTGAACGTTCCGTGGATCACGTGGGTGCTCGCATCGTAGGACGTGAAGTTCAGCTGCCACGGTAGGTCCCGTGGTGTCAGCGTCAAGGTTAGACCCAGCGGGACGGTGCAGTGCATCCCGGTGCCCGACGTGAAGGACCCGATGCCGGCGCCCGAGAGCCCGCTGCCCGACTTGATGGCACCGGACAGGCGCGAGGACTTACAGGTGAGCACGGTGCCCGTGGTGGTATCGGTCAGCGTGGCATTGCCGGACGTCGCCGTGATGGCCCCACCTGGCTTGACTGTCCAGGTCTTTGATGTGGTCGCGAACGACGAGGTGACGCTCAGGCCGATCGCCAGGACCGCGGCCCCTCCGGTCAAGAGAATCGAGCCTATGCGGGTGCGCATTTCGTGCATCTCCTCTCTGATCGATGTGCGTACGCTCATGAGATTCCGTGAAAGCCCTGGGGTCAAGGTGCTTGCCTGGCTCATTTGTAGAGTGACCCTGTGAGCGGCAGGCCGCGGCTGAACTGGTCTCTCCTGGAGGCATTCGATCCGGACCGCGCCGGGCGGGTCCCAACAGATCTCGAACGAGAGTGGCAGGTCGCCGGGCAATCGCTGAACCTGGTGGCCCTGCGCCACTGGGCACAGGCGTTCGCGATCACCGGAGACCGTTTCTACGATCATCGAGCCGGCCGCAACCCGGGCCTGGCCAACAACTGGATGGCCCGCCGCCTGCTGATCCGTACCGTGGCGTCCACGGTGGCCGGGGACGGCGCGGCGCGGGCGGCGATGCCGGGGCTGCTGCGCGAGTTCGTGGCGCGGAACTACGTCGCCGGCCCGAATGGCCGTAACCTCCGTCGGCCTGGGCGCGGCTCGGTCATCTCTCCGGCGCGGCACGGTCCTAGGGCCAGGAACGCGGGCATCCTTAACGTGAGGACACCGGGACGTTCCCCGGCGTGCACCGCGAAAGGACCCGCTGAGGATGAGCACCGAGCCCGCGATCCGCTGCGATGACACCGAACGCACGTATCCGCAGGTCCACGAGCGAGCCGCACTGATCGCTGGCGGCCTGACAGCGCTTGGCGTTGGCGGCGGCGACAACGTGGCGCTGCTGCTGCGCAACTGCGTGGAGTTCCTGGAGCTGACGATCGGGATCGGGCTGGCCGGAGCAAGCCCGGTGCCGGCCAACTGGCACTGGCGCGGCGAAGAGCTCGCCTACCTGCTCGCCGACAGCGGCAGCAAGGTGGTCTTCGCGCACTCGGACTTCGTATCAGCGGTTGCCAAGGCCGCAGCCGACGGCGTCCAGGTGATCGAGGTTGTCGAGTCGGCCGCCGGTCGCGCGGATACCGCGCTGCCGGAGCTGGAGACCTGGCTGGCCGAGCAGCAGCCGGTGACGAGCTCGGCCTGGCCGCCCAAGTTCGGCGTCATCTATACCTCGGGTACCACCGGGCGCCCCAAGGGAGTCGTCCGTGACGAGGTGGACATCGACGACGTGCTCCAGATGGCCGCCGGGCTGCTGACCCGCCTCGGCCTCGGGTCGGGCGAACGCACGCTGGTCCCCGCGCCGATGTACCACACCGCGCCCAACGTGGTGGCGACGACCGCGGCCGCGCTGGGCCTGGACATGACGATCATGCCTGGATTCGACCCGGAGCAGCTGCTGGCCCTGGTGGAGCGGCACCGCATCCAGCAGATCCAGATGGTGCCCACCATGTTCATCCGGCTGCTGCGGCTGCCGGCCGAGATCCGTGCCAAGTACGACCTGTCCTCGCTGACGAAGATCGTGCACTCGGCCGCGCCGTGCCCGGTGAGCATCAAGCGCCAGATGATCGACTGGCTGGGGCCGATCGTGGAGGAGTACTACGGCGGCACGGAGACCGGCCCGGTGGTGTGGTGCGACGCCGCGCAATGGCTCGCCCATCCCGGCACGGTCGGCGCGCCGGTTGACGACGCACAGATCCGCATCGTCGGCGCGGACGGCACCGAGGTGCCGCCCGGCGAGGTGGGCGCCGTGTACGTCAGGCCGCCGAGCTGGTGGCCCGGGTTCACCTACCTGGGGGATGACGCGAAGCGTCGCGGCATGGAGCTGGCGGGCTTCGTGACCGTCGGCGACGTGGGCAGGGTGGACACCGACGGCTACCTCTACCTGACCGACCGGGCCAGCGACATGGTGATCTCCGGCGGGGTGAACATCTACCCGGCTGAGATCGAGGCCGCCCTGTCGGGGCTGCCTGGCGTGCGCGACAGCGCTGTGTTTGGCGTTCCGGACGAGGAGTTTGGCGAGTCGCTGGCCGCGCACATCGAGCTGGAGCCTGACGCGTCGCTGACCGAGGACGAAGTCCGGGACTACGTGCGCCGGACCCTGGCGGGTTACAAGGCGCCCAGGGTGGTGGTCTTCACCGACGAACTGCCGCGCGAGGAGACCGGGAAGTTGTTCAAGCGGACGCTGCGGGCCCCTTACTGGGCCGACGCCGGGCGCAGCATCTGACCGTTCGCGGGTGGCTGACCGCAGCACCGTTCGGCTATATCAAGCCCTAACCCCCGAGCCGAGGAGGCCTGGCATGAGTTCGCACTACCGTCCCCGCTGGATGACCGAGGATCTGGATCTGCTAGCCGGACTGGCCCGGGACTTCTTCACCAAGGAGTGCGCGCCCAACGAGGCGCGCTGGAGCCGCCAGCAGCACGTGGACAGGGAGATCTGGACCATGGCCGGCAAGCTGGGCCTGCTGTGCACCGGCATCCCGGAGGAGTACGGCGGGGGCGGCGGCACGTTCGCGCACGACGCTGTCATCGCCTTCGAACAGATCCGTGCCCAGGCCCCCAGCTTCGGCGGAATTGTGCACAGCGGGATCATCGCGCATTACCTCGCCGCGTACGGCACCGAGGAGCAGAAGCGCAGCTGGCTGCCTGCGATGGCGTCTGGCGAGGTGATCTCGGCTCTCGCGATGACCGAGCCGGGCACCGGCTCGGACCTACAGGCCATCACCACCAAGGCGATCCGGGACGGCGACGAGTACGTCATCGACGGCGCCAAGACGTTCATCTCCAACGGCTTCCTGGCCGACCTGGTCGTCGTCGCGGCCAAGACCGACCCCGGCAATGCCGCCGCCGGAGTCTCGCTGATCCTGGTGGAGGCCGACCGGGCTGGCTTTGGCCGGGGCCGCAACCTGGAGAAGATCGGCCAGCACGGGCAGGACACCTGCGAGCTGTTCTTCGACGGGGTGCGGGTGCCGGTGTCCAACCTGCTCGGCGGGACCGAGGGGCAGGGTTTCGTCCAGATGATGGAGCAACTGCCGCGCGAGCGGATGTGCGTGGCGGTCGCCGCGGTCGCGGCCATCGAGGTGGCCGTCGACCTGACCGTCACGTACACCAAGGAGCGCACCGCGTTCGGCCGGGAGCTGATCAAGTTCCAGAACACCAAGTTCACCCTCGCCGAGTGCGACACGATCCGCACCATCTCCCGGGTGTTCTTCGACGACTGCACCGAGAAGCTGCTGGCGGGGGAGCTGGATGTCGCGACCGCCGCCAAGGCCAAGTGGTGGCTGACCGAGCAGCAGTGCCAGGTCGCCGACAGGTGCCTTCAGCTGTTCGGCGGCTACGGCTACATGAGCGAGTACCCGATCTCCAGGATCTTCGTCGACTCGCGGGTCCAGAAAATCTACGGCGGCACGAACGAGATCATGAAGGAGATCATCTCCCGCTTCCTCTGACCGCCCGCCCCGACCACCGGCGCGATGGTCACCCGCTGTCGGTGCCGGTGCCGGTGTCGGCATCCGTGTCGGTGTCGGCGTCCGTGTCGGTGTCGGCGTCCGCGTCCGCGTCGGCGTCGGCTGACCCGGCGGGGCGGTACGCGCCGGGCGGGCTGCCGGTCCAGCGCCGGAACGCACGGCGGAACGCGCTGGGCTCGGAGAAGCCCAGCCGCCCGGATAGGTCGTTCACCGGCTCCTCGCCGCGGACCAGGCTGGCGATGGCCGCATCCCGGAGGATCTGCTCCCGGATCTCGCTGATAGAGGTGCCCTCCTCCCGCAACCTGCGCCGCAGGTGCTGGAGGCTGACCGCCAGCCGGGCCGCGACCTGATCGGAGCTAGGCCAGTCGCCGCGCAGGCCGCGCTCCAGGATGCGGCGAACCTGGTCGGCGGTGGTGCTGCCGTAGTCGCGCTGGGACAGCAGGCCACTCGGGGAATCGTTCAGGTACCGGATCAGCTCGTCCTCGGTACGGATGATCGGCGCGTCGAGCAGGGTGTTATCCAGGCCCAGGGCGGCACGGCCGGCGGCGTACCGGGGCAGCTGGCCGAAGATCAGCTCATGGTCGGCGGCGTACGGCGGCTCGGGGTAGGGCAGCTCGAGCGAGAGCAGCGCGATCCGGCGGCCGGTCGCCCAGCCGATCATCCGGTGCGCGATGGCGAGCATGAGGTCAGTCAGCAAGTGCTCGGGGTCGTCCAGCCCGGCCGTATCAAGCTCCAGCGTGGTCTGCGCCTCCCCGAATGTCACCGTCGCCGACGGCACGCCGGGAAGGACCCGGACGAACTCGTCGAAGCGCTCCAGCAACGTGCGCACGTCGCGCGAGGTGATCAGCGCCATTGCCAGCAGCCGGGTGGTGCCGCGCGGAACCTGGCTGGGGCCGAGCCCGAACAGCTCGTCGTCGGACATCCGCCACAGCCGCCGGATGATCTGGGTGAGCTGCCCGGTCGTCACGCGGGCCCGCACGTTCAGTACTAGCTGCGGCGCGATGCCGGTGCCGCGCAGCAGCTCATCCATGTCCAGCCCGTAATGCTGAGCGGTACGCAGCAGGCGATGCACCACGTGGATCGGCACGGTGTGCGTCAAGGACATGGTGCCTTGAAATTACCAGCGCGCCGCGGTCAGCCGATAGGCGCGGATCGGTCACGAATGCCGCGAGCCGTGGTCATTCGCATCGCGTCCGGCGATCCCTAGCGTCATAAGTGTGCGCAGACAAGGCAGTTCAGCAGCGGTGACGGGCGAGAGCGATCACGAGTTCCACCCGGAGGTGATCGGCGAGTGGAGCGAGGAGGCAACGTTCACGGTCGACCGTGAACGCGCCTTTCGCTACGCCGAAGCGACCAACGACGAGACCAGGCAGCACCTGGACGGAACGTACGCGCCGCCGGTTTTCGCCGTCGTGCCGCCGCTGCACCTGCTGGCCGCCACCACGATGGCCGCGGTGCCGGACGAACTGATGCTGAGGATCCTGCACGGCGAGCAGGACTTCCGCTTCTACCGTCCGATCGTGCCCGGCGACCAGCTGGTCAGCCGCGCCAAGGTCATCGGCATTCACGGCAAAGCGTCCGGCGTGGTGGTGACCACTGTGGCGCAGACCCGTGACCAGGCCGGCGAGCTGGTCAACGAGCAGTACTTCGCCGGGTTCTTCCGCCGCGGCAGGTGGAGCCGCGCGGACGGGCAGCCCGCCGGCAAGCACGCCTTCGACGATGGGCTGCGGTCGCGCGCCGCCGACGCCCAGGTGACACAGGGTTTCGACGAGGACCAGACCTTCCGGTACGCCGATGCGTCCGGTGACCCGATGCCGATCCACACCGACGAGGAGTTCGCCCGGCAGATGGGCCTGCCCGGGATCATCATCCACGGGCTCTGCACGATGGCCTTCACCTCCCGCGCGATGATCGGCCACGCCTGCCCCCAGGACCCGGCATTGCTCAAGCGGCTGGCGGTGCGATTCACCGCCCCCGCGTATCCGGGCAGCACCATCACCACCTCGATCTGGAAGACCGGGACGGCCGACGGCCGCGACCGGTATGCCTTCGAGACTGCCACCGACGGCGGCAAGTTCGTGATCAAGGACGGACTGGCCGAGGTCGCCTCATGACACACCGGACCAATTCGGAAAAGGGAGTTCTGCGAGTGAGCAACAGCCGGGTATTCGTCATCGGTGTCGGCATGACCAAGTTCGAGAAGCCGGGAAGCCGCGAGGACTGGGACTACCCCGCCATGGCCAACCAGGCCGGCCGCCGGGCGCTAGCGGACGCAGGCATTCGCTACGACCAGATCCAGGAGGCCTACGTCGGCTACGTGTACGGCGAGTCGACGTCAGGCCAGCGCGCGGTATACGAGCTGGGCCTGACCGGCATCCCGATCGTGAACGTCAACAACAACTGTTCCACCGGTTCCTCAGCTCTCTACCTGGCGGCCAGGGCGATCCGCGGCGGGCTGGCCGATTGCGCGCTGGCGCTCGGCTTCGAGAAGATGCAGCCCGGCTCGCTGAGCTCCACCTACTCCGACCGTGAGCAGCCGCTGCTGCGCCACATCCAGGCGCTGGCGCAGATGCATGAGTTCGTCTTTCCTGTCGCCCCGTGGATGTTCGGCGCGGCCGGCCTGGAGCACATGCGGCTGTACGGCAGCACGCCCGAACACTTCGCCAAGATCGCCTATAAGAACCACAAGCACTCGGTGAACAACCCGTACTCCCAGTTCCAGGACGAGTACTCGCTCGACGACATCACCAACGCCAAGATGATCTACGAGCCGATGGGGCTGACCCGCTTGCAATGCTCGCCGACCTCCGACGGCTCCGGCGCGGCGGTCCTGGCGAGCGAGCAGTTCATCGATTCCCACGGCCTCAGCGACCAGGCGATCGAGATTGTCGGCCAGTCGATGGTGACCGACACCCCGGCCACCTTCGGCGACAAGACCGCCCAGGCCCTGGTCGGCAAGGAAATGTCCCGGCTGGCCGCCAGGAACGTCTACGAGCAGGCACAGCTCGGCCCTGACGACCTCGACGTCATCGAATTGCACGACTGCTTCTCGCCTAACGAGCTGATCACCTACGAAGCGCTCGGCCTTGTCGCCGACGGCGAGGGCGGCAAGCTCGTCGACGCGGGCGACACCACTTACGGCGGCCGCTGGGTCGTCAACCCGTCGGGCGGCCTGATTTCCAAGGGCCACCCGCTGGGCGCCACCGGCCTGGCCCAGTGCGCCGAGCTGACCTGGCAGCTGCGCGGGACCGCGGGCAAGCGCCAGGTTCCTGATGCGCGCGTCGCCCTCCAGCACAACATCGGCCTCGGCGGTGCCGCCGTCGTCACCGCTTACCGCCCGGCAAACCGCTGAAATTTTTTCCGAACGGACAGGAGCACACCACCATGGCCAAGGTCGACGTCAGCCACGCCATGCCCGCCGCGCAAGGACCGGTCTGGGCCGTCATGGCCAATCCCTCCCGGTTCCCCGAGTGGCTGACCATCCACGACAGGTTCAAGGGCGATGCCCCCACCGAGATCCAGCAGGGCACGGCCTTCACCGAGGTCTGCTCGATCATGGGGATGACCAACTCCATCGACTGGACGGTCACCGGCTACGACGCCCCCGGCTCGCTGCGGATCTCCGGCACCGGGCTGGCAGGCGCGCAGATCTCCTTCACCATGACCGTCCAGCCGGCGGCCGACGGCTCCCTGGTGCAGATCGACGCCGAGTTCACCGGCCAGATGGTGGTCGGCGCGATCGGCGCCGCAGTCGAGCGGGCCGCCATGAAGGAGGTCACCGCCTCCCTGGAGAAGCTGGCCAGCCTCGTCGCCTGACCGGCGACCGAACGCGAGAGGGAGCGGACATGGAATCACTCCAGGATCGGGTGGCGATCGTCACCGGCGCCGGCCGCGGCATCGGCCGCGAGCACGCCCTGCTGCTCGCCCGCGAGGGCGCCGCGGTCGTCGTCAACGACCTCGGCGGAGCCGGCGACGGATCCGGCTCTGACTACGGGCCAGCACATGAGGTCGCGGCGCAGATCAACGCGGCCGGCGGCCGGGCCGTGGCCAGCACCGACAACGTCGCGGACTGGGCCGGCGCCGAGGCGCTGATCGAGCAGGCCGTGACCGAGTTCGGCGGCCTCGACATCGTGGTCAACAATGCCGGCATCCTGCGCGACGGAATGATCGCCAGTCTCGACGAGGTCAACTGGGACACGGTGATCAGCGTCCACCTCAAGGGCCACTTCGCGGTGCTGCGGCATGCGGCCGCGTACTGGCGGGCCCAGACCAAGGCAGGCAAAGCCGTCAACGCCGCCGTCATCAACACCGCCTCGGCCTCCGGCACGTTCATGCCCAACCCCGGCCAGGCGAACTACGGTGCGGCCAAGGCGGGCATCGCGGCGCTCACTCAGGTCGCCGCGCTGGAGCTGGAACGCTACGGGGTACGGGTCAACGCCATCGCCCCGGTCGCGCGGACGCGCCTCACCCTGGCCACCCCGGGTCTGGGGGCGATCTTCGCCGAAGAGGTCGCCGAGGGCGAGTTCGACGCATTCTCCCCGGCCAACATTTCCCCGCTGGTGGCCTACCTGGCGGGCGAGAAATGCCAGCTGACCGGCAAGCTCTTCGCCGTCCAGGGCGGCGCGATCTGCCTGCTGGAGGGCTGGCACACGGTCAAGACCATCGAAACAGGCGGTCCCTGGGAGATCGGCGACCTGACCACCGCGATGGCGGACTGGGCCTGATCGCTGTCGGCCCCGGCACTGTCGACCCAGCACGTAGCTGGGCGGCTGGCCGGTAAGCTTGCCGACGGAGGATTCGCCTAGTGGCCTATGGCGCACGCTTGGAAAGCGTGTTGGGTGCAAGCCCTCGAGAGTTCGAATCTCTCATCCTCCGCCACGCTGACTGCACGGGGAGGCTTGAGCATGGCTCGAAGACAATCTGTTTTCGCGATCGTCGCCGTGCTCGCAGTCGTTTTCGGCGGCGCGGCCGCCGCCCTGGCGCTCACCAACATTGGCCGCCAGCCCAGTACGACGCTCTGCCAGGAGCAGACGGCGCGAGCCTCCGGCGGGACGTACATCGTGCAGAACAACGAGTATGACTCCGCCGCATCGCAGTGCGTCGGCACCGACGGCAATGCGGACTTCACGGTGACGAACTCCTCGATCGATAACCCCACCGACGGCTCTCCTGGCGCCTATCCATCGATTTATCAGGGATGTCATTGGGGTAGCTGTAGCTCGGGCGGGCTGACCGCCACGCCGATTGAGGTCTCGAACCTGACCACGGGAAAGGTGACTACCAGCTGGAGCACCACCCAGCCCGGTGGTAGCAACGCCTACGACGTGGCCTACGACATCTGGTTCAACCACACGTCAACCGCGTCCGGCCAGCCCAACTGCACCGAGCTGATGGTCTGGCTTAACCACAATGGCAGCATCCAGCCGTTTGGCTCGCAGATTGCCAGCAGCGTCAGCGTCGGCGGCCACAGCTACAACGTCTGGGAGGGTTCGCAGTCCTGGGGGAACACGATCACCTATGACATGACGACCGGGACGACCTCGGTCAGCAGCCTGGACGTCGGGACGCTGGCACAGGATGCAGCCAGTCGCGGCTACCTCCCCAGCTCCTGTTATCTCCTTGACGTCGAAGCCGGATTCGAGCTCTGGCAGGGCGGCTCTGGCCTCGCGACCACATCCTTCTCGGTCAGCGTTGCCGACAGTCCGGGCCGCCTATCCGCCAGCCAGCCAGCTCCGTGATCTGCGATTATCGGGTCCGCTGGCAAAGCCGCCGCATCAACTCGAGGTAGACGTCTGACTGCCGCTCCCAGGAGAGCTCAGTCTGGACCCGCATTCGGCCGACCTCGCCTAGCTGCGCGCGGCGTTCGCTGTCGTCAAGCAGCGCGACGAGGTCCCGCGCATAGGCCTCGACGTCGGCAGGCCGGACCAGCGCCCCGGCGCCCTCGCCCATTACTCTCGTCTCCTGCACGTCGAAGGCGACGATCGGCACGCCGAATGCCATGTACTCCATGAGCTTGACCGGGGAGATATCTTCCTGGAGTGAGGTATCGAGCCCGAGGTCTGCGCTGGCAAGGTAGCTGAATACCTGCTCCTCCGACAGCCATCCGGGAAAGTGCACCCACGGCTGGAGCCCGAGCCTGGCCGACTGCGACTGAAGTTCGTCCAGGCATTCGCCATCGCCGAGGATAGCGAAACCGCAGTCCGTGCGCCCGAGGTCGTGCACGATGTGCCCGATAGCCTCGATCAGCAGGTCCACCCGGTCCTGGCGGCCCATCTTGCCGATCCAGCAGCAGAGAAACTTGTGCTCACCCCGCAAGGCCGGATCGGCGACTGCTCGCTGGACCCGTCCGAGCACCGGGCCATTGCCGACGATGGTGACCTGCCCTGGCGCGGCGCCGGCCCCGATCAGGCGGCTGCGAAAGTACTCGTTGGTGCAGATGGTGTGATCGGCGGCTCGCTGCGTCCGCCGCTCGAGCCACCGCAGCGCCGACACCATCGCAGGCCGAGGATTGTCATACCTGGCGGCGAAGAGCTCCGGCATGAGATCCCGGTAATCAGCCACGACCGTGGCGCCGAGCAAGCCGAGCAGCCGCCCGATCGGGAAATAGATATCCGGCGGCAGGCAGAGCTGGACCACGTCTATGCGGCCGTGCAGCCGCGCAGTCACGCTACGCAGTCCCGCCCAGGCGAACGACACCGCGTACTCGCGCGCGTATCCGCGCATGCTGTCCGGCTCGGCCGGCGCCGGATACTCAAGCACGGTGAGTCCGGGCAGGTCGCGGTAGCTGGCGTTCTGCGGATCCTTCATGGTCACGACAGAGACCCGGAAGCCGCCATCCAGTAGATCCCTGACCTGCTTGCGGAGTCGCTGGTCGATCCCGAGCGGGAGGTTCTCGACCACCATGAGGATGTGGCCGTTGCTCCGGGCCGCAGCCATGCGGTCTTTGTCTTGCGGGTCCTGCGGTGCTTCCTGCATGGCGCCGAGGCTCGCGCCCGGTCCGTCCGCTGTCGCGAGTCCCACCCTGCCCTCGGCCGAGGCGGGACCCTCGATGGCCCAGCCATCGCCGTCCCTGCGGAGGCTGGACGCGGCGCGCTGGCGCCACCAGGCGGCGACTTCCCGTGGCAGCGCGTGCCAGACGGTGTCATCGCCGCGGAATTCATCGAGCAGCTTCCGGTAGCCGTCAGTAATCCGCGAATCGTCGCGGGCATAATCCGGGTGCGTAAGCACGAGTACCATGCCGCACCGTTCGCGAAGGTGATGCGCCTTGCGAAGCCATACGTCCGCGTCGGGGTGCTGTAGTACCGCAAACACGGTATGGTCCTGCGGCAGGGTAATCGGCAGCTCGACCATGTCTTCGTTCAGATACGGCAGATAAGTGCAGCAGCCACCCGGCTGCGGCTCATAGGGATCCGTGTCGGTATATGACGAGTCATACTCGAAGCCGAGCCGCGGCATCAGCGACCATTCCCGCTGAGTGGCCGGCGAGCGGAATCCGACGGCTTTCCACCGCTGGGCGTAGCTGCGCATCGCCGGAAGCCGCTGCTCCATCAGCCGCCTGGAGCCGAGGTCGCGCCCGTCGTGCCGCAGGCCATGCACCCCGACCTCGAATCCATCCTGCTGGAGATCGCGGACGACGTCATCGCCGACCTGGTAACGCTGGGCGACGAAGTTCCAGGACGATCTGTACCCCCGGTCGCGTTCGATGCCCCGCAACCGGCTGATGTCGGCGTAACCGACATCGGTCTCCACATCGTGGGTCAGCACCAGCGCCCACGACCGGCCTGCCGGCCACAGCTCGATGAACGGCACTGGCTGGCCAGCTAGCTCCGCTACCAGTCCGAACAACCACCGGTACAGGTCGTGGAGGCTGTCCTCGACAGGCCACCCCGGGAAGATCGACCTGTTTTGCACGCGGGTAAAGGCGCGGCGCATCTTCAGCTGGAGCGAGCGCGGCAAGACCGGCCGCACCAGGTAGTAGCCGCGGAGCGCCACGGTCCGGCCGATCACCGAAGTGGTCGAGCGCCCCACGCTCCGATACCGCTCTGACCAGAAGCGCTGCATGACCTCGGCCGGGTCGAAGGGCAGGAAAACGTTGCCATCCAGGTCCCGCCAGACCGCCGCGACGGGCCGGCCGTCTGCGCGCAGGATCAGGTCGGCCCGCTGCCATCCGCGGCCAAGCTGGTGCAACAGGGCCGGGACCGCGGCATCGAGCGCGACGTGGCCGATGAAGGTGCTGTCACCCAGCCGATAGCGGCCGAGTTCGCAGCCTGCGGCACCGCCCGCCCGGCCGGCCTCAGCGCGCAGCCAAAGCAGCGAGCGCGCCGCGCTGTCATCTTGGCCCGCGACGCGCAGCCTGCCTATCGGACCCGGCGGCCTGAGGTCACCGTCGCCATCCCCGGCGACCCCCCTGTGGTAGGGAACGCGAAAATAGTCGAAGAAGCCAAACGGGTGGGATGCCTCGAACACAGGGGGCCCTCCTCAGGCCGTGGCGGCTGCGTGAATTGACCCCCGCCGCCACCGGACCATCATGCCGCAGATCATCATCGCGGGTAATGGCAATACGGCGTTTCACGGGATTACTGATGATTTCCGAAAGGCCTGGCTCGTGTCATCCCCGACAAGGAGTTGAGCGGTAGAAATCGGCCTCCTCGGTAGCAGTCATGCCTTCCCCCTCCGACGAGGAATCCGCGCGCTGCGGTCCTGGGCCGATGGCGACGGCTGCGTCCCCGGTGGACAGAACAGGAAGTCGCTAACGTAGCCGACGGGCATCTCGTACGGAACAAATCCCCCGTCGTGGAAGTCGAGCTGATCACGGACGACGTCGAACTCCGCCAGCGGGCGCAGCCCGTCCTTGGCGACGAACCAGCCGCTGTATCCTGCGTCGGCAAAGAACGCGAACGTATTGTCGATCGGGTCCTCTCGATGCCTCTGCTCCACCTCGACGAAGACGTAGGGGCGGTCCCGGCGCAGGATGCCGGCCGCACCCCGCAGGACCCGCTGTTCGTGCCCCTCGACGTCGCACTTGAGGAACGAGACTGGACGCTCGCCCGCCAGCAGTTCGTCGAGGGTGCGCACCGAGACCACGCAACTGTCCCGGTTGCAACCGTCCCCGTTCAGCGGCCGACTCGGTTCCAGGGTCGCCAGCGCATCGATACGGTGGCCGTGGTGGACCGGGATCCGCAGCACCTCGCTGCCGGAATAGTCCGACGCGGCGAGCGCGTGCACGGTGATGTTGCCGCGCCGACGCGCTAACGCATGCAGCCGCTCGCTATTGCCGGGAAATGGCTCCACCGCGTGGACACGGCCGGCGCGGCCCGCCTTGACCGACATCATGTAGGTGTAGACGCCGCGATTGGCGCCTACGTCGACGCCGACGTCACCGGGTCCCATCATGTCCCTGATCAGCTGCCAGTCGACGTCGTGCCGCGCGCGCATCTTCAGCGCGCGGAGGCGGACACTCAGCCCCGGATCGAATCCGTCCACCACCCGCTCGATCCTGTTCAAGGCTTGATGCCTCCGTCCGAACGGCCGGCCCGGCGCCGGCGGCGATAGGCGGGCGTGGCGACTCACGGATCGGCGCCGTCGCCAGCTGATCCCGCCCTAACGCTGGCATAGCGCTACCGCCACATTCCGGTCGATGTACGATCCATGCGTACCACAACGGTACCCTTCGGACCACTCGGGAGACTTCGCCCCTATGAGCACCGCTACACGCCAAGCTCATACAGCGGGGAGGCTTCCCGCGGTGCTGCTATACCCCGACGTCGCGGGCGGGTATGAAGGCGCCGCTTTCCGGTGGGCGTGGCAGGTCGCCAGAAAGGCCCGGCCGACGGGTCCGGCGGAGCCGCGTGCTGCTCAGATCTCGTGCCCGCACACGTCCGGGGGCTCGGGCGTACCCGCCAGCATCGCCGCAGCCGCCGATAGGCGATTATTTACCGGGACTCTACTTATTACGCACGTAGGCGACGAAGAACTACATATAACGCGTACGTCGGGTTCGCCTGCTGCTGGAGATCTGTGGCCAGAGCCGTCGGTGCTGGCGCGCATTGATGCAACTGGTTAGACGCTTATTCAAGGAGACTGCGCGCATGCATGGCTACCTGATCGTTGGAGCGGTGCTTACACTCGCTACCGCCCTGGCCCTGGGATGGAAATGGCAGCTGGGGATTTACCGGGCCGGCGTATTCGCACTGGCTGGATCTATGCTGGCCGCGATTGTGCTCACCGCGTCCGCTCCGTTGATAAAATTCACGCCTGTCACCGGGACGCTGACGATGTGGGGCGTAACGGTTATCGCCGGGCTCGCGGTGCTGCTGGTTCTCTCCTTCAGGGATCCCGATCGGCTGGCCCCTGGCCGGGAAGATGTCATCGTCTCCCCCGCCGATGGCCGCGTCATCTACGTACGCACGGTCCAGCCAGGCCAGCTGCCCGTGGCCGACAAGAAAGGCTGTACATGCTCGCTGCGGGAGCTTGAGGGGACGACGCTCAGCGCCGCTGGCGCGGTGGCAGTCGGTATCTCCATGAACCTTTCAGACGTGCACGTGAACCGCGCACCCATCGCAGGCCAGGTGCGGCTCATCGAGCACGTACATGGCACGTTCGGCTCACTCAGAAGCCCGGAGAGCCTGCTCACCAATGAGCGGGTTACCGTCATCATCGAGGATGACAACCTACAGGTCGCGCTGGTCCAGATCGCCTCCCGCCTGGTGCGCCGTATCGTGACCTTCGTGCCGGAACAGCGGGTGCTCCAGCTGGGCCAGCGCGTCGGAGCTATCCGATTCGGCTCGCAAGTCGATCTGATTATCCCGGCGCGGAAGGATGTCAGGCTCACCGTGCAGGTGGGTGATTACCTAGTCGCCGGGCGCACGATTACAGCCGTAATCACCAGCAGGCTCTAGGCGGCGAGAACTTTCCGGTGGCAAAGATGCGCAGACTGGTCCGGGGATCGCCGCGGCGGCACCGAGCATGCATCCTCCGCCAGAACGACGAATACGAACCCATGGTGCAGCGCGAGGCCGAGGCTCTGGCGGCCGCGGGGTTCGATGTAGAAGTTATCTGCATGCGTGATCCTGATCGTCCGCGCCGGTCCGTTGTTAACGGCGTAACGGTCATCAGCCTTCCGGTGCGGTGGCGCAGAAGCGGCAAGGCCCGTTACCTCATTGACTATGGCTATTTTTTCGTGCTGGCGACCGGGATCCTGGCATTTCGGCACATCCGCAGGCCGTACACGGTGGTGCAGGTGAACTCGATGCCGGACTTCTTGGTTTTCGCCGCCATTGTGCCGAAGCTGCTGGGCAGCCGGGTCGTCGCGTACCTGCATGAGCCGACACCTGAGCTTGTCGAAACACTCTTCGGGCCAAGCCGGATGACCGGCATCCTGGCCAGCATCGAGCAATGGGTCCTCCGGTTCGCCGACCACTCGGTGACGGTGACCGATCAGCTCAAGCAGCGGTACGTCGAGCGGGGCGCCCAGGCAGACCGGATCACCGTCGTGCTGAACTGCCCGGATCCACAGACGCTGCTCGCGAACTGGGAGCCTCCCCCACAGGCGGCCAGGTCCGAGTTGGTCGTCGTCAGCCACGGCACGATCGAGGATCGGTACGGGCAGGACACGATTATCGAGGCCGCGGGTCTCCTGCGCGATGAGATGCCGGATCTGCGGGTCGTCCTCACCGGCCGCGGATCGCTCGTCGGCGAGATGATCGCCGCCATTGCCGACCGCGGATTGCAAGAGGTCGTACGGTTCGAAGGGTGGGTAAGCCGTCCGCGGCTCAACGAGATCCTCTATTCGGCCGATGTCGGTATCGTCGCGCAGAAGGCATCGCCGTACTCGCACCTCGTGCAGACGAACAAGATGGTCGATTACTGGATTTTCGGCCTTCCGGTCATCGCCAGCCGGCTTCGGTCTGTGTCAGAGGCCTACGACGACGAGGTCATCGAGTACTACGAGCCGGGAGACGCCGCCGGGCTCGCCGCGGCTATCAGGCGACTGCACGACGATCCCGGCCGCCGCGCCAAGCTCGCGCGGAGCGGCGAGCTTGCCCACCTCAGGAATGGGTGGGCAACTCAGCGCGCAATCTACCTTGGCGTCTTCGATGCCATCGCGCCGACCTCGAGCGCAGGGGGCCCTCCGCAGGCCGCGGCGGCGGTCACAGACCGCGCTTGACCGCGAGATACGGCAGCAACGCGATCTCGTAGAGCCCCGGCAGGGGATCTCGTAGCGAGAAGACCGCTTCGGTGTTGACGTGCCGCAGCGAACGGAGGTAATCGCGGGATCGCAGCGTTCCGGCACGGACATCGCGCACCGCGTTGGGTACATCGGTGGCGAGCCGGATCCAGCGCACGCCAGGCTGGGCATGCGTCGCTTCCACCGGCTGGCCGAGCTGATCGCGGAACAGCAGGTAAGAAAAGTCGACGCCGGCCGGCCCCCCGAGGGTGTGATACCCCCACGTCCGCGCGTTGACGTCGAGCAGCTTGTAGTCGCCGTCACGCGGGTCGTGCTTGAACTCGAGCTCCACCAAGCCGTAATAGTCCGCGGCTTTCAGGAACCGGAGCGAGGGCTCGGCGAGTTCCGGCAGGTCGATCGTCTCGACGTACGTGCTCGCGCGGCCGAAGTCCGACGGATGCTGGCGCCGCCGCCGGACCGTCATGCTCGCGACCGGGCTGCCATCGCAAAACAGCGCGCAGTAGGCATACTGCTCCTCGCCGCCGCCAGGGATCATCTCCTGGACGATGACCTCCCCGTCTCCCACGATCGCCGCGGCCCGCCGGAAGCCGGCGACGAGCTCGGCCCTGGTGTCGGCACGCCACGCCTTCACGTGGGTGGCGTAGAAGAAGTTCTCCTTGATCGCGGGCTTCAGTACCAGCGGCGCAGCTACTTCGATCTCAGCCAAGTCGGCTTCCGTGCGCGGGAACCAGCTCCGCGGTATCGGGATCGAGAGCTGCTCCGCCAGCCGGTAAGTCTCCCGCTTGTCCCAGACGTAGCGGATCGAGGCCAGATCGGGTGTCGGCACCCTGAAGTCGCTCGTCAGCGCTTGACGGTTCGCCGCTATGGCCGCCACGTTCTCGTCCCTGGTCGGGTAAAGAACCCAGCCACCAAGCCCGTGTCTGCTGCGTGCGAGAGCCAGCGCCGCAAGCAGTGACGACTCACTGCGGAGATCGCGAACGCGGACGAAATGCCGCACATAGCGCGACACGCGTGAGATGGACGTCTCGTCGTCGATGACGCAGACGGGAATGCCGTGCCGCCCGAGGCTGCGCGCAATCCCAAGTCCCTGGCTATCTCCGCCCAGGACGACACCGCCTGGAGCCTGGTCACGCCGTCGAAGAAGTTCGCGAGTATCGGCCGGGCGCGCCGATCGGATCATCGCGTGTCACTCGTCTTAATGACGGCGGGCCGGGTGGCCGTTTGTTGTCTGGGCTCCCCGGGATCGGCCACAACCCGGGTCAGCGCCCTGGCCGCATACCATCCCCCCGAGACGAAGCGCATGGTTGGCCCGAAGCTCCATGCCGCTGGGGCGCCGAGAAAATGCAGGCCAGCGACCGACGACTGCAAACCGTGCCCGAGTAGCGGGTAGCCGCCTGCCCGCTTGACGCGCGCCAGCAACGACGGCGCCAGGAACCGATAGCGTGCGATGTCGACGCGGTAGCCGGTACCAAAAAGCAGGTGATCGACGGTCCGCGTCTCGCCGCCTGCGAGCGTGACCAGGAGGCCGTCGGCCGCTGGCGTCGCCGAGACGATGGATCTGGCGAGGGTGACTGGCACGTCCCGGAGCCGCGGGCCGAGCCATGCGGCGCCAGCGGGCCGGATCGACCGGTACGCGAGCGGCTCCTGGATGCGGCGCGGCAGTCGGCGGAAGGCGTCTGGCACGGCAACCAGCCGTGACAGGCCCAACGGCCCGACGTCGGTGGGAGCGTAAAACAGCGGTGCGAGGCGACCGAGCATGCGGTGGTACTTGCCGCCATGCAGCCAGTTCAGCTGGTCCGCGCGGGCAATGACCTCGGCGCGCGCGCCGCTCTCCTGGAGCAGCGCGGCAGACTCGAGCGCGCTCTGGCCGGCGCCGACGACGAGCACCCGCGCCCCCGAGAACCTGCGCAGGTCCTGGTGGTCACCGGTGTGGGAGGCGAGTTCGGGCGGCAATCCCGCCGCCACCGACGGACGATGGGCGAACGGCGCAATGCCCGCCGCGACGACGACGCGCCGGGCGCGAAGCTGCTCCCCGTCAGCGAGCAGCAGCCGGAAACCCGCGTCGTCGGCTTCCAGCCTTTCCACGACGCGACGATCAACGTCAGGGGCGACCTGCTCCTGCACCCAGGTCCCGTACTCGATGAAGCGAGCCAGTGGGACCGGCCAGTCGAGGCGAGCGCCCGTTGCGGCGCAGTACGAGTGCAGAGATAGCGGACCCTCGTACTCACCGATGCACGTGGCGGTCCTGTTCGACCTCAGCAGCATGCCCGTCGGCATGGTCCGCCAGAACGACATCGGGTCGCCAAGCACCAGCACGTCCACGCCCGCGCGGCGAAGATGCGCCGCGGCGGACAGGCCGTACGGTCCGGCACCAACGACAATCACATCGATGTCGGACATGTGTTTCCCCCTTGACCGCCGTGGCAACTGGCGAGCACTACAGGTCATCTCGGCTCAGGAACGGCGAAGTTTCGCATCGCGAAACTCGGCAGTCTGTACCGTACCGGATACGGGTGCAGGCAGGGAGCCCCCATCTAATACCCCAGTATCGGACTCTCGATCTATATATACATACATATACATAAGACGAGGACCGCCAGGTGACCGCTGAAGCTGATCGCCAGCACGCGCAGATCCAGCCCACGGCCGACGTTGATGACAGCGCCGTGCTCGGTGCAGGCACCATGGTCTGGCACCTGGCGCAGATACGCGAAAACGCACGGCTGGGCAGTGACTGCATAGTGAGTCGCGGTGCTTACGTCGGCCCCGGGGTGATCATCGGCGACAAGGTCAAGCTACAGAACTATGCGCTGGTCTATGAGCCCGCCCGGCTGGAGGATGGCGTGTTCGTCGGGCCCGCGGTCGTCCTTACCAACGATCTGTTTCCGCGCTCGGTGGACGTGTCGGGGCGGCTGAAGCGGCCCGCGGACTGGGATGCGCGCGGCGTGGTGGTGCGGGAGGGTGCGTCGCTCGGCGCCTGCTCCGTCGTCGTGGCCGGCTGCCTGATCGGACGTTGGGCGCTAGTCGCCGCCGGCGCCGTGGTGACCCGTGATGTGCCCGATTTCGCGCTGGTCGCCGGCACGCCGGCCCGGCGCATCGGATGGGTCGGCCACGCCGGCGTCAGGCTGAATCGGGCGGCAGAGGGTCGCTGGCAATGCCCGCAGACCGGCAGGCAATACGCCGAGCAGGCCGGCCTGCTCCAGGCAGTGGAGGCGTGAACTTAAGGGCGGGAACGTAAAGCGGCACAGGCTTTGCCTAGTGTTGGCCGTTCACCCGCAGACGTGACCGAGTTAGCACTGTACGATTAGCTCGCCGTGATATCAGATGTTATCGACCCATGTGTCCGATACCATACTTCCGATATCCGCTTGATCTGTATGAAGGATGTGTCAACCGCTCCATTTCGTAACGCGTCATCTCTATGTACGCGACTGGCCAGTGTGGCTCCGGTGGAGGCCGCATGCGACCACGGCAGCGTCTTAGGCCGGGGAAGGACGTGCGACGGTGTCGGGCCTGGACTTAGCTAACCGTCGGCCGGGTCGCGCGACGGCTCGCGGCCTGGTCCGCGCGGCTGCCGTGCGTCATCAGGCGACGGCTGACTTAGGCGAGCCGTACTGCCCGGGGCGGCCTCGGGGTAGCCAGAGCAGTTCGCGTCAGGCGAGCCGCGTGCGCGAACCCACTAGGTACCTGCGCAGTCGCGTGCACGCCGTCCGCTCTGAGGCGGAGTTCCGGCGAACGGGAGAGGGGCAGCGGTGCAGCTGCAATCCGAGGGGATACGTGTCGGCGTCGTTGGCGTCGGCTACTGGGGTTCGAGGCACGTCCGCGTGCTGCGGTCCACGACTGGCGTGGCGAAGGTCATCGGCGTCGACCAGCGGTTCACCGGCACGGCCGGCCACCCGCAGCTGACCGGCGGCGACGTTGCCGGATATGCCAATCTCGATGCTGCATTGCCAGAGGTTGACGCGGTCGTTATCGCGACACCGCCGTCCAGCCATTACTCGCTGGGCTTGCAGGCCATCGAGGCTGGCAAGCACGTGCTCATTGAGAAGCCGCTGGCGACGAGCGCCGCTGAGGCGAGGGAGCTAGTGGCCGCGGCCGAGGCGGCTGGAACACTACTCATGCCCGGTCACACATTCCTCTTCAACGCCGCGGTACACAAGCTGCGTGACCTCGTGCGCAGCGACGAGCTGGGGAAGCTTTACTATCTCGACTGCGCGCGCCTTAATCTCGGGCTCTACCAGCCCGACGTGAATGTCGTTCTCGATCTAGCGCCGCACGACGTCTCGATCGCCAACTTCGTCCTGGGTTCACTCCCGACAGTTGTAACCGCGTGGGGCTCGCGTCACGTGCACCCCCAGCACGAAGACGTTGCTCATCTGCGCCTCGACTATTCCGATGTCGGTGTGCTGGCAAATATCCAGGTCAGCTGGCTCAATCCGCACAAGGTGCGACGGGTCACCGCCGTTGGCTCCAAGAAGATGGTCGTGTACGACGACATGGCCACCGACGAGCGCATCCGGGTATATGACAAGTTCGCGATGTCACCGCAGGAGGGCAGCGGCCCGCTATCTCGAGTCGCCTACCACTTTGGCGATGTGATGTCCCCGTTCATCGACTTCGCGGAACCGCTCGCCGTTCAGGATCAGCACTTCGTTGACCGCGTCGCCGATGGCTGTCGCCCTGCGATCGGCGGCGAAGAGGGCCTGGCCGTCGTCGAGGTGCTGGAGTGCGCGCAGATCTCGCTGCGGGAGCAGCGGCCCGTGGCCCTAGCGGAGGTGCGTCGGCTGCCGACCAGGCCTGCACCCGACGCCGCCCTCGCCGCCCTCCCCGCGCTTCTTGACCCGGCATCAGCCGCGGAACCCGCGTTCGCCACGGCGAACATAACCAGGACGAGGTAGCTGGGGAAATGGCCTGCATTCCCTTCATCGACGTGGCCGCCATGACCAGGGAAGTCTGGCCCGCGATCGAGAACGACTACCTCGAGTGCCTGCTCAGCGGGCGTTACATCGGCGGCTCACCGGTCGAGTCATTCGAACGAGCGTGGGCGGAGTACTGCGGAGCCGGTCACGCTGTCGGAGTCGCGAACGGAACGAGCGCACTTCAGCTCGCGCTGACCGCACTCGGCCTAGGTCCGGGCGATGAGGTCATCGTGCCCGCGAACACGTTCATCGCCACGGCCGCCGCGGTAGTGCACGCCGGAGCGACGCCGCGCTTCGCCGATGTCGGCAACGACACGCTGCTGCTCACGCCGCAAACGCTCAGGGCGGCGATTACGCCGCGGACTCGAGCCGTCATCGTCGTGCATCTGTACGGCCAGGTGCCAGACATGACCGGCCTACAGGCCGTCGCCAGCGACAAGGGGCTTCTCGTCATCGAGGATGCCGCGCAGGCCCATGGTGCGCAATGGGCCGGCCACCGAGCGGGTTCCTTCGGCGCCGCCGCATGCTTCAGCTTCTACCCGGGCAAGAATCTCGGAGCCCTCGGCGATGCCGGCGCGGTCGTGACCTCCCGGCCGGAGGTCGCCGACCGCGTTCGGGCGCTAGCCAACCACGGCCGGGTGCACGGTTCCGCGCATTACGAGCATGAGTTCGTCGGTGTTAACAGCCGCCTGGACGCCCTACAGGCGATTGCGCTGTCAGGGAAGCTGGCCTTCCTCGAGGAATGGACACAGCGGCGCATCACCCTGGCGGCCCGATACCGGGCTCAGCTCCGTGATCTGGACCTTGACCTGGTCGGGATCGACCCCCTGGCGCGCCACGTCTACCACTTGTTCGTGATCCGCGTGGCTGAGCGCACGCAGGTCCAGGCCGAGCTCGGGCGCCGCGGCATCCAGACAGGCGTGCATTACCCCGTGCCGTGCCATCTTCAGCCGCCGCTGCGGCGTTACGCGCACGGCCCGATGCCCACGGCCGAGCGAGCGGCCGGACAGACGCTATCGCTGCCGCTTTTTCCGCATATGACCAACAGCCAGATCGACGCCGTTTGCGATGCGCTCGCCGATGTCCTCCGCCATCGGAACGCTGGCGCCAAGTTCGCCGAGGTTCAGTGAAGCCGCAGGAAACGGGCGGCAGTACCTTGCGCACCGGGTTTAAGGGGGAATGTCATGGTTGACCTTGCGGGGGAGGCCCAGGACAGCGTCGAGGTTGAGGTCGGGCAGGAATCAGCAAAGCGGGCACTGGATGTCACGATCTCTCTGCTGGCAATCATCGGATTCGGCCCGTTGCTCATCCTTTTGTGTTGCCTGGTGCTCTGGACCTCGCCGGGACCTGCGCTGTTCAGGCAGGAACGCCTTGCTCGTGATAGACAACCGTTTACCATGCTGAAGCTGCGCACGATGTGCGTCGACAATGACGATCAGATCCACCGTGAATATGTCGCAAGCCTGCTCTCTGATGCCCAGCCACAGGCCGCTGAGCGCAGCGGGCTATTTAAGCTGGACAACGATCCCCGGGTGACGCGGCTCGGCTCGTGGCTGCGCCGCACCAGTCTGGACGAATTGCCGCAGCTATTCAACGTGCTAAGAGGGGAGATGTCCCTCGTCGGGCCGCGCCCGGTACTGCCCTGGGAAGCTGAGATGTTCCGTGACCCCGACGGGCAGCGCTTCGAGGTCAAGCCTGGCATTACCGGCCTATGGCAGATCCGCGGCCGTAGCAAGCTCTCCATGCGAGAGGCACTTGAGCTGGACCTTGAGTACGTCCGGACCCGCAGCTTCATGCTCGACATCGTCATCCTCGCCAGCACGCTGCCAGCCCTGTTCCGGGGTGGCGCGACGTGACAGCAGGCGTCAAGACCGATGACGCCGATCGGTTGGGCCCGTCGGCCGGAGAGCTGGACCTGTCCTCTCCTGAGGGCGCAGTGGGTGATTCGCTGTCCGTCGCCATATGGACCGCCGTCAGCCGGTTCACCGGGGTCCTGCGCGGTATCGTCGTGGCAGCGGTGCTCGGCGCGACGTACTTCGCCAACACCTACCAGTTCACGAACTCGCTGCCGAATCTCGTTTTCTATGGCCTGCTAGCCGGGGCTCTCTTCTCCTCGATCCTTGTCCCGGCCCTCGTCCCGCACGTCGACTCCGGCGACTCGCGGGCGACCGCGCGCACCGCCGGCGGGCTGCTCGGCGTCGCGATGCTCGGCATGCTGGCCGTCGTGCCGGTCGTGGCGATCGCGACCCCCTGGCTGCTGAAGGTTGGCTCGATCGGCGCCACGAACGCTGCCGCGGCTCACAGCCAGGAGCGCATCGGCGCCATCCTGGTCCTTCTGCTACTGCCGCAGGTCGCGCTCTACGCTGTCGTCTGCACGGCTACCGCAGTCATGAATGCCCACCGGCGCTTCGCGCTGGCCTCCGCGGCGCCGGCCCTGGAGAACCTCGGGACGATCGCTGTGCTCGCAGTGGTGGCCGTCTTCTATACCCGGGCGGCGCGCGAGCACCAGATCCCCATGCCGCTAGTGCTGCTGCTAGGTGCGGGCACAACCGCAGCGGTGCTGCTGCATGCGAGCGCGCAGTGGTGGGGAGCGCGGCGGGTTGGTGTCGTCCTGGTGCCGCGGGCGGGGTGGCGCGACCCGCAGGTCCGTGCGATCATCCGGGGCGCGCGTCCGGCAGCGGCTCAGGCGGGCCTCGAGGCCCTGCAATTCGGGGCGCTGCTACTGGTCGCAGACCGGGTGCCCGGCGGCGTCGTCGCGTTCCAGTTGGCGGTGAACTTCTTCTTCCTGCCGGTCGCCCTCGGCGCCACGCCGGTGGCGCTCTCCCTGGTGCCCAGGCTGTCCCGGATGACCGCACCGGGCCAGGCCCGCCTTTTCCGGGACACCTACGTGCAGGGACTGGTGTTCGCTGCCTTCCTTGTTATTCCTGCGGCGATGGCCTACGCCGTGCTCGCCCGGCCACTGGCCGGCGCGATCGGCTTTGGCGGCTTCGGCGTCAGCAGCGCCCTCGGATTGATCACAGCTTCGCTGATAGGCCTGGCACCTGGCATTATCGGCCAGACGCTGTTTCTGGTGACGACGTACGCATGTTATGCGCGGGGCGACTCGATCCATCCGTTTCGCGGCATGCTGCTCCAGGCGATCATCTGCGCCGGAACCATTGCCGCCACGTACCGGATGCACGGTCCGGCGCTGCTGATGGCGCTCGGCCTCGGCCTGTCGGCCGGCGCAATATGCGGCTCGCTGTACCTCGTCCGCCATCTGCGGCGCAGCCTGCCGCGCGGTGGCGAGTCTGCGCTGCGCCCGTTGCTGCGCACGCTGGCCGGTTCGGTGATCATGATCGGGCCGGCCTGGGCGACCGCGAATTTCCTGGCCGACCGCCTGGACACAAAGGCCGGCCACGTACTGGCAATGCTCGCCGCCACCGTGGTGGGGGCCGGTGTCTACTTCACTTCGCAGGCGCTCATGCACGCGCCGCAAATGCAGTGGATCTCTGGAGCGCTGTCGCGGGCCCGAGGGGGGGCAGGCATCCGGCCGCGCGCTGCGGCCGCGCCGCCGCCGGCTCGGTGGCATGTTCAGCTGCTGGCACGGTGGCAGGTTCACCGGCTGACGAGCGCCGGTCCGGTAATCTGGCCGATCCTGAGGCGGCTCAGGCTCGACCTCGCGCTCCTGCTCGGATGCGTTGCGGTGGGAGCGCTCGCGGCTATCAGCGCGAAGTACGCACTGGTCATGATGGTCTTGCTCGGCATTGTCGCGCTGATCACGGCTAGGCCCGCGTTCGCGGCGTACCTGCTTATCTTCCTCACCCCGCTCATCGTGGGGGTAAATGCCGGTGCCATCATTCCGCTGCTGCGGCCAAACGAGGCCCTGATCTTTCTTTTCGGGGTAATTATCGCCGGGCGCTGGCTAATGCTCGCCCGGACCGGGGACCGCACGTGGCCCAGGCTCGACCGTGTCGACGTCAGCCTGATCGCTCTCGGCATCACCAGCTCGATCCTGCCACTCATGATGATGGTGGCGAGGCAACGTGCCATCAGCAAGGATGATCTTCTTTACTGCATCGTCGTGTGGAAGCTGCTCGCTGAGTACGCGATCGTGCGGTCGGTTATAAAGACGAGCCAGCAGGTGATGCGCTGCTTGTGGCTGTCGTTGTGGTCCGGCGCGATCGTCTGCGCGATCGGCATCCTTCAGTCGCTCAACCTTTTCGGCGTCCCGGGCCTGCTTGCCAAGTATTACGCGCCGCTGGGCGTGACGAGCTCCCTGTCGATCGGCCGTGGCAGCTCGCTGCTCTCGCTCCCCACTGCCGTCGCGGATCTCGCGATCCTCAACCTTGCCATCGCGATCGCGATGCTCGTGCGTGGTCACCGGCGGCGCCTCTTGCTCTCCGGTCTTGCCGTCACCTATGCACTGGGGGTTGTGGCCGCTGCCGAGTTCTCCACGGTGATCGGCCTGCTGGTAGCCGTTGCGGTGATCGTCATACTCACGAAATCGGCCCGGATCGTGCTCTACGCCGCTCCGGTGGCGCTCCTTGGCGGAGTACTGCTATGGCCAGTGATCGCAATCCGGCTCGGCGGCTTCCAGGGCGGGACGGGCCTGCCGTACAGCTGGGTCGTACGGCTGCAAAACCTTCGGACGTATTTCTGGCCCGTCCTGTTCTCCGATTTCAACTGGATCCTGGGCGTGCGGCCCTCGGCTCGCGTCGTCGCACCCAACCAGGAGTATGGCTATGTTTGGATTGAGAGCGGTTACACATGGCTGCTCTGGGGCGGCGGGATCCCGTTGCTCGGCAGTTATATCGCCTTCGTATGGACAGCCATACGCAAGGGATTCGCCTACACGCGACGCGTCGATGCCGCGGGGATCGTCGGGTTCGCCATGGCCACGGCCCTATCGTCGCAGGCGATCATGATGCTTTTTGACCCGCATCTGACCTTCCGCGGCTCGGGTGACGCGATCTTCCTGACTCTGGCCCTGCTCCGCAAGCTGCCCGGCCGGCAGCTGCGGGCCAGTGGTGACCGGACCATCGCCGGAGCGGCCCATGCACCATCCCAGCCGCAGGAGGTTCTCGTATGACCGCCCGCCGGCTGCCGACCGGGCAGGCGCGATGCATCCGACGTGCAGGTCAGCGTTGGTCCAAACGTGATGGATGGGCCAGACTAGTGGCAAGAAGGTCATCGCGTGGGCTCATCAAGCCGGGCCGCTCTCGGGCGGGAAGGTCCCGCCCCCGAGCGGGAATAGGTGGGAGGTCAGCGGCGTGAATCGGACCAGATCGGTTGGGCTGGAATGAAGTTCTTGCGAAGATATGTCCTCTGGATAGTCCTCGCGACTGTGGCCTGCATTGCCGGCGCCTGGGGAATTGCTGCTCACCAGCCCGTTCAGTTCGCGACGGCCGCCGTGGTTGACGTCGAGGCGAACAGCTACGCGGGCACCACGCCGGCCACGGTGAACCCGGCGACCGAGCAGACGGTTGCGACGTCCGGAGCTATCGTGGACGGCATCGCGCCGAAATTCGGCCTGACCCCGGACGAGCTGTTCAAGCACCTGAGCGCATCGAATCAGGTCGGCACCAACATTCTGCTGATCTCATGCTCAATGCCGACCGCCACGACAGCACAATCCTGTGCGAACGCCATTGCCACCGCCTACCGTAATTACACCAATTACACTGGGAAATCTAAGGCAATCCAGGCACATGACCCACTTAATGCCAGGATTGTCACGTTCGCACCCCTGCCAAGTGCGCAGTCGGGCAAGCGCAAGGTGGAATTGCTTGCCCTGGGGGTTATCCTCGGGCTGGCGCTGGGCGTGGGGACGGCCTTCCTGCGCGATCGCCTCGATGACCGGGTCCGGGATCGGGCCGATCTTGGGCAATGCCTGGATGCTCCGGTCCTCGGCGATATCCCGGCCCTGGGCCGCCGGTCCGGGCGACCAGAAACCGCCGTCATCACTGATCCGCAGTCACCGTCGGCAGAGGCCTACCGCCACCTGCGGGCCCGCATCAGCCCGCTGATTGACTCGACGGATAGCCGGGGGAAGGTCCTGCTCGTGACCAGCTCGCAAGCTGGCGAGGGCAGCGCCGCGGTGGCGAGCAACCTAGCGGCAGTGATGGCACTCGCCGGTGTCAATGTGCTCCTGGTAGACGCCGACCTCCGGCACCAATCGCTCAGCAAGGCCTTCCGGGTAGGGGAGCAGCCAGGGCTGACTGACCTGCTCACCGGCCGGGCCAAGCTCGACGACGCGATCATCCTGACCGATGTTGTGCCTGGCCTTCGCTTCATGCCGGCCGGCACGATCACAGACCGGCCAGCTGACTTGCTCGATGCATCCCGGCTCCGGCGCGCTTTTTCGCGAATCACAGTCGTGGCCGACGTGGTGATCGTCAATAGCGCGCCCCTTCAGCCGGTCTCGGACGGGCTGGCACTGACTCCGGTCAGCGACATCGTGATGCTGGTGGCTGCCTTGGGCCGCACCAGGCGGGGGACCGCCACCGCCACCGCCCAGGAGATCAGGGAAATCGGGCCGGTAATGATCGTCGGCGCGGTCAACCACCCGCCCCCGCCGTGGCGGCGTGACCTGGCACAAGCCGAGATCTTCGACGACCCGGCGCCGACCGCGACGCTGGCGGCCGACGAGCCCGCACAGAGTTACCCCGCCGCCGATGCCGTTGCCCCCGGCGACCCGCCGATCGCCAACGGTCATGGGGAGCCGAACGGTGACGGTCCCCAGGAGGTTCAGGCGGCCACCAGGCCATGGTCCTCTAGGTAACGTCGGCACCGGCCGGCTACACCGCCGGGCGGCTGGCAGGCAAAGCCCCGCCAGGCTCTCGCAGCACCCACACCACTGTGTGGCTGAGAGTACGAAGCGACCGTGGCTGGGCCGCGCTGGAAATCGGAGCCAGGCCCACGCCCGTGGCCTGCTGGATCCGGAAGCCCAGGTCACGTTCCAGGACTCTCGTCATCGACAGGCTCGCGAAACCCCGTACGTGGTCCCCGTTGTTGATGTGCAGCGTGCTGGGCTGGAAGCCAGCCAGCAGCAGAAGCCGATTGTGCAGGGCTGCCAGATTGGGCACCGCGACGATCATGACTCCGCCGGGTCGCAGCACCCGGCGCGCCTCTCGTAGTACCGGCACGACGTTCTTCAGGGTCACGAGATCACGATTCCAGACCACGAGATCGAAGTGATCGTCTGGTGCGGGAAACTGGGCTGCCTCGAAATCCACCGCAGCAAAGTCTGTCTGCCCGCTAGCTTCGGGATCGCGCGCGTCCTGGAGGTCGTAGATGACCGGGCGCTCCGGCCGGATGAGCTGATCACGGAAGAGCAGCGTCTGCTCTCCGTTCCCGGCCTGGATCTGTAGCAGGCGGCAGTCGCCCAGAGTCAGGCGGCGGAGCTCATAGGCGATCTCACGGACGACGGCCCGTTCAATTCGCTCATGCCGCTGCCCTCGCACCGTCGGCGTTGGCGGCCCGAGAGCCTTCTTGTAGTGCGGGTTCGCCTCGACCGCGCGAAGGCTCTCGGCGCGCGCCGCCCCCCGCGGGCCGGTCAGCTGCCGGTTACCCTGGCGGAGTGCCTCAGGCGAAGGTAGTGGCGACTCTGCCGCCTTGATGGCCACCCCCCAGAGACCGTCTCCGGTGACATGCCGTGCCGCCAGCGATTCCGCTGGCCGCACTCGCTGGCCAAAGGCGGCGAAGGCCAGGTTGTGGTCGATGTCATCGACCACAACTGCCCCGCCAGGCCGCATGAAGGGCCACGCCGACTCAAGCTCGAAGCGCACGTTCCGCCCGGTGTGCAAGCTGTCGTGGACGAAGAGGTCGATCTCGCCGAGTTCGCTCAGCAGGCCAGGAAGCCGCTCGCGACTCGTCCCTGGCACATAGGTCCACCGCGACCGCAGATCCTTCGGGATGGCCATGCCGATCTCGGAATGCAGGGCTGAATCGACCGCCGGGAGATCGACGCTCCACAGCTGGCCGGTGCCATTGCGCTCGAGCCCTTGCAGAATGATTCGGCTGGTTAGCCCGTGGGCGACGCCTGTCTCGACTACGCGAGCCGGGTGAATGTGGGCGACAATGCACCAGATGGCTAGTGCGAAAGCGCGGTCGCAATCGTTCCATCCGCCATAAGAGAACATCCCCACCCGCACGCCTGCGGCATGCAGGTCGCCTATCATCTTGTCCCATACGTCATCGAATGATGACGTCGCCGGGCACGGCCACGGCAGCCCGAGCGCAGCGTGCAGGCATGATGCCCAGTCCTTCACTGCCCCGTAGTAATCGCCCGGCGCGACCCTGAGCGCCTCCTTCTCGCGCTGATCCTGACGTCGATCGACGCGCCCCCGAAACCGCTCGACCCCTTGCCGGGGATGACGCAGCATGGAACTCGATGCGCGCACAGTGTAACCAAGTCGCATTAGTGTCTCCTCATGGCCCCGCTAGAGGACATCCGGAGTCTAGCGATACATCGCTTTAGTGGAGGTTTCATTGGCATGGTCCATGCTGACGACGCCTCCCCATACGGCGGGCCTCTTAGCATGGCCAGATGCCGCAGATAACAGGCATGCAGCCGTTAAGCAGCCTGCGCCGGCGGGCGGCTCGGCCATCGCTGCAGCTCCGCGGTGAGCAGCGCCTCTTCAGCACCTCGGGCCCGGCGCGACGTCCGTATCTCGGATAATACTGGATCCATATGATATGTTTTTCATAACGTACGGCTTACGAAGCACCTGGTGCCGGGAAGCGCTGCCAGTGCCGCCGCGGAAGGAGAACTTGTCATGATCTTGGTTACCGGAGCAACCGGAACCGTCGGGCGTGCGGTGGTGAATCTGCTGCTGGAGGCCGACCAGAAGGTGGCGGCAGTCACCCGTGATCCCGCTTCCGCCGCACTGCCCGCCGACGCCCAGGTGGTGGGCGGCGATCCAGCCAGCCCGGAAACGCTGAAGTCGGCACTGCACGGCGTCGAGGCGATCCTGCTCAGCCCGCGCGCCGTCGGCGACGCAGCTACCGAGCTGTTGTCGCTGGCAGCCGATGCGGGCGTGCAGCGGGTGGTGGTGCTTTCAGCGGTGAGCGTGCAGTACGGCGGCGGGTATCGGCGCTTCGCCGGGGAATTCAAGGCGGCCGAGGACGCCGCCAGCGCCTCCGGCCTGCATCCGACCTTCCTGCGGTGCGCCGACTTCGCCGCCAACACCCTGGCCTGGGCACCGCAAATCCGTGCGACCGGAGTCGTGCGGGGCGCCTACGGCCACGCCGCTACCTCACCACTGCACCAGCGGGACATCGCCGAGGTAGCGGTACAGGCGCTGCTGGACCCCCTGCACGCCGGACACGCCTACGCCCTCACCGGTCCGCAGTCACTCACCCAGCACGACAAGGCCCGTCTCGTCGGCCGGGCCATCGGCATGGAGCTGCCCTTCGAGGAAATCTCCCCCCAGCAGGCCCGCCAGGCCATGCTCGCCCAGGGCCTGCCCGAGGATGTCCCCGACAGGCTGCTCGGCTATCTAGCCGCGTGCCTCCAGCAGCCGGGACCTAGCACCGACACCGTGGCAGAGCTCCTGCATCGCCCCGCGCTCACGTTCGCCCGTTGGGCCACCGACCACGCCGCCGCATTCCGGAACTGAAGGGCTGGCACATACCGGGGCCGGCCCGGGTGCGGCTCGAGCAGTGAGCAGCGGGTCCGCCGGTCCGCCGCGTTGCGTCAAGTGCTGAACAGCCCGTCGCCTTCCCCTCAGCGAAGCCGGATCCTCCGCGCGCAGCGGTAGGTAGCCCGAGACTGCCAGGAACGACATGCCGGACATGGCGGACGCCGGGTCCGGCGCACTGCCCCGGGCATGCTAGGCAGGGGGTATGACCGAACTAATTCCTCTAGAAGTCCTCTTTGGCAACCCGCAGCGGATCGCGCCGGCCATCTCCCCCGACGGCACCCAGCTCGCGTGGATTGCACCGCATGACGGCGTGCTGAACGTCTGGGTCGCTCCGGTGGACGCCGGCCAAGGCGACGGAGTTGACTGGCCGGCTGCTCGCGTGGTCACCGATGACACCGACCGCGGCATCCGGGACTTCACCTGGGCGCACGACGGCCGTCATCTGCTCTACCTACAGGACACCGGCGGAGACGAGAACTGGCGCCTGCACGACGTAGACCTGGTGACAGACGAACGCCGCGACCTGACTCCGTTCGAAGACGTCCAGGCCCGGATTCTGGCCACCGAGCCGAAGTTCCCGACTGAGGTGCTTGTCGGGCTGAACCGCGATAATCCCCAGCTGCACGACGTCTACCGGCTCGACCTGGTGACAGGGAAGCTTGTCCAGGAGATGGCTAATCCCGGCCTGCTAAGCCTGGTGGCCGACGCCAACCTGGTGGTCAGGGCGGGCCTGGCTCCGCATGAGGACGGGAGCCTCGATCTGATGGTCCGCGGCAGCGCGGCCGAGGACTGGAAACCGCTGCTCGCCATCCCGGCCGAGGACGCGCTGACCACCCAGCCGCTTTCCTTCACCGCAGACGGCGGCTCGCTGCTTGCCTTGAGCTCGCTTGACGCCGACACCAGCAGGCTCGTCCGGATCAACCTGGCCACCGGGGCCACCGACGTGCTGGCCGCCGACCCGGAGGCGGACGTTACCGACGTCCGGCTGCACCCCGAAACGCGCGAACCGCAGATCGTCACGGTACTGAAGGACAGGTCGGAGTACCTGGTGCTCGACCGCTCACTCGAGCCTGATCTCGAGGCCATCCGGGCACTGCATCCCGGCGATCCCGAGTTCGCAGAAGGTGATGACACCGACACGACCTGGCTGATCAGCTTCACGAACGACTCGGGCTCTGTCGCGTACTTCGGCTACGACCGGCCGAGCCGCAGCGGCCGGTTCCTCTTCGAAGCGCGGCCGGAGCTTTCGCGCTATCAACTGGCCGCGATGGAGCCGTTTTCCTTCACCGCGCGGGACGGCCTCACTATCCACGGATACGCGACGTTCCCGCCCGGAGCGGAGCGGTCAGGCCTGCCGATGGTGCTCGACGTGCACGGCGGCCCGTGGGCACGCGATGTCTGGGGCTACAACCCCGAAGCGCAATGGCTTGCCAACCGCGGCTACCTCTGCGTCCAGGTCAATTTCCGCGGATCTACCGGTTACGGCAAGGCGTTCGTCAATGCCGGAGACAGGGAATGGGGCGGCCGGATGCAGGATGATCTGGTCGACGCGGTGGCGTTCGCCGTCGGACGAGGCTGGGCGGATCCGCAGCGGGTGGCGATCTACGGCGGCTCCTACGGTGGTTACGCAGCTCTCGCGGGGGCGGCGTTCAACTCGGATCTCTTCTGCTGTGCCGTCGACATCGTGGGCCCGTCGAACCTTAAAACCCTGATCGAGACGATCCCGCCGTACTGGGCTCCGATGATCGCCATGTTCCATCGCCGGGTGGGGAATCCCGCGAAGGATGCCGACTTTCTCTGGTCGCGTTCGCCGCTATCGCGGGCAAGCAGCATCCGCATCCCCATGCTCATAGCGCAGGGAGCCAACGACCCCCGGGTAAAGCAGGCCGAATCAGAGCAGATCGTCGCGGCCATGCGCGAGGCGGGAGTCGATCACGAGTATCTGTTGTTCGCTGACGAAGGTCACGGTTTCGCGAAGCCGGAGAACCGGCTCCGCTTCTACGTCGCGGCCGACCGTTTCCTCGGCAAGCACCTCGGCGGAACGGCAGCGGAGGGGTAGCGGCCGCGAGCTCTACCCGGAAGACGGACGATCCGGAGGGCTGAGCGATGGGCCGACCGCGCCGTGTCCTTCCAGGCAGGTCGGGCAGGCCGACGGGACGTGCGCGTGTGCATGATGCCCCGCCGGGGCCGCGCGGTACTTGTGCGCCTGCGCGGTCAGCTGCGGGGTCATCCACTCGAGCATGGGCGTGACCAGCGCCCGCCAGGTAAGCATGGTGTGACCGCCGCCCGGGTACAGCACCACCCGCACCTTGGGTTGCCGCGGCAGCAGAAGCTGCTGAAAGGCCCGCGCCGCGGAGACATCCTGGATGTCTCCGCTCCCCGCGCCGAGCCAGAACTGCGGGATGGCGGCCCAGCTCGGCAGCAGCGGCAGCTCATCCATCGGCGTGTTTGCCGCGCGTAGCGCGGCGTCACCGGCGAACGGCTGCACGTACCGTGGCGGTTCGCCGATGAGGATGTCGAGCGGACTGAAGTACCCGCTGAGTACCCCGGCGTATCCGAACGCCCGCCGGTACTGGAGGGCCAGGTTGGCGGCGCAGAAGCCGCCTTCCGAATAGCCAGCCGCGCCCCATGCCTTCCCAGGCGGCTGCACCCTGATGGTCTGGGAGACGAAGTCCGGCACATCCTGCGCCAGGTAGGTCCCATCCCGAGGGCCGTTCGGGAGATTAAGGCACTCCAGCATGTGCCGCCGGTCACCGTTGGTGTCGGGCATGACGAGTACCGTCGGCTTGGCCAAGCCGTCGCCGATGAGGGTATCGAGGGTGGTGGTGACGCCCAGAACATTGATCCAGTCCTGCGGCTCGCCGGGAAATCCGGTGTAGAGCTCGATGGCCGGGAACCGGTAATGCGCATACGCCTTCTGGAAATACTGCGGCGGTAGGTAGACGTATACCGTCCGCCGCAGATGGCTGAGCTTGCCATCGATGGTCAGCTGGACCGTGTATCCCTGCTGTCTCGCCGCGGCATCGTTGACCAGCCCCCCCAAGATTTTGCTGAACTTTTGACTGGTCAGGTCGGGGATGGTGTGCAGGGGGGGACTCTGATTTGCCGCCTGGTTGGTGAAGTCATCGATCACTGCCCCCCAGGTCTCGTAGTAGTCGTAGTACTTGTTGACCGCCGCAACCCCGAACAGCATGGCCGGCACGAACGCCAGGCAAGCGGCGAGCACGCGGAAGGCAACCTGCCTGGCGACCGCCATCCACCAGATGAGCCCGATGAACGCCGCCATGAACAGGAGGAAGAGAGCGGTGCTCTGCGGCTCTAGCACTCTGCCCTCCCGGCCCGGGTTGGGATCAGCGCCCGCGGCGTCGAAAGCCTGAGTGCGGCCGCACTGGAACCTGGCCCTCGCGCTGGCGGTGGAGGTGGGATTTGAACCCACGGAGGGGTTGCCCCCTCACACGCTTTCGAGGCGTGCGCCCTCGGCCACTAGGCGACTCCACCGCGGGTGAGCATACCCGCACTCGGCGAGTGAGATGGCATCTAAGCAGGAGCGGCCATGCTGCGGCCGTGGCAGTGCGGCCGGTTAGTGTCCCGCTGCCCTGCGCGCGGCGAAGAAGTCTCGCAGCATGGAGCCGCATTCGCCACCGAGGACACCCCCGATGACCTCAGGCGTATGACCGAGCCGTCGGTCACGAAGCACATCCCAGAGCGACCCGGCCGCCCCGCCCTTCGGATCCGCCGCGCCGTACACCAGCCGGGCCAGCCGGGCCAGCACCACGGCGCCGGCGCACATGGTGCACGGCTCGAGCGTCACGACGATCGTGCAGCCGTCCAGGCGCCGGCTGCCGACAGCCTGGGCCGCCTGCCGGATCGCCTCCATCTCTGCGTGTGCGGTCGGATCGCCCGTTGCCTCACGGCGGTTGTGCGCCGCGCCGACCGGCTTGCCCGAGGCATCCAGCACCACGGCTCCTACCGGCACGTCGGCGCCGTCTCCGCCCGCCGCGGTTGCCGCCGCCGCCTCGGCAAGCGCAAGCCTCATCGCGGGCTCGAAGGCCGCGGCATACCCCGAGCCGTCCTGCTGGGCGGGCGCGGCATGCCCCGAGCCTTCCTGGGCAGGCATGGCCGACGGCCTTACGGGCCGAGAGCGACGTCGAGCGCGCGCTCTACCGCGTGGCCGAAGCCAAGGCGGCCGGCCAGGCTGGCGATTACCTCGTCGGGAAACAGGTCGAGGTCACCCGAAAGCGCACCCAGTTCCATTTCATCCACGCCGAGGTCGGCGAAGATGGATAGGTCGCCAACCGGGAGCACCTGATCAAGTTCTTCGTCGTCTGGCAGCGGAATCCCGAGGTTTTCGAGTACCTGGCGGGCCAGCGACCAGTCGACAGCGGCCGTCAGGTCGGAAAGAAAGATCGAAACCTGCGTCCCGAGCACGCGAAGTGCGACGAAGAAATCGTCACCGACCGCGGCCAGGCCGATCGTTCCGCCGACGCTCGGCTGCTGTTTCAGCGCGTGGATCAAGCCGTTCAGGTCCTCGGTCAGAGCCACCGGGAGTACCTCCGCCTCCCACGTGTCCTCCTCCCGGTAGACGATGACGGCGAAGTCAGTCGCGCTCGAGTCCGTCATCGTCACCCCACCGAGTGGCAGTCATCACGGAATCGTGTCAGATCGGCGCCGCGCCCGTACTGTGATCGCACTCGCCTGTCCCAGGGAATCGCCCGAAACTGACTGTTAGGACCCACTGTGCTACGGGTACGAACACCCAGGAGGTCCGCCGCCGAGACGGCGACACGGCGACACGGAGGCAGCAAGCGGCAGTTTTGTCGCTATCGTGTCTCTTTAGGGATGGTGGCCCGCCGGCCTGAAATTCACCCTCAGCAACGAGTAGCCGGGAAATGACTGTGGGCTAAGCTAAGTTAACCGGTCGACGTGATCGCATGGATGTCCGTGGAGGCGAAGGGTCATGAAGAAGCTCATCACGTGGCTGGTCGTCATCTTCGTGGTGTTCTACCTGGTAACCCAGCCCACCAGCGCGGGTCACCTGATCACCAGCGCTTTCAATGGCCTGCACGACGTCGGCAGTTCGCTCGTTCGCTTCGTGAACTCGTTGTCCCTGTAGGGGACGCATGCGGCTGATAACCCCCGGCGACACGGCGCCGACCGCGGTCAACAAGTATCTGCTGCCCCATGAACAACAGGTCATCACGGTGCGCAAGCACCCGGCAGTACTGATCCGCCCTATCACCTACGTCGTCGTCGGACTTATCGTCGCCGGAGTGCTCACCGAGGTCATCGGCAGGCGTAGTGGTATCGCCCTCCTCGTCATCTGGGCGGCCTGGCTGGTGCTTCTCGGCTACCTCATCGGGAAAGCCGTCGACTGGTCGGTGAACTACTTCGTGGTCACCTCGCAGCGGATGCTGCTGACGAGCGGGTTCGTCACGCGCAAGGTCGCGATGATGCCTCTGGTCAAGGTGACCGACATGAGCTTCCAGCGGAACTTCCAGGGCCGCCTGCTTGGCTACGGCACATTCATCCTGGAATCCGCCGGCCAGGAACAGGCGCTGCGAGTCGTCGATCATCTGCCCTACCCGGAGCAGCTCTATCTCGAGGTCTGCGGGCTGATCTTCCCGGCCAGAGCCGATACGACCGACGACTGAGCACCGCGGTCTGACCTGCTGGCTGACCGCGCTCACGGTACCGATCAACTTGGCCGGCCTTCCCGCGCTTGTGCTGCCGGTGCCCGTTCGGAAAAATCTTCCTGCGTCGCTTCAGCTCGTCGGCCCCAGCGGTGGCGAGGAACTCCTCATCTCCGTAGGCCGGATCGTCGAGGCAGCGGTGGCCGCTGGCTGACCCGGCCCTTCCACTCTCCGCCCCGGCCGGCGTAATGCCGCCGGGCCGAATCGACGGTCATCACGGCATACAGGGCGGCGATCAGCGGGAGGCCGGGCGCTCGGCGGACCGAGAGACGGTACAGCCGCAGCATGGGCATGAAGCTGATGGCCATCAGGGCCCAGCCGGCCAGGCCAGCCCCGCCGCACCAGGCAGCGGCGGCACCGCCGCCGAGAGCAAGGCCCGCGGCTCCGGCCAGCGCGGCGGCCGGCGGTAGCGCGTAGAGCCAGAGCAGTCCCGCGATCGTCCCGGCCAGCAGGACGGGCGAGTGGCGCAGCTGGGTGTAGGCGCTGCGGGCGACCATGTGCCACAGGCTGGCCAGTCCTGGATAGGGCCGAACGCTCGTGACGTCGGCGGTCAGCCCCAGCCAGCAGCGTCCGCCCGGCCGGCCGCTCTTGACCTGGCGGCCGAGCGCCACGTCATCTATCCGGGCGCCGCGGATGCCCGCCAGTCCGCCCGAGGCGTCCAGGGCACTGCGGCGGACCAGCATGCAGCCGCCGGCGGCTGCCGCGGTGCGCCCGCCCGGCCGGTTCACCCGCCGGAACGGGTACAACTGGGCGAAGAAGTAGACGAAGGCCGGAACTATCGCGCGCTCCCAGAACGTTTCGGCGCGCAACAGGGCCATCTGGGAGACCAGATCCCTGTCATCGCCCGCCGCGGCGGTCACCAGCGCCGTCAGCGTTCCCGGCTGGTAGGCGATGTCGGCGTCGGTGAACAGCACGTATTGCGCGTCGCTTGCCTCCGCCGCGCCTTGGGCCATCGCCCATACCTTCCCGACCCAGCCGTTGGGGGGCGGGCTGCCCGAGATGACCCGCAGCTTGCGCCGCGTCCCTTGCTCGTGGCCGAGGCGTTCGGCGACGGCGGCCGTGCCATCCGAGCTGCCGTCGTCGACGAGGATCACCTCGAAGTCACCTGGGTAGTCCTGGCCCAGCAACGTCGGCAGCGTGACCGGCAGCATCGTTGCCTCGTCGCGAGCCGGCACTACCGCGCTGACCGCTGGCCAGGCCGCAGGGGGCGCGGTCACCCGGGGTAGGCGCTGGCCGGTGAGCCAGTACCCGCCGTGGCCCGCCAGCAGGTACAGCCACGCCATCGACGCCAGCACGCTCGCTATAGCCAGGACCAGCACCTGAGCAGCCTCGCACATCTTTGCGTCCGTCTTGGGCTCGGCCTCAGCTCGAGCGGCTATCTATTCACCGCCAGCCGATACGGATGCAGCGAGTCACGACTCGAGCGAGGCGGGCTGCGTCATCGTGAACCGTGCTTCCACGCTGGCCTCCACGACCTGCGTCTCAGGCTCGAGGTCGATCACGGCCGGAGCTTCGTCCGGCCCGCCGCCAACCCCCGCGACTCGCGCTGCGGCAAACCTCAGCCTGCCGCGGCCGCCGCCCCCGCCGCCCCCGCCGCCCGTGCCAGTGTCGGCAAGCTCGACCAGGCCAGTCAGCCTGCCGCCGACCGCCTCGGCGTATTCGGCCGCCCGGGTAACAGCGGCGCGGGCCGCGGTGACGCGAGCCTCGCGATACGCAGGCGAATCGGCCCTTAGCTGCCACCACGGCCCGTCTATGACGCACAACTCCATGTCCGAAATCCGGCCGACCAGCTCGCCGACAACCGCGAAATCGGTCACCGTCAGTCGGCTGCGAACCGTGCCCCGATACCAGCGGACCTTCTCCTCCCGTCCCCGCCGAAGCTCGGGATACACCGACACGCCGCTGGTCTCGATCTTCTCGATGGCCTGTCCGAACGACTTGACCAGGACCCCGAACTCCTCGTTGCGACGCGACAGGTTCCCCAGCGCCTCACGGCGATCCCTGGCCCGGGCGTTGACGCTGACCGCGAATACGACGATCTCAGGGTCGGCCTCGACCGTGGCCTCGCCGCGCACGCTGACGGTGGCTGCGGCAGCGTCCGGCGCGTCCGTTGAATTGGTCATGAGATCTTTTCTACCCCCGTTTCGGCCAGCGGCAAGCCCCAAACCGATTCATCCGAACGGCGCTGCCCGGACCCGCGGGCAGTTGCCGGACAAATTCCCGCAGAGAACATCTGCCGCGGTGAACCCCACGGTGATGCATTCCGTACTGAGAGGAGGCGACGTTGCCCCCCGCCCGGTCACGCTGCGCCGCTGAACCATAGCCCTACGGAGGGAGCAAGGATAGTGCGAATAAAACGGATCACCCTGGCAGCGGTGGCCACGACCGCAGGTGCCGTGCTTACCGCGGGACTCGCGATCGCGCCCGCGGTGGCGAACACGCCAGGATCGTTTATCGGACGGTTCCACTCGAACAGCACGATCGGGTCCACGGTGCCGGCCAACGGCGACGTCAACCCGTACGGCGTAGCGGTGGTCAGCCACAGCCAGGGCAAGCTGCAAAGCGGTGACGTCCTGGTCAGCAACTTCAACAGCGTTAAGAACGTGCAGGGGACGGGGACCACGATCGTCGAGGTCGCCCCGAACGGCGCGGTCACCCAGTTCGCCCGCATCACCGCCTCGCATCTGCCAGGGGCTTGCCCCGGCGGCATCGGGCTTACCACCGCGCTGAACGTGCTGAGCGGCGGATGGGTGATCGTGGGCAGCCTGCCCACCTCGCATAACGGTACGGTCTTCACCGGCTCGGGCTGCCTGCTGGTGCTGAACAGCGAAGGCACCGTCGTGGAGACCTTCTCCGGGCACGGCATCAACGGGCCCTGGGACATGGCAGCGGTTCAGTTCGGCCCGTTCGACGAACTGTTCGTCACCAACGTGCTGAACGGCACGGCGGCGGCGGCCGGGAAAGTCGTGCACCGCGGCACGGTGCTGCGACTGGTGCTCGCCAACTTCGGTGATGGCCCGCCCCGGCTCATCAACGTGACGAAGATCGGCTCGGGCTTCCCCCAGCGGACCGACCCTGCTGCCCTCGTGCTGGGACCAACCGGCCTCGGGCTCGGCGAGGACGGCACACTCTACGTCGCTGACACCCTGGCCAACAGGATTGCCGCGATCCCTGACGCGGTACTGCGGCCGGACAGCGCCGGACGCGGCCTGACACTGACCTCGGGCGGTGCGCTCAATGCCCCGCTGGGCCTGTTCATCGCGCCAGGCGGTGACGTGCTCACGGTTAACGGTGACAACGGGAAGATCGTGGAGACCGCGCCTTCCGGTGGCCAGGTCGCCACGCGTCAGCTCGACTCCTCCGGTAGTCCGCCGGGCTCGGGTGCCCTGTTCGGCTTGGCCGTAGCTCCGAACGCGGCCGGCGTTTACTACGTGGACGACGCGACCANNCACCGGGTATGGCCGCGGCCCGAGCCTGCTAGCCCTGCCGGTTAGCTGCCGGCGCGGGCGAACCAGCTGGTCACGTTGCCGAGAGCCAGGTCGAGTTGAACGCCTGCCCGCCATACAGGGACGACGGCTGGATCATGTGCCGGCCGTTCTGGTCTTCCAAAATGATCTCGGTCGACGTCCACAGGCTCGAGGCACTGAGCCCGCCATGCACGCCGTCGCGGCTGGTGACCCCCGTCCCGGTGAAGTTGTCCATGCCGAAGTCGGGGAGGTTGTAGCCGTTGGCCGGACCGCCGCCCGGCAGTTCGGTGATGACCTCGGCTGACGCGTCCTTGCACGTCGAGCCGGACGGGCAGGTTGCGTCAACGTTGATCTGCCCGCCAGCGGTGACGTCGGTGAGCACGATGTTGTAGAAGCCGCCGCCGGCGTTGTAGTAGACGCTAGCCGTGATCGCGTCACCGGCGCTGATCGCGCCGCTGTAGACCACCGTCTCGGACGGGTACATCTCGTACCAGGCG
>PMSU01000060.1 GCA_003168255.1 Actinomycetota bacterium
GAGCCCCCCACCGGTGGTAGGCAATTCCACATCGATCTTCGGCGGCGCTCCGGAAGACGCGGCTCACGGGGTCGATGGTGCCGATGTGACGGGAGTAATCCGGTGCCTTCCGCCACCACCCGGACCCGGTAGTGGTCCGTGTCGGCGATCAGCACGTTGCCCGCAGCGTCCACCGCCGACTGCGGCCCCGTCGTTACGACGTTTCACCCAGATCACCGGTTGACACCCGCTCGGCCGGCTCCTGGCAGCGGGTCTCTGGATGATCCAGGGCGGCGAGCCACTGGGCGACAACGGCCTCGATGAACGCGTCGGTCACGTCACACCGGTCGAAGAAGACCCGGGACAGGACGGGTCCGCACAGCAGTGTGTACTGCTCGGCGGTGATTTCGCGGCCCGACGGCTTGAGTAGCTCGTTGAGGGCCGTGCGACGGTCGGCGCCGATCCGCACGAGGGCCTGGGCACTGTCGGGATCGGAGTCGGCCTGGGCGGTGACGGCGAGTACCGCGGCGCGGGTCGCCTGGTCGGTTATGCCCGTGCGCAGGCTGGTGAGCCACGCGGTGGCAACGGCGCGCAGGTCGGTGCCTGGCTCCGGGTAGCCGGCGGCGGGGCCGTCCAGGATCAGGTCGACCAGCAGGGCGGTGCGGCTGGGCCAGTGCCGGTACAGGGTCTGCCGGGTGACCTTGGCCCGCCCGGCCAGCAGGGAGTAGGTCAGCCCGGCCGGGCCGACCTCGGGCAGCAGTTCCCTGGCGACGGCCAGGACGTGGCCGCGGGTGCGCTGGACTCTGGGATTGCCAGGGGCTGGGCGGTGCAGAGGCGACACGCAACGATCATACCTGGCAGATCATACAAGGTGTGTGATTAAGCTCACACACGTAAATCACTCAATGTGGATGATCGAACGGAACAGGAATCATACAAGCTGTGTTATTCGGGCCGTATCTGGTCCTATCTCAACAGGGAGTAATGATGTCTACAGCAATCACGTTCTCGCGCTACGGGCAGCCCGATGTCCTGTCTGTCTCGCAGGTCGACGTCCCCCGGCCGGGGCCAGGCCAGGTCCGGATCCGGGTGCGGGCGGTCAGCGTCAACCTGATCGACGTGAAGATCCGCAGCGGCCGGATGGACGGCATCTTTCCCGTCCATTTCCCGGTACTCCCGGGCTGGGACGTAGCCGGCGTGGTCGATGCGGCGGGGCAGGGTGCCGTCGCGGCGGTCGGCGATGAGGTCCTGGGCGTCGCCGCCGTCGGCGGCTACAGCGAGTATGCGCTGCTGGACCGGCCGGTGGCCAAGCCCGGGAAGCTGTCCTGGGAGGCCGCGGCCGCCATGGTCACGGTCGGTGAGGCCGCCTTCCGCGCGCTGAAGCACCTTGGTGTCCGGGCGGGCCAGACCCTGCTGATTCTCGGCGCCGGCGGCAGCGTCGGCACGATCGCCGTCCAGCTCGCCGCGGCCCGGGGCATCACCGTCATCGCAACGGCCGCCGAGCAGGACATCGAACGCATCACCGCGCTTGGCGCTACCGCTGTCCGCTACGGCGACGGCTGGGCAGGGCGGGTCCGGGCGGCAGCCCCGGACGGAGTTGACGCCGTGTTCGACACCTCCGGAGCCGGCCTGCTCGCCGAGTCAGTCGCCCTGGCCGGCGACGCGGCCCGCGTCATCACCATCGCCGATCACGCGGCCGCAGAGCACGGCGTCCGCTTCACCGGCGCGGATCCCGCCGACCGCGCCGCTGAGGCTCTACCGGAACTGGCCAGCATGATTGCCGCCGGCAAACTCACCATCCCGATCTGGCGCACCTACCCCCTGGCGCAGGCCGCACGGGCCCACGCCGACCTCGAAGCCCGGCGCAACCACGGAAAGATCATCCTGCTGCCATGACCTGGCCCCCCGTCACCGCGTCGCGAACAGCGGACTCTCACGCAACCCTGCGGGGAGTGGGCGCGACCGCGCTCTGCCTTAACGTTTCCCCAGGGCGCGGTTCCCGGCGGCCAGGGCGCTGGCCATCTTGTGGGCGCCGGCCCGCCGCTGAACGGCCGCCGACAGCGCGGGCGCGATCGACCCGAGGGTGGCGCCAAGCCGCAGCTCGAACGGCGCGACCGAGATCTCGGCGCGGTCGCGGGCGATGGCCAGCAGCACGCTGCGCACCACGGCCTCCGGCGATACGGTCCGGATCCCGCGCTGAAGCGGCGCGCCGGCGTCAGCGAACATTCCCGCGTCGGCGACGAAACCGGGCAGGACGAGGGACACTCCTACGCCGGTACCGTGCAGATCCTCGCGCAGGCCATGCGCGAAGCCGCGCAGGCCGAACTTGGTCGCGCAGTACATCGCGCTCTGCTCGGAGGCCGCCTTGCCGGACAACGACCCGATGAGCACGATCTGACCCGTGCCGCGCTCGCGCATCGCCAGCGCCGCGTGCCGCGCCATGACGATCGGGGTGCGCAGGTTGACATCGAGCACCCGGTCGATCTCTTCTTCGGTGTAGTCCAGGACGTACCCCGCCCCCGGCAGCGCCGCATTGGCGATCAGGATGTCCACCCGTCCCGCCTCGTCGAGCAGTCTGCGCACATCGGCAGCGGAGGCGAGATCCGCCGCGATGCTGGTGACCGCCAACTCCTTGGCTAGCGGTTCGAGCACATCGACGCGCCTGCCGGTCAGCGTGAGGCGCGCGCCGGACGCGTGCAGGGCCCGCGCGATGGCCTGGCCAAGACCGCCGGTCGCCCCGGTGAGCAGGACGCGGGCGCCACCAAGCTGAACGGTCATGCCTCTGCTCCCTCGTGCCGCCGGACCTGTACCCCTTCGGCCACCACCGTAGACTCCTGCGCTAACTCAGGGGACAGCCGGCTGAGTCCGGCGGGCGGGCCTGGTTGCGATGACGACGGTGGCGTTCAGCTCGTCGGAACTGGCCACCCGCGCGATCAGCCTGGCGCGGGCGACGGTTTCGACGGCGCCGGGTACCTGGCGCTCGCTCGTCTCGAACAGCAGGTGGCCACCCGGTGCCAGCCATAGTGGCGCCGCGGCGGCCACCCGCCGCAGGACGTCAAGCCCGTCCGCGCCGCCGTCGAGCGCTACCAACGGCTCGTGCACGCGGGCTTCGGGGGGCAGCAGCCCGAGCTCATCGGTGGGCACGTAGGGCACGTTGGCGGCCAGCAGGTCGACGCGGCCCCGCAGCGCGGCGGGCAGCGGCTCGTAGAGGTCACCTTCGTATACCTGACCACCGGCAGCAGCGACGTTGCGGCGGGCGCACCGCACCGCGGCCGGGTCGATGTCGGCGGCGTACAACTCCACCGGGCCCAGGGCCGCGATCAGCGCGGCGCCCACTGCGCCCGAGCCGCAGCACAGGTCAACCACGACAGCACGCTGCCGGGCCAGGGCCGGGCCGGCGGCCTGCCGGGCGGGGGCGGCGGCCTGCCGGACGGGGCCGGCGGCCTGCCGGACGGGGCCGGCGGCCTGCCGGACGAGGGCGGCGGCCTGGCGGACGAGGAACTCGGTGCGGCGGCGGGGTACGAAGACCCCGGGGTCCACGGCTATCCGCAGACCGCAGAACTCCGCCCAGCCCAGGACGTGTTCGAGGGGCAGGCCGGCGACTCGCTGGTCCACCATGACGGCGAGTTCGGCCGGGGCCGGCGCCGCGGAGATCAGCAACCGCGCCTCGTCCTCGGCAAAGACACAGCCGGCGGCCCGGAGCCTGGTGACGATGACGGATCGGGTAAGAGGTGCAGCGTAAGGCGACATGGGAACCTTTCGGGAGCCTGTGGGCGCTCCCTTGGTCACCTATGCCGGGCGGACGCCGCGGCCGTGCGGTGGGAGCACCCGGCCTGATCTGTCGGTAACGGGTCTCACCTCCTCGGCGCGTCTGCTGCTGGAGACGGCAACACTACCTGCTGGCCGCTGGCTGGCATAGGCTGACGGCATGCCGCGCTATGAATACCGCTGCCGTGCATGCGGCGCCACGTACGAACTGACCCGCCCGATGAGCGAGTCGGCTGACCCCAGCACATGTCCAGAGGGGCACGACGACACGGTGAAGCTGCTGTCCACTGTCGCGGTCGGGGGCAGGGCGGCTTCGTCCGGCTCGCCAGCGCCCGGCAGGTCGGGCGGATGCTGCGGCGGCAACTGCGGCTGCGGCTGACCGGTACGGCAGCGGCTAGCATATGCCCATGATCGGCGAAGAGCGGCTCTACGCTGGCATCCGCGAGTCCACCGCGAAGCTTGCGGGCATCGTCACCGACGAGGACGAGACCCGCCCCATTCCAACGTGCCCGGACTGGACGCTGAAGCAACTGGCGACGCACGTCGGGCGCGGCCAGCGGTGGGCAGCGGAGATCGTGACCCGCCGCTCCGCCGAGTTCATCGCGTACCGCGACGTGCCGGACGGCAGGCTCCCGAGCGACCCGGCGCTGCGACCGCAGTGGCTGAACGGCGGCGCCTCTGGGCTCATCGACGCGGTCAGGGCTGGCAGTTCGGACCAGGTGTGGACGCTCACCGGCATGGGCCAGGCCGGCTTCTGGGCGCGCCGCATGGCGCACGAGACTGCCGTCCACCTCGCGGACGCGGAACTCGCGGTCGGGCGTGATATCGAGCTCGCCGCCGACCTTGCCGCGGACGGGATCGATGAGTGGCTCGGCTTTGCCACCGGGGATCCAGGCGAGCAGCCGCTGCCGCTGCGCGACGAGGGGCAGACCCTGCACGTACATGCCACCGACGAGGAGCTGGACGGCGCCGGCGAGTGGCTGGTAAGGCGCACCCAATCCGGACTCGCCGTCGAGCCGGGCCACGCCAAGGCCGACGTCGCCGTGCGCGGGCCTGCCGCCAAGCTCTTCTTCGTGCTGCTGCGCCGCCTGCCGCCGACGGAGCCGGGCATCGAGGTGCTCGGGGACGTGGATCTGTTCGGCTACTGGCTGGAGAACACGCGGTTCTGACCGCGGTCAGTCCTCGACCAGCCCGGTGAGCGCCATCGTCAGGTAACCGGATATCTCCGCGGGCAGTTCCGCCTGGCCCGCGGCGGCAAGCCGGTGGTCGGCCCGCGAGCCCACGCCGTTGCGCCCGTCGGTCTGGATCCGCAGCGAGCCGCTGCGCCCTAGCCTGCCGGGCCCGCGCAGCGTCGCCCGGATCGTGCCGCGCGCGGTCTCGATGCTGGCCTTGCCGGTACTGACGAGATCGGCAGCCGCCCGTTCGGCATATTGGATTACATAGTCCTCAACCCACGAATGCGGCTGCTCGGCCACGGCGGGAAGCGCCTCGAGCCGGGGGTCTGCGATCAGCTCCTCGATCAGCTGTGCCGAGCCGCCGACGTAGCTCCAGCACAGGTCAATCTCCGATGCCACGCACCAGGCGCGATCGGCGGGCCACCAGAGGTTGGGCGTCTGGCCCGGCGAGCCCGCGAACGCGAGGGCCGCGTCGATCGGGCCGGTGTAGAGCAGGTAGTCGCGGCCGGGGAGCTGGACCCGCGGGCCGTACCTGATCTCGGGCGGCACCGGGTCAGGGACCGGGATGGGCTGCTCGCCCGGCAGCGCGGCGTACATCGCGGTGTCCCAGCCCCAGCCGTCCCACAGGCAGAACAGGCAGCTGTCCGGTGTGCTCGTGCGGGTTCCGAGTACCTCGACGAGCGTTTCCGCGTCGGTCAGATCCAGGCTGCCCCGCTCGGGCCCCTGGCTGTTCCAGGGGGCAGGCCCAGCGGGCTGGCCCGCTGGCAGTGCAATCGAGTGGAACTGCGAGTCCGGGTGCAGCGGCACTCCGCTCCACTGCGCGATCTCGCTCCAGCGAACCGCTCGCGTGCCCTTGCCCAGCGAGGCGCGGACCGGGTGGAGCACTCGTGCGTAGGCCTCGAAACCCCGCGGGATGACCGAGGCGACCAGGTAATCCTCGAAGGGGGCGAGGCTCGCCGCGATCCATCCGGCCGCTTCGACCGCCGTGCTCCACTGCGTCTGCGGCGCGGCGATTTGCTCCATCTTCGGCACCCTACTGGAGGGGGCAGGGCGAAACCGGCCATTCGCTACCCGCCGCTGCTGCTTATATCCGGTCGGTCACGCGCCTGCCCCGGCCGTGGGGTCGTTTCTCGGGTCGGGCCGGTCGATGTTCCAGTGCCTGATCACCGACGGGAGCCACAGGTCGTCGCGGCGGGGCATGACGGAGAACCGGGTGATCATGCGCTGGCCGCCCTCATGGTCGCCGTAGAGCAGGTCGACGGCCACCGGCACCCGGTTCGCTATGGCCGCCAGCGCCGTCGCGTATTCCGGATCTTCGTGGTCACGGAACGCCGCCTGCCAGAAGCCCGTGTCATTCACCGGAATGTAGAGATCTCGCGTCTGCGGACGGAACTCCTCGGGCGCGCAATGGGTCTGCGGCGAGGCCGGCCGGGCCGGGTAGAACCGCCAGCCGTGGATGACGGCCAGGCCGCTGCCCGCGTTGTGCAGCGACATCGCCAGGTAGACCGTCTGGGCGCCGTCTTCGCCGCGAACCTCGCCGACCGCCGAGCCGCCCGGTATCTTGACCCACTGCTCGTCGCCGAACATGACCTTCTGCTCGGGATCGGTCTGCCGCGACGTCATCAGCAGCGGGCGCAACCCGACCAGCAGCGACCGTTCGGCCGCGCGGGCCGTGCGGTTAGCCGAACGGACCGAGGAGAACGTGGCCACGGCGAGCACGAGCGTCCCGCCGGCCGTGGCAAGCGACGAGATCGTTACCCAGTCGATCACATCCCAGAGCCTAGCCAGGTGCAGTCCGGCGGCGCGGTTCGGCGGGCATGCGCGGCCCGGCTAGGCGGCCCGGCTAGAGTGCCGGGGTGCCCGTCACGCCAGAAGATTTCTATGCCAGCGTCCTGCTCGCGGCCGATGAGGAGCGCCGGCTGCCGCTGCCCGAGCAGGCCATGTGGGAGATCTTCCCGTTCGAGCTCGCCGGGCTCGTGGTCAAGCCGCTCGATCCGCTGACCCTGCCCGAGCCGCCGCGAGGCGGCGAGGGTGGCCGCGACTGCTCACGGTGCGCCCGCCGGCTGGAGCGGGTCGTGTGGAGCGATGAGCGCTGGACGCTGTCGGCCTGGCCTGAGCCGCTCGGCTTGCCGTTCGGCGCGATCCTCGAGCCCAAGGCGCACCTGGACCTCGGCGACCTCGATGATCAGCATGCCGCCGAGCTCGGGCAGCTGATCGTGAGTATCGAGCGCGCCGCTCGGCTGCTCAGCGGAGTCGCCCGGGTGCACGTGAACAAGTGGGGCGACGGCGGCGCGCACCTGCACGTGGCCTTCCTCGGCAGGCCAGCCGGGATGCTGCAGCTGCGCGGTTCCTGCCTGCCGCTGTGGGACGAGATGCTGCCCCGGGTTCCTGCGCCGGCCGCCGATTCCGCGTTGCGCTCGGTGGCTGCCGCGCTGGCCAGCCGCGGCGGCCGACAGCATCCGTGAGGGTGCTGGCAGGCGGCCGTTTCGCTGGTGCGTGGCGGCCGAGGCGTGCGCTGCTGCCGGTGGCGCCCGTGACACGCCGCCCGACCTGTCCCAGATGCCAACCGGAGCGTGACGGCCTGAGTACGATTGAACGTGCCCCCTCGGCCCCACTTACCTGATTGCGGATTCGCATGATTCTGCTGCTCCTTGCTGCCCTCGTCGCGGTCGCATTGCTGATCTTCGCCGCCGACAGGATCGTCAAGTCGCGTGCGCGCCAGCGCCGGGAACGCCTGGTCAGCGCCCGGCGGGCGGCTGCGGCTGCCGAGACGCGGGCCGAGGAGGTGCGCCGCCGGGCATGGGCCGATGATGCAGATGATGCGCTTACCTCCGTGATGCCGGCCATCAAGCTGCCGTGGCCGACCCAGGCTTCGGCGGCTGCGCCGTACAGCGACGGCTATGCAGGCTTCGACGGTGGCTACCCCGGGTTTTCCGCGCTGACGCCATTCCCGGCCGAGGACAGCTCCGCGGAGCCGTTCGTCCCCCGGCAGGCACAGCCCGGCTACCTAGCCGCGCGCGCCGGGTACACCGGGCAGGCTGACATCCCGGCTGGGTACACCGGCCAGGCCAGCCGTCCAGCCGAGTACAGCGAGCCAGCCACCCGTCCAGCCGAGTACACCGGCCAGGCCAGCCGTCCAGCCGAGTACAGCGCTCCGGCGACCCGCCCAAACGAGCACGGCGGACCAGCCACCCGGCCGGCCGACCGCACGACGCCACCAAGCCGGCACAACGGACACGCCGCCCACCGGGGCGGGCACGCGAAGAAGCGGCGCGGCTGAGCACCGCAGCGCCGGATCCACCCCAGCGGGCCCTCACGGCGGAGTGGGTACCGGCGCCCTCGCCTCGCCGGGCGCCAGCCTCGCGGCCGTCCTGGCGGCAGTCGCCAGCGCCCACGGGCTGGTCGTGATGAAGCCCAGCAGGAAGACGACGGCTCCGCAGCCGGCCAGCATCCACCAGCCCACATGGCTCGCCGCGGCGAACCCGGTTCGCAGCGAACCGCGCATGCCCGAAGTAACCACCGAGCCCACGACCGCCACGCCCAGCGACTGGCCGAGCTGACGGCTCGCCGACGCCAGGCCGGCCGCGACACCCGCCTGCGCGACCGGCATGCCCGATACCGCGGCGTTGGTGATCGGCGCGTTCACCAGGCCGAACCCCAGCCCAAAGATCACATAGGCAAGGAACAGCCACGTGGCGGTGGTGGTATTGGTCACGCCGGTCAGCGCGCTACAGGCAACAGCGATCGCCAGCCCGGCCACAACCAGCGGCAGTCGCGCCCCCCGGCTCGCCACGATCCGGCCGGACAGCGGCCCGAAGATGACGGTCATCCCCGCCATCGGCAGTGTGTAGAGCCCCGCCTGGAGTGCGGACAGCCCGCGCGCGTCCTGGAGATAGAGGGTGTTGAGGAAGAGGAACCCGCCGAGCGCCGCGAACGCGCTCACCGCGGTCAGCGTCGCGCCCGCGAACGGCACGCTGGAGAAGAACCGCAGGTCGATCAGGGGCTCATCGCGGCGCGGCTCGTAGACAAGCAGGGCTCCGAGCGCGACGGCTGACGCGGCGAACAAGCAGATAATCTTCGCGGACGTCCAGCCCGATCCGGGGCCCTCGATGATCCCGTAGGTCAGCGCGCCGAGGATGACGATGACGAGCAGCTGACCCACCGGATCTATCCGGCGGGCACGGGGCGCGCGCGACTCGGGCACGAACAGGCCGGTCAGCACCACGGCCGCCAGGCCGATCGGCACGTTCACCCAGAAGATCCCGCGCCAGCCCACCGACGCCACCAGGGCCCCGCCGACCACCGGTCCCAGGGCCATGCTGATGCCGATCACCCCGCCCCAGACGCCGATCGCCCTGGCGCGCTCGGCCCGTTCGGTGAAGGTGTTGGTGATGATGGACATCGCCACCGGGTTGAGCATCGACCCGCCAACCGCCTGCAGCATCCGGAATGCGATCAGCCAGCCCAGGCTCGGCGCGAGGCTGCACAGCAGGGACCCGGCGGTAAAGGTCAGCAGGCCGGTCTGGAAGATGCGGCGGCGGCCTATCCGGTCTGCGGTGGAGCCGGACAGCATGAGCAGCGAGGCAAGTACCAGCGTGTACGCGGCGACCGTCCACTGTAGCCCCGACACCGAAGCGTTCAGGTCACGGCGGATGGACGGCAGCGCGACGTTGACGATCGTGTTGTCCAGGCCGACGATCAGCAGGCTCATGCAGCAGATCGCGAGAATGAGGTAACGCCTGCGGTCGTCGCGCTCGGGCATGGCCACCTCTGCGAATGTCGGTCAGGACCTGGCTGTTTCCCGCCTATAAGCAATTAGTAACAGGCGCTGGTGATCGATTCCCCTGCCCGGCGTGAGATACGTCACCGCCGATCAGGTCCGCCGCGCGGGCGGCATCCGGATGCGGGCCCGCGAGGCGGGCGGCCCCGCCCTGCACCCGGGCGGCCAGCATGGATCATGCGCGATCGCCTGCGGTAACCGCCGCTACCTGGGTACATTTGTGATTCATCGTTGGACTAAGGGCATCATGCACGCAACTAGCATCAGGCACGCAACCCAGCGCACGCCGGCTAGCGGCATTGCCCAATCGAGGGGGGCAGGTGAGCCGACCGGTGGGGGGCGGGTGAGTCACAGACTGCTCCGGCTCGAGATTCCGGTATTCCCGGAGCGCGGGATGTTCCGCGTGCACGACGCGGGGGTGGATCCTGACGCCCCCGGCGGGCCGCTTCCGCCGGTGGGCGCCTTGGTCAGCCTGAACCGCGAACAGCTCTGGGTCGGAAGCCTTCAGGAGCACGTCGAGGTCAAGCTGGTGCTTGAGGAGTGGCAGGGAGCACCCACGGCCTGCGGTGACGGCTGGGACGAAGAGGCCAAGGGCAAGCTGTACCTGCGTGGCCTGCTGTCGATCGACATGGGTTCGGCAGGCCGTGCGGTTGGCGGGCTGCGGCTAGTCGGCGGCACGGGTGACTACTGCGTGCGGGTCTACGCCAGGAACCGGGAGCAGGTAGTCCAGCTCTACCGCGAGCTCTTCGACCGTTACGGCGATCCGCTCGGCGATGAGTTCCAGCGGGCCAGGAAGGACCTGGAGAGCCTGGAGCAGTACCTCATCCAGCTCTGGCGTCTGTCCTGATCCCTGGCCGGCTCAGGCCGGCTCACCGTGGCTACTTGCCAACTGCGGCAGATGATACCGAACGGCCACTCGCAGAGTCGCGCGTCCCGGCTGAGGTCGGCGCGTGGATGAGGGGTGCCTGGTCCGTGCTAGGAGCGGACATCGTCGGGTTGCTGGGCGATGCGCTGGTCCGTGTCCCGGTCTCCCCCGCGCTCTGGCCGCGGAACGGCATGAACGCATAGACGAACACCGACACGACGGCGACGACGACAAGCATGAGGAGCGAGGCCAGCAGGCGCGCCCGCGGCGACCGGGGTGCGAGAGCCAGCCTGGGCAACCTGTGTGAGGTCAGCCGGGCAGCCAGCACGGGATCATCGTCGGCGAGCCTGTGCTCAATCTCCGCGAGCATACGTTGCTCGTCCATCGACAGCGCCATGGCGCCACCTCCGCCCTAGCGCGTGAGGGGTGGGATAAGTATCACTATCCCCCAACGCAAGATTTTTAGCCTCATACCAGGGGCTTGTAATTCATCGTTCTCGCCGAAGCCCGCACGTCAGGCCTGGACAGCGTCGAACAGGTGTTTGACCACCTCGAACTCTCATTCTATACTTGCGTAATATGCGCTGGAAGAGCCTTCAGCTGAACGGCGCCTCGCCGGACGAGCCGGCCGCGCCAGTACCGCCCGGGATCAGCCCAGCCGGAGCCTGCGACGAGACGCGGCGGGCGACCGCTGTGCCCGCGGCGGCGCGCGGCGCAGCCCCGGCGCTGTTCGAGCGGGGGGCCGTGACAAGGTCCTTCGATACGCCGGGTTTCCAGGGCATGACCTTCTACGAGGTACAGGCACGGTCGATCATCAACCGGGTGCCCGAGGCATCGAAGATGGCCTTCCGCTGGACCATCAACCCCTACCGGGGCTGCGGCCATGCGTGCGTTTATTGTTTCGCCCGCAATACGCACACTTATCTTGACCTCGACGCGGGGCTCGACTTCAACTCCAAGATCGTGGTCAAGGTGAACGCGCCCGAGCTCGTCCGCAAGGAGCTCGCGGCCAGGCGATGGCAGGGCGAGCACATCGCGATGGGCACCAATGTGGACTGCTACCAGCGGGCCGAGGGACGCTACCGCCTGATGCCGGGGATCCTCACCGCGCTGCGGGATGCGGCCAACCCCTTCTCCATCCTCACCAAGGGCACCCTCATCCTGCGTGACCTGGCGCTGCTGGAACAGTCCGCCGAGGTCACGGAGGTGGGTCTCAACGTGTCCGTGGGCTCTGTCGACAAAGCGCTTTGGCGATCTATCGAGCCCGGCACGCCGTCGCCGGACCGCAGGCTCGGGGTCTGCGCCACGCTCACCGAGCACGGGCTGCGCTGCGGAGTCCTGATGGGGCCGGTGGTGCCCTTCCTCTCCGACTCCCCCGCCCAGCTGGAGGCGACGGTCCGGGAGATCGCCGCGGCGGGCGCCTCGCAGGTCAGCCCGATCGTGCTGCACCTGCGGCCCGGCGCAAGGGAATGGTTCTACGGCTGGCTCGGCGAGCATCACCCTGACCTGGTGGCCCGCTACCGCGGCCTCTACCGGTCGGGAGCCTATGTGCCGCGCGGCTACCAGCAGCGGATCACCGAGCAGGTTACCGAGCTCGCCCGCAAGCACGGGGTCGGCCGCGCGAGCCCCGGCCAGGCGCGGGCCATCGGCCGGCGGCGACCGCCGGCCCCGCGCACCGCGACGAGCCAGGCCCGGCGCCCGGCCGATGACGGCAACGATCCGGCCAGGCCGCCGGGCGACGTTCAGCTCACCCTGCTGTAAGCGGTGCTACGTGCGCGAGGGTCCACCGGTGACTGGCAGGCCGGCCGCCGCCCATGCCTGGAACCCGCCGGCCAGGTCCGTGGCGTTCACCAGGCCGAGATCCTGCAGACAGGCGGCGGCCAGGCTGGACGTGTAGCCCTCCGAGCACATGATGATTACCCGGATGCCGTGGTCGCGGACCTGCGGGAGCCGGCTGTCCGAGGCTGGATCGAACCGCCACTCAAGGACATTGCGCTCTACTCGCAGAGCTCCGGGTACCTCGCCTTCAGCGGCCCGCTGCGCCTGCGGCCGGATGTCTACCAGCAGCGCACCGGAGCGCATCTCCGCCTCGGCCTGACGGGGCTCCAGCCGGCCCAGCCGGCTTCGCGCCTCGGCCAGTACCTGGTCGATCGTGCGGTTTGCGGCTGAGGTGATCCCCGTCATTAGCTCTCCTCGGCGGGCTCGGTACTGACGTACCGCAGGCCATCGAGAGTCAACTCGTAGCGCCGCATCTCCGGCAGCGGCGGCGAGTAGGCGTGCACGCTGACCGCGGGCTCGGCGGAGTTGTTCACTACGTGATGGACATACTGCGCGCCGAACGACCTGGCCTGGCCGGCGACGACCGTGCGCGCCGCCGGCTCGCGGCGGCCTTGTACCGTCTGCTCCTGTAGCTCCCCGAGGGCGACGGCGAAAGCTCCCCGCGACCCGCCGTGGTCATGAAATCCGGTTCCCTGTCCCGGCTGCCAGCTCAACAGCCACACCTCGTAGTCGTCGGTGAGTTCCATCCGGTAGTACCAGCGCCGCGCCGGATCATAGCGCACCAGCTCGCGCCAGCGGTCGCGCTGCGCGGTGGCGGCCACGAGCTGTCGTAGCTGGGCTTGGCTCAGCCTGGCGCTGGCCCCGGTCTCCGGTGTCACGAGGCTGTCGCAGATGACCGTCATCGGCTTCCCCTGTTCTCTCAATCTGGTCCCGGCGTGAAAGCCCCTTGCAGTTGCCGGCCGTGCCGGGCTGAGCGGGCAGTCCAGGCACGAGCGCAACACCGGGGAGCCGAGAGTTTCCTAGTAATACGATCGTAATTATATGTAATACATCTTGACTGGTTCTAACGCGAGGCCGCTGGCAGGGTCGCCGCCTGATCGTGACCTGCTCGTGCCGTTGGCGTGTCGGCCTGATGGGGGCAAAAGGTCGCCGCGGTGGCGCCGATCGTAAAATTGGCAGGTGTGGAAGTCGATCTCGGACACGATGCGCTCACCGACAGGCTTGTTATCCGCACTATCGCCGTCGCGGATCCCGGCGACCTGATCACCCGGCTGCCGCAGCCTGCCGCGCTGGCCTGGGTGCGGCGCGGCGAGGGCCTGGTCGGGTGGGGTGAGGCAGCCCGGGTCACGCTGCCCGCGGGCGAGGACAGGTTCACTGTCGCGGAGAAATGGTTCCGGTCGCTGCTCGACACCGCGCAGACCGACGACCAGGTCGATGCACCGGGAACGGGAGCTGTGGCGTTCGGCAGCTTCACCTTCGACCCGGCCTCTGACGGCTCCGTGCTCGTACTGCCGCGCACCGTCCTGGGCCGCAGGAACGGCCTGGCCTGGCTGACCACCATCGGCGGCGACGGCGAGCTCGATGCGTCATCCCCCGTGACGACGCCTGGCCAGGTGCGCTGGCACGACGGGAGCCTGACCGCGCCTGAGTGGGAACAGGCCGTCGCGGCCGCGGTCGCCAGCGTCAAGGCCGGCCGGCTACGGAAGGCCGTGCTGGCCAGGGATCTGTACGCCACCACGTCGGAGCCCCTCGACGTGCGCGTGCTGCTGCACAGGCTGGCCGCCCGTTACCCGGACTGCTACACGTTCGCGTGCGCGGGGATGGTAGGTGCTACCCCGGAGCTTCTCATCCGGCGGGAAGGAGCCGAGATAAGCGCGCTCGTCCTGGCGGGCACCACCCCCCGTGGCAGCGACGCCGAGGAGGACAAGGCTCTCGGCGCCGCGCTGCTTTCCTCGGCCAAGAACGCGGAGGAGCACGAGTACGCGGCGGCCGGAGTCCGCGAAGCCCTCGCCCCCCTCTGCGAGCGGCTCGCCGTGGATCCCCGTCCGTTCCTGCTGCGGCTCGCCAACGTCCAGCACCTGGCCACGGCGGTGACCGGCAGGCTCGCCACGGGACCAGACCCGGACCGCTCCGCGCTTGCCATCGCGGCCGCGCTGCATCCCACCGCGGCCGTCTGCGGCACCCCGACCGACGCCGCGATGGAGCTCATCCGCGAGCTCGAGGGGATGGACAGGGCCCGCTACGCGGGGCCGGTCGGCTGGGTGGATGCCCGCGGCAACGGTGAATGGGGCATCGCCATGCGCTGCGCCGAGGTCGACGGCACCCGAGCGCGGCTTTTCGCGGGCTGCGGGATCGTGTCGGGGTCAGACCCGGCCGCCGAGCTGGCTGAGGCGCAGGCGAAGTTCAGGCCGATGCAGGATGCGCTTGAGGGCAGGGATTCGTAGCGCCGCGTACACGGCTTTTGTCACAACGTGGTTGCGGTTGAGTAACCCATTCAGCCCTTCCCTTCCGGGCATCGATGCGACGTGCTCTGGTGAGAGAAGCTCGTGGAATCTACGGCTATGCCCGTGCGCCACACGCCGGGCCAGAAGGAGCACATGTTCATGAAACCCGTACCAAAGCGTTTTGCCGCGCTTGCGATAGCGGCCCTGGCGGCGGGCACGGTTACGGCGTGCGGAAGCTCTTCCAGCGGCGGCTCGAACTCATCCGCTAGCGCCAAGCCCGTGAAGGGCGGCACCCTGGAATTCGTGTCGGCCGGAGACGTCGACCACTTCGACACCCTGTCTGCCTACTACACGCCGTCCTTCCAGCTTGAGGGTGCATGGACCAGGCAGCTGGTCACCTACTGGCCGTCGAACAACGCCGCCAGGGCAACCACGATCGCCCCCGACGTGGCGACCCAGATACCGACCACGGCCAACGGCGGTATCTCCGCGAACGGCCTGACCTACACGTTCCACATCCGCCCCGGCGTGGACTGGGACAGTACGCCTGTGCGCCAGGTCACCTCGGCGGACTTCGAGCGTGAGTTCAAGGCCATGTGCAACCCGTCGCTTGGCGTGGGCAACTCGCTCTACTACCTGCCGGTGATCGCGGGCATGCAGAGCTACTGCACCGCCTACGCGACCGCGTTCGCGAGCAACAAGGCGCCGACGGCGGCGGAAATGGCGGCGTTCCAGAACAGTCACTCGATCTCTGGCATCAGCACGCCGAGCGCGTCCGAAATCCAGTTCACGCTCACCAAGCCCGCCAACGACTTCCTCAATATCCTGGCCATGCCGTTCGCCTCGGCGCGGCCGGTCGAGTACGACTCCTACCTGCCCGACAGCGCCACGTTCAGGCAGCACACGCTCTCCGACGGTCCGTACGCGATCACCTCGTACACCGCGAGCAAGAAGATCGTGCTGAGCAGGAACCTGGCGTGGAAGCAGTCGACGGACCTCACGAGGCACCAGTACGTCAACCAGATCGTGGTGAACGAGGGGACCGCCTCGAGCCAGACCGCGCTGGCCGATGTCCAGGCCGGAACCGACGACCTCATCTGGGACCTGCCGCTGCCCACCTCCTCGATACCCGGGCTGGAGTCCAGCAAGAACCCGGGCCTGCACATCTACACCAACCAGGGCAACTCGAACCCGTACGTCGTCTTCAACGAACAGAGCCCGGACGCGAATCACGCCATGTCCAAGCTCCTGGTCCGGCAGGCGATCGAGTACGCGATCAACAAGGTGGCCATCGCGAAGATCTACGGCGGCGTCCAGCTGAATCCGATACTCAACGGTGCCATCGCTCCGGGCAACGTGGGCTACACGAACTACGACTACTATCCGACCGCGAACAACGAGGGCAACCCGGCGAAGTGCAAGTCGATGCTCGCGCAGGCGGGATATCCGCACGGTTTCAGCATTATCGACGTCTACCGCAACGCGGGTAACCACCCGGCGGTCTTCACTTCGGTGCAGTCGGACCTCAAGGCGTGCGGCATCACCTCGCACGGGGCTCCGCAGGAGGAGGGCCCCTACTACGACTTCGTGGAGGATGCGCCCAACAGCGCCAAGGCGAACCAGTGGGACATCTCCGAGCCGGGCTGGGACCCGGACTGGTTCGGCAACAACGGCCGGTCGAACGTGGTGCCCATGTTCCAGAGCAACTGCATAAACCCGACCACCAATGAAGGCTGCTACAGCGACTCCAAGACCGACGCGCTCATCAACAAGGCACTGGTGGCGCCAGACGAGGCGGCTGCCGCGCCTTACTGGGCCGAGGCGGGCCAGCAGGTGATGAAGGACGCGGCCATCGTGCCCCTCACCACCCAGGACACGGTGCTGTTCGCCGGCCCCCGCGTACACGGCCTGATCTACAACCCGCTGGCCGCGGAGTACAACGTGACCCAGCTCTGGCTTTCGTCCTAGCCCGGGCCATGACCATCCGGTAGAACGGGATCTACGCCCGTTCTACCGGATGGTCATGTTTTCATGGTCGTGTTCGCATGGTCACGGTTGCTGCCTGTCGTGAGGGAGGGTTGTTTGTGAGCCTGCTTGAGGTGCGGGATTTGCGGGTGAGTTTCCCGACGGCTGATGGTGTGGTCCGGGCTGTGCGGGGGGTGTCGTTTGATGTTGATGCCGGCCGGACGATTGGGATTGTGGGTGAGTCGGGGAGCGGCAAGACGGTTTTGACGCAGACGCTGCTGGGGCTGACCGCGGGTGGTCAGGTGTCGGGGCAGGCGGTGTTTGACGGGACGGATCTGATCGGGCTGGGTGAGGAGCAGCTGCGCCGGGTGCGGGGGGCGCAGATCGCGGTGATTTTCCAGGACCCGCTGACGAGCCTGCATCCGCTGTACAAGGTGGGCTGGCAGATCGCCGAGATGATCCGGGCGCATGACAAGTCAGTGTCGAAGAAGCAGGCGGCGCAGCGGGCGGTGGAGTTGCTGGGCCGGGTGGGGATCCCGCAGCCGGCTCAGCGGGTCAAGGATTATCCGCATCAGTTTTCCGGCGGGATGCGGCAGCGGGCGATGATCGCGATGGCGTTGTCGCTGGAGCCTAAGCTGATCATCGCGGATGAGCCGACGACGGCGCTGGATGCCACGGTGCAGGCGCAGATCCTGGATCTGCTGCTGCGGTTGCAGCAGGATTTCGGCACCGCGATGATCATGATCACGCATGACCTGGGCGTGGTGGCTGATATCGCCGATGACGTGCTGGTGATGTATGCCGGCCGGGCCGCGGAGGTGGCCAGCAAGCGGGACATCTTCTACAAGCCGCATCACCCTTATACCAAGGGGCTGCTGGAGTCGATCCCGAACAGCTCGGCCGCCGGCGGCCGGCTGCGGCCGATCACCGGGCAGCCGCCGAGCCTGATCAACCTGCCGTCGGGGTGCGCGTTTCATCCCCGCTGCGCGTACGTGATGGACAAGTGCCTGACCGATGAGCCGTCGCTGACCCCGGTAGCCCAGGACGGCTTCCACCGATCGGCGTGCTGGCTGCCGGCCTCGGCGGCCGGATTGTCGGCCGAGGCGGAAGATCAGCGCAGGCGCACCGTCGGCGAAGGCCGCAGCGTGGCCGCGGCGAAGATAGCCGAGGCGATCGCGAAAAGCCCGGAGGCGGAAGGAAGCGTGATCGCATGACCGGCACGGAGGCAACCGGCCCGCAGCCCGGCGGGGCCATCCCCGCCGCCGCCCCGCCAGCAGCCGGGAACGGCGCGGCGGCTGACGGCGACGTGCTGGTCCAGGTGCACGACCTGGTCAAGTATTTCCCGGTCCGGGGGGCCGGGCTGATCTCCCGGACCGTCGGCCAGGTCCAGGCGGTCGATGGGGTATCACTGACCCTGCGCCGCGGCCAGACCCTCGGCCTGGTCGGCGAGACCGGCTGCGGCAAATCCACCCTGGCCCGGTGCATCGCCGGGCTGATCCCGGTCACCTCCGGCCAGGTGATCTTCGACGGGCACGACATCACCCGGCTGTCGAGACGGGCAATGCGGCCGTTCCGCCGCGAAATCCAGATGATCTTCCAGGACCCCTACGGATCGCTGAACCCGCGGCGGCGGGTCGGCTCGATCATCGGCGACCCGTTCGCCGTGCACAACATCGCCAGCGGCGCGGACCGCAAGAAAGCCGTCCAGGAAATGATGGAACGCGTCGGCCTCAACCCCGAGCACTACAACCGCTTCCCGGCCGAATTCTCCGGCGGCCAGCGGCAGCGGATCGGACTGGCCCGCGCCCTGGCCCTGCGGCCCAAGCTCATCATCGCCGACGAACCGGTATCAGCCCTGGACGTCTCCATCCAGGCGCAGATCCTCAACCTGCTCGCCGACCTCCAGCACGACTTCGGCCTGACCTACCTCTTCATCGCCCACGACCTCGAGGTCGTCCGGCACGTCAGCAACCAGGTCACCGTCATGTACCTGGGCCGCGTCGCCGAGCAAGGACCCAAAGACCCGGTCTACGACACCCCCCGCCACCCCTACACCGCCGCCCTGCTGTCCGCCGCCCCCGCGGCCGACCCCGACGCCGCCGCCGCCCGCCAGCGGATCATCCTCACCGGCGACGTCCCCTCCCCCATCAACCCCCCCTCAGGCTGCCGCTTCCACCCCCGCTGCCCCAAAACCCAAGACCTCTGCAGCCAGCAAGACCCCCCACTCGAAACCAAACCAGGCGATCCCCCCGACCACAAAACCGCCTGCCACTACCCTGTCCAACCCCACGAGAACCTCACCACCAGCAATAAGAGCAGCTCCGGAGGAGGCGCGGCATGAGCCTCACCCAGATCGAATTCCAGGCCGAGTCCGCGGGAGAACTTCCCGCACAGGTCATCGAGGGACGCAGCCCCTGGCTGCTGGCCTGGCGGCGACTGCGCCAGGACAGAGTGGCCGTCGCCTCGGCAGTGATCATCCTCCTGCTCATGGTGCTCGCCCTCTGCGCGCCGCTGATCGCAGCGTGGGTAGGTCACCCGCCGGACACCCCGTACGTGAACGCGGGCCTGACTTCCCAGGGTCTGCCGGTCGCGCCGAGCAGCAAGTTCCTGTTCGGTACCGACTTCCTCGGCCGTGACCTGTTCGTGCGAGTGATCTACGGCGCGCGGATCTCGCTGCTTGTCGGGCTCGTGTCCACGGCAATCGGCACCGCGGCAGGCGTGGTCGTCGGGATGACAGCCGGTTATCTGGGTGGCTGGATCGACACCCTGCTCGCCCGCTTCATCGACTCGGTGCTCGCACTCCCCTACGTCATGTTCGCGATCGCGCTAGCCGTCGTCTTCGGGCCGAGCCTGGTGGTCACCATCGGGGTTATCTCGTTCTTCTCCTGGGCGGCCATCGCCCGGGTGGTGCGGGGCCAGACCCTGTCCATCAAGGAGAAGGAGTACATCGAGGCGGCCCGCTCGATCGGGGCAAGTTCGGCGCGGATAATGTTCATCGACGTCCTGCCCAACCTGCTCGCCCCGGTGCTCGTCCTGGCCACCCTTTTCATCCCGACCGCGATCGTGTTCGAGTCCACGCTGTCGTTCCTCGGCGTGGGCATCCAGCCGCCCACCGCGAGCTGGGGCAACCTGCTCAGCCAGGCAGAGACCTTCTATCAGACCTCCTGGTGGTACCTGGTCTTCCCGTGCGCCTTCCTGCTCATCACCACCCTCGCCTTCAACCTGCTAGGCGACGGCGTCCGGGACGCCATGGACCCGCGGACCGAGCGGCTCTTCGCATCCCAGCGCAAGCGGGGCCGCCGCCGTTCCAGGCACGCGAAGCCCATGCCCCCGGCTGCAGAGGTGAGGTGACATGGCTTTCGCGAGTTTCGTCATCCGCAGGCTCCTGCTCGGCGTCGTGGTGATGTGGGTCGTCTCGGTTGCCACCTTCCTGCTCTTCTTCGTCGCGCCCCAGGACCCGGCCAGGCTGCTAGCCGGAAAGAACCCGAGCGCACAGGAGATCGCAAACATCAACCGCAGGCTCGGCCTCGACCAGCCGATCCTTGTCCAGTACTGGCACTACCTGATCAGGCTCCTGCACTTCAACCTTGGTACCTCGTATTTCACTGGCACCTCGGTCAACACCATCCTCAAGGAGGACCTGCCGCCGACCCTGTCGGTGATGGCGGGCGGGGCGGTGCTCTGGCTCATCGTCGGGATCGGGGCGGGCGTCCTCAGCGCCACCCGGGCACGATCCCTGGTGGACAGGATCTCCACGACCGGCGTGCTCATCGGCATCACCTTCCCCACCTTCGTGGTCGGGCTGCTGTTGCTGTTTCTCGTGTTCAAGCCGCTTAACCAGGCTGGCTTCCACTGGATTCAGACCGGCTACGAGGGACCGTCGCAGAGCATCGTCGGCTGGGCCGGGCACATGATCCTGCCCTGGATCACGATCGCGGCGGTGTCGGCGGCGACGTATACCCGGCTGACCCGCGGCGCGCTGCTCGACGCGCTCGGCGAAGACTACGTCCGAACGGCACGCGCCAAGGGGCTGTCCGAGCGCCGGGTGCTCTACCGGCACGCGGTCCGCGCCGCGCTCACCCCGGTGGTCTCACAGCTCGGCGTGGACATAGGCACGCTGGCGGGCGGAGCCGTCGTCACCGAGACCGTGTTCGGCCTCGGCGGGATCGGGCAGCAATCCCTGACCTCGATCCTCAACGGCGATACCCCCGTTGTCCTCGGGATCGTGCTGGTAGCCGCGCTGTTCGTGGTCGTGGCCAACATCGTCGTTGACATCGCCTACTCCGTACTTGACCCGCGGGTCAAGCTGTCCTGATATCTCCCTTGCTACCCGCGGCGATACCCTCGGGTCACGGTTACGCCTTGTCGTGAGGGAGGGTTGCGGGCGCTGTAGCAGGATTTCGGCACCGCGCTGATCATGATCACGCATGACCTGAGCGTGGTGGAGGCACGATGAGCATCACCGGACTCGAGTTCCAGGCACGAGCCGCGGCTGGGCCGGTACCGACAATCGAGGGACGCAGCCAGTGGCAGCTCACCTGGCGACGACTCCGGCAGGACAAGGTAGCCGTCGCCTCAGGGATCGTCATCCTGGTGATTGTGGCACTCGCCATCGCGGCTCCGCTGTTCGCCAAGATCACCGGGCACGGCCCCACCCAGATCTTCCAGAACACCGGCATTTCCGCGGACGGCATCCCGACCGGACCGGGCCACACCTTCTGGCTCGGAGCAGACGAACAGGGACGTGACCTGTTCGTCCGGATCCTCTACGGGGCGCGGATCTCGCTGTTCGTCGGGGTGGCCACCACCGCCATCGCCACCATAGCCGGGGTGACCGTGGGCCTTGCCGCGGGATATTTCGGCGGCTGGATCGACGCGCTGCTCGCCAGGGTCATTGACGCCGTGCTCGCCTTCCCTTACATCGTCCTCGCGCTCGCCCTCGCCGTGGTGATCGGGCCGAGCCTGCCTATGGTCATCGGGGTGATCTCGTTCTTCTCCTGGGCGGGCATCTCCAGGATCGTCCGGGGCCAGACCCTGTCCATCAAGGAGAAGGAATACATCGAGGCGGCCCGCTCGATCGGAGCAGGTCCGTGGCGCATCATGACCGTCGACATCCTGCCCAACCTGCTCGCCCCGGTACTCGTACTCGCCACCCTCTCCATCCCGGCCGCTATCGTCTTCGAGGCCACCCTCTCCTTCCTCGGACTCGGGGTTCAGCCGCCGACGGCGAGCTGGGGCAACATACTCGCCGGCGCGCAGAACTACTACACCGTCGCCTGGTGGTACCTGGTCTTCCCCGCGGTTGCGCTGTTCATCACCACGCTCGCCTTCAACCTGCTCGGCGACGGCATCAGGGACGCCATGGACCCGCGGACCGAGCGCCTCTTTGGCGCACGCCGGGAGCAGCGTCGGCTGCGAGGCCTCAGACCGCTGTCCGAAGCGGACATTCCGGCGCTGCCGGGCAAGACGGGAGCGTAATCGGCCATGGCCTTCGTACGCTTCATCATCCGACGCCTTCTCGCCGGTATCGTCGTGCTCTGGGTGGTGAGCCTTGCCGCATTCGGGCTCTTCTTCGCCAGGCCGGCGAACACGGTCGCCCGCGAGCTCGCGGGGCGTGCGGCAACCGCGCAGACACTCGCCCTCGTCAACAAGCAGCTCGGCCTCAACCAGCCGATCATCGAGCAGTACTGGCACTTCCTCGCCCGGGCGCTGCACGGCAACCTGGGATACTCGTTCCTGGACGGCGAGTCGGTGAACACGATCCTGGCCCAGGATCTGCCCCGGACCGCGTCGCTGGTCGTCGGCGCCATGGTGCTCTGGCTGATCGTCGGGCTCGCGGTCGGCATCCTCAGCGCGACCAGGGCACGCAGCCTGTTCGACCGCCTCGCCACCATGGGGGTGCTCGGGGGCATCTCGATGCCCACATTCGTGCTCGGGCAACTGCTCCTGATCGGCGTCTTCCTCCAGCTGAACAAGCACGGCTTCACCTGGGTACAAGACGGTTACGAAGGCCCGTCACAGAGCATCGTCGGCTGGGCCGGCCACATGATCCTGCCCTGGATCACGCTCGCCACCGTCTCCGCGGCCGTCTACGCGCGATTGTCCCGCGGATCGCTCATCGACACGCTCGGCGAAGACTACATCCGCACCGCCCGCGCCAAGGGCCTGACCGAGCGCCGGATCATCTTCAAGCACGCGGTCCGGGCCGCCCTCACCCCGGTCGTCTCCCAGCTGGGAATCGACGTCGGCACCCTGCTCGGCGGCGTCGTGGTCACCGAGACAGTGTTCAGCCTCGGCGGCATCGGCCAGGACTCCGTCCAGGCCGTCGTCCAGGGCAACCTGCCGGTAATCATCGGCTTCGTCCTCATCGCCGCACTGTTCGTCGTCGTAGCCAACCTCATCGTCGACATGGCCTACGCCCTCCTCGACCCCCGAGTACGCATCACCTAGGGCGTAGGTGGTGACCAGCTCCCGGATGCGGGCCCAGTCATCATGGTCGAGGCTGGCGACTTCGAGCTGGCCGTCGATGATGGAGGCATACAAGCTGGCTTCGGCCTGCGGTCCGAGCTGGCGGTCGATCAGGTAGGCGGCCTCGGCGATGTCGTAAGGTCGGGCCGGGGCGCCCGGCACGAGCTCAGCAGCGCCCGCCCAAGGCCGCGGGCCGCCCAAGGCGACGGGCCGCCCAAGGCGACGGGCCGCGCGCTGGCTAGCGCGCGGACGTAAGCCGGCGCGTGACCGTGCGCGGCGGTCCTGGCACGCCCCCGCCTGGAGTCCTCGAACAGCCGGCGCCCGCACCGGGGGATGCGGCCCGCAGGCGCCTCCTTCCGCGTCCTTTCCAAGATCGATGTGGCAGAGCCCACCACCGGTGGGGGGCTCTGCCACATCGATCTTCGGCGGCGCTATGGAAGACGTGGCTCACGGGGTTGATGGTGCCGGTGTGACGGGAGTAATTCGGCTCGCCGGGTCCGCGGGCACCGCACGATCGTCCGGGATCAGGAAACGACGGTTTATTTCACGACGTGCCCCTAGTCGCGCCCGAACCCCTCGGCCAGCAGCTCATCAGCATCGGCATTCCGCCCGAACGAAGACGAGCCGACACTGGTCTGCGCACGGCTGGAGCGCCGAGCCATTTTCAACCGGCCAGACCCGCCGAACGCCGTGGCCGTCCTGGACGAGTCGGTGCTGCACCGGCTGATCGGCTCGGCTCAGGTCATGCACGATCAGCTCACCAGCCTGGCAGAACTGTCAGTGCGCCCGTACATCTCCATCGAGGTTGTGCCCGCCAGCGCCGGGGCAAACGCGGGACTCGGCGCGGACAACAGAGAGTAGGGCACTCATGCGCAAGGCAGCGGTAACCTTTGACCGCGTGCGCGGGGATGCCCTGCCACGCGGGCAGTCGCGGGATCTCATCCTCAGATTGGCTGATGAGCTATGGAAGCCATAGACCACAACTGGCGTAAGTCCAGCTACAGCGGCAACGGCGGCGAATGCGTCGAGGTCGCCACCGGCCACCTTGGCACCGTCGCCGTCCGCGACTCCAAGAACCCGCACGGACCCGTCTTGATCGTCAGCAGGGATGAGTGGGCCGGCTTCATCACTCGCGTGCGGGCCACTGCCTGACGTAGCTCATGCCCGGCCCCCTGTAACACGGTTACGGTCAGTGACGCGTCCCTGAACGACGATTCAAACTGACCCACTACCTGCCACCGTGCAGCAAATAATTGCAAGGTGATGCGATCGCGAGCGTTATTGGTTTCCAAGCTTTCGCTTTCATCTGCTCGCACATTCGCACTGCGCGCCGGGTAAGCGTCTGGCCGAAGCCCTCACGTACGTTTGCGCGCAGCGCCGACTGACCCGCCGACGGCAGCGCACACAGCCGCGGCGCAGGCTTCGGCTAGCCGGGCGCGCAGGTCTGCCTGGGCGGCCCGGTCGGTTCGCACCTCGATGATGCGCAGCGCGGCCGGCCGGGCTGCGCGACGCCTGCCGTCCTGGCCGGGCATACCCCCGGCCAGCGCGGCGGGCAGGTCCGCGGCCTGGTCCAACCGCAGGTAGGGAACACCCACCGCGCGGGCGTAGTGACCAAGCTCGGTACCGTGCGGCGTCCCGAACACCCGCTCGAACGGCGCCTCGAATGCCGCGGGCTCGAGCATCGAGAAGATCCCTCCGCCGTCGTTGTTCACCACCACCAGGCACAGATCCGGCCGGGCTTCGTCCGGGCCGAGGACCAGCCCGGGAGCGTCATGCAGGAAGGCGATGTCGCCGAGCAGCGCGAATGCCGGTCCGCCGCCCGCGGCGGCGTGCGCGAGGGCGGCCCCGATGGCCGAGGAGACAAGGCCGTCGATCCCGCTCGCCCCCCGGCTGGCGAGCACCCGCAGCCCGTCCCTCGGCGCCATGTGCTGATCCAGATCCCTGATCGGCAGGCTGGATGCCGCCCACAGCAGCGCCCCGGCGGGCAGCGCCGCGGCCAGATCCCTGGCCAGTCTCGGCTCGCTCGGCGAGTCGAGCTTGTCCAGCAGCTCGTCCGCCACCTGGCTCGCCGCCGCGTCCGCGCGCAGCCAGGACTCGAGCCAGCTCAGGCTGGTCTGGGCGCGTCCGGCCGGGCCGGCCTCCCGGGCGACCTCGCTGCCAGTCCCAGCCGGACCAGCCAGCCGGACCACATCGGCAGCTGTCCCGGCCGGGTCCGCGAGCCGGACCTCCCGGACCACATCGGTGGCCGTCCTGGCCGGGTCCGCGAGCCGGACCTCCCCGACCACGTCGGTGGCCGTCCTGGCCGGGTCCGCCCAGCGGCCGGGACCCTGGGCGATCACGACATGCCTGGCAGGCGGTCCGGATGGCGGCGCGCCGCGCAGCAGCGCGAGCTGGCCGCGGGACAGGCCAGGCCGGCCGGCCGAGACGATCACGTCCGGCCGGTGCGCGGCCGCGAACTCGGGCGATGCCAGCAGGTATGGGTAGGAGCGCAGCGCGTTCGGCCCGCGCCTTGCGCCGGATGACGGCTCGGCGAGCACCGGCCAGCCGGCCTGCTCCGCCAGCCGCAGCAGTGGCCCGGCGTCGTAGTCGCCGTCCCCGCAGACCACCACCCCGCGCTCTGTCCACGGCAAGTCGAGCGTTCCGTATGGCGTCGTTGCGGCAACGCTGACACTAGAGGGTCCACGTTGCCACGACGATGCCATTCCGCCCGGCGGCGCGGCGGCCGCGGCCGCGAAGGTGGTCCAGGGCACGCCATCTGGCCGACCGTCCAGCGGCTCGGGCCACTGGACGGCTGCCTGGTCATCGACGCGGCCAACCGCCGAGTCGGCCGGGGCGTCGGGTACCAGCGGCTCACGCAACGGCAGGTTCAGGTGCACGGGACCAGCGAAGCCGCCGGCCGCCCCCGAGGCGTCCGCCCAGGCCCGGCAGGCCAGCGATCGCCAGTACGCGTGCATCCCGGTCCTGGCCTCCGGAACCCCGACATCGCAGAACCACCGCACCGCGGTCCCGTACAGCTTCAGCTGGTCGATGGTCTGGTTCGCGCCGGTCTCCCGCAACTCCGGCGGCCGATCGGCGGTGAGCAGGAGCAGCGGCACGCCGGACTCGTCCGCCTCGATCACCGCCGGATGGAAGCTGGCGGCCGCCGTGCCCGACGTGCAGAGCACGGCCGCGGGACGGCGGCCCGCCTTGGCCAGGCCGAGCCCGAGGAACGCCGCCGAACGCTCGTCGATGCGCACGTGCAGCCGGAGATCACCTGCCGCGGACCGGTCCCACAGCGCCATCGCCAGCGGGGTGCTCCGCGATCCCGGCGACAGCACGGCCTCGCGCAGCCCGCACCGGATCAGCTCGTCCACCAGCACCGTAGCGAGCGCCGTCGACGGGTTCACCCCGCGGTCCCCAGGTACCTGGCGGCGGCCGCAGCCCGGTCACGCCAGGGCTGCGGATCGGTCTCGAAGGCGGCCAGCCGTTCCGGGTCCACCTCGGCGCGCCTGACCGGCAGCTCGCCGCCGACCGCGGCGAGCGGGTCGGCCGTGACGTCGCCGGTCAGCAGGCTCATCGTGGCCAGCCCGCAGTCATACGGGAGGCCGGGCAGCGCAGCGGCGAGCGCCGCCCCCGCGGCCAGGCCGACCGAGCTCTCCACCGCGCTCGACACCACCACGGGCAGCCCGCACGCTTCGGCGATCTCCAGGGCGGCGCGTACTCCGCCGAGCGGAGCGGCCTTGAGCACCACGATGTCGGCCGCGCCTGCGGCCCGGACCCGCAGCGGGTCTTCCGCGCGCCGGATCGACTCGTCGGCGGCGAGCGGTACGTCCACCAGGCGGCGCAGCGTGGCCAGCTCGGCCAGCGTCGCGCACGGCTGCTCCACATATTCGATGCCGAACGGTGCCAGCCGGGACAGCATCCGCTGAGCATGATCAACATCCCAGGCGCCGTTCGCGTCGACCCGGATCCGGCCTGCCGGGCCCAGCGCGTCCCTGACCGCTTCGACCCTGGCGATGTCGTCGGCGTCGTCCTGGCCGCGCTGCGCCACCTTGACCTTGGCCGTGCGGCAGCCGGATCCGGTCACCAGGCTGTGCGCCTGCGACGGGCCGACGGCCGGCACGGTCACGTTGACGGGGATGCTGTCGCGGACCGGGTCGGGCCAGCCGACGGTGGCCGCCTCGACCGCGCAGGCGAGCCAGCGGGCGCACTCCTTAGGGCCGTACTCGGCGAACGGCGAGAACTCACCCCAGCCTGCCGGGCCCTGGATGAGGGCGCCCTCGCGCACGGTGATGCCGCGGAAGGGGGTTCGCATCGGGATCGCGAACGCGCGCAGGCTCGTCAGCAACCCGGTCACGGCGGGCCCGGCCACGAACTCGTTCACGGACGGCGCGGGAACCTCGCGAAGTCCGGGGCGCGCTTCTCCCGGAACGCGTCGCGTCCCTCCTGCGCTTCCTCACTCATGTAGTACAGCAGCGTGGCGTCCCCGGCGAACTGCTGCATGCCTGCCGCGCCGTCGGTCACCGCGTTGAGCGCGCCCTTGAGCATGCGCAGCGCGAGCGGCGACTTGGCCAGCAGTTCGCGCGCCCAGGAGACTGTCTCGGCCTCCAGCTGGTCCAGCGGGACCACCGCGTTGACCAGCCCCATCTCCAGGGCCTGGCTGGCGTCGTACTGGCGGCAGAGGTACCAGATCTCGCGCGCCTTCTTCATCCCGACGGTGGACGCGAGCAGCCAGGAGCCGTAGCCGCCGTCGAACGAGCCGACCTTAGGGCCGGTCTGGCCGAATATCGCGTTGTCGGCCGCGATCGTGAGGTCACAGCAGACGTGCAGCACGTGCCCGCCGCCGATCGCGTACCCGGCCACCATGGCGATCACCGGCTTGGGGGTACGGCGGATCTGCACCTGGAGGTCGAGCACGTTGAGCCTGCCGACCCCTTGGGAGTCGATGTACCCGTCGTCGCCCCGGATTTTCTGGTCGCCGCCCGAGCAGAACGCCTGCGTGCCCGCCCCGGTGAAGATGATGACACCGGTCTCCGGATCGTCGCGGGCGGTGTTGAACGCGCTGGTCAGCTCGAACAGGGTGGCCGGCCGGAACGCGTTCCGCACCTCGGGCCGGTTAATCGTGATCTTGGCGATGCCCTCGGCGGTCTCGTAGACGATGTCGGTGTACTCCTGGCCCGGTGCCGGTCCAGAACGCTGCCAGTCGACCAATGCGACCCTCCCGCTGAGCTGCCATGACCCTGTCTACCAGGCGCGCGACCCCGGCACGGCGGCCACCTTCGCCGCCGTTAACCTTACGACGATGGCTCACCGACCCCTGCACGCGGTCCTGATGGCGCCCGGCGCCCTGCTTGCTCCGCTGGCCGCCGCGCTGGACGGGAGCGGTCCCGCGATAGCGCCGCTCGACCCGGCGCTGCCGGCTGAGCGGCTGCGGCTGCTGATCGGGCAGCTGGCGCCGGACGCGGTGCAGACGCCGGACGGAATCCAGACACCGGACCGGTTCCAGACACCAGACGGAATCCAGACACCAGACGGAATCCAGACACCGGACCGGTTCCAGACACCAGACGGAATCCAGACACCAGACGGAATCCAGGAGCCGGACCGGTTCCAGACACCGGACGGAATCCAGACGCCGGACGGGGTCCGGCGCGGCGACCATCGCGGCCAGCCTCCGGGGGTCAGCGAGGACACCGCTGTGGTGATTGTCACATCGGGCTCCACCGGGTTGCCCAAGGGAGTGGAGCTGAGCTCGGCCGCGCTGCTGCACTCGGCCCGGGCGAGCCTGGACCGGATCGGCGCCGCGGCAGGCGACCGCTGGCTTTGCTGCCTGCCGGTCAGCCACATCGCCGGGATTCAGGTGCTGGTCCGGTCGCTGCTGGCCGGGACGGTGCCGGTGATCTGCGATCGGCTCGACCCCGGCGTTGTCGCGTCCTGCGGCTGCGCGCATGTGTCCGTGGTCCCCACCCAGCTACGCAGGCTCATCACTGCGGGGGCCGACCTGGCACCGTTCGGAACAATCTTGCTAGGCGGAGCAAGCGCCCCGGCCCGGCTGCTCGATGCGGCGGCCGAGGCGGGCGGGCGGGTCGTCACGACGTATGGCATGACCGAGACCTGCGGCGGCTGCGTCTACGACGGGATGCCGCTGGACGGCGTGCGTGTCGCGATCGGCGGCGGCGACGCGATCCGCATCGCCGGACCGGTGCTGTTCTCCGGCTACCGGGGCCAGCCCGGCGCCACGTCGGCGGTCCTGCGGGCCGGCTGGTTCAGCACGGCGGATCTCGGCTCGATCGGGCCGTCAGGCCGGCTGGCGGTCCGCGGCCGGGCGGACGACGTGATCAACACCGGTGGCGAGAAGGTGGTCGGCGCGGAGGTGGCCGCCGTGCTCGGGACCTGCGCGGCCGTGCGGGACGCGGTGGTGGTCGGGCGGCCCGATGACGAGTGGGGCGAGCGGGTGACGGCGGTGGTGGTGCCTGCCGACCCGGCCGCGCCGCCCGACCTCGGCATGCTTCGCGCGCACGTTCGCCGCACGCTCCCGGCCAGCGCGGCGCCCAGAGAGCTGGTGCTCGTCACGGAGATTCCGCTGCTACCGTCGGGAAAGCCTGATCTGCGGGCGCTACGGACCCCCGGTTAGGAATAGCCGGGCGGGCCAGGGAACAATAAAGGACGCAGAGCGTTACTAATATGTGCCTGCGTTTCGCGCTTGAGCGCCGCGGGCCCCCGTAACAGACGTGCCGGGCAGGCGCAGGGAGACGGCGCGTGCCCTGTGTGCTTCCCCCGGGAGGAGGTGTCTCATGTCGCGGACCGCAACCGCCGCGTCACCTGTGCAGGATGACGAGGCGACGGTGACCCGCGTGGACCAGCTGGTTCAGCGCGGACGCGGTCAGGGTCACTTGTCGCTGCCCGAGCTTCGGTCAGCGTTCGAAGAAGCCGGTATTTCCGCCGTTGACGGACGGTCCATCCTGCGCGAGCTCGCCGAGGCAGGCGTTCGGCTCGGGAACGAGGCTACCGACGCAGCAGCACCGGCCGTGCCCAGCGCGGCCACGGCGGTAGCCGTTGCGACCGCCATCGCGGAGGCCGAGGCCGCAGCCGAGGCGGCAAGCTCCAGTGCCGCGGAAGCTGACCTCGACGACCACACGCCCGCGATGGGCGACTCGGTGCACACGTACCTCAAGTCCATCGGCCGTACCAGCCTGCTCACCGCGGAGCAGGAGGTTGACCTGGCCAAGCGGATCGAGGCCGGGCTCTACGCCGAGCACAAGCTGGACAACGAGCCGGATCTCGCCGACGCCTACCGCCTCGACCTCGCGGAGGTAGCCGAGGACGGCCGCCGCGCCAAGATGCACATGCTCGAGGCGAACCTGCGGCTGGTGGTCTCGGTGGCCAAGAAGTACAGCGACCGCGGGCTCACCCTGCTCGATGTCGTGCAGGAGGGCAATCTCGGCCTGATCAGGGCGGTCGAGAAGTTCGACTACACCAAGGGCTACAAGTTCTCCACTTACGCCATGTGGTGGATCAGGCAGGCGATCCAGCGTGGCTTCGCCGACTCGGCCCGCACGATCCGGCTGCCTGTGCACGTGCTGGAGATGCTGAGCAAGCTGAGCCGGGTGGAACGGGACATGCACCAGAAGCTCGGCCGGGAGCCGACGCCGGAGGAGCTTGCGGTCGAGCTTGACCGCACCCCGGACCAGATCGAGGAACTGCTCCGCACGAGCAGGCAGCCGATCAGCCTGGACTCCACCATCGGCGAGGACGGCGAGACCAGCATCGGGGACCTGATCGAGGACACCGACGCCCCTGAGGCCTCCGAGCTGGTGGACCGGCAGCTGATGGCCAGCGAGCTCAGGAGCGCGCTTGGCTGCCTCACCCCGCGTGAGGCGACGATCATGTCGATGCGGTTCGGGCTCTACGACGGCAACCCGCACACCCTCGACGAGATCGGCCGTGCGCTCGGCCTGACCAGGGAACGCATCAGGCAGCTGGAGAAGCAGTCGCTGTCCAAGCTGCGGCACCCCAGCCGCGCCCAGCCGCTGCTCGACTTCGCCAGCTGACCCAGACCGGCAGCGTGCCGGGCCCGACCTCCCGCCGGGCCCGGCACGCTGCATTGCCGCAGCGGCATGGCTTGTCACGTTCGCTGCCCTCCTGGTGACGGCGGCCCGGTCGGGGCGGCCACGAGCACGGTGATAAGCGGATCTCGCGGTATGGTGCCCCGCGTGGCCGTCAATGTCGAGGTGCTTCGCGAGGTAACAGACGAGACCGTCAAGGCGTTTGGCCGGCTGCTGCCGCAGCTGTCCCGGTCGGCCCCTCCGCCAGACCGCGAAGGGCTCGCCCGCGTGGTCGGCTGCGCATCGAACACCGTGCTGGTGGCCCGCGGTCAGGCCGCCGGAGACGGGCCCGGCGAGATCGTCGGCACGCTGACGCTGGCGATCTTCCCGATCCCCACCGGCGTGCGCGCCTGGATCGAGGATGTTGTCGTAGACGAGGCGGCCAGGGGCCAGGGGGCGGCCACCGCGCTCATCCTGGAGGCGCTGCGGCTGGCCGGCGAGCACGGTGCCCGCACCGTGGATCTGACGTCCAGGCCGGCCCGCGAGGCCGCCGGGCTGCTGTATGAGCGTCTCGGCTTCGAGCGCCGCGATTCACGGCTGTACCGCGTCACCATTGGCACCGCGTAGCCGCTTCCCGGTGCAGCCCGAAACGGTCAACCAGGCCCAATCCTCACTACCCGGGCATCACGGACTGGTTGCGGTTGGATAACCCCTCTGGCGCTTTCATACTGTTCAAGCCAGGCTCTCGGTAAAGATATAGAACCTGCCCGGCTCGGCGACAGCCGGGTACCCGCCGTCGCTGAACAGCCGGGAGAGCTGCCGCCCATGACCGCACCAATCGAAATGACGCCCGACGTCGCACCCGAGGCGGTGCTGGCGGGAATCAGCGGGGCGGCCATCGAGGGGCGCTCCCTGGGGCAGATCGCGTGGCTGCGGCTGCGCCGCGACAAGGCCGCGATCGCCGGCGGGGTGTTCGTCGTCTTCCTTCTCCTGGTCGCGATCATCGGACCGCACCTGGTGCAGAGTCCGGACGTCTACCACGCGAATCTGATCAACCCGACGTTCAGCATGCCGTACGGCCACCTCGGCGGGATCAGCGCCGCGCATCCGTTCGGCGTAGAGCCGGTCACCGGCCGTGACCTGCTCGCCCGGGTCGTGGTGGGCGCCCAGTACTCGCTGCTGATCGGCCTCCTGGCCACCCTGCTCGCCGTGGTGATCGGCGTGTTCATGGGCCTCGTCGCCGGTTACTTCGGCGGCTGGGTCGACTCGGCCATCGCCCGGCTGATGGACGTCTTCCTGGCCTTCCCGCTGCTCGTCTTCGCGATCGCGCTGGTCGGGGTCATGCCGAGCACCGCGTTCGGCCTGTCCGGCAACGGGCTGCGCGTGGTGCTGCTGATTTTCATCATCGGCTTCTTCGCCTGGCCTTACATGGGCCGGATCGTCCGGGGGCAGACGATTTCGCTGCGGGAGCGCGAGTTCGTGGACGCGGCCCGCAGCCTGGGCGCCCGCGGGCCCTACATCCTGGCCAAGGAGCTGCTGCCCAACCTGGTCGGCCCGATCCTCGTCTACACGACGCTGCTGATACCCACCAACATCCTGTTCGAGGCCGCGCTTGACTACCTGGGCGTGGGCCTGATCCCGCCGACACCAAGCTGGGGGCAGATGCTCTCGAACGCGGTAAGCCAGGGTTTCTTCCAGATAGACCCGATGTACATGATCATTCCCGGGGTGGCGATCTTCCTCACGGTGATCGCCTTCAACCTATTCGGCGACGGGCTGCGCGACGCGCTGGACCCGAAGAGCCGGTAGGCCGGACCTGACGACCAATTTCCGCGAAGGAAAGCAACTACAGGAGGCGCTTCACTCGATGAAAAGACGCAGCACCATCGGGCTGTCCGCGATTGGCGCGGTCGCTGCACTGGTCCTGGCGGCCTGCGGCAGCGGCGGCGGCTCGTCGGGCGGCAGTAGCGGCGGGGCATCAGCCAGTGCGTACAACAAGGCGATCACCAGCGTCGTCAACTCGTCCAGCACGAAGGGCGGGACGATCACCTACGCCCTGTCCAACGTCCCGGACTCCACCGACCCGGGCAACACTTACTACGCCTACAACTGGAACTTCACCCGGCTGTACGCGACGCCGCTGATGACCTACCAGTCGTGCCCGGGCACGTGCGGGCTGAACCTCGTCCCGGGCCTCGCCACCGGCCCAGGCGTGCAGAGCGCCAACGGGCTGACGTGGACCTACCACATCAAGCCGAACGTGTACTTCTCCGACGGCCAGCTGGTCACGTCGCAGGACGTGAAGTACGCCGTGGAGCGGTCGTTCGCCAAATCGGTGCTGGTGAACGGGCCGAGCTACTTCCAGGTGCTGCTCGCGCCGCAGAAGCCCGCCTACACCGGCCCGTACACGGACAAGGCCGACGGCGACATGGCACTACAGGCCGTCCAGACGCCGAACTCGACGACGATCGTGTTCCACCTGGCACAGCGGTTCGCGGACTTCAACTACGTCGTGGCGATTCCGCAGACCGCCCCGGTGCCGCCGAACAAGGACACCGGCGCCCAGTACCAGACGGACCCGATCTCCACCGGGCCCTACATGATCTCGAGCTACCAGCTCAACAAGCAGTACACGCTGGTGCCCAACCCGCACTGGAGCGCGTCGGACGACACGCAGGTCAAGCAGCTGGCGAGCAAGATCATTGTGCTGCTCAACGTCAACGCGCAGGACATCGACAACCGGACGCTGGCCGGGGATGTCCAGGTCAACATGGCCGGCACCGGCGTGCAGGCGGCCACCCGCGGCCGGATCCTGCTCAACAAGACGCTGAAGGCCGACGCGGACGACCCGACCACCGGTTTCGAGTGGTTCGCCTACCTGAACACCAAGGTGGCGCCGCTGAACAACCTGCACTGCCGGGAGGCCGTCGAGTACGCGGCCGACAAGACCACCCTCCAGGACGCGTACGGCGGCCCGGTGCTGGGCGGCGACATCGCGTCCACGGCCATGCCGCCGAACATCATCGGCTACAAGAGTTTCGACGACTACAAGGCGCTATCTGACCCCAGCGGCGACCTGACCGACGCCAAGAAGCAGCTCTCGCTGTGCGGGCACCCGAACGGGTTCACCATCGGCCTCGGCTACCGCAGCGACCGCCCGACCGAGACCGCGGCGGCACAGGCGCTGCAGGCGGGCCTGGCCAGGGCGGGCATCAACGCACAGCTCAAGGGCTTCCCCTCGGGCAGCTACTACAGCACCTACGCCGGTGTGCCCGCCTACGTGCACAGCCACGACCTCGGCATCGACATGGGCGGCTGGGGCGCCGACTTCCCCGACGCCTGGGGCTGGTTCGACGAGCTGTACAACGGCAACGCGATCGCGACCGCCGGTAACACCAACATCGCCGAGCTCAGCGACCCGCTGGTGAACAGCCTGCTGGGCAAGTTCCAGCTGACCCTGAACGCCGCTACCCGCAACACCTACACGACCGAGATCAACCAACAGATCATGAAGGATGCGGCGGTCCTGCCGATCGTCTACTCGAAGGCGCTGGACTACCGGCCGCCGAACCTCACCAACGTGTACGTGCAAGACTACTACGGCATGTACAACTACGGTGTCATCGGCACCAAACCATGACCGGCGGCCTTCGGCTCGGGGCCGGCGGCGTCCGGCTCCGGGCCGGCGGCCAGGCGTAATCAGCCAACGTACAGAGAGGTAGTCCTCACGGCGTCCCGGCCAGGCGGAGCTGAGCCTCTCCTGGCCGGGCGCCAGCAGGGATAGCCATGATCGCATTTCTCATCCGGCGCCTGTTGGCCACGATCGTGCTGCTCATAGTGGTCAGCGCGATCACGTTCGGGATCTTCTTCCTGCTGCCGCGGCTGGCCGGCCAGACCACCTACGGCCTGGCCACCCAGTATGTGGGCCGGAACCCGACCCCGGCGACGATCCATCAGATCGAGCAGCAGCTGGGCCTGAACGCGCCGGTCATCGAGCAGTACGGCCGGTTCCTGCGGGCCATCGTGTTCGGCGAGCACTACCGGTCGGGCCCGGTGGTGGCGTACTGCCCGCCGCCATGCTTCGGCTACTCGTTCAAGAGCGAGCTTCCGGTCTGGCCGCAGATGGTCAGCGACATGCCGGTGACGGCGTCGCTCGCCATCGGTGCCGCCGCGCTGTGGCTGATCGGCGGGGTGGCGGTCGGTATCCTGTCCGCGCTGCGCCGGGGCTCGATCTGGGACCGGCTGTCGATGGGCGTCGCCCTGGCCGGGGTTTCGCTGCCGCCGTTCTTCACCGGCCTGATCGCGCTGGAGCTGTTCAGCTACAAGTGGTCGATCTTCCCCAACGTGCAGTACGTAGGCATCACCCAGAACCCGCTGCTGTGGGCCAAGAACCTCGTCCTGCCGTGGACCGTGCTCGCCTTCCTCTACGCGGCCCTGTATGCCCGGCTCACCAGGTCGGGCATGCTGGAGACGATGACCGAGGACTACATCCGCACCGCCCGCGCGAAGGGCCTGCCGGAGCGGACGGTGATCATCAGGCACGCGCTGCGCGCGGTGCTGACCCCGATCATCACGATCTTCGGGATGGACCTCGGGCTGCTGCTCGGCGGGGCGATCCTGATCGAATACACGTTCTCGCTGCACGGTCTCGGGCTGTTCACGATCGAAGCTATCAACAACCAGGATCTCCCTGAGATACTCGGGGTCACCATGCTGGCCGCTTTCTTCATTGTCTTTGCGAACCTGATCGTGGATATCTTGTACTCGGTGGCCGACCCGAGGGTGAGGACATGATGGCGGGCCGCAGGGACCGGGCCAAGAGCCTTGTCACGGGACCGGAGCCGGGACCGGAAACGTCCACGGACGCCTCCGGTCCCCGGCGGTCTTCGCTGCTTGAGGTGAGCGACCTGCGGATCCAGTTCTCCACCGACGACGGCGTCGTCAAGGCGGTGGATGGCGTCTCGTTCACTGTGGACCGAGGCAGAACCCTGGGCATCGTGGGCGAGTCCGGGTCAGGCAAGAGCGTCACCAGCCTCGGCATCATGGGCCTGCACTCCGGCGGCAACGCCAGGATCAGCGGGAAGATCTGGCTGGACGGTGAGGAGCTTGTCGACGCGTCCCCGACCCGGGTGCGGCAGCTCCGGGGCAGCAAGATGGCGATGATCTTCCAGGATCCGCTGTCGGCCCTCCACCCGTACTACACCGTGGGTTACCAGATCGCTGAGGCGTACCTGATCCATAACAAGGTCGGCAAGAAGGCCGCCAGGGCGCACGCCATCGAGATGCTGGAACGAGTGGGCATTCCCAACCCGCAGGCCCGGGTAGATGACTACCCGCACCAGTTCTCCGGCGGCATGCGCCAGCGAACGATGATCGCGATGGCGCTGAGCTGCGACCCGGAGCTGCTGATCGCCGACGAGCCGACAACCGCGCTCGACGTCACGGTGCAGGCCCAGATCCTCGACCTCATCTCCGAGCTACAGGAGGAGTTCCACTCCGCCGTCATCATCATCACCCACGACCTGGGCGTAGTGGCCGAGCTCGCCGACGACATCATGGTTATGTACGCCGGGAAGATGGCCGAGTACGGGACGAGCGAGGACATCTTCAACCGGCCCGGCCATCCCTACGCGTGGGGACTGCTCGGTTCCATGCCGCGCCTGGACCAGGCCCGGACGGATCGGCTCATACCGATTCCCGGCACTCCGCCCAGCCTGATCAACGTGCCCTCCGGCTGCCCCTTCCATCCGCGTTGCTCCTACGCGGCGACGACCAACGGGCGGTGTGTCAGCGAGGTGCCGCTGCCCCGGTCGGTCGGGCTCGACCACGAGGTCGCCTGCCATCTGAGCATCGACGAGCAGCGTCAGAACTGGGCCGATCTGGTGGCACAGGCTGCCCCGGCAGCCAGCCACGGGGAGGACACGTAACGTGCAGGTGACCCAGCCCGATCCCGCCCGCGTTTCCTCCACTGCCCTGATGTCAGTGAGCGGGCTGACCAAGCACTTCCCCGTCACCCGCGGGGTCATCTTCCAGCGCCGCGTCGGGCTGGTCCGCAGCGTGGACGACGTCTCGTTCGACGTAGCCCGCGGCGAGACCCTGGGCATCGTCGGCGAGTCGGGCTGCGGCAAGACCACCACCGCGCGCATGCTGGTACGGCTCATCGAGCCCACCGCCGGGCAGATCATGTTCGACGGGCGCGACATCACGCACCTGCGGGCCGGCGCCATGCGCCCGCTGCGCCGCGAGGTGCAGATGATCTTCCAGGACCCCTACTCGTCACTGAACCCCCGGCACACGGTCGGCGCCATCGTTGGCGCGCCGTTCCGGCTACAGAAGGTCAAGACCGAGAAGGGCACCAAGCAGAGCGTCCAGGAGCTGCTGGAACTTGTCGGCCTCAGCCCCGAGCACTACAACCGCTATCCGCACGAGTTCTCCGGCGGCCAGCGGCAGCGGATCGGGATCGCCCGCACGCTCGCGCTGCGGCCCAAGCTCATCGTCGCGGACGAGCCTGTCTCCGCCCTGGACGTATCCATCCAGGCCCAGGTGATCAACCTGCTGGCCGACCTCCAGGCCGAGCTCGGGCTGACCTATGTGATCATCGCCCACGACCTGTCGGTGATCAGGCATGTATGCGACGAGGTCGCCGTCATGTACCTGGGGAACCTCGTGGAGCGGGCCCGCCGTGCCGACCTCTACGAACGACCACGGCACCCCTACACGGTCGCGCTGCTGTCCGCGGTGCCCCGGCCTGAGCCGCTTCAGCGCACGCAGGACGGGCGCCGGGACCGCAGGGAGCGAATCCGCCTGACGGGGGACGTGCCGAGCCCGCTCAACCCGCCGTCCGCCTGCCGCTTCCACACCCGCTGCTGGAAGGCGCAAGAGGTTTGCCGCACGGTGCCGCCCCCGCTGGCCGAACTCGCGCCGGGCCACTATGTCGCCTGCCACTTCCCGGAGAACACCCCGGCACCCAGCTGAGCGGTCACCAGCCTGAGCCACTGCTGCGGTAATCACGAGCGACAATTAGGGAGTTCCGCGATGACATCCCGGCCCAAGCGGTTGATCGCACTCGCCGCTATTGCCCTTGCTGCCACCTCGGTGGCAGCGTGCGGGAAGTCTTCGTCATCTTCGGGTGGTTCCGCAGCGAAGCTGGAAACTGGCGGGACGCTGCGGATCGTCGCTAACGGCGGGCCGGAAGACAACCTGGACCCGGTGCCGTCCTACACGGTGGCGAACTACATCCTGGAACACGCCTTCACCCGCCAGCTCCTGTCGTACCCGACCGTCGACGTGACCGGCACCTCAGGGCCGAGCTGGAACAAGTCCATCGGGCTGATACCGGATGTCGCGACCGCCGTGCCGTCCACGGCCAACGGCGGTATCTCCGCCAATGGCCTGGACTACACCTTCAACATCCGCTCTGGCGTGGACTGGAACAGCACTCCGGTACGGCAGGTGACGTCGGATGACTTCGTCCGCGAGTTCAAGGCGTTCTGCAACCCGGTGGCGCCGGTAGGCAACGTCGGCTACTTCGACAGCACGATCGCCGGGTTCAGTTCCTACTGCAACGCCGAGAATGCCTACTTCGGCGCCAAGAACGCGCCCAAGGCGACGCCGGGCGCCATCACCGGCTTCCAGAACTCGCACAACATCTCCGGCATGACTGCGCCGAGTCCGATGGTCCTCAAGTTCACGCTGACCCAGCCCGCCAGCGACTTCGACAACATCATGGCGATGCCGTTCGACTCGGCCCGGCCCATCGAATACGACGCCTACCTGCCCGGCAGCGCGCAGCTCGCCCAGCACCTGATGTCCGACGGGCCGTACGAGATCACCAGCTGGGTGCCGAACAAGACGATCGCCATGAACCGGAACCCGGCGTGGCACCAGAGCGCGGACCCGGTCCGGCACCAGTACGTCAACAAGATCGTGACCACCATGGGCACGAGCTCGACGCAGACAGCGCTGGCCGACATGCAGGCCGGCAACCAGGACATCGAGCTGGACCTGGCCGTGCCGCCGACCGCGATCCCCGGCCTGGCGTCAAGCCCGCAGTTCCACATCTGGCCGGCCAGCAACAGTGCGTTCTACCTGCTGTTCAACCTGCGCAGCCCCGACTCGGGCGGCGCGATGAGCAAGCTGGCCTTGCGGCAGGCGGTGGCGTACGCGGTGGACAAGTCGGACCTCCAGAAGATCCTCGGCGGGCCCGCGATCAACAAGGTCATCTCTACCGAGATCCCGCCGGGCAACGCCGGCTATGCGCCGTACAACCCCTACCCGTCTGCCGGGAACGCCGGGAACGCCGGGAAGTGCAAGACACTGCTCGCCAGCGCTGGCTACCCGCACGGCTTCACCTCCACCTTCCTGTACCAAAACGACACGGTCGGCACCGCCATCTTCACCTCGATCGAGGCCAGCCTGGCCAAGTGCGGGATCACGGTGACGGGCAAGTCGGAGAACGGCTCGACCTACTTCGTGGACCTGGGCAACTCCCCGCAGAACAACAAGCCCAACCAGTGGGACATGGCCATCGGCAGCTGGTACCCGGACTGGTACGGCAACGACGGGCGTTCCATCATCCAGCCGCTCTTCCAGACCGCCTGCGTGCTGAACACGGTCAACGGCGGCTGCTATAACAGCGCGACCGAGGACAACCTGATCACCGAGGCGCTGAAGGCGACTACCACCTCGGCGGCGGCAGCGCTGTGGCAGCAGGCCGATCAGGTAGCGATGAAGGACGCGGCGGTCGTGCCGCTCATCGACCAGTACGTCGCGCAGTACGCGAGCAGCCGGGTGCACAGCGCCGCCGGCGACGGCACGGCGAACTTCTCCGAAGCGATCACCGGGCCGGACATCACCAGCATCTGGCTCAACCCGAACACGCCCTGACCGGCTCGGCTGACCGGCTCGGCTGACCGGCTCGGCTGAGCGGCCGCCGGGCGCCCGCTTGACAGCCGCTCAGGACAGCACCAGGGTCATCGCATGATCAGGCGGCATGAGAGGGCACCATCGGGCGGTCCTGGCCTGCTCCGCGTGCGCGGGGTTAGCAGCGCGCACGTCACGAACATGGAGCTGTTCTTCGACCTGGTCTACGTCTTCGCCATCACCGAGCTCACTCATCCGCTGCTCGGCAGGCTGACCTGGCTGGGTGCGGGGCAGACGCTCATGCTGCTGCTCGCGGTGTGGTGGGCCTGGATGTACACCGCCTGGGTCACCAACTGGTTCCATCCCGATGCCGGCCCGGTGCGGGTGATGCTGCTCGGCACGATGCTGGTGAGCTTGATCATGTCGGTCACGCTGCCTGCCGCGTTCGGCGCTCGTGGCCTGGAGTTCGCCTGCGCCTACGTGGTCATACAGGTCGGCAGGACGATCTTCGTGGTGGCCGCCGCCCGCGAGTCGCCCGTGCTGCGAAGGAACTTCCAGCGGATCCTCGTCTGGTCCGCTACCGCGGGCGTCGGCTGGATCTGCGGCGGGCTCGTGCACGGCTGGGCACGCGGCGCGCTCTGGCTAGCGGCGCTGGCCGTGGACTACGCGGCGCCCGCAGCAGGTTTCTACACCCCCGGCCTTGGCCGCTCGCAGACCACCGACTGGTCGATCGCGGGCGGCCACCTGGCCGAGCGCTGCCAGCTCTTCCTGATCATCGTGCTCGGCGAATCGATACTCGACACGGGCGCCGCCTTCGGCCGCCTGCGGATCACCGCGGCGCCGGTAGCGGCGTTCGTGCTCGCCTTCCTCACCAGCGTGGCGCTATGGTGGATCTACTTCAATCGCGCGGCCGACGACAGCGCCGAGGCCATCGCCTCGGCGGCTGATCCAGGTCGGCTGGGCAGGTCGGCCTATGTCTACCTGCACCTGCCTATGGTGGCGGGCGTCATCTTGCTGGCGGTCGCCGACGACCTGGTCATCGTGCAGCCGCACGGGCACGGTCGCCCGGCGGAGACCGCGGTGATCCTCGGCGGCCCCGCGCTCTTCCTGGCCGGCCACGCGCTGTTCAAGCGGACGGTGTTCGGCGCGTTCTCCGCACCCAGGCTGGCCGCGATCGTCGTGCTCGCCGCCCTCATCCCGGTGGGCAGCGTCGCGCCGCCGCTCGTCCTGCTCGGCGCGGTGACGGCCGTGGTAGCCGGGGTCGCGGTCTGGGACAGCCGCAGGTTCCCGAAGGCAGGCTCGCGCTCGCGCTCAGCCGGCGAGGTCGGCAAGGTCGGCTCAGCCGTCGAGGTCGGCGAGGTCGGCGACGGCGGCTAGCAGGCGATCCACATCCGACCGGTCGTTGTAGTGCACGAGTCCGGCCCGGACGGCGCCGCCCGTGTCGCGGATGCCGAGCGCTCCGGTCAGCTCCCACGCGTAGTTGTGGCCGTTCCACACGTTGATCTTGCGCTCGGCCAGCCGAGCAGCCGCCTGCGCCGGCGCGGCGCCGGCCACCGCGAAGAACGCGGTCGCGGCGCGGTTGCGCGGCTTGCCGTAGGTGGTCACGTGGCGCATCGAGGCCAGGCCCTCGATCAGCACGGCGAAGAGCTGCTGCTCGTGCCGCTCGGCCGCCGCCATGGACGCCAGCAGCCGGTCCCGCCGGGATCCTGTCGCCGAGTCGTCGAGTGCGGCGAGATGATCGGCGGCTGCGGTCAGGCCGGCCAGGTCGGCGAACGGCAGGGTGCCGCGCTCGAACCTCTCGGGCCCCGTGTCCGGCTGCGAGGCCAGCCGGTCCGGCCGCAAGGTGCGCAGCAGGCCCGGGTCGGCGGCCACGGCGCCGACGTGCGGCCCCGACCACTTGTACGCGCTCGTCGCATAGAAATCCGCGCCCAGCGCGGCCATGTCAACCGGACCGTGCGGGGTGGCATGCACGCCATCGATGTAGCTGACCGCGCCGACCGCGCGCGCCTTCGCCGTGATCGCGGCCACGTCGGGCCGTGTGCCGAGCACGTTGCTCGCCGCCGTCACCGCGACCAGCCGGGTGCGCGGGCCGATCAGCTCGTCGTACTGATCCGTCGGCAGCTCTCCGGTGGACACGTCGACTTCTGCCCACCGGACGACGGCGCCGCACCGCAGCGCCGCCTGCACCCACGGGCGCACGTTCGCATCGTGATCCAGCCTGGACAGCACCACCTCATCCCCCGCGGCCCAGTCCTTCGCTAGGGTGCCGGCCAGCCGGTAGGTCAGCGTGGTCATATTCGGGCCGAGAATGACCCCCTCGGGCGTTCCCCCGGTGAGGTCGGCCACCGCCTGGCGGCACCCGGCCGTTATCTCGTCCGCGCGGCGGCTGGCCGGGAAGGCTCCGCCGCTGTTGCCGAGCCCGGCCCGGTAGGCGGCGGAGATCGCGTCGATCACCCGGTCGGGTAGCTGGGTGCCCGCCGCCCCGTCGAGGTAGGCGTAACCGTCGGTCAGCGCCGGGTAGGCGGCGCGCACGCGGCTGACGTCGAATGGCATTACGCGGTGAGCCTCCTCGCCCGTTATCGGTCGCCGACCGGGCTCCAGTCCGGCGAGCGGCCGGAAGCCAGGAGCAGCGCGTGCCAGGCATCGCCGGCTGAACCGTCCTCGTCCACCGTGAGGTACGGCACTCCGGCCCGCCAGCCGGCCACCAGGATCTCCGGTCCGGCCGGCCGGTAGTCCTTGCCCAGGGCGCAGGCAAGGTCCCAGGCGTGCAGATGCCATTCGGCGCAGATCGCGCCCGTCATGCTGCCGACGCTCACGTCGGTCTCCCGGTACTGGTGGTGCGGAAGATCCCAGAGGGCAGGTATCCGCAGCGCATACATGCGCGCGGAGTCGGCGAACGCCGTGATGTGCTCCGAGCCGGGCGCGTCGGGCAGCGCGGCGAGCTCGGCCGCGTTCTGCCGTGCCAGCTTGCGCCCCAGGGTGTCCGAGTGCACGCCGGTGGCCATCAGCCGGGCCATCCGGCTGGCCGGCGCGTCATCCAGGTACTCGTGGTAGTCGTCGGCCACGCACCGCAGATGACCGGCCAGGTCGGACGCGCGCCATTCACCGCACGGCGTCGGGGCAAGCCACGACTCGTCCGTGAACTGGACCGCCAGCTCGCATATCACGGTTACCCCGTCGTGATATGCGGCCATCGCCTGGTCGGGCGACCAGCCGGTCATAGGCCGCCGCCAGTGCGGGTGCGCACCATGGTTCCTCCCCGCCCAGCAGCCAGCACCCAACAGCAAAGCGTCCCGGCCCGTCCCCCCCGATGCCTGCTAGGCGCGGCACCGGGCACCCCGGGGTAGCCAGCGTGCCAGAGTCACCGGCTCACCGCCACCCCCTCACGGGATGAATCATGGTCTTATCTGGCTTTGCGCCCAAGTTTGTAGGTATACCCATGGTCTGGCCATAAGTTGTCCCGAGGCTATGCACAACCTTTCCGCAGGTTGTCCACAGGCTGCCGCAGGCGTAACGGGCAGGCAAAAACTCAGGTGACATTCCGCGGCGTCGCGATTAGCCTCCAGTCAGTGCCCCCAGAACGCTCGCGCGGACAGGCGCGCCTGCCCGCGCAGGAAACTTCTGCTGCCGCGCTGCGGCGGATCGGCCCATATCTGCGCCCCTACCTCCCGCAGCTTGCCGTCATGCTCACCGCGGCGCTGGTCGGCGTGGCCGCCCAGCTGGCCATCCCGCTGCTCATAAAGTCGGTGATCGACGGGGCGATCGCGCACGACAGGCGAGGGCTGCTCATCGCGCTGGGGCTGGCCGCCATCGGGCTGGGCACGGCGGAGGCAGTGAGCAACCTGATCCGCCGGTGGGTCCAGGGCAGTGCGGTCACCGCAATCGAGAAGACCATCCGCGGCGATCTCTATGCCCACATGCAGCGGCTGCACCCGGGGTTTCATGATTCCTGGCAGTCCGGCCAGCTGCTGTCCAGGGCGACCACCGACCTGTCGGCGATCCGCAGGTTCGCCGGATTCGGCATCATCTTCTTCATCACCAGCGTGCTGACGTTCGCGGCCGTGGTGATCCTGCTTATCCGGCTGAACTGGTGGCTCGGGCTGCTCACCGGCTGCGTGTTCGCCCCTGTCGTCGTGGTGTGCACCAGGTTCGAGCGACGGTACCGGGTGCTGTCCAGGCGTGCCCAGGATCAGCAGGGCGACCTGGCTACCTACATCGAGGAGGCCGCCGCCGGCATCCGGGTGCTCAAGGCGCTAGGCCGCCGCCGCGAGGCTGGCCGCCGCCACGCCGAGGGCGCGGCCGGGATCTACCGGACCCAGGTAGACAAGGCCAGGATGCTCGGCAGCTTCTATGCGCTGCTGGACCTGATGCCGAACGCAGTCATCGGGATGATCCTGCTGCTCGGCGCCTTCGCTGTCGGCTGGCACGAGCTGACCCTGGGCGGGCTTGTCGCGTTCATCACCCTCGCCCTGCAATTGGTCTGGCCGATCGAGGCGATGGGATACATCCTGGCGTCGGGGCAGGAGGCGGCGACAGCGGCACAGCGGATTTTCGAGCTATTCGACACGGTGCCCGCGATCACAGACGGCCCGCCGGCGGGCGAGACAGCGACAGGCTCTGCCCCCGAGGCCGCAGCGACTCCCGAGATCCCCGAGACCCCCGAGACCCCCGAGACCCTCGAGACCCCCGAGACCCCCGAGACCCCCGGGAGTCCCGGGAGTCCCGGGAGTCCCGGGTCCAGCCTGGCGGGTGCGCGCACTTCGCAGGCGACCGGCGGAACGCAGCTCGCCTTCGCCCGCGTGGCCTTCGGCTACCCGGGCGCCGACGGCAACGTGCTGCGCGACATAACCCTGAGCCTTGAGCCGGGCAAGACCCTCGTGCTGGCCGGGGCCACCGGCTCGGGCAAGACCACCCTGCTTCAGCTGGTGCCGAGGCTTGCGGACGTCACCGCTGGATCGATCCGGCTGGACGGCACCGACATCAGGGACCTGCCACTCGACGTGCTGCGTGCCAGGGTGGCCTGCGCGTTCGAGGAACCCACCCTGTTCTCGGCCAGCGTCAGGGAAAACGTCGCCTTCGGCGCTCCGGAAGCACCCTCGGAAGACATCGCCGCAGCGCTCGCCGCGGCACAGGCGGAATTCGCCTATGACCTGCCCTGGGGCCTTGACACCAGGATCGGCGAGCAGGGCATGAGCCTGTCCGGCGGCCAGCGGCAGCGCATCGCCCTGGCCCGGGCCATTCTCTCCCGGCCGGACGTGCTGCTGCTCGACGACCCGCTGTCCGCGGTCGATGTGCAGACCGAAGCCAGGGCAACCCGCGCGCTCGCCCGGGTGCTCACGCACACCACGGCCCTGGTCGTGGCGCACCGGCCGTCTACCGTGCTGCTCGGCGACACCGTGGCGTTGCTGGACGGCGGGGTCATCGCGGCCGTCGGCACACACAGCGAGCTGATGGCATCCGTGCCGGCCTACCGGGATCTGATGACGATGTCCGACGAGCCAGGCGACGCCAAAAACGAGCCGTTGCCCCGGATCCGGGCCGGCTGACCGGGAGGAGGTAAGCACATGACAGCGCAGCCCTGGCGCGGGGTCGCCGCTGAGCAACGCGATGAGGACAGCGCGGCCGCCGCGCTGCTGCGCAGCCGCAGCAGGCGGCTGCTCGGGGACCTGCTGGCCGGCAGCCGCGGGCGGGTGGCCTTGACCTTCGCGCTTATCGCGATCGCCAGCCTGGCCGCATTGGCCGGGCCGTGGCTGGTCGGGATCGGCATCGACCGCGGCATCCCGCCGCTGTCCCGCGATGGCGACACCGGGCCGCTGCTCGCCGTGACAGCCGCGTTCGCCGTCACGGTCGTCGTGCAGGCAATCGCGACCCGCAGCTACATCTACTCGATGGGCAGGCTCGGCGAGCGCGTGGTGCTCGACCTTCGCAAGCGCCTCTTCGCGCACTTCCAGCTGATGTCGGTGTCGTTTCATGACGACTACACCTCCGGCCGGGTCATCTCGCGGCAGACCTCGGACGTGGACGCCATCTCCGCGCTGTTCGAAGACGGCCTCGACTCACTCGTCTCCGCCGTCCTCTCGCTGCTGCTGGTAGGGGCGGGCATGCTGCTGCTCGACTGGCCGCTCGGGCTCGTCGTGCTGGCCGGCTTCGGCCCGCTGGTCTGGCTGACCGCGTGGTTCAGGCAGGAATCGGCAATCGCGTACCGGCGCGGCAGGGAGTCCATCGCGCTGGTCATCGTCCAGTTCGTGGAGACGATGACCGGAATCCGCGCCGTGCAGGCCTTCCGCAGGCAGCGCAGGAACGACGAGATATTCGGCGAGCTGAACAGCGGCTACTACGATGCCAGCCTGCGCTCCTTCCGGCTGGTCGCGGTGTATGCGCCCGCCATCACGCTGGTCGGCAACGTCATCACCGGGGTCGTGCTGTTCTATGGCGGCCTCCGGGTCATCGACGGCGACATCAAGGTGGGCGTGCTCGTCACGTTCCTGCTCTATCTCCGCCGCTTCTTCGACCCGCTACAGGATCTCGCCCAGTTCTACAACTCCTTCCAGGCCGCCGGGGCGGCGCTGGAGAAGATCTCCGGTGTGCTTGCCGAGCCGCCGTCCGTACCCAGTCCCGCATCCAGCGTCCGGCTGCCGGATCGCAGCGGCGGCGGGCGCAGCGTAAGGTTTGCCGGGGTCACCTTCGGGTACCGGGCGGAATCTGTCATCGACGGCCTTGACCTGGAACTCCCGGCGGGACAGACGACGGCGCTCGTCGGCACGACCGGTGCGGGAAAGACGACCGTGGCCCGGCTGCTGGCCAGGTTCTACGATCCGGACGAAGGCCGCGTCTTGCTCGACGGGGTGGATCTGCGGGATCTGGACGACCCGGCGCTTCGCGCCGAGGTGGTCATGATCACCCAGGAGAACTTCCTGTTCAGCGGCACGATCGCGGACAACATCCGGCTCGGCAAGCCGACCGCGGACCGGGCCGAGATCGAATCGGCCGGCCGGGCCATCGGCGCCGATGAGTTCATCACCTCGCTGCCCGGCGGATACGACGCCGATGTCGGGAAACGCGGCGGGCGGCTGTCGGCCGGCCAGCGCCAGCTGGTCTCGTTCGCCAGGGCCTTCCTCGCCGCTCCCGCTGTGCTGATACTCGACGAAGCCACGTCATTGCTGGATATTCCTGCCGAACGGATGGTGCAGCGAGCTTTGCGCACCATGCTGGGCGAGCGCACCGCATTGATCATCGCGCACCGGCTCTCCACGGTTGAGATCGCCGACCGGGTGATCGTGCTCGACGGCGGGCGGATCGTGCAGGACGGGCCGCCTGGCCGGCTGCTTGCCGCCAGCGACGGCAGGTACGCGCGGATGCACCAGAGCTGGCAGTCCGGCCTGGCCTGACCGGACGGACTCGCGGGTCGCGGCTGCGGGAGAATGGTTCGGCTACCTCATGCGGTCCAGGATCGGCCGGGCACTTATCCTGCTTGGATGGTGGTGGTTCAGCTGGCGCTACTTCGCCCGCTGAACCACTTGAACCGCTGCCCGCATCAATTTCCGCGCCTGATTTCGGGTGCCGGAATTCGCGCCTGTTAGAAGGAGAAAAGATGGTGTTTGGCGGCAGCCACGTGAGCCAGGAGGCGGAAGCGCAACATGCCGCGGATGTTGCGCTTGCAGAGAAATTCACCGCACTGCTCGAAGCGGCCAGGACCGCCGAGGCCGAGCTGCGGCAGGCGCAGCGCAACGGCGCAACGGTGGCCGAGCTGCACAACCTCGGCAAGGCGCTCGACGAGGCGCTCACCGAGGTGATGCGCGCCGCCTACGCGGCCGAGCGCGCCGCGATCGGGGCACGCGGGTACGACGACCGCATCTACCGGAGAAAAGCCAAGGCCACGCCTGCTGTCCGGCTCTGGACCGCGGAGGCCGACGCGCTGCTGACTCTGCGTGAGGCGCACCGGCTCGGCGGCATCGTCCGGGTACCTCCGGCGCCCGCAGCCTGACCACGGGCCGGCGTGTCGCCGGGCTCCGGGCCCTTGTCGGGGGCAGTCTGGGGTGGTGTCACTGACAGCTCGGATAGCCCGGACTGTAACGTGGCGTAGTCAAATTATGCCAGGACGTATATGCGCGGGAAACTACAAAGGATGACCGGGGAAACAGTCCCAACGGGCCATGTCGTAAACCGCGCTTCATCCGGCACACTAGAATGTGACCAAGACCATAACGAGGGAAATGAGCAGGAGGCACCGCGATGTGCCCGCATACGCCGACGTGTCCGGATGCAGCTGCCCCGGACCGTGAGGCGGCTCGGACCATAATCAGCCACCCGGAACAGGGCTGGAGCTTGCTCTGCAACGGCATCGTCATCTTCGATGACACCGGGGAACTACTCCCGGGCGGGGACTCGATCGGACCGCATCGTCCCACTGACATGCCGCTCCAGACGCAGGGTGCGGGACACTACAGCGGCCCCGCGGCCGCGCCGGGCTCGCCAGCAGCCTGACCGGCGGCTCGGCTCTCGCGGCGCCTGATCCACCGGTGCTTTGGTCATCCCGGCGGGCAGGCGCTTTTTCTTGCGGCGGCGCGGTCCAGGCTCAGCACCCGCGGCAGCCAGGCCGCGACCGCGCGACCGACGGCCGCCGGGTTCCGCGACAGCGCATGCGTCTCCCCCGCCAGCACCACTACCCGTGCGCCGGCCCGGCGGCCCGGCACGCCGAACGGATCGCGGTCACCGTTCACGACGAGCAGCTTCCTGCCTGGAATGCGAAGCTCGGCGGCGCGAGAGCGGTCCGGACGGCCCGGCGGGTGCAGCGGGAAGGCCAGCGCGATCACCGCGACCGCGTCTGCCGCCTCGGCGGTGCGGCAGGCGACCCGCGCGCCGTTGCTCCGGCCGCCCTGCACGAGCCGCAGCGGCTCCCCCGGCCCGGCGGCCAGCCCGACCACGTCCCGCAGCACGGCGATGATCTCTATCCAGGCGGCGTCCTGCCGGACCGCTGATCCAGGCGCCCTGGCACCACTGACCCGGTAGGGCTGGGTAATCCGGGCTACCGCGCCGCCGAGCCGGACGGCGGCATCGCGCACCGCTAGCAGGTCGGGTGCTTCGACGTTACCGCCAGCGCCATGAGTGAGCGCGAGCAGGAATGCCGGGCCCTGCGCCAGGCCCTCGATGACGACCCGCGCGGGTCCGCATGCGGTCTCAATCTCCACTCGGCGCTCCTGCACCTCGGGGTCCCCCGGACTGGTTCCTGCCCAGGTCTGGCTCCGATGCCGCCCCCTGACCAGCCAGCGCCATCCTGAGGTTACGCTCCCCGGCACGCGGCCTACGCCGCTCACCGCGGCGGACTCGGTGAGTGGTTCGCAGGGCTGGAGCCCCGGCTGCTGCGACACGCCGGACCGTAAGTCGGCCGTTTGCTGACGGCCAGCAGGTGAGCCGGCTGCCGGTCAGACGTTCAGGATCTTCTTCAGGAACTGGCCGGTGTAGCTCTCGTCGGCCATCGCCAGCTGCTCCGGCGTGCCAGTAGCTACGACGGCGCCGCCGCCCGAGCCGCCCTCAGGCCCCAGGTCGATCACCCAGTCTGCCGTCTTGATCACGTCGAGGTTGTGCTCGATCACGATGACCGTGTTGCCGCCGTCGACGAGGCGCTGTAGCACGCCGAGAAGCTTCCTGATGTCATCGAAGTGCAGCCCGGTCGTCGGCTCGTCGAGCACGTAGATTGTCCGGCCGGTGGACCGGCGCTGCAGCTCAGTAGCAAGCTTGACCCGCTGCGCCTCGCCGCCGGACAGCGTCGGAGCTGGCTGGCCGAGGCGGACATAGCCGAGCCCGACGTCAACCAGCGTCTTGAGGTGCCGGTGGATGGCGGGCACCGGCTCGAAGAAGTCGGCCGCTTCCTCGATCGGCATGCCAAGGACCTCGGCGATCGTCTTGCCCTTGTAGTGCACCTGGAGCGTGTCGGTGTTGTACCTGGCGCCGTTGCAGACCTCGCAGGGGACGTAGACGTCAGGCAGGAACTGCATCTCGATCTTGATAGTCCCGTCGCCCGAGCACGATTCGCATCTCCCGCCCTTCACGTTGAACGAGAACCGGCCCGGCTGGTACCCGCGGATCTTCGCCTCGGTGGTCTGCGCGAACAGCCGCCTGACGTGATCGAACACCCCGGTGTACGTGGCCGGGTTAGACCGCGGGGTCCGGCCGATCGGGCCCTGGTCGACGTGTACAACCTTGTCCAGGTGCTGGATCCCGGTCACCTTGGTGTGCTTGCCGGGCACCGTCCTGGCGCCGTGCAGCTCTCTCGCCAGCGCGCTGTAAAGGATCTCGTTGACCAGGGTCGACTTTCCCGAGCCGGAGACGCCGGTGACCGCGACCAGGCAGCCAAGCGGGAACGCCACGTCAACGCCGCGCAGGTTGTGCTCGCTCGCACCCTTCACCACGACCTCGCGGCCCCGTACCCGCTTCCTGCGCTGTGCGGGCATCGGGATGCTCTCCCGGCCGGAAAGGTAGGCGCCGGTCATCGACTCCTCGCTGGCCAGCAGCTCCGACACCGGTCCGGACACCACGATCCGGCCGCCGTGCTCCCCCGCCCCAGGGCCGATATCAACCACCCAGTCGGCGCTGCGGATGGTGTCCTCGTCATGCTCGACCACGATCAGCGTGTTACCGAGGTCGCGCAGCCTGAGCAGGGTCTCGAGCAGCCGGTGGTTATCGCGCTGATGCAACCCGATCGAGGGCTCGTCCAGTACATAGAGCACGCCGACGAGACCGGAGCCAATCTGGGTCGCCAGCCTGATCCGCTGCGCCTCACCGCCGGCCAGCGTGGCCGAGGCGCGGTCCAGAGTCAGGTAATCGAGCCCGACATCGAGCAGGAAGCCGAGCCTGGCATTGACCTCTTTGAGTACGCGAGCCGCGATCTGCATGTCGCGCTGCGATAGCTCGATGCCGAGCAGGAGCTTGGCAAGCTCCCCGATGGGCAGCGAGCAGAAGTCCGCGATGGACCTGTCCGCGACGGTCACGGCCAGCGAGACCGGCTTCAGCCTGGCCCCCCCGCAGACCGGGCACGGGACCTCACGCATGTAGCCGGCGAACCTTTCCCGGCTCGAGTCGCTCTCCGCCTCCGCGTGACGGCGCTGGATGTACGGGATCGCTCCCTCGAAGGACGTGTAGTACGAGCGCTGCCGCCCGTACCTGTTCTTGTAGCGGACATGCACCTGGGAGTCGTATCCGTACAGCAGCGCCTTGCGGGCGGCAGCCGGAAGCCTCGCCCACGAGGTGCTCATGGCGAACCCCATCGCGTCGCCCAGCGCCTCGATCAGCCTGATGAAGTAGTCGCTGATGTGCCCGCCGCTCCAGGGCGCTATCGCGCCGTCGGCGAGCGACTTGGACGGGTCGGGCACGACGAGCTCGGGATCGACCTCCATCCTGGTGCCCAGGCCGGTGCAGTCCGGGCACGCCCCCCACGGCGAGTTGAACGAGAATGAGCGCGGCTCGAGCTCCTCGAAGGACAGATCGTCGTAGAGACAGGCCAGGTGCTCGGAGTACATCCGCTCACGATGCGGGTCGGTCTCCGGCAGGTCCACGAAGTCGAGCACGACGACCCCGCCAGACAGGGACAGAGCGGTCTCCACCGAGTCGGTGAGCCTGCGCCGCGCCTCGGTCTTTACCGCCAGCCTGTCGATCACGACCTCGATGTCGTGCTTCTCGTACTTCTTCAGGGAGGGAAGCGTGCCCGAAGCCGCTTCCTCGAGGCGCACCACCACGCCGTCTACCCGGGCCCGGGAGAATCCCTTGGTCTGCAGCTCACGCATCAGCTCGCCGTACTCGCCTTTGCGCCCCCGGATCACGGGCGCGAGCACCTGGAACCTGGTGCCCTCCTCGAGCTCAAGCAGCCGGTCCACGATCTGCTGCGGGCTCTGCCGCGCGATCGGCCTGCCGCAGACCGGGCAGTGCGGCTTGCCGATCCTGGCGTAGAGCAGCCGCAGGTAGTCGTAGACCTCCGTGATCGTTCCGACGGTGGAGCGCGGGTTGCGGCTCGCCGCCTTCTGGTCGATGGAGACCGCCGGGGACAGCCCGTCGATGAAATCCACGTCGGGCTTGTCCATCTGGCCGAGGAACTGCCGCGCATAGGCGGACAGCGACTCCACGTAGCGGCGCTGGCCCTCCGCGAAGATGGTGTCGAAGGCCAGGCTGGACTTGCCCGACCCGGACAGCCCGGTAAAAACGATCATGGCATCCCGCGGCAGGTCCAGCGAGACGTCCTTGAGGTTATGCTCGCGGGCACCGCGAACCACCAGTCGATCAGCCACTACGCTCTCAGCTCTCCGCCTTTGAAGTCGCCAGTCCAGGCCTTTGAAGTCGCCAGTCCAGGGGCACGGGGACGACAACCCATGGTATCCGGGGGGTCGGACAATTTCGGGCCGCTCGAGATTCACGCAGGTCAGGGCAGCGAGCGGGGCACGACCAAGGATTGCGCTTGGTGGCCGCAGCCGCAGGCACTATGGGTGCGAGCAGATGGCTGTCGCGTAGCCGGGCAAGAGATCGGGCCAGACCGATCCCCTAACTCACTGTTTGGTCGAGCGACCCTTGCGACGACTGATAGTCGCCCGTTCCCGGGTAGCTAGCGGTGACCGTCACCGACGAGGTGATCATATTCCTGGCAATTTTGCAGATGGCCTTGCCGGCTTGGCTCAACTGCACGGTGTCGCCTCCCGTACAGGCTACCGACCGTGCGGAGAAGCTGAAGGTCACCGACCCGGGCGTAGTGCCCCCACCAGGGGACACCGGATGAATGCTGGCGGTGAAGTTGACCGCCTGGCCGGGCGCGGAGGGGTAGCGCGACGAGCTCACTGCCACCGAGGTCCCAGCCGGGCCGATGGCCTGGTGGGCGCTGGCTGCACTGGGTTGGTAGTTGCTGGTGCCCTGGTAGCTAGCCAGCACGTCCAGCGGAGAGCCGGACGCTGCCAGCTTGTCACCGGGGAGCACGCAGGTGGCGACCCCCCCGCTGAGAGTCCGCGAGTTCCCTCCCTGGCACGACACTTGCTGGTCGCCGGCGGTCTCCATGATGAAGTCCACTCTGCCTGCCGGGGTACCGGCACTGGGGACGGCGGCCGTCACGGTAGCGGTGTAGGTCACCTTCTGGCCCGTCACCGACGGGTCGACCGAAGCGCTCAGCGTCGTGGTCGTGTCGGCCGACCCCACCGAGACGATCAGGGGCGCGGACGCCGAGCCGGCGGCATCGGGAGTTCCCTGGTACGTGGCCGTGACGGCACGGTTCCCCTTGGTGGCATAGGTGGTGGTGCAGGTGGCTAGGTCGGGCGTGGTGTCGGTCAAGCCGGAGGTGCACAGCGTGGTGGTCTTGGATCCGCTCTTCTGGGTGAAGGTCACCACCCCGGCCGGCGTGCCTCCTCCTGGCGCCTCTGTGTTGACGTCGGCCGTGAAGGTGACCTTCTGTCCGACGACCGACGAGCTGACGCTGGCGGACAGCGAGGTGCTGGTTTGCGCAGCCGAGACGGTTTCGCTGGTGGCACCCGACGCCGAGCCGTTGAAGTTGGGGTCACCGCTGTAGGTGGCGGTCACGGGGTTGGCGCCGATGGCGGCGAAGGTAATGGTGCACGTGGCCTGCTCCGGTGTCTGCTGGCTGAGCGTCTCGGTGCAGATGGCGCCAGCCTGGCTGGAGAAGGTAACTGTGCCGGTGGCTGCTCCCGAGCCGGGCGAGGCGGGTGCCACAGTAGCCGTGAAGGTCACCGGCTCACCGATCTCCGGCGTTGCGTCGCTGGTCGACAGGATCGTGGTCGTGCCGGCCGGGGAGATCGAAATCGTCACGGCGCTCGACATCGACGTCACGTCGTTGAGGTCCCCGCTATAGGTGGCGGTGACCGAGTCGCCGCCTGCCGCCGGATAGCTGGCGGCGCAGGTGGCGGTGTGGGGGTCTGTCGAGCCGAGTGACGTCGAGCACAAGGTGCCGGAGTCCCCGGCGAAGGTCACCGTGCCCGTCGGGGTGGCCGTCCCCGGGGCGTTCACCGCCACCGTGGCGGTGAAGTTGACGATTTGGCCGACCACCGGATTGATGTCATCAACCTGGAGGCCGGTCGAGGTGGTCGCTGGTGTGATCGATACGGTGAGGGGCGACGATGTCGAGGGGTCGAAGTCGCTATCTCCGCCATAGGCCGCAGTCACCGAATCGTTCTGGGCCGAGGCGTAGGTGGTCGTGCAAGTGGCCTCATCGGGGCTGTCCTGGTTGAGTGCTGCCGCGCTGCACAGGTTGCCGGCGCCGTCCGTGAAGCTCACCGTCCCCGTCGGGATGCCCGCGCCGGGTGCCACGGGTGCCACCGAGGCGGTGTAGGTCACCGGCTGGCCGACCACCGGGGACGCCGGGAATGACGAGATGGCTGCGGTGGTCTGGGCCGCCGAGATGGTCTCGTCCTGGGCGGCTGAGATGGATACCGAGTAGTTGCCGTCGCTGTTGTAGGCAGCCGTGACCGAGTCGGCGCCCGGGGCCGTGTAGGTGGTCTGGCAGGTCGCGGTGTCCAGGCTGGCTTCGTTGAGGGCCGCAGCGCCGCACAGTGTTCCATTTGCCCCGGTGAAGCTCACCGTCCCGGTCGGCGTGCCCGAACCCGGAGAATTTGCGGACACGGTGGCGGTGTAGGTCACCGTTTCGCCCACCACTGGGGTCGGATCACCGCTGATGACGGAGGTAGTCGTGGCATCTTCGCCGATCGGCACCACCACGGCCGGGCTCGACGCGGAGGTCTGATCGTTTGCGTCTCCGCCGTAGGCAGCGGTGACAGAGTCGGAACCGGCGGCACTATACGGGTAGGTGCAGGTGGCCTGGTCCGGTACTTCCTCATCGAGAGTCGCCGCACACAGGGTGCCGCCGTCATCGGTCACGGTTACCGAGCCCGACGGGGTGCCCGAGCCGGGCGAGACGGGTGCCACCGTTGCGGTGTAGGTGACCGCCTGACCGACTACCGCAGAGGCGGGGCTGGCGGTGAGCGACGTTGTGGTCTGGTCCTGGGCGATCGTCTCGCCCACCGAGTTCGACGCTGAGACGGCGTAGTTCGAGTCACCGCCGTAGGCGGCGGTGACCGAGTCGCTGCCCGGGGCGGCGTATGTGGTGTGGCACGTGGCCTGGTCCTGTGCACTCTCATTCAGGGCGGCAGTACAAATCGTCCCGGCGTTTCCGGTGAAGGTGACCGTGCCGGTCGGCGTGCCGGACCCGGGCGACACGGGTGCCACGGTGGCGGTGTATGTCACCGGCTGACCCACAACCGCAGAGGTGGTGCCTGTGGTGAGGGATGTCGAGGTGGTCACCGCCGGCGAGGTCGATGATGTGAGGGTCATCACCATGATGTTGCGGTAGAGAGCGGGGTCGGTGGCCCCGATGGTGTACTGGGCCGAGGAGTTGGTCCCCAGCACCGTTCCCGCGCTCTGGATCGTTCTGGGGATCCGGTAGCCGGCGAAGATCATGGTGAGAGAGCCGTCGGGATTCTGGACGACGCTGGGGCCATAGGCCCGGCCCGAGTAATAGGCGCTGATCCCGAGCGGATCGTCTTGACCCGCGGCCAGCTCGGCATCCTGAGTGGCCGAGGCCGCGAACGAGTAGTCCGAACTGACGACCGGCGTAGGGACGGACCAGTACTCCCCATTGGCCGACGTCGCATAGAAGACCTGGTTGAAGGCGTCACTGTCCCCGTCCGCCGCCCAGGCTCCGGAAAGGAACAGGCCGTAGCTGCCGTCGGGGTTGACGATGATAGACCCGGCCGAGCCAACCCACCGCATCTCGTCGAGGTCGGGGCTGCCGCCGGTGTCGGTGCCACCCGCGATGGAGGCGGTGCCATCGGCGGCGTCGTTGTTGGCGTAGCCGTTCAGGTTTGCCGGACTGACGTTTGTCGACGGATTGCTGATGTCGTCGTAGCTGCTTGTCGATGTGCATGCCGGGTTGCCGGTGGAGCAGTTGTTCTCGCCGCTGATGATGCCGCTGTTCGTCAGGCCGGCGTTAGAGAACGTGGTGCCGTTGGTGGTGTACGCGACCCGCAGCACGGTCAGGTCCTCGTTGTTCTTGTTCAGCTTGGAGATGTCGGCGGCCTTGCCCTCGCCGGTGAGCGCCAGGGTGGAGACCGGCAGGGTGGTGGCACCAGGGGCGCCGATGTAGCTGTTGGACGCCCACGTCCAGCCGTTGTCGGTAGTCGGGACCGTGCACCCGCTGAAGGTCCCTGTGGTCTCGCTGAGGCCGGTGCAGGTCACCGGGATGATGGCCGTGGCGGTGCCTTGGGCCGTCGGCTGGGTAGCGCCGATCTGGACGGTCCAGGGACCGGTGGACGGCAGATCCTGGGAAATGTAGGGGCCCGGGGTGGAGGTGATCGACGTGCCCTTCGTGGAGCTGAAGGTCCCGCTGCTCAGCGTTTCGGCGGCGATGTAGTAGTTGAGCTCCTTCTCGGTGTACATCACGTAGGTGGCCCCGGCCGGCACGGTACCGTCATTGGGATAGCTCGGCAGGGTGCCCACGATGCCGTCAGGGGCAACAAGGCCGCTGGTCATGCCGTCCCCGGCAGCGGGGTTGTAGGCGGTGGCCGGGATGATCGGGTCGCCAGTGACCGGCTCCAGGGCCGCGGCGATCGTATCCGCGCTGCCGCCGGGTCCCGTGGTGCAGTCTTCGATCTTGGTGGCGGGGTTGGCGTTGGAGTTGCCGCAGTAGATCGCGGTCCCGTTGAGGTAGAGACGGTTGGGCGCGTTGTTGTTGAAGGTGGTCCCGGTGAGAGGGTCTGCGAAGCCGGAGTTTCCTGACGTCGAGTCCACTGTGAACGAGGCCAGCCCGCCGTCACCGTTGGTGGTGTTGGGTCCGGCGGGGATGACGAGGCCCACGTCCGAGCTGGGGGTGGTGAAGCCCAGGACCTGCTCGATGAGGTCGCCTGCCTGGACGTTGACGCTGCTGCCCGAGGCGGTCGCGCACCCGGTCAGCGAGTTCGTGCCCAGCCCGGTGCAAGTGATTACGGTGGGGACCCCGGGGGTCTGGGTGAGGTCGACGAAGCTGCCCGCCACGAGCTGCTCAGGGGAGCCGGCGGTGCCCGGTGACGTGACGGGGATGCTCAGTGCCGTGCCGTTGGTCACGCCAATCGCCGGGGTCCCGGCTGGAACGAAGGCGTCGGGGTCGATCCCGACCTTCTCGGTGGCGGGCAATCCGTTCAGCGGGTTGGACTCCGTCGGGCTGAACTGGTGGACGATCATGCCCACGCCCTGCATATCGCCAGCAGCGCGAGGCAGCGTGTACAGATAACTATTGCCCCCCACCGTGATGAGGTTGGCGTGGCCCTGGCCGTCATCGTTGATGTCCGCGGAGGGGCAGTACCCCGGGTTCTCCTCCAGCGCCTCACCGTCATAGGTCCAGTCTTCGCCGTTGTCCGTCGAGGTGGCGGCTACCAGAGCCTCGTCAGCGTCCTTGGGGCGGTAGTCGAAGTAGCCGGTCAGGGAGCCGTCGGCGTTCCGCATCACGTGCGGGAAGTAGGCGGGGGCGAAAGGCAGCGTCGTGCCGCTGGGCTGGCTGGCTGGAGATCCCTCGGACGCGGTCATCTGGTCGCCGGTGCCGCAGTAGCCGGCCAGGGGACCCGGGGTGCCGACCGTGCCGCTCGGGTAGGGCGAGTCCCCGTCGGTACCGCTGCTCGCGCCGGGGTAGACGGCCAGGTTGGGCTCTGCGGTCCCCCCCGATCCAGTGGTGGCGCCACCGGGCGTATAGGTCGGCAGGAGTGCGCCGGGGGCCTGGCTGGCATAGGCCGCCGATGCGGGGTCACCCTGGGCCTCGTTCCAGGGAGCGGCGCTGGTCCCGTTGGTGATGGTGGCCAGGCTGGGTGTGCCTGGCATGTAGGTAACGCCGGTCGTTGACGCAATCGCGGGCGACGCGCTGAGCGTCAGGAAAGCCGGGATGGCGGTAAATCCACAGAGCGCGACGATTGGTAAAGACAGCGCGCGACACCGACGCATCCGGTTTCCTTTCAATAGGTCTGCCGGATTTGTAGCAAGTAGCTCCGGCACAAGCAAGCGGTCAGGGCACGATCGCGAAAGATTTATTCGCTGTTCGCATGCTGGTGGGTTTCCGGTCATGCGCGACCACTGCTGTGTGAGTGAACGAAGCTTTCCGAAGCTCAGTGGACGGCCTCAAGCCGGAAGCGCTGTCAGGTGAAGGAGCCGAACCTGGCCGTTCAGCAGTTCGTATCTAGCTCAAAGAATTAACGGGAATGGCTTCACAGCGCTCCCCGCGGAAGCCTGCGGATAAACGTTCGCCCGTCAAACGAGCTGGGCAAACCGACCTCTCTGACGACCGCAGTCAGCCTGTGCATGGGCTAAGGGCCCGCAGAGAAGTAAGCCGCAGGTTTCGTGATCGTCAGGTCGGCCCGGGGCGCCCGGCAAGAGCTCAGGAGCGCCCGCCCGGACGCGCCTCCTTTCGTATCCTTTCAAGATCGATGTGGCGGAGCCCACCACCGGTGGGGGGCTCCGTCACATCGATCTTCGGCGGCGNNACGGGGTCGGTGGTGCCGGTGTGACGGGAGTAATCCGGCCGGCAGGGTCCGCGGGCACCGCACGATCGTCTAGGACCAGGAAACGACGGTTTATTTCACGACGCGTCCTATGTCGCAGGCAGGCCTTTAACCGGGCTCGGCTGTCGAGCCGGGACCAAGATGGACAGTCACGCTGGCCGTCTGCCCGTCCTCGACACGGACGACGGCCGACACCGGCTGATATCCGCCGGCCACCAGCGTGTGATCTCCGCCGTTAAGACCGGTCAGCCGGTAGCCGCCGTCTTCACCGGTGACCGTGCTTGCCACGATCTCGCCGTCGGCGTTCGCCAGCGACACCGTGACTCCGGGCACCGGGGCATCACGCGGGCCGCTGACCACCCCGTGCACGTCGGCCTCGGCGACCAGGGCGAGCAACGCGGTCTCCATCACCCCGTCGAGCTCGACCTGCTTGCTCGCGGGCCGGTGGCCGGCCGCGGCGGCCGTCACGGTGTACGTTCCCGCGGGGACGCTGGGCAGCAGGAAATTCCCGTCAAGGCCCGTGACGTCCTGCGCCACGACGTCACCGGATGGGCCGCTGAGGACGACCGTTGCACCCGGCAGCGGAGCGTCCCCGGCCGACCGGACAATGCCGGCCAGACCGCCTGCGCCGGCTAGCACGAAGTCATGGCCGACGACTCCCTCGGCAGCAGTTCTGATCACGGCCGCCTGCGGCGCGTGGCCTGGTGCCATGACGACGACGCTGAAGCTACTCAGCCCGACGCCTGCGAGCTCGTACCGGCCGACGGCGTCGGTCTGCGTCCGCCCCGCCTGCCAGCCATCGCTGCCGATGGCCGTCAGTACCGCACCGCCGAGGGCAACTCCCCGGCGGTCACGCACCGTTCCGCGGACGGCCGAGCCGTTCACCATAGTGACCGCGGCCGGCGGCACGTCCGTCGCCGGCTCGACATCGGCGGTCGTCACCACCGGTACGGCAGGACCGCCGGCCAGGGCGGGCACGACGGCAGCGGCGCGAATCTTCCGGCCCCTGGTCAGGGTGGAGGCCAGCGCCGCCACCACGTTCGCGGCGATGGCAAAGACGAACGCGATGCTCAGCCCGTCATGGAACGGGGTCGACATCAGGTGCGGGAAGAAGCTGTGGCTGGTCAGGTTGGCGGCGTGCGCGGGTGACAGGTGGGAAAGCACCTTGCTGCCGAGTATTTGCTTCATCGGGTTGTAGCCGAGGAACGCGGCGAACAGCAGCGCGATCGGCGGCAGGTGCGAAACCTGGTGCGCGGCCACGGCCGGCACGCCCTGCGCGGTGAGCCCGCTGAACATCGCCGACGGCAGCGAGCTGGCCAGGCCGGTGACGATCAGCGAGAAGAAGATGCCGATGGACAGCACGAACGCGGCGTTCTGGAAGGTCGCGATCATCCCGCCCGCGGCGCCGCGCTGGTTGGCCGGCACTGAGTTCATGATCTCGGCCCGGTTGGGCGAGGCGAACAGCCCGGATCCGAACCCGTTGATCACGAGCACCGCGGCGAACACCGCGTACCTGAAGTCCACCGGAACGAAGAACAGGCAGAGGAAGCTGCCGGCCGTCAGCAGCGCTCCCCCCGTAGTGAAGGCCCGGGCGCCGAACTTGTCGGAGAGGATCCCGGACAGCGGAGCCGACACCAGGAAGCCGATGGTCAGCGGGACCATATAGATGCCGGCCCACAGCGGGGTCACCGCGAAGTCGTAGCCATGCAGCGGCAGCCAGATGCCCTGTAGCCAGATGATCAGGATGAACTGGATACCGCCCCGGCCGAGCGCCACCAGCAGGTTGGCGAGGTTGCCGGCCGCGAACGCCCGGATGCGGAACAGCGACAGCTTGAACAGCGGCTCGGCGACCCTCGTCTCGACGACCATGAAGACCGCCAGGGCGAGGGCGCCGCCGATCAGGGCGCCGAGCACCCAGGGGTTGACCCAGCCCATCGTGTGCGTCTTGTACGGCTCAAGCCCGTAGGTGATGCCGACCAGGATCGAGATGAGGCCGGCCGCGAACAGCAGGTTCCCCCACCAGTCCATCTTGGCCGACTGCCTGATGCCCTGGTCACGCAGCATGAAGTAGGCCCAGAAGGTGCCGAAGACCCCGAACGGCACGGAGACCAGGAATATCAGGTGCCAGTTATGCGGGGCGAGCACCCCGCCGAGCAGCAGGCCGAAGAACGAGCCGGCAATGGCCGCGATCGCGTTCATGCCGAGCGCGGTGCCGCGCTGGTTGGCCGGGAACGCGTCGGTCAGGATGGCCGTGGAGTTGGCGAACAGGAACGCGCCGCCGATGCCCTGGACGATCCGCCAGCCGATCAGCCACAAGGCTGCCTGTGTCCCGTGCATCCAGGACACCGCGAGCAGGATGGACGCGAACGTGAAGATGGCGAAGCCCAGGTTATACATCCGGACCCGGCCGAACATGTCACCGAGCCGCCCGAAGGCCACCACCAGCACGGCCGAGACGACCAGGAAACCCATCAGCATCCACAGCAGGTAGCCGGTGTTGCCTGGCGCCAGCGGATTGAGCTTGATCCCGCGGAAGATGTCGGGCAGCGCGATCAGCACGATGGACTGGTTGATCGTCGCCATCAGCACGCCGAGCGTGGTGTTCGACAAGGCGATCCACTTGTAATGCGGACCGTGCCCTCTATCCCCGCGCCGCACTGCCGCTTCAGCACCCGCAGCGACGCTGTCGGCCTTCACCCGCATAAGCCCGTCCGCTCTTTCTGGGCATATCGATAGATAGTTGCTTGCTTAATGCCAACTAACTGTACCCGAGAGAGGAGAGGGGCCGCAGATCAGGACTCCAGGCGGCGGAGCACGGCAAGCACCCGCCGGTGGTCGCCGTCCGAAGGCGCGCGGTACCCCGCCGCCCGTTCTGCGTGATCACCCGTCCCGTTCTGCGTGATCACCCGTCCCGTTCTGCGTGATCACACGTCCCGCCGGCGGAGCAGGACGACCGCGACAGTCAGCAGCAGCACTGTCCACAGGCAGAACACGCCGAATCCCTGCCACGGCGAAAGCAGATCGCCGGCCTCCTGGTGAGCATGCGTGATCAGCACCCCGGCGTTGGCCGGAAGGTAGGCGCTGACATGCTTGCCGACCGTTCCCGGCAGCAGTTCGGAAAGGCCACTCAGCACCAGCATGATCCCGATCACGACGGTGACCGCGGCCGCCGTGTGCCTGATGATGGCGCCGATGGCGAGGGAGAACAGGCCGAGCACGGCGAGATAGAGGCCGACGCCCGCCACCGCGCGGAAGTTGGCCGGGTCGCGCAATGACTCAGGCAGCCGGTGGCCGATGATCCCCTGTGCGATGAGGAACGAGACGAATGCCAGGAACTCGGCGACCACAAACGACACCACGGTGAACACCACGGCCTTCGCGGCGAGCATAGGGGTGCGGCGCGGCACCGCCAGCACGCTCGACGCGATCGTGCCGCTGGTGTACTCGCTGGTGATCACCAGCACGGCGAGCACGCAGAGCGGTACCTGCGCGAAGCTGAGCACCGCGCCGAGGAAGCCGGTCGGGTCCGCGGCGTAGCTGAGCTTGGCGGACTGGCTCGTCGTGCTCCAGTTGGCCATGGTCAGCCCGACGATCAGGGTGTTGAGCCCGACGCCGACGATCACCAGCGCGGCCAGTGACCAGGCGGTCGACCGGACCGAGCGGATCTTCGTCCACTCCGAGCGGAGCAGGCCGCCGAACCCGGAATGCCCGGTCGCCGGAACCAGCTCTGCGTCGGACCGCAGCGTGGTCGCGCTCATCGTGTGCTCCCCTGGTAGTTGCCTGCTGACGCTGGCTCCCGGCCGCCGAATTCCTGGCTGTCGGCGGTCATCTCCATGAATGCCTCCTCCAGCGAGGCGCGCTGCGGGGTCAGCTCATGCACCACCAGCCGTGCCCAGGCGGCCAGCTCCCCGATGCGCGGCGCCGCCACGCCGGTGACCGTCAGCGTGTCCGCTCCGGACGGCGTCACGTGCCCGCCCTCGCCGGTCAGCATCTGACCGAGCAGGGCCGCTTCCGGGGTCTTCACGAGCACCTGCTGCCGCGAGTGCCGATCGATGAACTCGGCCGCCGAGCAGTCGGCGAGCAGCCTGCCGCGGCCGATCACGATGAGGTGGTCGGCGGTGACCGACATCTCGTTCATCAGGTGGCTGGAAACGAAGACCGCCCGGCCCTCCGCCGCGAGCTGCTTCATCAGGTTCCGGATCCAGATCACGCCCTCAGGGTCCAGGCCGTTGACCGGCTCGTCGAGCAGCAGCACCCTCGGGTTGCCGAGCAGGGCGGCGGCGATCCCCAGCCGCTGCCCCATGCCGAGCGAGAAGCTGCCCGCTCGCTTCTTCGCTACCGAGGTCAGCCCGGCGGTGGCGATGACCTCGTCCACCCGGCGGGCCGGCAGTCCCTGGGTCTGGGCCAGGCAGAGCAGGTGATTGTAGGCGCTGCGGCCGTTGTGCACCGAGCGGGCCTCCAGCAGCGCGCCGACCGTGCGCAGCGGCGTCGGCAGATCACGGTATGGCTGCCCGCAGATGCTCGCCTGACCGGAATCTGGCCGGTCCAGCCCGAGCAAGAGTCGCATCGTAGTTGATTTCCCGGCTCCGTTCGGACCGAGAAAACCGGTGACCTTGCCTGGCTCGACACCAAAGGACAAGCCATCTACGGCGAGCTTGTCGCCATAGCGCTTGCTGAGCCCGCGCGCCTCGATCATGACGCCTCCTTACCGGAGGTGGAAGTTCTCATGTCCCGATGCTCGCGGAGCTAGCCGGCCGGTTCCATGGTGCCGCCACCCGGGTTCGAGGTGGGGCTAGCACCACCCCGCCATAGGATGGGGTGGTGACTTATACCGGAAACGTGAGCGTGGGCGGCCCGTCGGAGAGCCGCGAGATCCCGGGGCTGAGCGTGACCAAGCTTGCCGTGGGGCCGATGGACAACAACGCCTACCTGCTGCGCTGCCTGGCGACCGGAGAGGCGCTGCTCGTCGACGCCGCCGCGGAGGCGGACCGCGTGCTCGAGATGATCGGCGGCACTCACGTCACCCGGATCGTCACCACGCACCGGCACGCCGACCACTGGCAGGCGCTTGCCGATGTCCAGGCGGCCACCGGCGCGGCCGTGGTCGCGCACCCCGATGACGCGGACGGACTGCCCGTCGAGGTGACCGAGCTGGTGCAGCACGGCGGGACCGTGCGGGTCGGGGACGCGGAATTCTCCGTCATCCATCTGCGCGGCCACACCCCGGGCAGCATCGCGCTCAGCTATGACGCGGCCGGGCAGCTGGCCGACGGACCGCACCTGTTCACCGGTGACTCGCTGTTCCCCGGCGGTCCGGGCCGGACGACAAGCCCGGCGGACTTCAGCTCGCTGATGGATGACCTGGAGGAACGGGTCTTCGCCACGCTGCCAGACGGCACCTGGGTGTACCCCGGGCATGGCAAGGACACCACCCTCGCGGCCGAGCGCCCGCACACCGCCGAGTGGCGGGCGCGCGGCTGGTAACCGGCCGCCAGCTGTCCGCCACCTGACGCGCCGGTTACCGTACTTGACAGTCAAACCGAATACGTTTCTACTTATCCTCAAAGCAAACGATTGCTTCATCAGCCAGTTGTTACCATGTCCCAGGATTATTTACATGCGTTGCGCCGCAGCTCAGCGCGTATCGAGGGGGTGTGCGTTGACGGTCACGATCCGCGAGGTGGCCGATGCCGCTGGCGTGTCTACGGCCACTGTCTCGCGCGCGCTATCCGGCGTGCAGACCGTGGACCCAGAGCTCGTGGCCCGGGTCAGAGAATCTGCCGAGAGCCTCGGCTATCGAGCCAACCGCGTGGCGCGCGCGCTGCGGAGGCAGTCCACCCAGACCGTCGGGCTGGTGATCCCCGACATAACCAATCCGTTCTTTCCCGCGGTGGTCCAGGCGATCGAGCGGGAACTGCGGCACGACGGTCTCAGCCTGCTGCTCTGCGACGCTGGCAACGATGTGGACGTCGAGGCTGAGCTCGTGCGGAACCTGTTCGACCACCAGATCGACGGCCTGCTCATCAGCGCCTGCGACCGGATCGCGAGCCGGCCGGCCGTCCAGCTCGCCGCAAGCCGGGTCCCGGTCTTGCAGATCGACCAGCAGACGGTTGCCGAGGTCCCCTATGTGGGCGTGGATCAGGCGGACGCGATGGGCCAGATCATCGGTCACCTTCGCGACCAGGGGTGCCAGAGCTTCGCTTACATCGGCCCGCGCCCGGAGATCCCGACCGCCAGGGAGCGGTTCGACGCGTTCGCTGACCGGGTCAAGCCGGTGGATCCCGCCGCCGCGAACCGGACGTACCTGGGAGATTCCTCCATCGCCTGGGGACACGAGGCAGCTAACAGGATCCTGGCTGACGGGCCGCCGCCGGATGCGATCGTCTGCGCCAATGACCAGGCAGCTCTCGGCGCCCTGCAGGCGCTGCGCGAGCATGGCGTCAAGGTGCCCGGCGATGTCGCCCTCACCGGATTCGACGACACCGTGCTCGCCACCGCCTGCGAGCCCCAGCTGACCTCGGTCAGCCAGCCGCTGGAGGAACTGGGAGCCCGCGCGGTGCGGGAGCTGAGCGCCGCCATCGGCCAGGAGCTTCGGCAGCCGCGTTCGGTGCTGCTGGAGGCGAGCCTCGTCATCAGGGGTTCATCGCGGCGACTGCCGCCGACCGGCTGATCCGGCAGCAAAGCCAACCCGGCGGTTCCGTTGCCTGCCATGGCCGGCGGGTGGTGCTCACTGCGAGAGAGCCGCACCTGGCAGCTCTTGATGCATGGAACTCAGCTGTTCATCAGCATCAGTGAACAGCCGATCGGCATCTATCTCGGGCGGGGTGAAGCCGGGAGAGATGGTTGGGACGGGCGGGACAGATGGTGACCGCTAGACGCGCACGACAGGACCGTGGAAGCCAGCGCCAGGCATGAATGCGGCGTTGCCTACCACCCGTGGGGGGCTCTGCCGCATCCATCCCCCGCGGCGGGGTGCCGCCCTCCTGGGGTGAGCTGTGATTTCCCCAGCCCGTCCGTGATTTCCCCAGCCCGTCCGTGATCTCCGCTCCGCCGTGATCCCGGCTCTTCCGTGGGCCCTGGAAATCGTTTACCCTTCCTGGTAGGTCCCGGCGCCAAAGCCCGGGGCCGACCGTGCTGCCCCGCACGCCCCCTGAAAGGGATCAGAGATGAGATCGTCGTTCCGTCTCAACGCGTCCGTCTCAGTGCTTGTCGTGGCGTCGCTGGCAGCCGCCGGGTTGGGGTCACACTCTGCCGCGGTCAAGCACCCCACGAGCCAGAGCAACCTCATCGGCGCCAGCGTCGGCATCCCGGAGGTCATGTCCTCCTGGGGCCAGGGGATGGGAGATACCTGGTACAACACCTGGGCTGGCGACGGCAACATTTACGCCACCAGCGACGATGCCCACGGCTTCAACGGGACCTGCGACAGCAACCTGGTCGTCAACGAGCTGATCGGCTCCGATCCCAGTGAGATCTCGTCCCCGTACATGAATTGCATGACCAGCTTCGGCGCGATAGGAAACCAGGGAAACTACAACGACGGGCGTACCTGGAAGACCGACGGGATCATCTCGGTAGACGGCACGCTCTACCTGGCGGTGGCCCGCCAGCAGGATGGCACCGGCGGCTACCCGAACGGCCTTCAGCCCTCAGACGATGCCAGCATCGTCAAGTCGACCGACGACGGGCATACCTGGTCGAACTCGTTCGGCACGACCGGCAGCGCCGGCGGGGCGGCGCCGCCGTACAACTCGACGACCGGCCAGGCGGATGCCATGTTCCCTGGTACCTCGTTCGGCACCCCCCAGTTCATCAACTACGGGCAGGACGACGCCGCGGCGAGCACGGCCGACGGGGGCGGCACCTACGTCTATGCCATCTCCAACGACGGGTTCGCCTATGACGGCAGCTCGATGATCCTCGGCCGGGTGCTGCGAAGCCAGATCGGCAACCTGAACGCCTCCCAGTGGCAGTTCTACACCGGCCCGCCGGGCGGCGACGGTACCAACGCGGCCAACTGGTCGAGCAGTGCGAGCGACGCCCAGCCGATACTCACCGCCTCGCACCAGCTGAGCCAGAGCGGCGTCCAGTACATTCCCCAGCTCGGCGAGTACATCATGACCAGCTTCTATTACCCGTTCGTCGCAAGCTGGAACGATACCGGGACGCAGAAGCAGGGGGCCGCGTCGGAAAGCACCTGGGATTTCTACGACGCGCCGCATCCGTGGGGACCCTGGACGCGGTTCTTCAACCAGCCGACCACCGAGTGCTATCTCGGCTGCGACTCCGCTACCACCAGCCAGCTCGGTCTTTACGACCCGGCACTCGTGTCGAAGTTCAGCAACATGGACGGCCTGAGCAACGTCATCTTCAGCACCGGTGACTTCAACGCGCCGAACCGCCCCAACGATTACATGTACCGGCTGCACGAGTTCCCGTTCACGATCAATACGGCCACCAGCCAGGTGGTCGACGACACCACCGCCATACCGGTCGGGACGGGGACCTGGGGCGTCAGCTTCGATGCCGGCGGCTACTACGACGACACCTACCACGACAGCGCCACGGCAGGCGACTCCGTCTCCTATACCTTCAACGGCGACTCGATCGCCTGGGTGGGCGCCAAGAACGACAACCACGGCATCGCCAGCGTCTCGATAGACGGCGGCACGCCCACCATGGTGGATACCTATTCGGCAAGCTGGCAGAAGCAGCAGGTGCTCTTCCAGTCCGGCACCCTGTCCAGCGGCTCGCACACGATCACCATCACCGTGACATCGCAGCAGAACGCAGCGTCCAGCGGCATCTACCAGGATCTGGACGCCTTCATAGTGGGCGGGAGCTATTCCGGACCCGAGGCGAAACCGGGTTCCTGAGAAGGCACAGCCAGGACGGGGAACTCACGGATTCGCCCATTCGCCGCCGGCCCAGATCCACGTCGTCGCAGGCGCCACTGGGACTCCCGCGTCGCTGTACCCGCCGTAGAGCAGGTCCTCGACGTCGGCCCGGTGATAGGCCATGCTCGCGCCGACGCTCGGGGGCGGGGTCACGGCGCAGCCTGTAATACATGCCTGCGCCCACGCCGACCCGTTCCACGTCCAGGTATCGGCGAGCAGCTGCTCACTGTTGACGCCGCTATTGGCAGGGGTGCTGCCGCTCATGCCGCCGAAGAGCACCGCCCCGCTGACGGACGAGTTCGTGGCCGACGCTCCGGCGGCGAAGTCGCGCGGTGACAGGCCCGTCGGCGGGCTTGCCTGCGCCGTCCAGGTCCAGGTCCCGGAGTTGTACGTCAGGGTCCAGGTGTCGTTGAGCAGGTCGAGGCAACTGTCTTCGCAAGGGGAGCTGGCGTCGTCTCCGCCGAACAGCACGTCCGTGTTGTGCGGGCCGTCGTAGGCAAGTGTCGCGCCGTACCGGGGGCCGGGGCTGCTTGCCGGGGTGAGCTGCGTCCAGGTCCCGTTCCCCCACAGCCAGGTATCGGCGTAGGCGGCCGGGGACCCGGACTGGGTGGCTGGCACGAGGTTCTCACCTCCGAAGAGGGCAAGTCCCTGGCTGCGGGGGGCCTGGTCGGCTGTCGCGGCGTAGCGCGGCGGCGGAGCACCCGCACAGGTGCTGAGACATCCTGAGCCGTCCACTTGAGTCCACGTCCCCGTGTTGGTCGCGGCCTGGTACGACAGCTCCCAGGTGTCGTTGAGCGCGACCGGTTGCGCCGAGCCGCCCGGCAGGTACTCGCCACCGAAGAGGACCAGGTTGCCGCTCGTGGGATCGAAGCCGAAGGAGGCGCCCAGCCTCGGCACCGGCGCGGCGCCGGCAATCGTCACTGGTGTCCAGCTGCCCGTCGCCGTGTTGAAGCTCTCAGTAGATCCCGACACCGTCCCCGACGCGGTGCAGCACCCGCCGAAGAGGATGGCCGACCTGGCGCTCTGGCTGGCGTCATAGGCCATCGCCGCCCCGGTCAGGGGCGAGGCGGTGGCGCAGCCGGATGGAAGACTTCCCGCCAGTACCGCATTCAGGAAGCCGAGCGTCGAGCCGGCCAGGATGTCGGAGTACGTCAGGGCGTGCTGATCACCGGGGAGGACGACCAGCTGGTCCGACGCGGCCGATCCGGTCGCCGCGCACTGGGCGTTGAGCAGCTGGGTCAGGTCGGTGGCCTGGGCCAGCGGAATCGCTTCGTCGGTGCTGTTGGCGACCAGGAACGGCGGGGCGGGGACCGTCGCGCTCAGCGATGCGGTGGGCGAGGCATCGGCGTAGGCGGTGGGCGCTGAGACGTGCTTCGTCGTGCCGTTCTCGTAGTAGAAGGTGCAGCTGGCCGTCGAGCTGTCGTAGCAGCCGAGGTACTTCTCGATCGTGTCCCCCGGCGACCCTGCTTGGCAGCCGGACGAACTGGCGCAGCCCATGCCGGCGGCGGACAGCGCCGCAGGCCCGGACTGGCTGATGACACCGAGCAGCCCGTCCTGGTAGCCCATGGCGTTTTCGCCGGCCAGGTCGGCCAGGTTCCCTCCGGCCGAAGTGCCCAGGATGAAGAGCTTGGCCGTGTTGAGGTTGGAGGTGTTCGCCTTCGCCCAGCCGATCGCCAGGTTGATGTCCTGGAGGTTCTCGGGGAAGCTCCCACTGCCGTTGATGCTCAGCGCGTAGTCGACGGAGAACGCGTCGAACCCGTTCTCGGCCAGGCAGTCTCCGATCGTGGTCAGCGAGTCACCGCCCTGCGTCGTGAAGTTTCCTTTTGCCCAGCCGCCGCCATGCACCAGGATCACGCCGGGCACCTTCGTCTGGGGGTCTCCGGCCGGACGGTACTCATCGAGGTCCAGGGCCTGGCCGTTCGCTGGCTGGCCATAGGTCTCCAGCTCCTCGTTGACCCCATAGGGCGTGCTGGGGCACGACAGCGATGGCGTGGCAGTCTTGATCACCGACGCCGCGACCGCCTGGCCAGCGGGCCGCGCCACTCCCGCCAGCGACACCACGGCGAGCAGCCCGGCCGCCGCGAAAGCTAAGGTTCCAGATCGTGCCGCCCGACCCCTGGGCACCGGTAGTCGCTGCATCCTGGTTACCTCTCCCTCGGTACAGCGTAACGCTCCACGTCTGGGTAGATCAGCAAGGTGACAACAAGCACGATAACCGCCCGCGCTTGGAGGAACATGCAAACTGCGCCGCTTGCTGCCTTCAACGTGGCCGCCGCCGGCGACGCGGAGCGAGACGTCGCCCGGTGCTGCGCCTCGCGTTCCTTCGCCGCGGCGATCGCGTCGGGCCGGCCGTACGCTGACTTGGCGGCGGTCAGCGCCGCGATCGACGCCGGGTTCGCCAGGCTCGGCTGGGCCGACATCGCCGAGGCGCTGGCCGGCCATCCGCGGATCGGCGAGCCGGCCCTGGCCGGCTGGTCCAGGGCCGAGCAGGCAGGCGCCGTAACCGCGCCGCCGGCCGTCGCCGATGAGCTCGCCGACGGCAACCGTGCCTACGAGCAGCGGTTTGGCTATGTCTTCCTCGTCTGCGCCACCGGCCTCACCGCGGCGCAGATGCTGGCCAGGCTGCGTGCCAGACTGGAGAATAGCCCGGCAGCCGAACGGCGCATCGTCGCCGACGAGCTGCGGAAGATAACCCACCTGCGGATGCGGAAGCTGCTCGGCTGATGACCCTGTCCACGCACGTACTCGACGCGACGCTCGGCCGGCCCGCGGCGGGCGTCCCGGTCCGGCTCGAGCGGCGCGGCGACGGCGGAACCTGGACGCCGGTGGCCACCGGGCAGACCGGGCCCGACGGCCGCCTGGCCGGCTGGCTGCCCGATGGCGAGCCCGTCGCGGGCGTCCACCGCCTCACCTTCGACACTGGCGCCTATTTCGCCGGCAACAACGTGACCGCGCTCTACCCGGAGGTCACCATCACCTTCGAGGTGCGCGATCCCGCCGAGCACTTTCACCTGCCGGTCCTGCTCAGCCCATACGCTTACTCGACCTACCGAGGGAGCTGACGCGTGGCCATCGTGCTCGGGCCCAACAGCTACGGCAAGGCGGAAATCCGCCTGGTGCACGTCACCCGGGACGGCGGGCGCCACGACATCAGCGACCTGACCGTCGGCGTCACGCTGACCGGTGAGATGACCGCGGCGCACCTGACCGGCAACAACGCCGCCGTGCTGACCACCGACACGCAAAAGAACACCGTCTTCGCCTTCGCCGCGCAGCACGGCGTCGGCGAGATCGAGTCGTTCGCGCTCCTGCTCGCCAGGCATTTCGTTGACTCGCAGGCCAGCATCGCCACCGCCAGGGTGAGCGTGGCGGAGCATGCATGGGACCGGATCGCCAGCACCGGCCATTCGTTCGCCCGCCGCGGCAGCGAGATCCGGACCGCGGAGATCAGCTACGACGGCACGACAGCCTGGGCCGTGTCCGGGCTCGGCGGCCTCACCGTGCTCAACTCGGCGGGCTCGGAGTTTCACGGCTACCTCAAGGACCGCTACACGACGCTGGTCGAGACCACCGACCGGATCCTGGCCACCGACGTGACCGCTCGCTGGCGGCACACCGCCCTGCCGCTGGACGGCGGCTGCGACTGGGGCACCTCGCATGCCGAGGCCAGGCGTCACCTGCTCGAGGCGTTCGCGGAAACCCGCAGCCTGTCGCTCCAGCAGACCCTGTATGCGATGGGCAGCCGGGTTCTCGAGAACAGGCCGGAAATCGCCGAGGTCCGCCTCGCACTGCCGAATAAGCATCATTTCACGGTTGACCTGGCACCGTTCGGACTAAAGAACCCTAACGAGGTGCTGTACGCGTCCGACCGTCCCTATGGCCTCATCGAGGGCACGGTCATCCGCGATGACGCGCCGCCGGCCGGCCTCGCCTGGGCAGCGTAGAGGCCAGCCACATGGACTTTCTCCGTCCCGCCACCCTCCAGCAGGCGCTCGAGGCCAAGGCCGAGCGGCCAGCCGCGGTCCCCATCGCCGGCGGCACCGACGTGATGGTCGAGATCAACTTCGACACCCGGCGGCCGGATGCCCTGCTCGACCTGAACCAGGTTGCCGAGCTGGCGGAGATAGGCAGCGACGGCGGCCTGCTGCGAGTCGGCGCCTGCGTGTCCTACGCGCGGATCATCGGTGAGCTCGGCCGCGAGCTGCCCGGCCTGGCCTTGGCGTCACGGACGGTCGGCTCGCCGCAGATCCGCAACCGGGGCACGGTGGGCGGCAACCTGGGCGCTGCCTCGCCGGCCGGCGATGCGCACCCGGTGCTGCTGGCCTGCGACGCCCTGGTCGAGGCCGCGTCCGTGCGCGGCACCAGGCTGATCCCGGCGGCCGGGTTCTACCAGGGGCCCAAGCGGAGCGTGCTCGCACCGGACGAGCTGATCACCGCGTTCCGTATCGGGCCGGCCATGGGGCCGCAGCAGTTCGCCAAGATCGGCACGAGGAATGCCATGGTGATCGCGGTCTGCTCGTTCGCGCTCTCGCTGTGGCCGCAGGGCCGCCCGGCCGGGACAGGAGGGACCATAGGGACCGGCATCGGCTCGGCCGGGCCTGTTCCGCTGCGTGCCACCGATGCGGAGGAATTCCTGGCCGCGGAGCTGGCCAGCGCCGGGCTGTGGGAGTCGGGGGTTGCGCTGCCTTCGACGGTGACGCACACATTCGGCGAGCTGGTGGCCGGCGCGGCCCGGCCGATCGACGACGTGCGCGGCACCGCGGCGTACCGCCGGCACGCCCTGTCCGTGCTCGCCCGGCGCACCCTGGGCTGGACCTGGGATTCTTACCGGAAGGGGGCACGGCAATGCGCGTGAGCATGCGGGTGAACGGCAGGCGGGTCACCGCCGAGGACGTGTGGGAGGGCGAGAGCCTGCTGTTCGTGCTGCGCGAGCGGCTCGGCCTGCCGGGCTCGAAGAACGCGTGCGAGCAGGGCGAATGCGGCTCGTGCACGGTGTACCTGGATGACAGCCCGGTGTGCGCCTGCCTGGTCGCGGCCGGCCAGGCTGGCGGCCGTGACGTGGTCACCGTCGAGGGCCTGGCCGGGGCGGCCGGGCTCGACGCGGTCCAGCAGGCGTTCATGGACGCGGGCGCCGTGCAGTGCGGCTTCTGTACCCCCGGCCTGATCGTGCAGGCGCACTACCTGCTGCGCGAGACGGTGGACGCTGGCGGCCCGGTGCCGGACGACGGCGAGATCCGCGAAGTGCTGGCGGGGAATCTGTGCCGCTGCACCGGGTACGAGAAGATCCTGGACGCGGTCAGGCTGGCGGCGGCCCGCAAGGCAGCGGCCGCCGCGGCGGCGGCCGGCCAGGCGGAGCCCGGCCAGGCGGAGGTCGGCCGGTGAGTCCCGCGCCGATCGTCATCGACGGGTGCGCGGTGGCCACGATGGACGGCTCCGGCCCCGCCGACCCTGGCACGGAATACCGGTCCGGGCACGTCATCGTGGCCGACGGGCGCATCGCCGCGACGGGCCCTGGGCCGGCCCCCCGGACCGAAGGCGCCATCGTAGTCAACGGGTCCGGCTGCCTGGCCACCCCCGGGCTGGTCAATACGCATCATCACCTGTACCAGTGGCTCACCCAGGGCCGGGGACAGCAGTCCACGCTGTTCGACTGGCTCACCGAGCTCTACCCGGTGTGGGCGCGGATCGGCCCCGACCAGGTGCACGCGGCGGCCACCGCCGGTCTGGCCTGGCTCGCGCTGTCCGGCTGCACGACAAGCACCGACCACCACTACATCTTCCCCAAGCACGGCGCCGGGGGCGGGGCCGGCCCGCGGGGCAGGGCCGGCCCGGGGGGCGGGGCCGGAGCCTTCGCCGAGCCGCTCGAAGCGGAGATCGCCGCGGCGGCCGCGGTCGGCCTCCGGTTCCACCCGTGCCGGGGGTCGATGGATCTGGGCGCCTCAGCCGGCGGCCTCCCGCCGGACGAGGTGGTGGAGGATACCGATGCCGCGCTCGCCGCCACCGCGGCGGCGATCGCGGCGTATCACGACCCGTCCCCCGGCGCCATGGTGCGGATCGCGGTCGGCCCGTGCTCGCCGTTCAGCGCGAGCGCGGAGCTGATGCGCGAGTCGGCCGCGCTCGCCCGCGCCACCGGCACCAGGCTGCACACCCACCTGGCCGAGACCAGTGACGAGGAGGACTACTGCCGCGAGCAGACGGGCCTGTCCCCCGCCGAATACGCCGAAGAGCTCGGCTGGCTCGGCGACGACGTGTGGCTGGCGCACTGCGTGCACCTCGACGACGCCGCGGTGGGCAGGCTGGCTGCCACCGGCACCGCCGTCGCGCACTGCCCTAGCTCCAACGGCAGGCTGGGCTCGGGCATCGCCCCGGTCCGCAAGCTACTGGCCGCGGGGGTCACCGTGGGCCTCGGAGTGGACGGCCCGGCTTCGAGCGAGGCGGTCCGGCTCGGCGGCGAACTGCACCAGGCCCTGCTGTCCGCCCGGTCCAGGGACGGCGACGGACCCGGGGCACTGTCCGCGCGGCAGGCGCTGTGGATGGCGACCCGCGGCGGCGCCGGCTGCCTGGGCCGCGACGACGAGACCGGCTCGCTGCGGCCCGGTGCCCTCGCGGATGTGGCGCTCTGGCGGCTCGACACGCTGGCGCACGACGCGATCGCGCACGGGCCGGGCGGCGACCCGGTGGCCGCGCTCGTGCTCGGGCCGCCGGCGCCGCTGGCACTGCTGCTCGTCGGCGGCAACCCGGTCGTGCAGGACGGCGAGCTGCGCAGCACGAGCGCGGCCGCCGCCGCCCGGGCGGTCCGCGCGGCCAGGAGCCGCCTGTTCGGGGATGAGCCGGCGTGACCGGCACGAGCACGGCCACCGGGCCGCGCACGTCGCCGACCACAAGCGGCGTCGGCCAGAGCGCCGGCCGGCCCGACGCCAGGCAGAAGGTCACCGGCGAGTTCGCGTACTCCTCCGACCTGTGGCTTGACGGCATGATCTGGGGCGCGACGCTGCGCAGCCCGCACCCGCGCGCGGTCATCGACGGCCTGGACATCGGCGCGGCGCTGCGGCTGCCCGGCTGCCACGCGGTGCTGACCCACGACGACGTACCGGGCCGCAAGGTATACGGGCTCGAGCACGCCGACCAGCCCGTCCTCGCCTCGGATCAGGTTCGCTACCAGGGCGAGCCGGTAGCCATCGTGGCGGCCGACCACCCGGAGACCGCGCGCCGCGCACTCGGCAAGATCAAGGTCTCCTACACCGAGCTCGAACCGCTCACCGACGCCCGCGCCGCGCTCGAGACCGCCGCCCCCCGCGTCCATGACGGCGGCAACGTGGTCCGCCATGTGAAGATCCGCAAAGGTGACCCAGCTGCCGTGGCCGAGCTGGTGGTATCCGGCGAGTACCAGGTCGGGATGCAGGATCAGGCATTCCTCGGCCCCGAGTCCGGCCTTGCCGTCCCCGCCGAAGACGGCGGCGTGGACCTGTTCGTAGCCACCCAGTGGCTGCACGCGGACCGTACCCAGGTCGCCGCCTGCCTCGGCCTGCCCGAGGACATGGTGCGGATCACGCTGGCCGGCGTGGGCGGCGCATTCGGCGCCCGCGAGGACCTGTCCATGCAGGTGCACGCCTGCCTGCTCGCGCTGCGCACCGGCAAGCCGGTCAAGATGGTGTACTCGCGCGAGGAGTCCTTCTTCGGCCACGTGCACCGGCACCCGGCCACGCTGCACTACGAGCACGGCGCCGCGGCCGACGGGAAACTCATCTACGTGCGGGCCGACATCGTTCTCGACGGGGGCGCCTACGCGTCGAGCTCGACAGCGGTAGCCGCGAACGCCGCCACTCTTGGAATAGGCCCTTATGAGGTTCCGAACGTCCGCTTGGACTGTCGTGCGGTTTACACGAACAACCCGCCGTGCGGGGCCATGCGCGGATTCGGCGCGGTGCAGGCATGCTTCGCCTACGAGTCCCAGATGGACAAGCTGGCCGCCGGCCTCGGGCTGGATCCGGTAGAGCTGCGGGTCCGCAATGCCATGCACGAAGGCAGCGTGATGCCGACCGGCCAGGTGGTGGACTCCGCCGCGCCGGTGGCCGAGTTGCTCCGGCGGGTTTCCGGCCGCCCGCTGCCGCCTGCCGCGGCCGGGACGGACAGGGATATCCGTGGCCTTCCCGGCGGGGTGTCCAACACCACGCACGGCGAGGGAGTGGTGCGCGGCATCGGCTACGGCATCGGGATCAAAAACGTGTGCTTCTCGGAGGGTTTCGACGACTACTCCACCGCCCGGGTGCGGCTGCACCTGATCGGCGGCGAGCCCGCCGCCGACGTGCACACCGCCGCGGCGGAGGTGGGCCAGGGCCTGGTCACCCTCCAGGGCCAGATTGCCCGCACCGAGCTGGGCGTCGAGCAGGTGCGTGTCGTGCCCGCCGACACGTCGATCGGCAGCGGCGGATCCTCCTCCGCCTCCAGGCAGAGCTACATGACCGGCGGCGCGGTCCGGGCCGCCTGCGAGCAGGTGCGCGAGCAGATCCTGGAGCGCGGCCGGGGCCTGTTCCCCGGCCACGAGGATCTGTCGGTGTCCGGCGGCAAGCTGGTGTCAGCCCGCGATGGCGCGCTTGCCGCCCTGGCGGACCTGCTGGCCGAGCCCGCCGAGGCTACCGTGACGTGGCGGCACCGCGGTACCAGTCCGCTCGACCCGCAGACCGGCCAGGGCGATGCCCACGTCCAGTACGCGTTCGCCGCGCACCGGGCGGTGGTGGACGTGGATACCGAGCTTGGCCTGGTGAAGGTGATCGAGCTCGCCTGCGCACAGGACGTCGGGCGGGCGATGAACCCCCAGGCGGTCGAGGGCCAGATCCACGGCGGCACCGCCCAGGGACTCGGCCTCGCGCTGATGGAGGAGATCCAGGTGACCGGCGGCAAGGTCCGAAATCCGTCGTTCACCGATTACCTCATCCCGACGATCCTGGACATGCCGCCGATGAAGCTCGATGTGCTCGAGCTCGCCGACCCGCACGCCCCCTACGGGCTGCGCGGGGTGGGAGAACCGCCCACGATCTCGTCCACGCCTGCTATCGTCGCCGCGATCCGCGCCGCCACCGGACTGGCCCTGACCCGGGTACCCGTCCGGCCAGAGCACATCACCGGAACCGGCCCTGAACGGGATGCATAGTGGACACCCACGCCATGAAGTTCGACGTCAACTGCTCGATCCTGTTCACCGAGCTGCCGCTGCTAAAGCGGCCAGCGGCGGCCGCCGCGGCCGGCTTCGACGCGGTCGAGTTCTGGTGGCCGTTCGAAGATCCGGTGCCGGGCGACCATGAGGCGGACGCGTTCCTCGCCGCGCTCGGCGACGCCGGGATATCGCTGGCCGGCCTGAACTTCGCGGCCGGAGAAATCCCGGCCGGGGAACGCGGATGGCTGTCCCAGCCGGCCCGCGCCACCGCGTTCCGCGACAACGTGCAGGCCTGTGCCGGCATCGCCGGGCGGGCCGGCTGCACGGTGCTGAACGCGCTGTACGGGAACAGGGTGGACGGGGTTCCCGAGTCGGAGCAGGATGACCTGGCGGCGGAGAGCCTCGCGCTCGCCGCCAGTGCCGCGGCCGGCATCGGTGCCACCGTGGTCATCGAGGCGCTCAACGCGCCGGAGAGCCCGCGTTACCCGCTGGTGTCGGCGGCCGCGGTCATCACGGTAGTCGACCGGGTGCGGGCCGAGGCCGGGGTCACCAACGTGGCGTTCCTGGCTGACCTATATCACCTAGCCCGGATGAATGAGGATCTGGCAGGCGTGCTCGACGCCTACTTCGACAAGATCGGCCACGTGCAGATCGCCGACGTGCCTGGCCGCGGCGCCCCAGGCACCGGCAAGATCGAGTTTGGGCCGCTGCTCGGCCAGCTCGCCGGGCTAGGCTACCGGGGCCGGGTGGGCCTGGAGTACAAGCCGACGGACCCCGCGGACAGCTCGTCCAGCTTCGGCTGGCTGACCCGCAGCTAGAGCGCCCCGGCCGCGCAGCACCCAGAAGGAGAGCCACGCCTATGGCGCGCATCGGATTCATCGGCCTGGGCATCATGGGCAGCCCGATGGCTGCGAACCTGGTCAAGGCCGGTCACCAGGTGCGCGGTCACGACCACCACGCCGAGAACATGGACAAGCTGGTAGCGGCCGGCGGGATCGCGGCCGCCTCGGTGGCGCAGGCGACGGGCGACGCCGAGGTGGTGGCCACCATGCTGCCGGACTCGCCGCAGGTGACCGAGGCCGTGCTCGGCGCGGGCGGGGTCTTCGACACGCTGCGAGCCGCCGGCACCCGGGGCGTGCTGTTTGTCGACTTCTCGACCATCAGCCCGCAGACCTCACGGGAGATCGCGCTGGCCGGCGCCGAGGTCGGCGCCCGGGTGCTCGACGCGCCGGTCAGCGGCGGGCAGACCGGCGCCATCGAGGGCAAGCTGTCGATCATGGTGGGCGGTGCGGCCGCGGACTTCGAGGCCGCCACGGCGGTGCTGCGAGCGGTGGGCACGACGCTTGCCCTGGTCGGGCCGCACGGCTCGGGCCAGGTAGTCAAGGCGGCGAACCAGCTCGTCGTCGGCGGCATCTACGCGCTGGTCGCCGAGGCTATCGTCCTGATGGAGGCCTCCGGCGTGGACGCGAAGGCCGGCCTCGACGTGCTGGCCGGCGGCCTGGCCGGCAGCCGCATCCTCGAGCTCAAGCGCGAGTCCATGCTCGCCCGCCAGTTCAGGCCCGGGTTCCGGATCGACCTGCATCACAAGGACATGGGCATCGCGCTGGCCACCGCGCGGGACGCCAATGTGTCGCTGCCGATGACCGGCCTGGTGGCTCAGCTGATCGCATCGGCCAGGGCTCGCGGCGACGGCGCGCTCGACCACTCGGCCCTGCTTCGGACCGCCGAGGCGCTGTCAGGCCGGGAGACCGCGCGCCCGCCGGGCGGTGGCCAGTAGGCACCGCGTGCCCGGGCCGGCCAGTCAGCCCGCCAGTCAGCCGAAGGACAGCCCGCTGAGGTTTGGCGGGCAGCCCAGGCTCTCGAACTGGCTGAGCGTGGCGACGTAGGCCGACGACGGGTAGTAGGCGCCCATGTCCTGCATCGCCTGACCGGGCTGGACGTTCTGGATGGCCTGGGCGAAGGAGGCATCGGGCAGCATGTTGCGCAGCAGGAGCGTGCCGGTTTGCACCGCGCCCCAGGGCAGCCAGGTGTCGTCGCACGCGGCCCCGGTGTTCGTCGGGCGGGTCTTCGAAATGACGATCGTGTAGTAACCGCCGGACAGGTTGGTGAGGTAGTCGGGACTGCAACTGATGACACCGGTGGTCTTGGGGTTGTTCTCGCACATCGACCAGTACCTCAGCTGCGTGCCTCCCTCAAAGGTCGGTTCCCCCTCGAAGGTCGCGGGGAAGGTGGGGGCCTCGGCGTGGATCACCAGTACCTGGCCGAATGTCTGGCTGATCGAGGTGCTGAGGTACGCGTTGTCGAGGTTGCCGTAGCTGTTGTTGCCGGTCGCTTTGGTCCAGGTCAGCGGGTTGGTGGCGGCCGCGGGCCGGATCGCGTGGGACGCGGATGTCGTAGCGGCGCCACTGCGGGCGTTGTCGGTGCATTCGGGCGGCAGCGTTGTCCCGGCCGGCGCGTTGAACGTGACTGCCGGGGTGCCCACCCCGCCGGTGTCGTCCTGGCCTGTGTCAGGCACGTACACCCGGTAGATCACCGATTGCGTCGTCGGCGGCTTTGTCGCGGCACCGGTGTAGAGGGTGTTGGCCGCCCGCTGGGTCGGCAGCGCCTTGAACTCAACCGTCATGTGGTAAGTCACGGTGCCGTTGCGGGGATTGCCGCCCTGGAAGGGGTTGAGCGCCCCGCCGTCAGGGACGAGGATGTCGTCCTCCACGACGTCGTAAGCCGCGGCGCCCTGATAGGAGTTGAACGACATGTACCGGGCGTGCGGGAAGGTTCCCGCCAGGGACAAGTAGCCGCCCTTCACCACCGGGAACCGCACCGTCCAGTACGTCGCCGACGTGTCGGGATAGGCGGTGTTGCCGGTCGCCTGTGTCCAGCTGAGCGGGCAGCTCACCGGTGCCTGAGCGGTCCTTGTCGTCCCGGCCTGGCCGGCGCTGGCCGGCAGTACCGCCGCGAGACCAGCAGTTAATGCGACGATGCCGACCGCGGCAACGCGTCGACGCAGCTTCACGGGGCCTCCCGATCCGACGACCGTCCGACTAACGGCGGGTCGCCGAGCCAGGCAACGACCATGCTATCCCCGGGTTGCCGCCAGGCGATCACCAGAAGAGTCGGCTGGGCGCCATCCGCGCGTGGACCTCTTAGCTCCGGCCTTGAGGGAGACTGGGGGCATGGCAGCCAGGGTGATGACGTGGCGCATTCTGGCGCTGATGGCCTTGTCGCTCGCGGTGCTCATGAGCTCGATCGTCGTGTCCGGGTCAGGGAGAGCCAGTAGCGGAACCGGGTATGACCCGGCGGGGTTCGCCGGCGCTCAGGCTGCAATGCCCCGCGAGAGCGCCGCCGGCTGTCGTGTCCTTCCTGACACCTCCCCATCGGGCGCGACGGGTCCCTTGCTCGTGGCGCTCGGTGCCTCGTTCACCGCTGGCGCGGGAGCTCCTCGCCCCGCGCAGAGCTGGGCGGTTCGCCTCGCCGAGCTCATCAGGTGGCGGGCGGTGACGCTCGGAGTACCCGGCGCCGGCTACACCGTGCCGGGGCTCGACGATCTCGGCCCCCTCTCCCGTGAGCTCGAGCGGGTCGACCTCGCGAAGCTCCATCCGTCGCTTGTCGTCGTCCAGGCGGGGCACGACGACGCGAACGTGCCGAGGGCAGCGGAAGCGGATCACGTTGCCGCCCTGGTCCGGCGCCTCAGGGCCGAAGTCCCGGGAGCCAGGCTCGCCTTTCTTACGGTGTTCTCGCGTCCAGGCGCAACCGCGACCGTGCTGAAGGGGGAACTCAGAACGGACTCGGTCATCGTGTCGGCCATCCGGAAGGGCGATCCACGCGCCATCATCATCGACCCGCTACGCGACCACTGGCGCTTCCCGCGGGCCGGTGGCGGCCTGCATCCGACAGCCCGTGGCCATCTCATCATCGCCGAGCGCGTCGCGCGTGCTCTCGTCAATGCCGGAGCGGTAGCCACCTCAGCGTCGAGGCCGTCGCCGGCCAGCGTCACCTGCACGCGCCTCGGCGTGGTCTATCAGCACGTGGGTGGAGTATCCCAACGACAGCGAGGCTCGGTCAGATAGTCCGGCGGACCCGTGCGCGTCGCTCGTGCCTACCTGGCCGGCGTCGGCCCCGCCGTGATGCCGTGGCCCGTCGTGCCCAACGGCTCCCTGCTAGGGGTGGCGCAGCTGTCTGGCGCGGTCGATCCGATCCGCGGTCCGGGCCACGCAGCGGTTCTGCGCATTCTCTGATGAGCTCCTCATAATCCGTTCATTGAACTGTCACTTCACGCGCAGGCATCTTTCAGCGTGCCTGGAAGCCAGATCTTCACGATGGATTTCATGAACAGGCCATTTCTTTCCGCCGACCTTTCCGGTGCCGGGGACAGCAAGCTCGCGGTAACTCCGGTACCGGCGTCGGTGCGGGCCCGGCTCGACGTGCTGAGCAGACGCTGCGGCGACCGGGCAGGTTACCTCGATGCGGGCAGCGGCGAGGTCGTTACGTGGTCGCAGGCTGCCCGGCAGGCAGCGGACTGGGCCGCGCTGCTGCCGCCGGGCACCGTCGTGCCTCTGCGCGTCACCAACCCGGTGGCGTTCTGCCGCGCCTACCTCGCGGGACTCGCGGCGGGCGTCTGCGTCGCGCCGCTCGATCCCCGCGCGACGACCGGCGAGCTCGCCAGCATCCTCGGGGTCCTCGAGGCCGCCGACGTGGTCATCGACGAGGAAGAAGCGGCAGCGGAATTCGACGGCTCGGGTGTCAATCTCTGGATGACCTCCGCGGCCGGGCTGCGACTAGCTCGACGCGGACACGAGGTTCGGCTCGGTGCCCGGGGGGTCGCCGCCCTGCTGCCTACCTCGGGAACGACCGGGCGGCCCAAGCTGGTCCCGCTGTCGGAGTCCCAGCTGCTGCGGGTGGCCGCCCGCATTGCCAGCCACCACGCGCTCACACCGCAAGACCGCGGATACTCACCCCTTCCGCTCTCTCACGTGAACGCCCAGGTCGTCGGTGTACTGTCCACCCTCGTTGCGGGCAGCAGCCTCGTCGTCGAGGACCGCTTCCACGGATCACGTTTCTGGGCGACCGCCGACGAGCTCGACGTGAGCTGGCTCAACCTCGTCCCTGCGATCCTCGGCATCCTGAGCGAGGGGGCATCTCCCGCCCACGCCGTGTCGCGGGGCGTGCGCTTCGCCAGATCGGCCTCTGCGCCGCTGCCCGCAGCGGTGCGAAAGCGTTTCGAGGAGAGGTCCGGTGTCGGCGTGCTCGAGACGTACGGCATGACCGAGGCGGCGAGCCAGATCGCCGCCAACCCGCTGCTCGGCCGCGAGCGGCAACCCGGCTCTGTCGGACGGCCCACTGGCGTCACGGTGCGCATCGTCGACGAAGACCGTCACGAACTGCCGGCGGCGGAGATCGGCGCCGTCGAGCTCCGGGGTCGCAACGTGGTCGATGTGTACCTCGGCCGTGGCCGGACACCGATTCCGGCCCGGGCCACAGATGGCTGGCTGTGCACTGGCGACCTGGCGTTCCGCGATCCCGAGGGCTTCCTCTACCTGGTCGGCCGCAGCGACGACGTGATCAACAGGGGGGGCGAGAAATTCCACCCGCGTGAGATCGAGGAGGTACTGCTCGGCGACTCCCGCATTCGCAGTGCCGCGGTCGTCGGCCGGCCGCACCGATTGCTCGGCGAGGAGTCAGTGGCCTACGTCGTTACCGACGCCGATCTCGTCAGCTCCGGCCGTGCTGGCCTCGCCAGTGAGCTGCTCGATCGGTGCCGGCGGGCGCTAAGCCCGCATAAGCAGCCCGCGAGCGTCGTTGTCGTCGACTCGCTGCCGACCGGACCCACGGGCAAGCCCAATCGCCGGGCCCTGCGCGTCGCCGCAGTCGGCGACGCCCCCGTACCGACAACCGGAACACAAGGCATCAGGGATCTCGCTGCCAGCCGAACCGAGACGGCAGCACCATGAAAGGGAGAACGAACATGAACACCAGTCCACTCAGTTTGCCCTGTCGTAGCGAGAAGCCGCGCCGGGAAGGCCTCACTGTCGTCATCGACAACGGCATTCCCTTCTCCGCATTCGAGGACGCGATCGCCAGTGCCGCGTTCGGCATCGACCTCGTCAAGTTCGGCTGGGGAACGGCACTCGTGACGCCGCGTCTCGAGGACAAGATGGACTGCCTCGATCGATACGGCATCGGCTACCTCTTCGGCGGCACGCTATTCGAGAAGTTCGTCGCTCAGGACCTTGCCGAGGACTATTTCAAGCTCTGCCGCCTGCACCGCTGCCGCTATGTCGAGGTCTCCGATGGCACCATCCACCTGTCGAGCGCAAGCAAGGCGAAGCTCATTGCCCGCGCCGCTGAGGAGTTCGTCGTCCTCAGTGAGGTCGGCTACAAGGACGCCGAGCGGTCCGCGGCGCTGACCGGGGAGCAGTGGGTGTCCTTCGTCGAGCAGGACCTCGCAGCGGGAGCGAGCTTCATCGTCACCGAAGCTCGAGAGAGCGGACGCAGTGGCATTTGCGACGCGAACGGCGTGCCGCGCTTCGACGTCGTGGAGGAGATCATCGGCAGCGTGCCGGACTGTCGGCGCCTCGTGTTCGAGGCGCCGACGAAGGAGCTGCAGACGTTCTTCGTGACCCGCGTCGGCAGCGACGTCAATCTCGCCAATGTGGCACCGAACGACGTGATCGCGCTCGAGACGCTACGTCTCGGGTTGCGTTCGGACACCCTCGTGCACTTCGAGCTGGAGCGTCAGCAAGAGCAGAGGATCGAGATCGGTGCGTGACAAGAGGAGTGCCCGCTACCTCGGGCGGGGATCGTGAGCCAGGCTGCCGCGAGCAGGGCGGCGCCTTTGCCCGCCGGAGCCGATACCGAGCGGCCCCGCCCGCACATCCTCGCCTTCGACCTCATTCGCGTCCTCATCGTCGCGTTCGTGGTGGGGGTCCACACCCTCGCGATTGGCGGCGGGAAGATCACTTTTGCCCTCGGGGCAGTGGTCACCGTCTTCCATACGAGCCGCGAGCTGTTCTTCCTCCTCACGGCCTTCGTGCTCACCTACAACTACGGGCGTCGCCGCCAGGTCCGCTGGGTGGCGTTCTGGCGCCGTCGCTACCGGCTCGTCCTGCCGGCATATGCGGCATGGAGCCTCGTCTACTTCGTCGCGGACGGCGAGCGGCTCGACCCGATCTCCTCGGCGATCGTCGCCTTCGGGCATGACCTCCTCACCGCCGATGCGCGCTACCAGCTCTACTTCCTCCTCGTCACGATGCAGGTGTACCTGGCCTTCCCGCTACTGCGCTGGCTGCTGCAAAAGACCGCCCGGCACCATCTCGCCCTGTTCCTCGCGGCTTGTGCGTACGAGCTAGCGGTGACCTTCGCGATCCAGCACCACCTGGTGACGACCGGCCTGATCGGGGCGTGGCTGCGGAACCCCGACCCGCTGCTGCCGAGCTACCTGCTCTACGTGATCGCCGGAGCGATCGGCGCGTGGCACTTCGATAGCTTCGTCGCGTTCACCCGGCGGCACGCCGCCGCCGCTGGCGTGGCGCTCTTGGCCGGAGTCGGCGTCGGCGTCGGGAGCTACCTCGCCGAGATCGCCATCGGTGGCCAGGATCCCGCCGCGGCGAGCGCGGTCTTCCAGCCCGCCATCGTCGTGGAAAGCCTCGCCTTCGGCTGGGCGCTGTTCGCGGCGGGGCTCCGCTGGGTCGGTGCGGGAGCGCGCCACCGACGGCTCATCTCGATAGGGGCCGATAGCTCGTTCGGGATCTTCCTGGCCCACCCCCTCGTGCTCCAGGGAGCCGTCGCGCTGGCCGGAGCGACCGGAGTGCTCGCCGCGGTCCGTAGCGCTCCCGGCGCTCTTGAGCTCGCAGCGCTCCTCGGCGTCGGGCTCCCGCTCATCTACGGCGTGTCCGGGCTGCTCGTCTTCCTCGCCCGGCGCACCCCGCTCAGCCTGGTGCTGACCGGGCGCCAGCGGGAGGGAAGCGCCGCGCAGCCGGCGAGCAAGGCCGCGGCCGGTACGTCTTGCCTCCCTCGGCCCGCAACTTCACGACCTGCAACTCCACGACCTGCAACACGATCACCTCAACCAACTCTCATGAGGAGCAACGATGCGTGAGATGCACGACGCGTGCCACATCGCAATTCCCACCTACGACCTCGACGCGGCAGTCGACTTCTACGTCGGCGGCTTGGGAGCCAAGCTCGCCCGCCGCTACCCGGACCGGGTGACCTTCGATTTCTTCGGTGATCAGCTGGTTTGCCATCTGAGCGAGGACATCCCATCCGAGGCGGTCCCGTATCCCCGGCACTTCGGCGTGAGTTTCGCCAGGCGCGAGGACTTCGACCGACTCCTCCGGCTGGTGGAGTTCCGCAAGCTCTCGGTGCTCGCCGACCCTTCAGTGCGTTTTGAAGGTACGGCCGAGGAGCACCGCCAGATCTTCCTCACCGACCCGTCGAACAACGTCCTGGAGTTCAAGCGCTACGACGATCCGCGCCTCATGTACTGACGAATGGCCCGCCGACTTCGGATAATCCTTCCAGCCGGGCGAGCAGCTCGGCCTTGATCGGTGGCCGGGAGCCAAACACACACAGGAACATCGCTTCCCTGACCAGCCGCTGAGCGTGCTGATCGAGCAGGATGCCCCGGCTGCCGGTACTGACCAATAGCGCGGTCGCGGCCCGCATCGCCAGCTCGGCCGCGGCTGCCCTGGCGATCGGCAGGTTCTCCGGCGTGGCCTCGTCCAGCCCGGCGCGGCAGGCGTCGGCCTGCTCGTCCAGCCCGCTTGCCCCCAGCAGCGCCTGGCAGCGCGCGAGCACGCCAAGGGCGAGCGACCCGTTCATGCGCAGCCCGTGTGCGTCCTGCACGCTGAACTCGGCGAACGGCTGCCCGCCCAGCAACTGCTCTTCCGGCACGAAGTGCCCGGCGAACCGGGCAGTGACCGTGCCGCTCGCCGAGGCGACCACCATGCGAAGCGGCTGCACGCTCAGCGTGTCGCTTTCCTTCGCGTCAATCAGGCTCCAGACCAGCACGTCCTGCTCGTCACGCGCAGCGACGGCCAGCGTGTCGATCATGCCCCAGCCGGTTACCCACGGGGAGTGGCCGTCAAGCAGGTAGCCGCCGGACACCTTGCGAGCCCGCAATCTGGCCGGCCCGGGCAGCGAGCCGCCCAGCGCCACCCCTGCCCGCCGATCGCCCCGGCACAGCGGGCCAAGGCTTGACTCGCGCAGCACCGCTGGCGCGTCAAGCACCCGGCGCACCACCCCCTGGTGCTGTATCCAGACGAATGCCGTGGTCAAGCAGCCCCCGGCGAAGGCCTCCGCGATCAGGCACGCGGTCGGGTAGTCCACCCCGCCACCGCCGGCCTGCGCCGGGACGGCCAGCCCATAGAAGCCTTCGGCGGCAAGCACGTCGAGATGACCGGCCGGCCCGCGCTGGCCGCCGTCCACATCCAGCGCGGCCGGGAACAGCACCGTCTCGGCAATTTCCCTCGCACGGTCCAGCTTCTCGTGCGGGCTGGCTGGCCCCGGTTCCTGAGCTCTCATACAGCTAGATCGGCTGGGTGAGGTTAACCGAATTGCCATCCGGGTCCTGGATGTGCGCGACCCGTTGTCCCCACGGCATGTCGTTCGGCTGGCCGCGCACATGTCCGCCCAGTGCCTGCACGCGTCGCAGCAGGCCGTCCACGTCTGCCACGTCCACGCTGAGCAGAATCCGCTGCGCCGTGCCGGTCTCGACAGCTGCATCAGCCACCAGGCCGAGCTCGGAGTTGCCGACCCGCAGGCCGACGTAGAAGGCCGGGCCCTCGTCTGGCACCCGGGAGATTTCCACCGCCCCGAGCAGCACCGTGTAGAAACCCAGGAGACGGTCCAGATCCGGGGTGATGATCACCGGCTGAATTGTGGCGGACATTCATCCTCTTTCGGTGGGGAGCCTCAGGCTCCAGGGAACGGACGGTCACCGCCGCACGGGCGGTCATCAGATGGACCGCCGCCCGTGACCAGACTCATCGGTCACCACGACCTTACGCAACTGGTCCGCCCGAGCCGGCCGTTCCGCCCCGAGCCGGCCGTTCCGCCCCGAGCCGCCGCCCGCTTGTGCTCGGCGGCCAGCCTCTCGTAGCTTCGCGTGATGACCCACCGCTACTGGCCGTTGTTCGACCTGCGCCTCGCCTCGGCCGATCTGAGGCTTCGCCCGAACCTGGCGGCCCGGGGCATGGCGGCTCAACTTCATCGTGTCCGCGGCCGGGGAGATCCTCGGGGTCCAGGAACTCGAGGGCAACGACTTCCCCGCCCTGCGCACGGTTGACTCATCTTCCTTCCTGGTCCGCTCGGCGCGGGGCCGCGGCTACGGCAAGCAGATGCGTGCCGCGGTACTGGCGCTGGCCTTCGGGCCGCTGCACGCGCAGGCGGCCATTACCTCGGCGTGGCACGACAACCACGCCTCACTGGGCGTCTCGCGCGCGCTGGGGTACCGGCCCAACGGCGAGTCGCTGCACGCGCGCGCAGACGGTGCCGATGTCATGGTGCACATGCGCCTGCAGCGCGCGGACTGGCTGGCCAGCGGCGCCGGCGACCACGTGCAGATCAGCGGCTTCGAGGCCTGCCGTCCCCTGTTCGGCCTGCCGCCTACCAGCTTCCGTGACCACCCGAGATAGTGAGCTGGTTAGGGCCGCATCCGCTGAAGCTCAGCTGATGCATGTCGGTGACCGATCGCGTGGTCGCGTAGAGCACGAGAGATGGGTAAGCACAGGCCGACTTGGCCAGCTGGCCGATGAAGAACGTGCCGTCCGCCACCCGGCGGATCTGGGGCGCGGAAAGTGCATCGCCAGGCTTCATGGTGACCGCGTAGTCGCCTGGGTTGGCCACGAAGCCGTAAGCAATGCCGTGGGCGCCCGCATTAAGCAGCTCAAACTCCGCCGGATTCGGCGGACCCGGGCACAGGCCGTACCATCGGCCGCCAAAGACCAGCCCGCCGTTCTCGATGCTGGTGACGCCGGCGGACCCCTTCTTCGCCCATAGGCCCCACGCCTGGCCTCCGACTGAACCCGAGGCGACCTGCACTGCCGACGTGGTCAGCGGCCCGGCTGGCTTGCCCGAACTGACGGTAGTGGCCTGCTGGCTGCAGTTGTCCTGCCTATTGGCCAGGACGCCCCCGCCGCCGGAAGACATCAACGACGAAGTCCCCGATCCCATGCTGCCAGAGCCCCACTCGCCCTCGCTCCCGGTGATGTTGACGACCTTGTCGGCCCCGCAGGTGCCGAACGTCAGGTGATGTATGGCGCTAGCGGCTGACCCCTCCGACGCGTTGAGCACCAGCTGGGGGTACGAGCACGCGGACCGGGGCAGCTGGCCGATGAAGAACGTCATGCCATCGACCCGGATCACCGACGGCGCCGGCAGCCTGCCTGCGGACGTCAGCCCCACCGTGACCTTGCCGGGGTACTGGACGAAGCCGTAATCGACCCCGCGGGCTCCCGCATTGACGAGCTCCATCTCCGCGACGTTAGGGAACCCGGGGCACAGGCCGTACCATCTGCCGCCCAGCACCAGCCCGCCATCTTCGAGCCCGTTCGCCCCGGTCACCCTCTTCTTCGCCCACAGGCTCCAGGCCTGGCTACCGACCGAGCCCGACGCGACGCGCACCGACGACGCGGTCAGCGGCCCGGCCGGCTGGCCGGACTCAGACGCCACCACTGCGGGACTACAGCTGGATGTATCTCCGCCAGGGCCAGCACGACCACCAGGACCTGTGCTCTTAGCCGAGGACTTCGTGGGACAGCCGTGTGCGTCCACCGCATTGCAAGTCCCGCCGTTGATAACGGACAACGTCCCGCCTATCACATTGACGACGTAGACAGTATCCGTCGCGGTATCCACCGTTATCCGGCGCGGGCTGGCGCCGACCGGGAATGCCCGGGGAGATCTCTCGCATCCGCTGACGCTGGTGGCATTGCACGTCGCCGCGTTGATCATGGACACGGTATCCGACGCCGCGTTCGTGACGTAGACGGTGTGCGTCGCCCCGTCGACCGCCACGCCCCGCGGGTCAGAGCCGACCCCGATCGTCCGATGCTGCCCGGGGCAGCCAGTTGCATCGAGCGCGCTACAGGTGTTCCGGTTGATGAGGGTCACCGTGTCGGGGCCCTCGCTGCTCACATAGACGGTGCCAGCCGCCTGATCGACCGCGATGCCAGCCGGGTCGCTGCCGACCGGAACCGTCGCCAGGACTTTCGCGCAGCCGCTGACGTCCGCGCCATTACAGGTTCGTCCGTCTATGACGACCAGATCGCTGTTCGTGCCGACATAGACGGTATTCGTGGTTGCATCCACCTCGATCGGAAACGCGCCTGCTCCCACCCGCACCGTGGCCGGCGCCTGGGCGCACCCGCTGGTATCCGAGGCATTGCAGGTCTTGCCGTTGATGACCGACACCTGGCCCGAGCTGGTGTCCGCCACGTAGATGGTGTCAGTCAGCGGGTTGACGGCGAGGAACTCGGGGCCGCCGGGGACGTGGACGAGGGCCGGCTTCTTCGAGCATCCGCTAATGGTGGCGGCATTGCAGGTGGCCGCGTTGATGACCGCGACCGTATTCGACCCGCCGTTCACGGCGTATACCGTTTGCGTCTGTTCGTCGACGGCTACGCCGATGGGATCCTGGCCAGCGGTGCGGGCTTGTCCAGCGTGCGCGCAACCGCCCGTGCTCGACGCATTGCAGGTGGCCGCGTTGACCACCGACAGGACGTTAGCGTCTCCGCTCGAGACATAGACCGTGCCATTCGCCCCGTCAACGGCGATGCCCGTCGGGAACCCTGCTATCTCTGCTATCGGGGCTACCGGCGTTCCCCCGCTGGCTGCGCCGGTCATCCCCCCGGTAGCAAGGTCGACGCCCACGATGACAAGCAGGACCGCTGCCGCTGCCGCGATGGGCGCGAGCACGGGCCGCCAGCGTCGCGGCCTGCCGTCGGCAACGACGAGCGGGCGCAGGGTGTCGTCGCGGACCGTGTTTGCGGTGGCCTCTAGCGCGGCCGTCAGCCGATCCTCTGCACTCGTCATGCTTGCCTCCCGAGCCTCTGGGCCAGCGCGGCGAGGCCGCGCGCAGCAGTGGACTTCACCGTGCCGGGCCTGATTCCGAGCACACGGGCGATTTCGGCCTCCGACAGCCCCACGTAGTAGCGAAGAACGAGCACTTCCCGCCGTCTGAATGGCAGCGCGGCCAGCGCGGCCAGCACCAGGTTGCGCTCCTCGGACCGCATCAGCTCCTGCTCGGCCGAATCCTGCGTGACCTGCTCGAACAGCTTGCCGTTAAGGCCCGCGAAGCGACGGACGACTGCCCGCCGGCGAAGCTCCGACCGGCAGCCATTCAGGACTGCGGCACGCACGTAGGGCAGCGAGTCCTCTATGCAAGGTCCGTGCGCCCGCCGGGCGTGCAGTCTGGTGAACACATCCTGGACGACGTCCTCGGCGGTCGCCTGATCACCGACCAGGAGCACCGCCAGGCGCACAAGCTCGCTGTGGCGCCGCATGAACAGAGCCGACAGGTCCGCCGGACCTGCCTGCTTCGCAGCCTCGACCGGCGCCAGCGCGCTGGCACCGGGACCCGGATTCTGGGTTGACCCCCCGTTCATCACATATGTTGTACGCGCCACTGAGCATTTGGTTGCCCGGCAGGCACGGGTTTCGCGCAATCGCCGGAGTACATTTCCATGATCACGAAGACTTGGTGATGTGATAGGTCGTTGGGGTGAATCCTTCCGGTTGGCCTGGCCGGGGCTGGCCGGGGCTGGCCGCCTCGACCAGGCTGGCGGGGTCGGGGTCGCCGGTGGGCGGGGTGAGCAGGGCGGTGAGCTGGCGGGGGGTGGTGTCGGTGATGACGGCGTGGATGGTGACCTGGTGGTCGTGCTTGTTGTAGAGGAGCTGGAGGTCCAGGGCGTCGATGAGCTGGCGCTGGAGCCGTTGGGGGGCGCCGGCGAACACGCCCTGGAGCAGCGGGAGGGCGTCGAGTCGCTCGGGGTGCTGGTCTTGGTCGGGTTCGCGGGTCAGGGCGTCGAGCTGGGCGGTGAGGGCGGCGCGTTCGGTTTCGAGTTCGGTGAACCGGGCCAGGATGCGGGTGCGCAGGGCGGCGGCGGGGGCCTGGTGGCCGGGGAGGCTGGTGAGGGCTTCGACTTCGCGGACGTGGGCGTTCTCGGCGGCGTCGATCTGGCGCAGCCGCTGGGCACACGTAGTAGGTGTCCTGGCGGGGGGTCTGGGCGCACATGCGGCGGCGGCAGTCGCGGCACCGGATGCGGCTGCGCAGCCGGTAGGTACGCAACGCGGCGGGGTGGGCGGACAGGCCGTCGCCGTCGCGGCTGCTGGAGTGCTCGGCGCCGGCGGCCTGGGCGGCTTCCCAGGTGGCGCGGTCCACGATGACGGGGTGGGCGGGCTCGGGTGTCCAGATCCATTCCTCGCGGGGCACGGTGCGCGTTTTGCCGTTGATGGTGCGGCGGCGGCCGTAGACCATGTGCCCGGTGTACTTGGGGTTACTGAGCAGCGCGTAGACGCTTTTCTCGCTCCATCCGGGCTGGCTGGGCGTGTTGGCGGGCGGGGGGTAGCGGCCGGGGCTGGCGTTGAGGCGGGCGGTGATCGCGCGCACGCCCAGCTTGCCTTCGGTGCGCCAGTCGAAGATCCGGGCGACAGTCTCGGCGCGGGGCGGGTCCAGGATGAGCCGGGTCTTGGTGCGGCCCTGGGATGCCTTGAGCGGCACGGGGTGGGGTACCCGCTCGGCGGCGTACCCGTAGGGGGCGGGCCCGATGTTCCAGCCGGCCAGGGAATGCTCGCGCAGGCCGCGCCAGGATTTTTCCTTGATCTGGAGCCGGAACCATTCGGCGACGCCTTGCTTGACCCGGCGGACCAGGACGGTGGTGGCGTTAGCGCCGGCGATGTCGATCGGCTCATCGGTCGCGAACAGCGGTATTCCCGCGTTGCCTAGTGCCGTAGCTGGTTACGTTTGCCCTTTGGGTGGTTCCCTGGTGGGCTGCTGGTCGTTCAGACTGGGCCGGTGGGTGAGCGTGCGCGGGTGCGGGAGATTGATGATGATGAGGGCGGTCGGCTGGTGCGGATCGTGCGCCGGGGTCAGGGGTCGGTGGTGACCTGGCGGCGGGCGCAGATGGTGCTGCTGCCGGCGCAGGGCATGGCCCCGGCGGCGATCGCGAAGGTGGCGTTCACCGGCGAGGACCGGGTCCGCGATGTGATCGGCAACTTCAACAGCGATGGGTTCGACTCCCTCTACCCCCGATACCGGGGCGGTCACCCGCCGAAGTTCACCTTGGGCCAGCGGCGGGAGATCAAGAAGATCGCCAAGTCCAGGCCGGCCGAGCATGACCTGCCGTTCTCGGCCTGGAGCCTGGCCAAGCTGGCCGACTTCCTGGTCGCCGGGCAGGTGGCGGAGGACATCAGCCATGAGGGACTGCGCGGCCTGCTGCGCGCCGAAGGCGTCTCCTTCCAGCGGTTAAAGACCTGGAAAGCCTCTAAAGATCCGGACTACGCGGCGAAGAAGGCCCGGGTCGAGCACCTGTATGCGATCGCTGACCGGGAGGTGGTGCCGGAACGGGGTGAGCCGGAGGTGATCTTCTGCGTCGATGAGTTCGGGCCGCTGAACCTGCAGCCCCGCCCGGGCCGGCAATGGGCCGCGGTCAGCGGCAAAGGCAAGGAACCCGGCCGCGATCCGCGGCCGCGGATGCGCGCGACCTATCACCGCACCGAGGGGGTGCGGCACCTGTTCGCCGCCTATGAGCTGGGTGAGGACAAGCTGTTCGGGCACATCAAGCCGCGCAAGACCCGCGGCCGGTTCCTGGAGTTCTGCCGCTACCTCCGCTCGCTCTACCCGCCGGACATCCGGATCGCGATCATCTGCGACAACTACTCACCCCACCTCACCACCCGCAAAGACCAGCGCGTCGGCACCTGG
>PMSU01000078.1 GCA_003168255.1 Actinomycetota bacterium
GGCTCTGGCCGTCCTGGCGGCTGTGGCGGCTCTGGCTCGGCGTGACCGGCGATGATGATCGCGGTGAGCTTGCCGGTGCCCGCGCCGAGATCGAGCACGCGCACCTGATCACGGCCACTCACCGGCTCGAGCGCCCACCCGACCGCTGCCTCGGCATAGTCGGGGCGATGCTCGGCGTAGGCGGCCGCCTGGCTGCCGAACGATGAAGCCTGGCGCGCCCGCAGGTCGTCTCGCGACTCGGGTGACTCGTTGTCCGTTACGTCCACGCGCGACATCGTATCGGGGGCGGGCCGCCTCCCCATGTCCCGTAGTCGTCGCCGGCAGTCCCGTACCTGTCGTCACGCATTCCGGATTTTCGTAACATACCGCCGACCGAGTTCGAGGCGCTGACCTGGGCGAACTCTGCTTATTTTGTGACGCCTCGCGGACCGGCGGGTACAGGAATTGACGGAAAGCCAAAGGTAAGCGCCCGATGCGCCCCGCCAGAGATCATCAAAAGTGCATTAATCGCGGAAAGGGTCGGCCTGGGGGACAGTGACGATGTATCAGACGATTGACGCAGCCGCATGGACCCTGCTCGCCCCGGCCGAACCCGGGCCCGGGTCACACATCATCGTGCTGACCTACGCGCAATCCGGCGCGGAGCGGCTCAGCACCCTGCTAGCCGGGCACTCTTCCCTGGCCTGCACGGCAGGGACGGGGGTGATCCCGCTATGTGAACAGGCCGCCAGCACTTGGCGCACGGCGGAAGCCTCTGGCAGCACCTTGTCTACCCTCGCCGCCGCTTCGATCCGCGCCATGGCGGGCAGCATGATCTCGGTTATCAAGTCCCGAACTGGCCGCCAGCGCTGGTGCGAGATTTCCACCGCTCCGGCGCAATCGGCGCGCACGTTCCTGCAGATCTACCCCGAGACGCAGATCGTCTGCTTCCATCGCAGCTGCGCAGACTTCGTCCATTCGGCAATCCGGGGCCTTTCCTGGGGGCTCGGCGGGCCAGCGTTCGCCACGTTCGCCGCCGCGCATCCCGGCAACCCGGTGGCCGCGGCGGCCGCCTACTGGCATGCCTGCACCGAGCCGCTGCTCGCGCTGGAGCGAGACCAGGTCGGCCACTGCCAGCGGGTCCGGTATGAGGATCTTGCCTCACACCCGGCGGAGTCAGACCGGATCCACGCCTTCCTGGGGCTGCGCAAGGAGGCTGACCGGGGGCGGGCCGACGGCGACGCGGACGCGTCGCGGGCCGGCCGCGGCGGGGACGGGGCGCGGGCCAGCGGTGGCACGGACGGGGCGCGGGCCAGCGGCGGCGCGGACGGGGCGCGGCCCAGCCGCGGCGCGGGCGGAGGGTGGCTCAGCCGCGAGGCGGGCGGGATGGTAAGCAATGGCACCGCGCCAGCGCGTCGGCCGAGGACACCGGACACCCCGGACCGGGATGCCACGATTCTCGCCGGACGGATCCCGTCGTCACTGCTTGAGCAGATCAACCGGCTGCACATGGAGCTTGGCTACCCGGCGATCGGTCACGTGCCTGCGCCGTCCTGACCGGGTTCAGCCCGGCCCGTGGCTGGCCTGGAACACCCCTCAGGGCGCGTCAGGCAGCGGCTGCTCGGCGTATGTGGCCAAGCCCGCCCCGCAAAGCATGACGTCGCGCTGCCCGGGCCGCACCGTCGCCGCCGTGGCCGCCGTGGCCGCCGTGGCCGCCGTGGCCGCCGTGGCCGCCGTCGCCTGGGACATCGCGGTCCACGACAGCTTGCTGCCGAAGTTGGTGCTTTCTAGAGGCTGGACACCGGGTTGCGGGGCTGCGGACGAGCGCTCACCTCGGGCGGGCGAGCCTGGCCCGGATGTTGTCGGCGTCCGGGTGGTGCAGGTCGTCCAGGATGGTCAGCGCCTGCCGCCAGCTCTCGCGGGCTGCCTTCACGTCGCCCGATGCCTGCTGGGTGTCGGCCAGGTGGGTGAGGGCCTGAGCCTGGTTACGGCGATGACCAATCTCTTGGTAGAAGCCGAGGGCGCGCCGGTAGCAGGCGACGGCCTCGGCGTACTGGCCGAGGTGATGGTGGGCGTAGCCGATACTGTCCCAGGTGGCCGCCTCGCTGGTCTTGTCGCCAAGCTCGCGCTGTAGGTCGATCGCCTGCTGGCAGTAGCTGAGGGCGAGGGCATGGTGGCCCGCCATGGCGTGGCACCAGCCGACCGCGTTGAGCGCGTTCGCCTGCCCGGGCGTGTGACCCGCGGTACGAAACAGCTGTAGGGCCTGCTGGGCGTGATCGATCGCCTCGTCGTAACAGGCCTGGCGTTCGAGCACGGCGGCCATGTCTATGTGGCAGCGGGCCCGCCCCAGGACGTCACCGGTCTCGCCATACAGGCTGAGCGCCTCGCGCAGGTGCGATCGGGTGTCGTCATAACTCCCCAGCTGATTGCAGACGCGGGCAAGCGAACGCCGGGCGTGCGCTTGCCCCTCCACATCGCCGAGACGGCGGCAGGCGTCAAGCGCGGTCTGCTGGGTGGCCAGCCCGTCATGCCAGTACCCGCGCCAGTCGAGGAAGTCCGCCAGGGTCCAGGAAAGCTGCCAGGCATGCGTGTCACAGCCGCTGCTCGCGGCCATGAAGACGGCGGCGAGCATGACCTGATGCTCGGCCTGGAACCAGGCCAGCGCCTGCTGGTAGTCGGCGAGCTGCTCGGTCTGCACGCCGGGCTGGGGCGAGCTCAGGGCGATCCTGCCACGGTGCGGCTCCAGCAGGAGCGCCGCCGCGAAACCGGTATGCAGGTAGTGGTCCAGTGCCCGCAGCCTGGCCGCGCGGAGGTCGGCGCCGTCCTTGCTGCCGCGGGCCAGCTCTGCTGCGTAGGCGCGCAGCAGGTCGTGGAAGGCGAACCTGCCAGACGAGTGCTCGGCGAGCAGATGAGCGCCGGTCAACTCGGCCAGCGCGCGGTGAGCCTCGCGGATCGGGAGGCTGGCCAGGCTCGCCGCCGCCGGTACCGAGATGTCAGGGCCCGGGTGCGCGCCGAGCAGCCGGAACATCTGCGCCGCCTGATCGCCCAGCTGCCGATAGGACCAGGAGAACACAGCCCGGATGCTGGTGTCGGTATCGCCACCGTCGAGGGCATCGAGCACGCTGTGGGCGTCCAGCAGCTCGGCGACGAGCGCGGTCAGCGGCAGATTGCGACGGACGGCAGCGCGAGCGGCGATGATCGCCAGCGCGAGCGGCAGGCTCGCGCACAGCCGGGTCAGCTGCGTGACCGCCTGCCGCTCGCCCGCTACCCGCTGCGGGCCGAGCCGGCGCGCAAGAAGTTCCGTCGCCTCGATGCCGGTGAGCACATCCAGGGGGAGCATCTGCGCGCCGTGCGTCGCGGCGAGACTGGTCAACTGGTTCCTGCTAGTGATCAAGGCCAGGCAGCCGGGAGCGGCCGGCAGCAGCGGCCGCAACTGGCCGGCGTCACGCGCATTGTCCAGCAGGATTAGCATCCGTTTGCCCGCCAGCAGGCTGCGAAGCAGCCCGGTCCGGGCATCAAGGGCGGGCGGAATCCGTTCGGGAGGGATGCCCAGGGCATCCAGGAAGCCACGTATCGCTTCGGCCGGCTTGACCGGCGTGGCTGACGGGTCAAATCCGCGCAGGTTCACATAGAGCTGACCGTCCGGGAAACTGTCGGTCACCTGGTGCGCCCAGTACACCGCCAGCGCGGTCTTGCCGACCCCTGCGGTGCCGCCGATCGCCGAGATCACCGCCGCGCCGCCGGTGTCCTCGACCTGATCAAGCAGCTCAGACAGTTCCTTAAGCTCCTCGGCGCGGCCGACGAAGTGCCGGGTGGCCGGCGGCAGCTGCCTGGGCAGGCGGGCAGCCAGGCCGCCAGGCTGTCCGCCAACCTGTTGCGGTGCCGTGCGCGCGCTGCGTTGGCGAGCGCCGCCGACGACGCCGCTGGCCCCGCCGACGGGGCCGCCGGGCGGGCCGCCGCTGGCCCCGCTGGCCCCGGCCCCGCTGCGCATGATTCCCGCCCGGGCATCGGCGACTTCCGCGCCGGGACCGACGCCAAGTTCGCCGTCTAGCCGCTGCTGGAGCAGCTCGAATACGCGGAGCGCCGCAGCCTGCTGTCCGGACCCGGCGAGTGCGATCATCAGGCGCGCGTGTACCCGCTCGTCCAGCCGGTCCCGGTCGGCGAGGTCGCGCAGATGCGCAAGAACCCGCTCATGCCAGCCCGCCGCGGACGCGACCTCGGCGTAGGCAAGCACCACGGCCGCCCTTCGCCGGGCGAGCCCGGTTATGGCGGGATGGCCACGCAAGAGTTCCACGTCGGCCAGCGGCTCGCCCCGCCACAACCCGACCGCCTGCTCGAACCATTCGCACGCCGCCGTGTGGTCGCCCACCGCGGCCGCACTTCCTCCGCGGGCCGCAAGCTCCGTGAACTCCAGCAGATCGAGCTGCCTGCCGGCCAGCCGCAACCGGTAGCTGCTGCCGTCGCAGACAAGCAAACCGCCTGGCTGGCCCGGGTCGCGCCGACCGACTACGTCCCCGAGGATCTGCCGTAGCAGGCTGACATATGACTGCACCATGGCGATGGCACTCTTGGGCGGGTCCTCGGGCCAGATCACATCAATGATTGCCTCGCGGTGCAGCGAGCCGCCCGCGTGGGCCGCCAGCAGGCCGAGCACGGCCCGCTGGCGGGAGGCTCCCAGCTCTACTTGCACGCCGTCCTGCCACGCGACGAGCGGCCCGAGAATACCCACCCGTAGCCCTCGGGTCTGTGCCGGGAAGTCCGAAACCTGCGCGGCCGGTTCTTCGGTGGTCCCGCCTGCCTGGTCAGCTGGCCGGACGAGCTGCTGCGGGTCAAGGCCCAGAGTCCGGGTCAAGCTTTCCACCAGCTCGGGCCGCGGCCGGGTCGTCCGGCCCTGCTCAAGATCACGTACTGCACCGACGCTCACCCCGGAGCGATCCGCGAGCTGCCGCTGGGTCAGGCCCGCCGCCCGGCGGCTCTGACCGATCCACGTTCCAAGCCGACCAGGAGGCGCATCATGCCCCTGTTCCACGACCGTCACCACCCTGCGCCTTCCGGCGCGGCTTTCCGGTGCAGCAATCACGAGGATCTGGGTGCCGTTATACGGCCGGTAATGCCCCAGGTGTCGATGGATGACTCTATTCCCGGGGGTGGGAGTCAGGCTAGTCAGGCCCGTGACCGCTCAGGGTTCACCAGCGGGGTGGCCGGCGAGAAGGCTCGGTGGTGCGCTGGGTGCGCTGGCCGGGACCTGTCAGGGCGGGAACGGTATCCGGGCTCGGCTGTTCCTCGCCGGCGGGGCTGGTCCGGTCGGGCGCCCTTGCGGCGGTCTCCGCGAGTACCTGCAAGCGGGGCGATGCCGCGGTGCGCTGCTCCGCGGGAAGGTACGGCCGGGCAGTTCCCGGCGGTAAGGCGAATCCTTCGGCGTGTCAGGCGCCATTACGTCGTACCAGTACGATACAGTGTTCGAAGAACAGTAACCAATCTGGCCCTGTTAAACCTGTACCGGACGGAGGTGACCCCGTTGCCCGCAGACCCGCAGTCCCAGTCCCCGTCCCAGGAGGAGATCCTGGA
>PMSU01000034.1:0-10386 GCA_003168255.1 Actinomycetota bacterium
TGCGCGGGGCGGGCCTGCGCGGCCGAATGCCTGGACCAGCTTCCAGGACGCACCATGCCGACAAGCCTAACCGTTGCGCGGCGTCCCGCTTAGCCCCTGCCTGCCGAATCGTTCTCAGGCGTCAGCGGTCGCCGGATTTCGTACTGTTTGGCGGCTCTTCGGCTGGTCGTGCGTCAACGGCTGCCATGATGAACGGACCGATCTCGCGGCGGGGAGCGGGAGAGCGATCACCGGGCGGTGGCGGGAGACCACCGTCAGGCGAGGAAGGGGAAAGCTCGCCAGGCGAGGGGAGGGAGACCCGCGCCCAAGGCGAGGCAGCAGGGAAGGGTAGGCATATGCCACAGTTCGATGTCGTCGTGTTTGGCGGCGGGACGGCCGGCGCGCACGTCGCCTCCGAGGTGGCTCGCTCCGGGCGCACCGCGGCAGTCGTGGAAGCCGGCCTGGTCGGCGGCGAGTGCCCCTATCTCGCCTGCATGCCGTCGAAGTCGCTGCTCCAGTCGGCCCGGCGAGGCGAGACATGGGAGCACGCGGTCGCCCGCAGGGACGAGGTCACCGGCCACCTCGACGACGCGGCCGCCGCGGCAAGGCTCACGGAGATCGGCGTCACGCTGATCCGCGGCACCGCCCGGGTGAGCAAGCCAGGCATGATCGAAGTGGTGCCGATCCCCACCCCCAGCCGGCCACGTGACGGCCGGTCGGCCAATGCTGGCGAGGCAGCGGTCACCTCGCTCGGCTACACCGAGCTGGTGATCGCCACTGGAAGCGAACCGGTGGCGCCTCCGGTCGAAGGACTTACCGATATCCCCGCATGGACAAGCGCAGAGGCGCTCAGCTGCCCGGATCTGCCACGTCGCCTGATCGTGCTCGGCGGCGGGTCGATCGGCTGCGAACTAGCCCAGATATTTGCGGCGTTCGGCAGCCAGGTGACGCTGATCGAGGCGGCGGACCACGTCCTGCCGGACGAGGCGCAATTCGCCGGGGAAATCCTCGCGGACGGGCTGCGCCGGACCGGCGCCGACGTGCGGCTCGGATCTGCCGCGGTGAAGGCCGAGACCACTGACTCGGGCCTCGCCCTGACCTTGGCCGACGGAAGCAGGATCGAGGCCGACAGGGTACTGCTCGCGACCGGTCGCAGGCCGCGGCTGAGTGGTCTGCGGCTGGACAAGCTTGGCGTCGAGATCGGGCCCGGCATGGCCCTTGCGGTGGACGCCGCCTGCCGGGTGATCCTGACCGCCGAGGCGGGACGCAATCGCGGGAAGAACTCCGGCCACGTGTGGGCCGCCGGAGACGTCACCGGGGTGGCGGCGTACACGCATACTGCCAGCTACCAGGCGCGCATCGTGGCGGCGAACATCCTCGGCGGCCACCGCGAGGCTGACTATCGCGGCATCCCCCGCGTCGTCTACACCTCTCCGTCCGTGTACACGGTCGGGCTCTCCCCCGCGCGCGGCGCCGCAGCCGGCCTGGGGCTGCTCACCGCGGGGTTCGACCTCGCGGAGGCGGCCAGGGCGACGGTAGAAGACGATGACAGGGGGCGGGTGGAGCTTTACGCGGACTCCGCCGGAGTGCTGGTCGGGGCGGCCGCGGTCGGGCTCTACGCGGAAGAGTGGATGTCAGAGATCGCCCTGGCCATACGGGCCGCGATCCCGCTCGCCGTGCTCGCCGATGTCGTGCATGCCTTCCCGACGTATGGCGCGGCGATGGAGCCTGCGCTGCGCGAGCTGGCGGAACGCACCGGCGCCCCGCCGCCCGTGACGGGAGGCGGGGCGCCGGGGCGCTGAGGCCGGGGCGCCGGGGGGCTGAGGCCGGGGCGCCGGGGCGTTGAGGCCGGGTTTCCCCGGTCAGCGCTTGAAGGCGTCCTTGACCTTCTCACCGGCCTGCTTGAGGTCAGCGACGGCCTGGTCAGCCTGGCCTTCGGCCTGCTGATCGTCGTCGCCGGTGGCCTGGCCGACCTTCTCCTTGGCCTGGCCCTTCAGCTCCTCGGCCTTGTTCTTGGCCTTGTCCTCAAGTCCCATGACTCCCCCTTCATCTCTAGCTGGGCGGGCGCTTCTAGCTGAGCGGGCGCTCGGCACGCTGCCCAACCCGCCGTTGCCTGCTACCCGCGACTGCGTCCCGCACACATCCGCGGCCGCTATTGCGGCGATTCGGCCCGGGATTGGGTGGGAGCAGTTACCCGGTGGGCGGGGAGTGACAGCCGGGGGCGGGGGGTCACAGCCGGGGGCGGGGAGCGGCAACCATGGCTACCGCGGCCTCCGCACGAACCCCTACTGGGCCGTAGGATTATCGAAACGCGGTGGAACCACTATCGCCCAGACACAACGGAGACCGTGTTGACCGCAACCCCCGATGCTAGGCCGCGCAGCACCCGGCTGCCGAGGCCTGCCAGGCGGCGCCAGCTGCTCGGGGCCGCGCAGAAGGTCTTTGTTTCGCAGGGATATCACGCCGCCGCCATGGACGAGATCGCTGAGCGGGCCGGCGTCAGCAAACCAGTGCTCTACCAGCACTTTCCCGGGAAGCTTGAGCTCTACCTCGCGCTGCTCGACGAGAGCACGGATGCGCTGATCGTCACCGTGCGGTCAGCGCTGGGGTCCACGCCGGACAACAAGCAGCGGGTGGCGGCCACTTTTGTCGCTTTCTTTGATTTCGTGAGCGGAGCCGGCGAAGCGTTCCGCCTTGTCTTTGAGTCAGATCTTGGTAATGAACCCGCCGTGCGGGAACGGCTGGATGCCACCATGAATGAGTGCGCGGAAATGATCAGCCAGGTGATCAGGAAGGATGCCGGGATCCGGGACGACGAGGCGCACCTGCTCGGCATGTGTCTCGTCGGCATGGCCAATGTCAGCGCACGGTACTGGATGAACAGCGGCACGGGCATCCCCAAGGATGCCGCGGAACAGCTGCTGACCCGGCTGGCCTGGCGCGGCATCAGCGGCTGGCCGCTCACTGGGTAAAGGAAGCCATCCCGCATCAGGTAACGGCGGCCGTCCCTGACCGGGCAACGGCAGCGGTACCGCAGGGGCTAGGAGCAATCGCGACGCGGCGACCGCTGAGCCGGCGGAGAGTCGTTACGGGTTCGCTCGCGGCGTAGCAATCAAAGGGTCGCGCCTGCTTCGTCATCGGGGTCAAGCAAGCTAGCCTCGGTACACGATGGCCCGCTGACCCAGAACTCCACCGAGAGGAATGTTGTGGAAGTCAAGATCGGGGTCCAGTCCTCGCCGCGTGAACTTATCGTGGAGACCGAGACTGAGGCCGAGGAAGTCGAGCGCGCCCTCACCGCAGCACTTGCCGACGGCAGCGTTTTCGCGATTCGCGACGACAAGAACGGGAAGATCCTGGTCCCGGCCGACAAAATCGCGTACGTAGAACTCGGCAGCAGCGAGCCGCGCCGCATCGGTTTCGGCAACCTCTGACCATCCGCCTCCACCGCAGCGCACATTCCCGGTCCGCCGCCCGTCGCGGGCCCGCGATCAGACGGACAGGCCGAGTGCGCTCATCCGGCTGGCGTGGGTATCGGTGAGCCGCGCGAACATCCGGCCGACGTCGCCGAGCTGGCTCGCGCCGCCAGTCGGCGCGCCACCGTCAGCAAGCGCGCCACCGTCAGCAAGCGCGCCACCGTCAGCAAGCGCGCCACCGACACCAGGCGCGCCACCGACAACAGGCGCGCCACCGACAACAGGCGCGCCATCGACAGCCGGCGCGCTACCGACAACAGGCTGGGCCTGGGTGTCACCGACCAGCAGGCGCGCGAGAGGCGGCCGCTCGGCGGTGACTCGTTGCGCCTGGCCGAGAGCCTCCCCCATCAGCCTGCGCGCCCACAGGGCGAGCCGGCCCGCGACCTTGGGGTCGGCGTCGATGGCCGCGCGCACGTGCTCGACCGCGAATTGCGCATGGCCGGTGTCTGCGAGCACCTCCAGCACCAGAGCACGCGGAGCCGGGTCGAGGACGTCAGCGGCGGCGCGGTAGAAGTCCGCGGCGATGCCGTTCCCGACATATGCCTTGACCAGGCTCTCGAGCCAGTCCGCGGGTGCCGTCCTGGCATGGAAGGCATCCAGCGGACCGGTGAACGGCGCCATGACCTGATCGGGATCGGCCCCGAGCCGTTTCAGCTCGGCCCGGATCCGCTCGAAGTGCGAGAACTCCGCTACCGCCATCGCGCCGAGCGCGGCCTTGTCGGCAAGCGACGGCGCCAGCGCCGCGTCATCGGACAGCCGGAAGAAAGCGACGAGCTCGCCGTAGGCAAGCAGGCCGAGCAGGTCGACGACGCCGTCCCGGTCCGCCTGGTCAGCCGGCTCGCGGTCATCCTGGTAGGCCTCGGTCACAGACGCAGCGTAACAACGGGCAGCCAGCCGCGCCGAAACCCGCTACCGGCCCGGCCAAGGCTGTCCTGGTACACTCTGCTCGACCCGTGACCGGAATGTGGTAGCGCCAGGTCGTGTTGGTCCATAACAACGGCCGTTATGGCCCGACCTCGCGGATCTACCCCAAACGATCTTTCCCCGCGGGCACCTTCGATGGAGGCTGGACGCCCTGACAACCCAGATACTTACTGAACAGGTTATGCCGGAAGGCGACCAGGATTCCCCCGCCGCAGAGCCTGTCCCGTTCCGCGAGCTTAACGTCATCGACGACATCTGCGCCGCGCTTGAGGACATGGGAATCCGGACCGCGTTCCCCATTCAGTCGCTTGCCCTGCCGATCGGGCTCGGCGGCAACGACATCATCGGCCAGGCCAGGACTGGGACAGGCAAGACGCTGGCGTTCGGGATACCGCTGTTGCAGCGCCTTAAGCCCGGACAGCAGCTGCCGCAGGCGCTGGTGGTCGTACCGACGAGGGAACTGGCGATGCAGGTTGCCGATGACCTGCGGATCGCGAGCGCCAGGCTCGGCACCCGCGTGCTGACCGTGTACGGCGGCCGCGCCTACGAACCGCAGATCCAGGCTCTGCGGGCCGGCGTTGACGTCGTGGTCGGAACACCAGGCAGGCTGCTCGACTTGGCCGGCCAGCGCTTCCTTGACCTGACCGGTGTGCACGCGCTCGTGCTCGACGAGGCGGACCGGATGCTGGACCTCGGCTTCCTGCCGGACGTCGAGCGCATCCTCAAGCTGGTTCCGAGCGAGCGGCAGACCATGCTGTTCTCGGCCACCATGCCGCAGGAGGTCGTGACCCTAGCCCGCCGCCACCTGAACCGCCCGGTGCACGTCCGTGCGGAGGGCAGCGATGAGCCGGAGCACGCACCGGACACCGAGCGGCATGTGTTCCGCATCCACCACCTGGACAAGATCGAGGTGCTTGCCCGCGTGCTTCAGGCCACCGATCGCGGCCTGACCATGGTCTTCTGCCAGACCAGGCGGATGGCCGATCAGGTCGCGGAAGCCCTCGCGACCCGCGGTTTCGCGGTAGCGAGCGTGCACGGCGACCTGGGCCAGGGCCAGCGGGAACGTGCGCTCCGCGCATTCAGGAACGGCAAGGTGGACGTGCTCGTCGCGACCGACGTGGCCGCGCGGGGCCTGGACGTGGACGACGTGACGCACGTCGTGAACTACGAGTGCCCGGAAGACGAGAAGGCGTACCTGCACCGGACCGGGCGGACCGGGCGGGCCGGCCGGACCGGCATCGCGGTCACGTTCGTTGACTGGCGCGACATGCACAGGTGGAAGCTCATCAACGAAGGTCTCGGCCTTGGCTTCCCTGAGCCAGTGGAAACTTATTCGACCTCTGAGCACCTGTTCAGCGCGCTGAAGATTCCCGAAACGGTCACCGGAACGCTGCCCACCGGCCAGGGCGGACGGGCCGGCCTGGCTGCCGAGGCCATCGAGGACATCGGCGAGACGGGTCGGACCAGGACGCCGCGGGGCAACGCCGGAGGGTCGCGCGACAGGGCCAGTTCGGCCGGAGGCAGGGACTCGGCACGGGGCAGGGACTCAGGACGCGGCAGAGACTCGGGGCGCGGCAGGGACTCAGGGCGCGGCAGGGACTCAGCACGGGGCAGGGAGTCAGCACGGGGCGGAGACTCAGCACGGGGCAGGGACTCAGCACGGGGCGGAGACTCAGCACGCGGCGGAGACTCGGGACGTGGCACGGACGCGGCACGCGGCACCGATGCGGCCGCACAGGCCAAGACCGGTGAGGCGCAAGGCAACGGCACGGCCGGGGCTGATGGATCGAGCACACCCGGGACCCACCGGAGCAGGATCCGGCGCCGCACCCGCCGCGGCGAGGACACCGCACCCGGCCAGCAACGCGCCAGCTAGAGGCGGCACGGAAGTCTCAGATTGACCAGCGAGCCATTGTGGGCAGGGTGGCCCCCCGTGAGCACACCCCGCTCCATCGAAGTCCCTTCGGGCGTGCGGCGGATCACCGTGCGAACCGCCCGCGGGCAGTTTGCCGCGTTTGACGCGATGCCGGCTACCGGGGTGTGCGAACGCCGCCCCGCCCTGCTTGTTCCGGGTTTCACCGGCAGCAAGGAGGACTTCCTGCCGATTTTGCGTCAGCTGGCCGCGGCCGGGCGCCGGGTAATCGCCATCGACATGCGGGGCCAGTACGAAACGCCGGGGACCGACAACCGCGACGTCTACAGCCTCAAGGCACTAGGTGCCGACATCGGCTCCATCGCCGCCGTTATCGCGACCGACCTTCCCGGGACGCCTGCTCACGACGACGCGGGCGTGCACCTGCTAGGGCACTCGTTCGGCGGGCTCGTGGCCAGGGAGACGATCCTGCGGAAACCCGCGGGCATCTGCTCGCTGACCCTGATGAGCTCGGGTCCAGGAAAGCTCACCGGTCCCGCAGCGGGTGTACTCAGCGCGATCCTCACCCCGCTCAGGGGCATGGGCGGGCAGCAACTCCGGACCGAGATCAAGCGGGTCTGGGACTTCCAGCTGGCCGTGCAGGCACGGTCGGATGGCACGCCGCCGCACATCATCGACTTCCTGCAACGGCGGATGCTGGGCAGCAATCCGGACGGCCTGGCGGCGATGGCCGAGCAGTTGCTCGCCTGCCCGGACCGGACCGGCGCCCTGGCCTCGTCGGCGGCCGTGCCCATCCTCGTCCTATACGGCGAGTACGACGACAAGTGGGAAACTCCGGTCCAAGAAAATATGGCCGAACGGCTGCGAGCGCAACGTGTCTGCATCCCCGGTGCCACGCACTCCCCGGCCGTGGAAGCCCCGGAGACAACTGCCAGCGCGCTCAACGCCTTCTGGAACGCGGCGGAGGCAGTCAGCCGGTGACCGAGGCGAGCCCGTCCCAGGGCTTGCGCGGCTCGGTGGCGGCCGCGCCGTCGGGGCAGTGCCGCAGGTAATCACACCAGCCGCACATGGAACCCGGCCGCGGCGGGAAGACCCGGTCGATGTCGGCCTGGCCCAGACCGCTGCGGTACTGCTCGTCGGCGGCCGCGCATTCGGCGGCGATGTCCTGCGCCCGGCCCAGCTGCCTGGCCAGCGCCTCGGCGGTGTGCTCCCAGGCAAGCACGGCACCGGTCGGCAGGTGATGCAGCTCGACCTTGTGGCAACTGCGCCGCATCACCCGCTGCGCGGCGAGCGCGTACAGCGCGAGCGGCAGCGAGGCACGGGCGTCATCCACGGTGAGCAGGTGCCTGCCGGTCTTGTAATCCACGACCACGAGCTCGGTGCCGCCGTCGGCCGCGGCCCGCTCGTCCAGCCTGTCGATCCGGCCGGACACCGCGATCCGCTCCGTGCGGGTCGCCACCGTGCGCTCCACGCCCAGCGGCTCGGATGCCGGGTCGAGCCGCTGCACGTACTCCTGCACCATCCGCCGTGCCCGGCCGCGATGCAGCTCCGACTGCGCCGAGTCGGTGAAGCCCAGGTCGATCCAGCCTCGCTCGACGAGGTCACCCGCCGCGGCCACGCTCCGCTGGGCAAGCGGCAGCCGCCACCACGCCGCGAGGGCGGTGTGCACGCTGGCGCCGAAGCTGTTGTGCGCCCACGGCGGCCCCTTTGGCGGCGACGGGCGATCCAGGTAGCTCATCCGGTACTTGCGCGGGCAGTCCAGCCACGTGCTCAGTCGCGTCGGCGTGCAGGTGTATAGCCGCTGCGGCATCCCCTCGAGGCCGAGTTGCTCTCCCGCGCCCGCGCTGCTGCCGGTCCGATTCACGCTCTAGGCGTCGTCGGCAAGCGCATCGGGACCGCCGGTCACCCACGAGTCGAAACGCTTCTCCGCCGCCGCTACGGTGGTCTCGTCGCCGTGCCCCGGCAGCACCCGCGTCTCGGGCGGCAGGGTCAGCAGATGTTCGCCCACCGCGGTCAGCTGGCCGGGATAGTCGGGGAACTCACCGCAGAACGGCGCGGGTCCGCTGGCCAGCAGCGCATCGCCGGAGAACACTACGCCGAGTTCCTCGCAATACAGCGAGACCGAACCGGGGGTGTGCCCGGGCGAATGAATCACTTCGAGCCTGACATCGGCCACCTCGAAGATCCCGCCGTCCGCCATCTCGATGTCGGGATCGTCGTCCGGGTGAGCGCCACGCCACAGCCAGACATCCTTAGGATGCAGCGCGACCGGGGCCTCATCCCGCTTCGCCGTCTCGATCGCGGCCGCCACATGATCGGGGTGCCCGTGCGTACAGATGACGGCAAGCACCTCACGATCGGCCACGACGTCGAGTACTGCGCCGGAGTCATGGCCTGGGTCGATGACGATCGCCTCATCATCGTCGCCGATCACCCAGGTGTTGTTCTCCATCTCGTGTGCGGTGTCATCCACGGTGACCTCGCCCGAGGTCACCACCCGATCGATCCGCGCGTCCATGCCGGTCCGACCTTTCTTCCGGCCTGAGTTCAGCCTTGCTTGACGAATGCTCGCACAGCTTGGGCGACAAGCTCTACCGCGATGGCCGAGAGAAGAAGTCCGGCAATCCGGGTCAGCAGCTCTACCCCGTTGTCGGTGAGAATACGGTGGATCACGAAAGCGAACCGCATCGCGAGCCAGGCCGCAACCGCAACGGCCACAATGGCTATCGCCAGGGCCAGCACCTGACCGCCGGTGCTCGCCCGCTGCACGAAGAGCATCGTCGCCACGATCGCGCCGGGTCCGGCCAGCAAGGGAGTCCCGAGCGGCACGAACGCGACGTTCACGGTGGCCATCTCCTGCTCGCTCGGCTCGGCTGCCTTGCCGGTCAGCAGCTGAAGCGAGACAAGCAGCAGGAGCAGGCCGCCCGCGCCCTGGAGGGCCGGCAGCTGGACCCCCAGGTAGGACAGGACGGACCTGCCGAACAGCGCGAAGGCAACGATCACACCGAACGCGACCACCGCGGCCTGCCAGGCGAGCTTGCTCCGTTCCCGCGACGACAGGCCGCGGGTCAGCCCGAGGAAGACAGGCACCGTGCCTGGCGGATCGGTGATCACCAGCAGGGTGACGAACACTTCCCAGAAGAACTTCACGGCACGTCCCTGCCCAGGCAGTCTGCATCAATCCGCACCACCTGAGGGCACATCCAGGGCACTTCCCTTGTCGTCAGCTCTCCGGTGGACCTGCTTGGCGGCCGGGCGCCCGCGATCGTGCGCCCGCGATCATCAGCATCGGGCATCGGGTGCGCATACGTCCTGTACACGGTCTCAACCCGGGTCTCCGGGCCACACGGCCACGGCTACGATATCGGCACCCTGGGCGCTGGCCGCTGCACCGTTGACAATCGTCGGCAGGCTAGTCACTATCGCGGCAGGGTATATCGGGAAGGGGACCTGTGATGATGGCAGCTCGAAAGCTTGGAAGGATCCGGCTAGCGCGATGGATCCTTATTCCTTTAGCAGTATCGGTGGGCATCAGCAGCCTGGCCGCGCCCGCCTGGGCCAGCAGCGGGCCTTCCACAGCTGCTGGCACGCTCTCGGGCGTGATATCTGTCGCCAGCAACAGCACCAGCGGGAGCTACTGCGCCCTGCTCTCTACCGGCAAGGTGGACTGCTGGGGGTACAACGACGACGGCGAGCTCGGCAATGGGACCACGACGAGCTCCGATGTGCCGGTAGCGGTTGTGGGCATCACCAACGCCAAGGCGATCACCGAAGACACCGACGGCGACGCTGGCAGCTTCTGCGCCCTGCTGTCGACCAGCCAGGTGAAGTGCTGGGGATACAACGACGACGGCGAGCTCGGCAACGGGACCACGACGACCTACACCGTGCCGGTAGCAGTCAAAAACATCACCACGGCCGCCGCGGTCATCGGCGGATATTACGGCTTCTGCGCGCTGCTGTCGACCAGTCAGGTGGACTGCTGGGGGTACAACCGCTTCGGCGAGCTGGGCAACGGGAACATGACAGACTCCGATGTGCCGGTAGCAGTGCATAAGATCACCAACGCCGACGAGGTGATCAGCGGCTACTACGACTTCTGCGCCCTGCTGTCCACCAGCCACATCGACTGCTGGG
>PMSU01000034.1:10450-17976 GCA_003168255.1 Actinomycetota bacterium
CTCGGCAACGGGACCACGACGAGCTCCGATGTACCGGTAGCGGCTGTGGGCATCACCAACGCCAAGGCGATCACCGAAGACACCGACGGTGGCTCTGGCAGCTTCTGCGCCGTGCTGTCGACCAGCCACGTCGACTGCTGGGGGTACAACGACGACGGCGAACTCGGCAACGGGACCACCACGACCTACACCGTGCCGGTAGCAGTCAAAAACATCACCACGGCCGCCACGGTGATCGGCGGAGATTACGGCTTCTGCGCGCTGCTGTCGAACAGCCACATCGACTGCTGGGGGTACAACCGCGACGGCGAACTCGGCAACGGGAACATGACAGACTCCGACGTGCCGGTAGCAGTACATAAGATCACGAACGCCGCCGAGGTGACCAGCGGCAACGACGGCTACTGCGCACTGCTGTCGACCAGCCACGTGGACTGCTGGGGGTACAACGGCGACGGCGAACTCGGCAACGGGAACACGACGGACTCCGACGTGCCGGTAGCTGTCCTGGCTGCGAGCTGATTAACCCGGCAACCTAAGCCCATATCGTTGGCCGGCCGCCAAGGCGGTCAAGGACGCGCGCCAGGCGGCCGGCCCGAGGCCCGCGCTTATCCCTGCCAGAACGGCCTTACCTCGATCGCACCGAACTCGGCGACAGGATGCTTCGCGGCCACCTTGATCGCCTCGTCCAGGTCCGCGCACTCGATCACGTCGTAGCCGGCGATCGCTTCCTTGGTCTCGGCGAACGGGCCGTCACCGAGCAGCACCGCACCGCCGCGGACTCGTACCGTCGTGGCTTCGCTCGGCGGGCGAAGCCGGTCGCCGTCCAACCGCACCCCGCGGGCGATCATCTCGTCAAGCCAGGGAAAGCTCGAGTCCTGCGCCGTCTCGGCTGGCTGGTCCTGGGCCGACTCGTCCTCGAAGAGGGATGTGTCATGACAGACCAGCATCATGAACTTCATGGGTTTCTCCGTTTCTACATGTCGCGATCTGGTGGTCACGCCACTACGACGAAGGAGCGTCCCCGGAATGGACAGGGCCAGCGCGGGACGGCGACGGCCGTAGATGCTTTCCCTGCACGAGTGACCAGGCACGGCGCAGGGCGACGGAGAAGAGCGCAATCTCCAGGTAGGCCACGCTGGAGACCTGGCCTGTCGCCGAACCATGCAGGACAAGGATGATGCCGATGACCAGCTGATACAGGTAGGTGGCCAGGCTGAGGACCAGCATCGCGAGCTGGAGTTCCTGCCTGGCCACCTCGCGGTGCAGCCGCAGGGTGGCCACGATGCTGGTCACCGCCAGGATGACGGAAACCACGCCGAGGCCGCCCCCCGGGATGAGCGCCACCAGGGAGATAAAGAAGCAATCGACCAGGCAGGTGAATGCGGAGCCTGCCTGGGCCAGCCCGGCGGGCGGCGCGCCATCGCCAAAGATGGTGTCCGGCCGCAGCGACACGGCCACGAACAGCAGGCCGATCAGGACTCCGGCGGCTGCCACCGTAGCGGTGAAGTAACCCGAGTAGTCCGCAGGAACCACAGGCTGCCTCCGTCATGAGCGTTGCGAACTCGCGCTGCGCAGGGGCCCGCGACTTTGGGCGGCGGGCGGAGCTTATATCCGGACCGGTACCGCGCCGGTGGACTGCTCGACGAGTCGCTCATAAGACTCGGGCAAGACCGTTTCGCAGCCGATCCGGTGTCCGGTGAGAGTCCCGTGGTCGTCACTTCCACCCGAGGTGACCAGGCCGAGCTCGTCAGCGAGAACTTGGAGACGTGCCCGTTCGGAAGAATCTTGATCTGGATGCCGTACCTCGACGCCGGTAAGGCCGTTAGCGGCCAGCCCGGCGAGCACATCATCGGGCATCATCCAGCTGTCCCGGCCGGCCCGGGGGTGGGCGACCACGGCCACGCCGCCCGCCGAGCGGATGAGCGCGATGGCCCGGACCGGGTCCAGCGCATACCTGCCCACGTATGCCCGGCCGCCCATCCCGATCCATTCCTTGGTGAACGCCCTGGCCGGCTCGTCGATCACGCCGCCGGTCGCGAGCGCGCGGGCGATGTGCGGCCTGCCGACCACCCCGCCGTCGGCGATCGCGGACACCCCTTCCCAGGTGATGCCCGTGCCGAGCTCCACCAGCCTGGCCACCATGGCCTCGGCACGGCGCACCCGGTCGTCCCGGATCCGCTGGCACTCCTCGGCGAGCTCCGGCTCGGATGGGTCGAAGAGGTAGGCGAGCATGTGCACGCTGTGGCCATCCAGGCGGCAGGACAGCTCCATGCCAGGGACGAAAGTCAGCCCGGCCGGCAGGTCCCTGAATGCCGCGAGGTGCCCGCCGACGGTGTCGTGATCGGTCAGCGCGACTACGTCCAGGCCGGCCGCTCTCGCCTGGCGCATCACGTCGACGGGAGGGTCGGTCCCGTCAGAGACGCTGCTGTGGGTGTGCAAGTCGATGCGCACGATCACCAATGGTATGTGAGGGGAAGATCACGTGTGTTGTGAAATGGCACGGCGGGCCGCCTCATCCGGGCAGCCGGGGTGACCGGGCGCCGAAGGGCAGGTCCAGTTCCTGTCCTGGATCCCGGAGATCACGCAGCGTAATCGGTTCGATCAGCAGGACCCCCGCGGTGTCCGGCCACAGCACGGCCCAGAGCCAGTGCCCCATCACCTCGCCGGCGAACGCGGCGCGGCCCGGCGCATCCACGTGCCAGAGTGGGAACTCGTGGTTGCCGAACCGCACGAACGCGTGCGGCTGTGTCGTCGCGAAGCCCTCCCCCGGATCGGGTCCGTCCAGGCCGGCGAACCTGGCGCCGAGCCCCACTCCGGGCTCTTCCGACACAAGCAGCAGGTCGCCGGGTCCGCCTACTGGGTTGGGTCCGGAGAGCGCGACGACGCAGCCGCGCATCCCGGTGCGCTCGTCGCCGGCGCCGGCGAACCCGGTGACTAGCCATCCCTTAGGCAGCGGCCAGGGCAGCCAGACCGGAACTCCGGTCGTGCGCAGCAGTCCTTCCAGGCCATCACGGGATGGGCTGTGCACAGCACCCAGCGGGTCCACCCCGCCATGCAGGTCGCAGTGCCAGGCACTGGACCAGACGCTTGGTCCGCGCAGGGATGCTCCGCACCGCGGACAGGTGGGCGAGGCCCTCATGACTACAGACAGTGACTCTTTCCGGGGCTGTAGTCAAGCCCTTGGGGGAACGACCAGCGATACTTTGTGCCATGACCGCGCAGCAGTCTCCCCGGGGCGACGTGATCTCCTGTGTCGGCGCCATCATCACTGATCCGGCCGGACGGCTGCTGCTGATCAAGCGGGGGCATGAGCCTGGCGCGGGGCTCTGGTCCCTGCCTGGCGGCAGGGTGGAGCCGGGCGAGTCCGACGAACAGGCCCTGATCAGGGAGGTCCGGGAGGAGACCGGATTGTCGGTGCGGGCTGGACGGCTGATCGGCGCGGTGCAGCGCGCGGGATTTGGCGAGTCCGTGCTCGACATCCGCGATTACGCGGCGACCACGACCGGCGGCACGCTGGCGGCGGGCGACGACGCCGCCGACGCCCGCTGGGTCGATCAGGCAGAACTGTCGGGGCTGTCGCTCACCGACGGGCTGGTTGACGCGCTTACCGGCTGGGGCGTGCTGGGCTGATCCGGCCGGCGGGTGCGGACGAGGCCCGCGGCGCGGCCCTTCACCGCGGTGGCAAGCGCCAGCTTGCTTGTCGCCTCGTCGATCATCTCGCCGTCCAGCACCGCGGCACCGCGCTGCTCCTGCGCCGTGTGGTACTGGTAGGTCTCCAGGATCAGCTCGGCCCGCTCGTACTCCTCCGCGCCCGGCGTAAAGGCCTCGTTGACGGTCTCGATCTGGCCGGGATGCACGACCCACTTCCCGTCGTAGCCGAGCGCGGCCACGCTCGATGTCACCTGGGCAAGGCCGTCCAGGTCGGCGATCCTCGCGTGCGGACCATCGATCGCCTGGAGCCCATGGCTGCGCGCGGCGACCAGGATCCGCATCAGCGGGTAGTGGAAGGCATCGCCCGCGTAGCCGGCGGGCTGGGCTCCCACCTTCAGCGATCGCATGCCCAGGCTGGCCATGAAGTCGGCAGGCCCGAAGACGAGCGCCTCAAGCCGCGCGGACGCCGCGGCGATCGCATCCACGGCCGCGAGTCCGCTGGCGTCCTCGATCTGCGCCTCGATGCCGATCCTGCCCACCGGCTGCCCCAGGTCCTTCTCCACCTGGGTGAGCAGCAGGTCGAGCCAGGTCACGTGGCTGGGGTCGGTGACCTTGGGCAGCACGATCACGTCAAGGTTCGCGGCGGTGCCCGCGACCACGTCGATCACATCGCGGTAGGCCCACGCGGTGGTGACGTCGTTGACCCGGACCGCGCGCAGCTTGTCACCCCACTCCCCCGAGTTGAGCGCCTCGATCACGTTGCCGCGGGCAGCGATCTTCGCTGTCGGTGCGACCGCGTCCTCCAGATCGAGGAAGACCTCATCGCAGGGCAGACCCTGGGCCTTGTCAAGGAACCGGCTGGAACTGCCTGGCACGGCCAGGCAGGACCGCCGGGGACGGTACACGCGGGTCATGGAAGGGGAGGCTACCAACCAGCCTGATGCCGGGCACATCATGGCCTGGTTCGACCGGGCACCCGCGGCTCCATACGATGAACGAATGAGCACTGCTCCCGTGGGCCTCTCGCCGCCGCCCAGCACTGATCAGGTCATGAGCGCGCTAGACGGCGTGCAGGATCCCGAGATCCACCGGCCGATCACCGACCTCGGCATGGTCAAGAACATCGAGATCCGGCAAGACGGCACTGTCAGAGTGGACGTCTGGCTGACCGTGGCGGGCTGTCCGCTGCGCGAAACCATCACCCGCGAGGTCACCGCTGCCGTGGCCAAGGTCGACGGAGTTGCGCGGGTACAGGTCGAGCTTGACGTGATGAGCGACGAGCAGCGCAAGGCCCTGCAAGGCAAGCTCAGGGGCGGCAAGCCCGAGCCGGAGATTCCGTTCGCCAAACCCAACTCGCTCACCAGGGTTCTCGCGGTGGCAAGCGGCAAGGGCGGGGTGGGCAAGTCATCGGTCACCGTGAACCTGGCCGCGGCGCTGGCCGCCGCCGGCCAGAAGGTCGGCGTCGTGGACGCCGACATCTACGGCCACTCGATTCCCCGCATGCTCGGCGTTACCGGCCGGCCCACCCAGGTCGAGCAGATGATCATGCCGCCCTCGGCGCACGGCGTGTCAGTGATCTCCATCGGCATGTTCACCAAGGGCAACACCCCAGTGGTGTGGCGGGGACCCATGCTGCACCGTGCGCTACAGCAGTTCCTCGCCGACGTGTACTGGGGCGACCTCGACATCCTGCTCATGGACCTGCCCCCCGGCACTGGCGACATCGCCATCTCGGTGGCCCAGATGCTGCCAGGCGCGGAGCTGCTCGTCGTCACCACGCCGCAGCTGGCCGCCGCCGAGGTCGCCGAGCGGGCCGGGTCGATCGCGATGCAGACCCACCAGCGCATCGCCGGCGTCATCGAGAACATGTCTTACCTGCCCTGCCCGCACTGCGGCGAGCGGGTGGAGATCTTTGGCTCGGGTGGCGGCTCAACCGTGGCCGAAGCCTTGACCCGCATCAGCGGCGCGCCGGTGCCGCTGCTCGGCCAGGTGCCCATCGACCTGCGACTGCGCGAAGGCGGCGACAACGGGGTGCCGCTGGTCCTCAGCGCGCCGGAGTCCGCGGCGGCGCAGCAGCTCACGGCGATCGCGGCGGGCCTGGTTCGCAGCCGCGGCCTTGTCGGACGCCAGCTCGGCCTGACGCCGCGCTGAGACCGGGAGCCTGACGCTCGCTCTGCGACTGGGCGGCATGACACCGTTCTGTCGGCAGTGACCCAGCACTCCGCGGTTATCGGGGCTGGCTGCGTTGACCGGTGTGGCATCTTGATACACCCGCTGGCCGGGCTGACGGCCGGGCCCGGCAGCGCTGCTGCCTACTGGCCAGTGCCTTGGCGGTCAGGCGTGCTGTGTCGCCGCGTGTTGAGTTTCCCGATGCTGACTCCGGTGGCTAGTGCCGTAGTCATGCGGAAACAGGGCTAGGTGGCCTCGGTATCGAACGGCGGCCGCTGGCTGGAGTCCATCGGGTGAGGCCTTGGCTTACCCACCATGGACCCGGCGGCCTCATCGAGGTCATCGAGGAGATGCTTGCGGACGAACGTCCGCGGATTCAGGTCGGCGATGTCGAAGTCGGAGAACTCGGGCCCGAGCCCCTCGGCCAGGTCGGCCTTTGCCTTGTCGGCCATCTGGCGCAGATCACGGAAGGCGCGGCCGAGCTGGCCAGCCATCTTGGGCAGCTGGTCGGGTCCAAATATCACCAGCCCGATGACGGCGAGCACCAGCAGCTTGGTGATGGACAGGTCGAACACTGGGAGATCTCTCCGGGAGCCGCGCGGGAACCTGCCGGGCAAGGGTGCCCGACACCCCCACTGTAATCGAGGTCTTCACGTTTTACGCGGCTCCGTCTTTCGGATTTTGGGACTGACAGATTTTGGGACTGACAGTCTGTGGCCAGGCAGCCCGGGGGGATGGGCTCGGCAGGCATCGCCGACGGAACGCGGAGGAAACGGCGCGCGCCGGACCCAGGCCAGGCCAAGCCAGGCCTGGCCAGCAGCGAACTCCTGCCGACGTTCAGGCGGGGACGCGGGCCAAGCGCGCGGTGCCCAACCCAGTCGGTCCATGGCAGCGAACTTTCATCAGCGACGCGGGGCGCGGTCTGGGCCCGAGCACACCAGGGTGGAGTCTTTGGTCATGAACCAGACCTGGCCACCCGCTCAACCTAGAGGCCTGTCAGCGGGGTTTTGAGTGAGCGGCGTTCTGGGGGTGCGGCGCATGGCGTCAGAGTCACCGGTGGCGGGCTTCGGCGGTGCTGGCAACGCTGTGGGGTGCCTGTGTGGGTGTGGTGCAGTCATAGCAGGCTTCGCTCGCCGGCGGCTGCGCGGTCTCGCCGGCGGCTGGGCGTCCTGCCGGCGGCTGCACGTCCTGCCGGCGGCTGCACGTCCTGCCGGCGGCTGGGCACCTGACGGCGGCTGGGCACCTGCCGGCGGCTGCACGTCTTGCCGGCGGCTGCACGTCTTGCCGGCGGCTGCACGTCTTGCCGGCGGCTGCACGTCTTGCCGGCGGCTGGGCAACTGATGGCGGCTGGGCGGGGATTCGCGGCTGGTGTGGCTGGGGTGCCCGGGGCGGATCGGCGGCGGGCTCGCACTCTCCCCGGGCGGTGGGGCCAGGCCCGCGACGGGCCGCTGGGGGGCCTGCGGATTATCCTTCGGCGTGTCGCGCCTGGCCTTGGCCGCGGACTGTCGTACCTGTGCGATACAGTGTTCGAAGAACGTTGAACAGCCTGACTCGTTAACCTATGCCTGGACGGAGGTGACCCCGATGCCCGCAGACCGCCAGCCAGAATCCCAGGACGACATCCTGGAGGCCGCGCTGGACGCCCTGACCCGCTCGGACATCCCTGACGAGGACGCCTGGCGCGGGCCCGACCCGGACAGCGG
>PMSU01000074.1 GCA_003168255.1 Actinomycetota bacterium
ATCCCGGCCGGGCCAGCCGACCGCTAGCCGATGCCCTCGCCCGAGCGCTCCAGCACCCGGAGCGAACCCTCGACGCGGACCTGCCTGAACGCGCCGGACTCCAGCGCCCGCTGATAGATGCGGTAGGGCGCCTGGCCACCGTCTGCGGGGTCAGGGAACACATCGTGAATGGCGAGCGCACCGCCGCGGGCCAGGTGCGGAGCCCATCCCTGGTAGTCAGCAACCACGGCGGCGTCGGTGTGCCCGCCGTCGATGAAAAGCATCCCGAGCTCGATGCGCCACAACCGGGCAACGTCGGCCGACCTGCCCACGATCGCGATGACGCTGTCCTCGACGCCCGATGCCGCGATGGTGGACCTGAAATGCGGCAGCGTGTCGAGCCGCCCGGTGCCCGGATCCACCAGCTCGGGGTCGTGGTACTCCCAGCCGGCCTGGTTTTCCTCCGAACCGCGGTGATGATCCACCGTGATCACGAACTGGCCAGCGGCGCGGGCCGCCGCGGCCAGGTAGATCGTTGACTTGCCACAGTAGGTTCCGATCTCCATGATCGGCCCGACCCGGGCATACGCGGCCGCGGTCTCGTGCAACGCCACGCCCTCGGGCAGTGGCATGAAGCCCCTGGCAGCCTCGGCCGCCTTGGCGAGTCCGGCATCCACCTGCTCCCATGCCTCCCCGATAGTGTGGCGCCATGCGCAAGACGATGAAGGCGGCCAACCGATGAGGGTACGCGTCGATCGCGATCTCTGCGAGGCGAACGCGGTGTGCGCCGGCCTTGTGCCGCAGGTCTTCGAGGTTGACGACGATGACAACCTGGTCATCCTGGCGCCGGAGGTCCCCGACGCGCTGGTCGGCCAGGTGCGGCACGCGGTCCAGTCGTGCCCGAAGACTGCGTTGTCGCTAGAAGACGAATCCGGGCATCCAATCGAGTAGCAGCCTCTTACGGGTGCGGCTCTCGTGCAGTGAGCCGCGGGTCCGCCGGCCTGCTGCTGCACGCACGGCGTCGTCCCGGCGTCCGCATCCGGGTCATTGCGGGCGACCGCTTCCGCGGCGTCAAGATCGATGCCGGTTTCCTGTTCACTCCGACCACAGCAACCAGGCATCGACGGCTGACCCGGCGAAGATGGCAGGGACGCCCGGGACAGGCGGGACAGGTGGGACAGGTGGTGCCTGCCGGGCGTGCCTGCCCGACGCTCGGCAGACAGTTCCGGGGAATGGATGCGGCGTGGCCTACCACCAGTGGGGGGCTACGTCACATTCACGTTCCTAGCCGGCGACGGCTCAGCCCCAGGGGCCGCACCCGCCTCTTACGCAACGATCACGAGGCACGCTGCGTGGATCCGGGCCTGCCAGGCGGGCGCGGCGGTTGCTTTGGCAATCCGGCGTAGCGGTCGGGCAAGGTGCCGAGGTCGTAGGCCATCCTGTTGCGGTCCGCCGGGTAGATGTGGCGGGTGAACCTGATGGGGCGCTGCGCGTCATAGGCGGTTCGGTCCACAGCAATAATGGGCACCCCGCCGGGCAGGTGGAAGAAGTTGTACTCCGTCAGGTCAGGCATGCGGGCTGTGATCTCGTCCCGGTAGCTGATCTGCTCGTGGCCGAGCTCAGCCAGTAGCCGGATGGCGCCATGGGCGATGTGGCCAGCCCGCTCGAGAGGCGTGCCGCTGGCGATGTCCATGGGGTAGTAGGAAGTCAGCATCGACCAGGGCTGGCCATCAATGAGCCGCTCGGCATGGCGCACCACCACCGACTCGCCGGCCGGGATGTCCAGCCGCTCCGCCACGTCGTCGGCTGCGTGCTGGACCTCCACCACGAAGCGGAGTATTTCGGGATTCCGGCCGGCCATCTTCACCGCGGACACGTAGGCCCCGCCCTGGGATCCCTCCTGCGATCCCTGCTCCGCCGACAACCGGACCGTGTAAGGGATGATCTCCTCCGCTACGAATGTGCCCAGGCCCTGCCTCGGCACCACGAGGCCCCTGTTCATCAGCGACGCGATGGCGAGCCTGACCGTGTTACGCGAAGCGGCATAGGCCTCGCTGAGCTCGGGCTCACTCGGCAGCCGGTCACCGGGCCGCAGCGCTCCCTGGTCGATCTGGAGCAGCAGATCATCCGCGATCCGCTGGTACTTCGGCTCTGGCATGCCCGCCTCTCAGCGCGTCGCGCTAGGTAGACCTAACCCGTCAGTTAGGACATTCCACTCGTGCCACTCGTTTGAAACATATGACTCATTGGTATGAGACCTATGAAAGGAATCATAGGTGGGAGGTCGATCAAGATCAAGGAACCACGCGGGCCAACCGGCTAGACCATCCACCGACATCCCCGCCACGCAGGAATCAGGCAGTCACGGCAGCGTCGCCAGCGGCAGCCCACCGTTCCAGGACCAGACAGTAGAGAGAAGCACCCAGGGGAGGTGCGCATGATGTTCGGTCTGCTCATCGTGGCCGCAGCCGCAATCTTTGGCGCGGTAGCCGCCATCATCCTGCTCGTGGCATGGGCCGTCCGGCGGGAGGACGCCTGCCTCACCATGGCGGATTTGCCGCCGGGCCGGGCCGCCCACGTCGTCCGCCGCCTGCTCGACCTGCACGTGGTCGGCGTCGACGCCTACGGCCAGGACCCGCGCAGCGAGGCTAGCTTCACCGCCACTGGACGGCAGCCGGATACCGATCCGTCAGCGGGAGCGGGAAATCTGCCCGGCAGCATCCCTGGGCCATGGGAAACCGAGCATGGCCACTGGGACACCGGGCCGAGGACCGTAGCGCCGGTATGACCGGCGCTACGGCGAGCGGCCGGCGGCGGGGACCTAGCAGCACGGGGGCCCTCGCCGCCGGCCGGGGCCAGCACCATAACGCCGGCGACCGGAGTCGGCGTCCGTCGGCGGCGGGGACCTAGCAGCACGGGGGCCCCTCGCCGCCGGCCGGGGCCAGCACCATAACGCCGGCGACCGGAGTCGGCGTCCGTCGGCGGCGGGGACCTAGCAGCACGGGGGCCCCTCGCCGCCGGCCTATAGACAACCGTGACGCCTATCCTCGGCGCAGCCCGGCCACCACAGCTGCGGCTGCTGACCCGTGGCGCGGCCGGACACGTCACCCGGTCCGCAGCCGGACACGTCACCTGGTCCGCAGCCGGGCGCGTTACCCGGTGCGCAGCCGGGTTAGGCGGGCGAGTGCCTCCTCGAGGACCGCCATGCGCTTGCAGAACGCGAACCGCACTTGGCTACGGCCGGCCTGCTTGTCGTCGTAGAACACTACGCTCGGCACGGCGACCACCCCGGCACGGTGCGGCAGCTCCCGGCAGAACGCCAGCCCGTCGGTTTCGCCGAACGGGCGGATGTCGGTGGTGACGAAGTAAGTCGCGGCCGGCGGATAGACCTCGAAGCCTGCCGCGGACAACCCGGCACACATCAGGTCGCGCTTGCGGCGAAGATCGTCCCGCAGCCCGGCGAAGTAGGCGTCCGGCAGCCGCAGCGCCTCGGCCACCGCGTACTGGAACGGGCCGCCGTTGACGAAGGTGAGGAACTGCTTGGCGGTGCGGACCGCGGTGACCAGGTCGACCGAACCCGTCACCCAGCCAATCTTCCAGCCGGTGAAGGAGAACGTCTTGCCGGCCGAGCCGATCGATACCGTGCGCTCGTGCATCCCGGGCAGCGAGGCAATCGGCACATGCTCCCCGTCGTACACCAGGTGCTCGTACACCTCGTCGGTGACCACCAGCAGGTCCCTGGACCTGGCGAGCTCGGCCACCGCGGTCAGCTCGGCCCTGGTGAGCACGGCGCCGGTCGGGTTGTGCGGCGTATTCAACAGGATGAGCCTGGTCCGCGGCGTAACGGCCGCCCGCAGCGCGTCAAGGTCCGGCCTGAAGTCCGGCGGCCGCAGGGTGACCGGCACCCGGACTCCCCCGGCCATCGCGATGCAGGCCGCGTACGAGTCGTAGTACGGCTCCAGCGCGATGACCTCGTCGCCGGGCTCGACAAGCGCCAGCAGCGCCGCCGCGACCGCCTCCGTCGCGCCGGCCGTCACCAGCACTTCGCTGCCCGAGTTGTAGTCGAGTCCGTACCAGCGCTTGTGATGCCAGGCGATCGCATGGCGCAGCTCGGGGATGCCCGGCCCCGGCGGATACTGGTTGCCGCGGCCGGCCAGGATCGCGTCCGCCGCGAGCTGGGCGATCTCGCGCGGGCCGTCGGTATCGGGGAAGCCCTGGCCGAGATTGACCGCGCCGGTCTCCGCGGCCAGCGCGGACATCTCGGCGAAGATCGTGGTACCCATCCCGGCGAGCCTGCGATTGAGCAACGGTCGGTTCACCTAGCCATGACATCATGTCGGCACCCCGGGTTACGCTTCGGGCATGCGAGTCGCCCTCTGCCAGATTCCGGTCAGCGCCGATCCCGCGGTCAACCTGGACCGGGTGCGGACGGCGCTCGCCGATGCCGCCGAGCAGCGGGCCGACCTCGCGGTGTTCCCGGAGGGGACACAGGCCCGGTTCGGCAGCGATTTGCGGGCCATTGCAGAGCCGCCGGATGGCGCGTTCGGAAGAGAAATCGGGGAGACGGCCGGCAAGCTCGCAATCGCGGTGGTGGCCGGCATATTCGAGCCCGCCCCGGACGGCCGGGTGCACAACACCACGATCGCCTTCGATGCCACCGGGCGGCTGGTCGCGGCTTACCGCAAGATTCACGTGTTCGACTCGTTCGGGCAGCGTGAATCCGACGTTGTCGCGGCTGGCGGCCAGCCTGTCGTGGCCGACCTTGCCGGGCTGCGGATCGGCTTCCTCACCTGCTATGACGTGCGGTTCCCCGAGCACGCGCGCGCCTTGGTGGCCCAAGGGGCCGAGCTGATCGTGCTGCCTTCTGCCTGGGGTGCGGGCCTGTTCAAGGAGGAGCACTGGGTCACGCTAGTGCGGGCCCGGGCGATAGAGAACACCGTCTGGGTGGCGGCCGCGGACCAGGTACCCGATCTCGATGAGCCGCCGACCCGCGCCCCGACCGGCGTCGGCCGCAGCATGGTGGTGGACCCGATGGGCGTGACCAGGCTCGACCTCGGCCCGTACCCCTGCGTGGCGGTAGCCGAGATCGACAGCCGTCTGACCGCCCGGGTCAGGGCCGAGGTGCCGTGCCTGGAGCACCGGAGGCTGGACGTCTTCTAGCCGGGTCCTGCACTGGCCTTCCACAGGGTTGCCTGCTCGCCTTTCGGCGTGGCCGTGTAGCCGACCCCGGTCAGGACCGGCCCGGACGCCGTGAGCGCGGTGATCGCCTGCGAGCCCAGCCCGCTGAGCCCGGCGCCGGTCGGCTCGTGCGCCTTCCACGAGGTGCCGCCGGTCATGGACCACACGACGACTCGCTGGTTACCCGGCTGGCCGACGGTTCCGGCCGCGACAAATCCCTTGCCCGCCGTGGTCAGCGCGGTGACGGCGGCCGATCCGCCGGGTGCGGTGAGCGGCGCTGGCTGCCAGAGGGTGCCGCCGTCCGTGGAGTACTCGGCGAACGGCGTCGTTCCGGTCGGCGTGGTCTGCGTGCCGGTGGCCACGATCACTTTCCCGTGTGCGGCGACATCCTGGAGCGCGGCCGCGCTCGCACCGCCCGGGGGTCCTAGCTGGATGAGCTGCCACTGCTTGCCGTCGGTCGAAGTCCAGACCGCGGGCGCCTTGCCGACCGAACCGACCGCCACGAATCCCGGGCCGCCGGTGGTGACCGCGGTCATCTGACGAGGGCTGGAACCGGCCAGGTCACCGCCGGCCGTCGTCCAGCCGGTCAGGCCGGCCGACCACCAGGCCGCCGCGACGGTGCGCGACGGAATGACCTGCCTGATCACCTTCTTGTGACCGCGCCGCACCGTCGTCTTCCTGATCGTCCGGGCGGGAATGACCTGCTGGCCCACGATGACGTAACCCGATCGGCCTGCCGCGGCCTGGCGGACGGTAATTCCCGGGCCGGCGAACGCGCTTTCCCCGTCCGCCGCCTGCCAGCTGGCGCCGTCGGCCGAGCCGACGATGATGGGGTGGCCAGGCGCCGCGGCGACGACTCCGCCGACCGCGAGCCAGCCTGACGGGCCGTGCACCACGTCGGTGAGCGCGGCGAGGCCAGGCCGGACGAGGGCAGCAGAGCTGATCGGCGTCCAGTGGCCGCTGCTGCGTGCGGACCAGATGGCGGGGAATCCGTTCGCGGTGCCGACGGCGATCTGCCTGCCGCCTGCCACCACGATGCCGGTGACATCGAGGGACGGACCCGTCGCCCCGGCAATACCGGCGAAACTCACCGTGCTGGCGTGTGCGCCGGCCAGGACCAGGTATGGCTGTTGGCCCTGTGACCCAGCGCCGGTGGAGCCGCCCGCGACTACGGTCCCACCCGTCGTCACGGTGACGCCGGCCAGCGATTCCGCGGAGCCGCCGACGTTCGCGACGCTCCCCCATGAGCTGCCGTTCGTGCTCACGTACGCCACCCTTGTGCCGTCGGCCACTCGGCCGGACACGGCAACGCCCTGGTCGCTTCCGCCGACCATGGTGACCTGAAGGTTGGCCTTCTTCCCCGCGGTGATCGCGGCAGCGCGGGTCCAGTAGGCGCCGCCGGGGGACACATATGCGACCGCGTCAGACCCGGTCCTTTTGGTGCTGCCAGGCCGGATCGCCACGAACCCGGAGCCGGTGGCGGCGATCCCGTCGATCCAGTTCTTCACGCCGCTGCCGAGGGGCAGGTGCCCGGAAACCCAGCTGGCGCCGTCGTTGCCGCTCTGCCAGACGCCGAGGGATCTGGAGGTAGTCCGGTGTCTACCCTTGCCATGCGTGCTGACGATCTCGCCGTCGATGATCGCGTCGCTGCCGCGGGCGGCCACGCCGCCGATATTGAGCACGCTCCCGCCCGGTGCGGGGAGGTGCAGCTTGGCCGCGTTCAGCCGCTGCCAGTTCAGCCCGTTCGGCGACGTCCATGCAACCGGGCTGCTGGCCGCCTTACCTCCCGGCACGTTCTCCCCTACGGCAAGAAAACCGCTGCCCGTCCGGGCCAGGGCGAGTACGCGATCCCCGGCCAGCAGCGGTGCGATCCCGCCGCCAGCCGCCAGCGTCCAGATTCTGCCATTCGGGCTGGTCCAGGACGCTCCGGATCCGAGTGCCAGCCACCCTCCTGGCCCGCCAGCGACCAGGTGCGGCTGGTCGGCCGGCGACGGCGCTGCTCCGCCTGCCGCCCGCACGGCGGCCAGCCGCCAGCTGTGCCCGCCATCGACCGACACGAGGAACTGGGCGCGGGGGATCCACTGCCCGGTCTCGGATCCAACGGCGACCACCGTTCCGGCCGATGCCGCCACGCCGCTGACCGACTGGAAGATGCCGCGCCCCTGCTGTGCGGGGTTGGTGCCGAAGTCGGCGGCGGCCGGCCGGGCAGGCGGATACTGCGCGAGGGCCGCGGATCCGGTGGACGTGCCGCCGCTCCCGCCGAAGGCAAGGAAGGCCGCGACGATCACCGCGAGGACGACGATCACGGCGAGGGCGGCCTGCCATACCCCGCGGCGAACGTGGAAAGCGCCGCCGGCGGACGTGCCGCCCGGAGACTTTCCGCCCAGGGATTTGCTGCTCAGGGACTTTCCGCCCAGGGACTTGCCGGCCAGGGACTTGGCGCTCCCCGGCATGGTGCCAAGGGACTTGGCCGGGAACTTGCCGGACAGCTTGGTCTGGGACGCTCCCGCGGACCAGCCGGCCTGGTCGGCGCCACCGCGGTGCCGGCCGGCGGGCGTTGCCTGGACACGCTCCCACTCGGCCTCGGCGGGCTCCCAGTCGGCGACCGGCCGCTGCCACTCGACGCCCGACTCGCGCCAGGCTTTCTGGGCGTGCTGCCAGACCGACGGGCTGCTCAGGCCGCGCGCTTCACGTCCGGCGGGGGCGGCCTGGTCATCCGCCGGGGCATCGAGTCCCGGGCCTCCCGGGTAACCCTTCAGCGCAGGCGTGGCGGCAACCACGGGCTGGACCGGCTGGAATGCGACGCCGCCTGGCCCGGCGGCAGTGCGGCCAGCGGCGGCGGGGCCAGCGGCGGCGGGTCCGCCCGCGAGATTGCCTGCCGCCTGGCCGACATTGATCTGCTCGCCGGGACCGCCGGGCGGCGGGCGGTAACCCTCGCCCCCGCTGGGCGCGCCATACCCATATCCGGCTGCGTCGCCGGGGTCTGCGTAGCCCGGCCCCGGACCGGCGTAGCCCGGCCCGTAGCTATAGCCACCGCCGCCGTCGGGATCACCGTAGCCAGGCCCATATCCGTAGCCGCCGCTGTAGCCGTAGTCGCCGAGCGGCTCGCCGTAGCCGCCGTCGCTGCCCTGCTGATCGGGACTGCCGACGTCGTGGCCAGGGGGCCCAGCGTGCGGGGCGGCGGGTCCGGTGGGCCCCGTTTCACCGCTCCCTGGGTTGCCTGTCGTATTCATCACTGCCCTCAGCCACGATTAGAGTGCACGTCCGATTACGCAGGAGGATTTCCCGCCGCCCAGATCGTACCGGTCGCGCGCGGAGGTCAGTTGCCTCCGGCCCGGCCGCCGCAAACGCTGGGTAACACCCTACGAGGCGGCGGCGCGACGCGGAATCACATCCCGGACGGCAATGCGCAGGCTCTCCATCTCGTCGTCGCTGACCCGCTCGAGGAAGCGCCGCATCGTGACCACCCTGTTGCCACCAGAACGCAGGGCTTCCGCCATCAATCGCGCGTCGTGCTCCTCACGCGCTTCAGCCGGCCAGTATCGCCATGCCCGGCCGTGCTTGTCCCTGTGCAGCACGTCCTTGCGGTGCAGGATGTCCATCACCGTCATCACGGTCGTGTAGGCAACCGGGCGGGCATAGCTCATCCGCTCGCGCACCTCACGGACGGCGCACGGGCGATCCGCCGCCCACATCACATCCATGATCGCGCTCTCGAGTTCGCCAAACTCCCGCACCGTTTCCCCACCTCCGTGCGCACATGCTAAGCATGGCAGGCCGGGCGTACCAGCAGCCATTTGCCGCGAAGGGCAGCAAAGGTGCACCGCAGCGATGAATCCTCTCCCCGCATTTGCTTGTTCTCATCCCGGCGTTGCGGCGCGTAGCGGCGGCCGAAGGCCGCACCCGGCCCTTGCCGACGGGTAGCCTTGATGCGGTCAGGACGGGTTATTCGAGCGCAGAAGAGGGCGATGTCCGCAGTGTCTCCTGAGTCGCGGCAGGCACCGGAGAGTCTTTCCGGGTCGGCAGGCAATCTGCACGCCAACGGTAAATCCGCGTCGACCCACGACGGCCAGGGATCCGAGCTCATCACGGCCGCTACGGACTTCGGCCCGAACGAGTGGCTTGTCGATGAGCTGTACCAGCGATACCAGGCCGACCCGGCCTCGGTAGACCCGGCATGGTGGAACTTCTTCGCCGACTACCAGCCATCGACGGGCGGCCGCGAGCCATCGGTAACGCCGGAGGAGGCAACGGCGGCTGCGCTGGCGGCTGCCGCTCCCGCTGCTGCCGCGGCGCCGGCTCCCGCCACTGTGCCGCAGCAGGCAGCTCAGCCTTCGCCGGCCGCACCCGCCGCTGCC
>PMSU01000025.1 GCA_003168255.1 Actinomycetota bacterium
CGCCGCCGGCGCCGCAAGACCGCCGCCCGCCCGCGCCGCCGCCCGCCGCCCGCCGCCGGCGCCGCAAGACCGCCGCCCGCGCCGCCGGCCCAGCCTGACCCGCCGCCCGCCGCCGCCTGACCCGCATCCGGCGTCGTCGGCCCAGCCCGACTGTCACGCCGCCCTGCTGGCGGGCCTCTGAGCCGCCCGCCGACGCTAATGATCTTCCCGTGCTGGGCTCCTGCCCCTCACCTGCCATGATCGATGTGACATAGCCCCCCACCGGTGGGGGGTAGATTCACATCGATCATCACGCCAAGGGCGCGCCTTTGCTGAAATGAGCCGTTTTGACCTGGTATCGGCGGTCCCTTCTCCTACAGCGTCATCTCCGACGCCGTGTGCGGGCGTTGCGGGTGAGCCGCATGCGCTGGGTGATGACTGGCGGGCAGTTGAGCCCAGCTGAGGGCGCCAGGCTGTCCGCCGGTCTGGCCTGCTGAAGGCGTGACCGGGCGGAGGGCTGGCCCGTGACCGTCGTGGCCAGCGGCCCGCCAACATCACCTGGCACCGGCTGACCCTGGAACCATCGCTGCGGGGCCCGTTTTGCCTTCCCGCGTTCCCGCGTTCCCGCGTTCCCGCGTTCCCGCGGGAACGCCGGCGTCACAGGACCGCCGTTCGCGCCGCGGCCCGCCAAGCCTCCCCGCGTTCCCGCGGGAACGCCGAAACATGACGAAAGGGCGCATGCCAAACCCGGGCCTGCTTTATTGCGTCAGGCCGGGGGTGCCTGGCACCTAGGATTGCCTGCATGCCTATCACCCGCGACGAGGTGGCCCACCTGGCCAGGCTGTCCAGGCTCGCGCTTACTGACGAGGAGCTCGACCACTTCGCCGCACAGCTCGAAGTGATCATCTCCGCGGTCGCCAGGGTGCAGGAGGTAACCGCGGAAGGCATCCCGCCGACCTCGCACGCGGTGCCGCTCACCAACGTGTTCCGCCCCGATGTGGTCGTCCCCCCGCTGGGTGCGGCAGCCGCGCTCGCGGCAGCCCCCGCAGTGGAGGAGCAGCGGTTCCGCGTGCCCAGGATCCTGACGGAGGGGTGAGCATGACTGCCGAGCTGACCAGAATGACGGCCGCGGAGATGGCGTCCGCGATCGCGGCGGGTCAAGTGTCCGCCGTAGAGGTCACCCAGGCTCATCTGGACGCGATCGCTGCGGTGGACGGACGGGTACACGCGTTCCTGCACGTGTCGGCCGAGATCGCGCTCGCGGCCGCGAGCGCCGTGGACGCACGCCGCGCGGCCGGCCAGCCGCTCGGGCCGCTGGCCGGGGTGCCGATCGCCGTCAAGGACGTCTTCACGACTGCGGACATGCCGACCACCTGCGGGTCGCGCATCCTGGACGGATGGCAGCCGCCGTATGAATCGACGGTCACTCGCCGGCTCCGCGAGGCGGGCGCCGTCATCCTGGGCAAGACGAACATGGACGAGTTCGCCATGGGATCGTCCACCGAGAACTCCGCGTTCGGGCCTTCGCGCAACCCCTGGGACCTGACCCGGGTTCCCGGCGGCTCGTCCGGCGGCTCGGCCGCCGCTGTGGCGGCATTCGAGGCGCCGCTCGGGACGGGTACCGACACCGGGGGCTCGATCCGCCAGCCCGCGGCGGTCTGCGGGATCGTCGGGATGAAGCCGACCTATGGCGGCTCATCCAGGTACGGCGTGGTCGCCTTCGCCTCCTCGCTCGACACACCGGGACCGCTGGCCAGGACGGTGCTCGACGCTGCGCTGCTGCACGAGGCGATGTCTGGGCACGACCCCTGCGATTCGACCTCGATCGACGCGCCGGTGCCGCCCGTGGTGGCCGCGGCACAGCAGGCGGATGTCGAGGGAATGCGGATCGGGGTGGTCACCGAGCTCGGCGGCGAGGGATATCAGCCCGGCGTGCTCGCCAGATTCGGCGAGGCGGTCGAGCTGCTCGAATCGCTCGGCGCCAAGATCATCGAGGTGTCCTGCCCGCACTTCGGCTACGCCCTGCCGGCTTATTACCTGATCGCCCCGAGTGAGTGCTCGTCCAACCTGGCCCGCTTCGACGCGATGCGGTACGGGCTGCGCTGCGGCGACGACGGCACCCGCAGCGCCGAGGAGGTCATGTCCCTGACCAGGGGCGAGGGCTTCGGCGCGGAGGTGAAGCGGCGGATCATCCTCGGCACCTACGCGCTGTCGAGCGGCTACTACGACGCCTACTACGGTAAGGCGCAGCAGGTCCGCACCCTGGTGACACGAGACTTCGACACCGCGTTCGGCCAGGTCGATGTGCTGATCTCGCCGTCCACGCCGACCACGGCGTTCAGGATCGGCGAGCGGGCTGATGACCCCATGGCCATGTACCTGGCCGATCTGTGCACGATCCCGTCCGACCTGGCTGGCAACGCCGCGCTGTCGGTGCCGTGCGGGCTGGCTCCCGACGATGGCCTGCCGGTCGGTCTGCAGATCATGGCGCCGGTGCTGGGCGACGACCGCGCTTACCGGGTGGGGGCGGCGGTCGAGGCCGCGCTGCGCGAGCGGTGGGGGCACCCGCTGCTGGACGAGGCGCCGGAACTGACCGCGGACGGGATGGGCGCTGCCGGGGCGAGGAGCACGAAATGAGTGAAACCATGGCGGAACTGGTCGGCTTCGACGAGGCGATCGCCCGCTATGACCCGTTGATCGGCCTGGAGACGCACGTCGAACTGGGCACCGTTTCGAAGATGTTCTGCGGCTGCCCGACCGGCTTCGGCGCCGAGCCCAACACCCAGGTCTGCCCGGTCTGCCTCGGGCTGCCGGGCTCGCTGCCGGTGGTAAACGCCGCGGCGATCGAGTCCACGATCAGGATCGGGCTCGCGCTGAACTGCTCCATCGCCGGCTGGTGCCGGTTCGCCAGGAAGAACTACTTCTACCCGGACATGCCGAAGGACTTCCAGATTTCGCAGTACGACGAGCCGCTGTGCACCGACGGCTGGCTGGACGTCACCGTGCATCCCGAGGGCGCGCCGCCCAGTCAGCTCCGGGTGGAGATCGAGCGCGTGCACATGGAAGAGGACACCGGCAAGTCGCTGCACAAGGGCGGGGCTACCGGGCGGATCCATGGCGCGGACTACTCGCTCGTTGACTACAACAGGGCGGGCATCCCGCTGGTAGAGATCGTCACCAAGCCGATCGCGGGCACCGGCTCGCTCGCGCCGGCCGCCGCCCGCGCCTACGTCACCGAGCTGCGGGATCTGCTGCGCTCGCTCGGCGTCTCCGATGTCCGGATGGAAGAGGGGTCACTGCGCTGCGACGTGAACACCTCGCTGGCGCCGCGGGGATCGGGCAGCTGGGGGACGCGGACAGAGACCAAGAACGTGAACTCGCTCCGTTCGGTCGAGCGGGCCGTCCGGTACGAGATCGAGCGCCAGGCGGCGGTGCTTGACGCCGGCCGCAGGATCGTGCTGGAGACAAGGCACTTCCACGAGGACAGCGGGACGACCACGGCCGGTCGAAGCAAGGAGGAAGCACAGGACTACCGGTACTTCCCTGAGCCTGACCTGGTGCCGATCGCCCCGTCCCCGGACTGGGTGGCGGAGCTGCGTGCCGCACTGCCCGAGCTGCCAGCGGCGCGGCATGCCCGGCTGCAGTCGGAGTGGGGACTGTCCGACCTGGACATGGCCGCGCTGGGTAACGCGGGCGCGCTAGACCTCGTCGCGCAGACCGTGTCGGCCGGCGCGGCGCCGGCCGAGGCACGTAAGTGGTGGCTCGGCGAGCTCCGCCAGCGGGCCAACACCGAAGGCATCGAGCTGACCGCCCTAGCCGTCACCCCTGCCCAGGTCGCCCGAGTCAGCGAGCTGGTCGCCTCCGGCGGACTCAACGACAAGCTGGCCAGGCAGGTCCTCGACGCCGTCCTGGCTGGCCAGGGCTCGCCCGACGAGGTAATCGCCGCCCGGGGCCTGGCGGTCGTCAGCGACGACAGCGCGCTGCTCGCCGCTGTCGACGAGGCAATCGCCGCCAACCCGAAGGTGGCGGAGAAGATCCGCGGCGGCAAGACGGCCGCCGCAGGCGTGCTCCTCGGGGCCGTGATGACGACGACCCGCGGCCAGGCCGACGCCGCCAGGGTCCGCGAGCTGATCCTGGAGCGGCTCGGCCAGCACTGAATCTCCGTCGGCTCAGCCGTTCGGGCGCTCAGGAACGTCCCCGGCCGGAGCCGCGTCGCGATCCTGGTCCGTCGCGTTCCGGGCGCCCCCGCGGTTCATCATGTCGGAAATCGCATGGCGCGCCGCCGCCAGGCCGCCGCCCCGCGGCACCTTCAGCGAGACGTAGGCGGCGGCGCCCGCGGGGATCGGCAGCCAGAAGTTCACCAGCCGCCAGCTGAGCACGCCGAGGGTCGCGACGCTGCGGGTAACACCGAAGCTGACCAGCAGCAAGGGTGCGGTGCTGTCGATGATGCCGAGGCCGCCCGGGGTGACGGGCAGTACGCCGAGGACGTTGGCGATCCCGTAGGCGGCGAACAGCTCGGCCGGGTTCACGTAGCTGCCGAACGCCGCTACGAAGCACCACAGGGACGCGGCGTCGAGCAGCCAGTTGAGCGACGCCCACGCCAGCGACGCTCTCATGATCTTCCGGTTGCGGACGAGGTCCGTCAGCGACGTTCCGACCCGCAGGAAAAGGCTCTCGAGCCGGTCCCCGTCCGTGCCCGGGATCTTGCGGCCGGCGGCATGCACGATCCTGGCTGCCCGGCCCGTTCCCCGGGTGAGCCCGAACGCGAGGGCGGCCACCAATACCAGCGCCACCGCGCCGATGATGGCGACCGACACGTAGATCGGGTGGAAGCCCGCGATCGGTATCGAGATCACCAGGGACAACCACAGCAGGACGTTCAGGACGACCGTGGACCCCATGCCCTTGGTCGCCATCATCACCGCGGCGTCCGTGCCCTCCACGCCCTCCGCGGTGAACAGCTGGTATCCGATCCCCGCGCTGCCCACCGTGCCGGCCGGGATGACATGCGCCACCGCGGCCGCTGCCAGGTCGATGCGGAACAGCCGGGACAGCCGCGGTCGCCCGGCCGGCGGCAGCAGCGCACGGGTGAGCAGGGCGTAGCAGAACAGCGACACTGCCTCTAGTACGACCCCGGCGATCATCCAGCCGACATTCAGGCGGCTCAGCAGGTTCAGGTCCTTGCTGGCGCCCACGAGCTCCGGGATGACCAGGTACTCGATGATCAGGAGCAGCACGAAGATGATCACGCCGCGTCGCAGCGGAGTCGGGATCAGAGACCGTAGGCCATGTCGCTTTGGCCCGCCCTGGCGGCTGGTCTTTCGATCGGAACGCACGCGAGGCATGTTCCCCGGTTGGAGGGCACCATGCTGGCCTGGCCGCGCTGGTGCTAGCTGCAGGCCTGGGTGCCCGCCGCTGGTATTGTCAATATCATGACACCGTTCTCGCATCAGGTGATGATGCCCCGCTAGCGGGGCCCTCCTGAACTGCGCGGACGACATCCGCACGAGGCCCCCATCGGGGCCTCGATTCATGTGCGGGTCGGAGCCCCGGTTTCCTTCCCGGAGGTTCCGATGACATCCCGTATCTACATCAGCACCACGATTCCCTACGTTAACGCGCGCCCGCACCTGGGCTTCGCGCTCGAGCTCGTGCAGGCCGACGTGCTGGCCAGGCACCACCGTCAGCTCGGCGATCAGGTGCGGTTCCAGACCGGGACCGACGACAACTCGCTGAAGAACGTGCTGGCTGCCGAGGCCGAAGGGGTGGCGACCCGCGAGCTTGTGAACCGCAATGCGGCAACGTTCGCGGACCTGCGCGGGCCGCTCGCGCTCAGCTACGACGACTTCATCCAGACCAGCAGCGACCCGCGGCACCTCGTCGGAGCCCAGCGCCTCTGGCGGGCCTGCGCGGACCGCGGTGATCTGTACGTCAAGCAGTACCAAGGGCTCTACTGCGTGGGCTGCGAACAGTTCTACCGGCCGGCCGAGCTGGCAGCAGGCCGCTGCCCCGAGCACGACACTGTGCCGCAGCCCGTATCGGAGCGGAACTGGTTCTTCCAGCTGTCCCGCTACACCGGCCAGCTGCACGACCTGATCAGCTCGGGGCGGCTCCGGGTCGAGCCTGCTGGCCGTCGCAACGAGGTGCTTGCCTTCATCGCCGGGGGCCTTGAGGATTTCAGTATCTCCCGCTCGACGCAGCGGGCTCACGGCTGGGGCATCCCGGTGCCGGGCGATCCGGGCCAGGTCATGTACGTGTGGTGGGACGCGCTCGGCAACTACATCAGCGCCCTGCGCTACGGCACCGGCGGCGAGGAATACCAGCGCTGGTGGGTGCACGGTGACCGGCGGCAGCACCTGGCGGGCAAGGGCGTGCTGCGGTTTCACGCCGTTTACTGGCCCGCGATGCTGCTGTCCGCCGGTGAGCCGCTGCCCACCGACATCCTGGTGCACGACTACCTGACCACCGACGGGCGCAAGATCAGCAAGTCCGGCGGCGGCACGCCGGATCCGGCGGCGCTGGCGCGCGAGTTCGGCACCGATGCCGTTCGGTGGTGGCTGCTTCGCGAGGTGCCCCGGGTCGGCGACGCTGACTTCACGACAGGCCGGCTCATCGCCCGCGCCAACGCCGACCTGGCCGGCGGCCTCGGCAACCTGGTCAGCCGGACCGTCACCATGGTGCACCGCTACCGGGCCGGCGTGGTGCCGGGCGGAGCGCCACCGGATCCGGGCGCGCGGCATCTGACGGAAGGCCGCGAGAGCGCGCCAGGAGGCGATGGCCAGGCGTCACTCGAGGCCGCCGCGCAGCACCTGGCGGACGCGTGCGAGCGGGCCCCAGGCCTCATCCGCGCGGCGCTTGAGGGCTACGACTTCCGCGCCGCGACGGCTGCGGCCTGGGACATCGTCGATGCGGCCAATCGCTACATCGAACAGGCCAGCCCGTGGCAACTGGCAAAGGCAGAACGGGCCGAGGCAGAACGGCCCGGGGCAGAACGGCCCGGGGCAGAACGGCCCGGGGCAGAACGGCCCGGGGCAGAACGGCCCGGGGCAGAACGGCCCGGGGCAGAACGGCCCGGGGCAGAACGGCCCGACGCAGAACGAGTCGACGCCGCCGCCCGGCTGGATGCCGTGCTGGCTGGCACGATCCGCGCCTGCCGCTGCCTGGCGGTCCAGCTCGCTCCGTTCGTGCCGGCCACCGCAGCCAGGGTGGCCGCCCAATGCGAGCCGGCCGGCCCGGCCGGCCGGCTCCCCGATCCAGACCCCGTCTTTCCGCGGATCGAAGCAGCATGACGCTCGATCGTGGCGCCATAGGCCGGGGGGATGCGGCGGATCCGGATGATTTCCAATAAGCTCTCGGCCGAATGCCGGGGCTCCCTCCACTGCGGCCAGGGAAGGCGGTCTGTCGTGACCGTACAAAAGATATCTCTCACCTGCTGGATCGTCTTCGGAGTGATGTGCCTGGCCTTCTTGCCGCTGGGAGCCGCCATCGTTTCCCTGCACGCTCTGCCGTCCGTGGTCCGGCTAGTGCTCGTAATCCTCGTCGTGGGGGGTCTGTGGTGGGGCACCTTCGCGTACGCCATGTACCTGAGCATGGCGGCGGTCAAGAATGGCGATCGGCGGTTGCTCAAGCGGGGGAAGGCCGGCACCGCGGTCGTGCTTTCGGCCAAGGCGACCAATGAGATCATTCAGAGTGGCGAATTCGCCTGGGAGGCACCTAGGGTCTTCAAGTACCGCCTGCGGGTGAGCGTCCCTGGCGGCAACCCTTACGAGACCAGCTGCAGTATCTGTGCTGCCGGGATCAGGGAGGGCTCGACGGTGAATGTCTCGGTCAGCCCCTACAATCGCAAGCGCGTCACGATCGACGTCGGCCAGGGCCACAAGGGCGGCACCGGCGAGCCCGCCCCGATGGCCAGCGCCCGCGGGGCGACCCGCACCTTCGCGACCGATGCGGTGAACATCACCCGGGACCCAAGCCCGGCAACGCAAAGCCAGCCGTCATCGCCCGATGCGGAGCGCATCAACGATCTGACCCACCTAGGTCAGCTGCACAGTAAAGGTGTCCTCACTGATGCTGAGTTCGCCGCTGAGAAGGCCCGGATCCTCGGCGAATAGCAGATGCCGTCGGCGGCTCGTCGATCACGGAGAGCGACGGTCGCCGCAACCCGGCAGCCAGCGTGGTGAACTGAACCAATTGCCACGTTATGCCCTGTGTTCAGCCAACTCAGTTGTCTCCGGCTGTAGGCCCTACCTCAACCGAAGTGTGACCTTCGGTACGTAGAGTGAAATTCAACGCCAGCAGCGAGACGTCTCCGGCCTGGCCGGCGATCCCGGCCTGAGCCTGGAGGCCAGGACATCACTTCGGCCGTTACACATCGGCGGAAGGTGCAGAGACGAGTCGGGTGGCCTGGACCCGCAGCGTTCGGTGGGCGCAATGAGGAGGCTCGGCGTGTCGGGTGACGACCGATGAGCATTGCCGCGCACGCGCTCGCCGGCGCCGGGATCGCCACATCGGCCGCTGCCGCGGCGACCCTGTGGCTGGCTGCCCGGCGCCGGCCCGCGCGGGTCAGGCTGGCTTATCTCTGGTTCGCCGCAGCGGCCGCGTTCTGGTGCCTTGGCATCATCACGCAGCAGGCACTCGGCGCCCCGCTCAGCGGCGTCGCAGTCGGGCTGACATTCGCTGACCTGCCGCCGCTGCTTGCCCTCCCTGCTGCGGTAGCTGGCGTCGCGGCCCTGGTGGCCGCGGGCAGCGCCCGAGCCAGTGACGGATGGCGGACCCTGGGCCAGCGGGTGGCGACGCGACCGGTGATCCCGCGGCTCGCGGACGGCTACATTGCCGCGGCCGCGCTCTTCGTGGTCGGCTGGATTACCCTGTTCGGGCCCAAGTACGTCAAATCCGGCGGTGGCCCGGGATCGTTCGCGGTCCAGCTCATTCATCCGCTGGCCGGACTCGTCGCAGTCGGCCTGCTGCTGTCCATGGTCGCGGAGGCGGGACGCCAAGCCGTGCCGCCGGTAGCCGCCGTGCTGCTGGTGACGGTGAGCGACGCGCTGGGCGTCAGCGCCCGGCTGAATGGCGCCGGACCTGGCGCCGCGCAGCAGATAATCCTGATTGCGGCGTTCTGCGTGTTGAGCCTCACCCCGTGGCTGGCCGGACGGCAGTCGGCGGGCGGCGGTCATACGGCAAACCTGCCGGGGGCAGCTGCTGTCGCATCAATCGCGGCCGCCCTCGCGGCGCTGGTCGGGTGCGGCTGGGCGCTGGCCGGCGGGCACGGCTCGCCGGCCCTGATCGTGGTGGCCAGCGTGGCCGTGCTCGCACTGGCCGCGCGGGTATTCGGCCTGGTGGTCGGTGGCAAGCCTGGACCGCGGGCCGCCCTCGAGTCGGCGCAGCGCTTCCATGATCTTGCCGAGCTCACCAGCGATGTCGTGCTCGTCTGCGAGCTCGACGGGGTTATCAAGTACGCCAGCCCGGCGGTCGCGGAGTACGGGTACTCGCCGGAAAGCCTGCCCGGTACCCGGCTTGACGATTCCGTCCATCCGGAGGACCGGCCGGGCAGCAGGCAGGCCGTGATCGAGGCGCTCGGCAGGCAGTCGGGACTTCCTGGCAGGTTCCCGTGCCGGGTGCGCTCTGCCGACGGCACCTGGCGGCACGTGGAGGCGACGGTGTCGCCGTACCGGGATCCGGCCGGATCGGATCAGCTCCTCGTCACCGCTCGCGACGTCAGCGATCAGGTGGCGCTGCGCAGGCAGGTGACGCACCTCACCTATCACGACGGGCTCACCGGCCTGCCAAACCGCGCCTACCTGGAGGAACGCGCAGCATCAGCGCTCGGCCGGCCCGCCGAGCCGGACCAGGAGGCGCACCGTCGCGGTGGTCAGGCCGGCGCGATCTTCCTGGACCTCGACGGCTTCACCGCGGTGAACGACTCGGTCGGCCACCGGGCCGGCGATCTGCTGATCGCCCAGGCCGCGCGGCGGCTGCGCGCCGCCGTACCGCCGCACGAGACCGTGGTTCGCTGGGGCGGCGATGAGTTCGCGGTTCTCGTCGAGGAAGCCGCGGGCGCACAAGAAATCGTAGATCTAGCCGAACGGCTGGCGGCCAGCGTTACCGCCGGGCCGTTCCGGGTTGCAGGGCGGGATATCTCCCTGACGGCCAGCGTGGGTGTCGCGTTCGCTGGCTCCGATCCGCCGGGATTCGTGCTGCGGAATGCTGATGTGGCGATGGGCCGGGCCAAGGAGTCGGGTGGAGGCCGGGTGGAGGTCTTCGCCGCGCAGATGCACAAGGACGTGGTGAGCAGGCTCGAGCTGACCAGCGACCTTCAGCGAGCCATCACCGACGGTCAGCTCGTCGTGGAGTACCAGCCGGTGGTGGAGCTGGCCACCTCGCGGGTCAGCGGCGCCGAGGCGCTTGTCCGCTGGTGGCGCGGCGGCGCGGCGGTCCCGCCCGGGGAGTTCCTCGGCGTCGCGGAGGAATCGGGCCTCATCGTGCCGCTCGGCGACTGGGTGCTGCGTCAGGCCTGCGCACAAGCAGCCAAGTGGGGCCGCACCGCCGCGGACATGAGCGTGTCGGTGAACTTCTCGCAGCGGCAGGTCAGCGCGGAGCATTTCCCCGAGTCTGTGCTTGCCGCGCTCAGCGACGCCGGGCTGCCGCCGGAGGCTCTGACGCTTGAGGTGAATGAGCGCGTTCTGGTAGAGGCCACCAGCCGGGTCGTCGAGCACCTCGGCGAGCTGCGGCGGGCCGGCGTGCGGCTGGCGATCGACGACTTCGGCACCGGCTACGCCTCGCTTGCCTACCTGCGCCAGCTCCAGGTCGACATCATCAAGATCGATCCCTCGTTCGTGGCGGGCCTGGGTGAGGACGAGACGCTGACGCTGCTGGTCCGCACGATCATCCAGCTCAGCCATGACCTGGGCATCAGCGTGGTGGCGGAGGGCATCGAGAGCTCGCTACAGCTCGGCATGCTCAGGGACATGGGGTGCGGGCTGGGCCAGGGATACCTGGTGGCCGCCCCGATGGCGGCCGCGGAGGTGGAGTCCCTCATCACCGCCGCGGCGACGTTGCCCGGCGGCGGCTCGGCCCCGCCGGACGCGGAGGCCGAGGCTGTTGTCTCGGTATCTGAGACACAACTGCACGGAAGTTGACACGGACTGTAAGGAGAGTCATCGTAGGTCACGTGCATCGCAGCCTAATTTTCGTACTTGGACAGCGCGTGGGTCGCTGACAAGTCAGCTGCCCGCGCGCTCCCCTCGATCGCCACCCGGCGCGAGGGGTTTTTTGTTGCCGTGAACCGCCGATAAGGAAGCCGTCCGATGACCGAGCAGACGACGCCAGCAGGTCACGCCCCCAGCCCGCGCGACCTCGCCGCAAGGGCGAGCGCGGCCGCAGCACCCGGGATCGCGCGCGACGCGGTCCCGTCGGTGAGCACGCCGCAGGTCACCGGCACCCCCCAGGTACCAGGGAACGGGGGCCCGGCTGGGTCCCGGCAGGCTGCCGCCTCGCCCTCGGCGCCAGCGAACGGGGCTCCGGCCGTCCCCGGGCAGCATGCTGGCGCCGCGCCGGCCCAGGCCGGGCCGTCCGGCGCCGCGCCGGCGGTCCTGCCGCGGCAGGTCACCGGCGCCCAGGCGCTCATCATGGCGCTCGAGCAGCTCGGTACGGAGATCGTGTTCGGCTTGCCCGGCGGCGCGATCCTGCCTGCCTACGACCCGCTGCTCGACTCCGAGCGGGTGCGGCACATCCTGGTCCGGCACGAGCAGGGCGCCGGGCACGCCGCTACCGGCTACGCGCAGGCCACCGGGCGAGTCGGCGTGTGCATGGCCACCTCAGGCCCGGGCGCGACGAACCTGGTCACGCCGATCGCCGACGCCTACATGGACTCCGTGCCGCTGGTGGCTATCACCGGCCAGATTCCCAGCTCCCTCATCGGCACCGATGGCTTCCAGGAAGCCGACATCTCCGGCATCACGCTGCCGATCACCAAGCACAACTTCCTCGTCACCCGCGCGGGTGACATCGCGCGCACCATGGGGGAGGCGTTCCACCTGGCCTCGACGGGCCGGCCTGGACCGGTGCTGGTGGACATCTCCAAGGACGCCCTACAGGCAACCACCGAGTTCCGCTGGCCCGTCCCGTTCGACCTGCCCGGGTACCACCCGGTGACCAGGCCGCACTCGCGGCAGGTGCGGGAGGCGGCCCGGCTGATCGCGTCCGCTCGCAGGCCGGTGCTGTACGTGGGCGGTGGCGTCATCAAGGCCCGCGCGCACCGCGAGCTCAGGCAGCTTGCCGAGCTTACCGGCGCCCCGATCGTCACCACGCTGATGGCGCGCGGCGCCTTCCCTGACAGTCACCCCCAGCACCTTGGCATGCCCGGCATGCACGGCAACGTGGCGGCGGTCGGCGCGCTGCAAAAGGCGGACCTGCTCGTCGCGCTCGGGGCCAGGTTCGACGACCGGGTGACCGGCAGGCTGGACAGCTTCGCGCCCGACGCGGCGGTCGTGCACGCGGACATCGATCCGGCCGAGATATCCAAGAACAGGCACGCCGACGTGCCCATCGTCGGAGACTGCCGTGAGGTGATCACCGAGCTCATTGCCGCCGTCGCCAGCGAGCACGAGGCTGGGCAGGCCGGCGACCTGACCGAGTGGTGGGCCCAGCTCGACCACTGGCGCCGCACCTACCCGCTGGGATACGAGCAGCCGCAGGACGGCTCGCTCGCGCCGCAGTACGTGATCGAGCGGATCGGCAAGATCGCCGGGCCGGAGGCGATCTACGTGGCGGGCGTCGGCCAGCATCAGATGTGGGCAGCTCAGTTCATCTCCTACGAGAACCCGGCCACCTGGCTGAACTCTGGCGGGCTCGGCACCATGGGCTACGCCGTGCCCGCCGCCATGGGAGCCAAGATGGGCTGTCCGCAGACGTGCGTGTGGGCGATCGACGGGGACGGCTGCTTCCAGATGACCAACCAGGAGCTCGCGACCTGTGCGCTGGAGGGAATCCCGATCAAGGTGGCCATCATCAACAACGGCAACCTCGGCATGGTCAGGCAGTGGCAGACGCTCTTCTACAACGGGCGCTACTCCAACACCGACCTGCACTCCCGGCAGGATCAGCCCACGTCAGCGGGGACGCGGGTGCCCGACTTCGTCAAGCTCGCCGAAGCCTACGGCTGCGCCGGGATCCGCTGCGAGACGCCCGACCGGGTGGACGCGGTGATCGAGGAGGCCATGAAGATCAACGATCGGCCGGTCGTGGTCGATTTCATCGTGCACAGGGACGCGATGGTCTGGCCGATGGTGGCCGCGGGCACCGGCAACGACGACATCAAGGTGGCCCGCGACATGGCACCGGACTGGGACGTGACGGAATGACCGCGGCAGTTGACGCAGCAGGGAGCAGAACATGACCAGGCATACGCTGTCCGTGCTGGTGGAGAACAAGCCTGGCTTGCTCGTCCGGGTCGCCGGGCTGTTCGCCCGCCGCGGGTTCAACATCGACTCGCTCGCGGTCGGGCCGACCGAGCACGAGGAGATCTCCCGGATGACGATCGTGGTGAACTGCGAGGAGCGTCCGCTGGAACAGGTGACCAAGCAGCTGAACAGGCTGATCAACGTGCTGAAGATCGTGGAGCTGGATCCGGCCTCAGCGGTCCAGCGCGAGCTGATGCTGGTCAAGGTCCGGGCCGATCTGGAGACCCGGTCGCGGGTTCTCGAGACGGTGGCGCTGTTCCGCGCCAAGGTGGTGGACGTGGCGACCGATGCGGTCACCGTCGAGGCCACCGGCAACAAGGAGAAGCTGGAAGCGCTGATCAAGGTGCTACAGCCGTTCGGAATCAAGGAACTTGTGCAGTCCGGCATGGTGGCCGTCGGCCGCGGCGGCAGGTCAATCACCGACCGTGCGCTGCGCCCCGTCGAACGCAGTGCGTGACAACCGACTAGAAAGAGAACTCGAAGTGGCAGAGATCATTTACGACGACGGCGCCGACCTCGGACTCATCCAGCAGCGTCACGTCGCCGTGCTCGGATATGGGAGTCAGGGTCACGCTCATGCGCTTTCGCTCCGCGACTCGGGCGTGGACGTGCGCGTCGGGCTTCTCGAGGGATCCCGCAGCATCGAGAGCGCCGAGGCCGAGGGGCTCCGCGTCACGACCCCGCGCGAGGCCTGCGAGGAGTCGGACCTGATCATGGTCCTGGTTCCTGACCACCTACAGCGCGCCCTGTACACCGACGAGATCGGGCCCAGCCTGGTCGAGGGCGACGCGCTTTTCTTCGCGCACGGGCTGTCCATCCGCTACGGGCTGATCGAGCCCCCCGATGGGGTGGACGTGTGCATGGTGGCACCGAAGGCGCCGGGGCACCTGGTCCGCCGCCAATTCGCCGAGGGCAGGGGAGTACCCGTGCTCGTCGCGGTGCAGGCGGACGCGTCGGGGAACGCCTGGCCGCTTGCCCTTTCCTACGCCAAGGCGATCGGCGGCACGCGGGCGGGGGCGCTGAAGACCACGTTCACCGAGGAGACCGAGACGGATCTGTTCGGCGAGCAGGTGGTGCTCTGTGGCGGGATCGCCGAGCTGATCAAGGCCGGTTTCGCCACCCTGGTCGAGGCCGGGTACCAGCCGGAGGTCGCCTATTTCGAGTGCCTGCATGAGATGAAGCTGATCGTTGACCTCATGTACGAGGGCGGCATCTCCAAGATGTACTGGTCGGTCTCCGACACCGCGGAGTTTGGCGGCTACACCCGCGGCAAGCGGATCGTCGACGACCGGACGCGGACAGAGATGCGCCAGATACTCGCCGAGATCCGGGATGGCACGTTCGCCAAGGAGCTCGTCGAGGAATTCGACGCGGGCAAGCCGACCTTCCTCAAGCGACGTGAGGCCGAGCAGTCCGAGCAGATCGAGCAGGTGGGCGCCACCCTGCGGCCGCTTATGAGCTGGCTCGAGACCAAGGACTAGCGGCCGCCGCGGCCGATATGGACGTATCTATCCGGTTACATTAATCGTGTCGACTCGGTTACAAATAGCTATCCCAGTGCACTTCAGGCACGCTTCGCACACAATCAGTTACTGGATGACAGATACTGGGCGTATCCGAAGTGGCCAAGTTTGCGAGCAGTTGGGAAGCCTATGCGGAGGGTTCCTCCGCGCTCTCAAGTGGCACGAAGGGTATCGGGAGCCGCGATCGCCCGGAAGGTGGCCGTGGCCTCGGGGGTTTCCGGTCCATCCAAGGCCTCGTTTGACCTCGAGGCCGGCGGAGCCGCTGGGCGCACGGAAAACGATGGGCCTGCGGGCGTGTCCCAGATTGTGTCCGGGGTATCTGCGACCGCCGGGTCAGCAGGTACCCCCGGGTTCTCCGGCGTGTCCGGGCCTTCCGGGACGGCTGAGACGTCCGGGTTCTCCGGATCCGCCGCCGGGGCCGCCCCTGCCGTCCCGGCGGGTATCAAGCCCGGGGACTTCTTCACGCTGCTGATGACCGACTTCCAGGGCGAGTATCAGGTCTATATCGCCGCGGCGGGCGAGTGCCTGGTGATGGTTCGGTTCGCGCTCAGCCTGCTGGCCGCGCCGTTCGCCGCGACGATCGCGCTGGTCAGCGCGAAGGTCGTGCCCGCGGCCTGGCTCACCTCCTGGGAGCACCTGCCTGGCTACCTGTTCGGGCTGCTGGCGGCCTTTGGCGTGCTCGCCATCCTGCCCTACCTGCGCATGATCGAGGCGAGCATCACGCACGTGCGGACAGCCCGGGCGATGAACAATTTCCGGCTGCTCTACGCACGCGAACTTCGCGGCGAGTTCGCCGCCAGGGGATGGAGCCCCAACCTCCCGGTGGATCCCAGCTATCCTGACTCCTTTGCCCCGCTGAGCTGGCCAGGGATCAACGCCATCGTGCTGGCGACGCTGGAGGCCGGCTACATCACGGTCGGTATGGTCGGCCTTGCCCGGGTGCGGCCCGCCCCGCTGCTCATCGTGTTCGGGACAGCGACCATCGCGATGCTGCTGTTCAGCGTGTACTACATCCGCACGAATGTGTCGCGCCGACGCAAGGAGCCGGCCAACCCGCTTGGCTTCCCTCGTGTGGAGACGTGATGTCCCGGCGCGGTTACCCGCCGGGGTGCCGCAGTTGGCCGCCCAACCGCAGGGAGCGGCGGTGAGGTGATGCGTCAGTGGGCTACCTGCGGGCAGGCGTGGGTCGCGCTGATGCGTCACGTGACCGACGCGGCTGAGCTCGCCGACGATGACCGGGGCCCGGTACTGGAGGGGCCACCGGTGCTGTTCGAGATGACTTGGCTGGACTGGACCGATCCGCTGATCAGCAGGTTCGCGGAAGCCTCCGCGGTGGAGCTCTATACCCGCAAGTTCACGACCACGAGTGTCTGCGCGCCCTTCAAGTACAGCTACGGCGCGCGGTTGCGGGACTTCCAGGGCGTGGACCAGCTGGCCTGGGTCAGGCAGCTGCTCACCCAGCGGCCCTACTCCAAGAGCGGCTGGATCTCCCTCACCGGTCCCGGTGAATGTCCCGACGCGGTGCCCTGCCTGACCGGCCTCGCCTTCCGGGCCAGGCGGGAAGCGTTGCAGATGTCCGCGGTGTTCCGGTCGCAGAACGCCTACACCTCCTACCTCAACTACCTACCCCTCCGTGATGTGCAGGCAGATATTGCTACGGTCCTGGGGCTTCCGTGTGGTCCAATGCGGGTATATGTCGATGTGCCTCATTTGTACATCGCCGATGCGGATAAGGTGGGCGCCATCTTGTCCGCCATACCCGCACCGGAAACTATGTGAGCCCAGACGACGGATACCAGGTTCTGCTCATCGACTTGGACGGGACCGTCGTCGACTACGCCCGGACCGAGGCTGCCGCGCTGGCCGCGCTGCACGCGGAGTTCTTTAGCGGACATTCCACTTTCCGCGAGTTCGCCACCGCGTTCCATGCCTGCAACGATGAGCTGTGGGCCGCGTACCGGCGGGCTGAGCTCGACCTCGACGACCTGCGGGTGGAGCGGTTCGCGCGGCTGCTCAAGCAGGTGAAGACGGCGGCATCGCTGTCGGCCGTGGTCGCCAGGTTCGAGGCCGAACTCGGCCGCTGCGTGACCATGTTCCCCGAGGCCAGGTCGGCCTTGCGGTCGCTGCGCCGGCTGGCCACGCTCGTCCTGGTCACCGACGGGATCGCCGCCGTGCAGCACGCCAAGCTCAGCCGGTGCAGGCTGCGCCGGTTCTTCGAGCGGGTGGTGATCTCCTCCGAGGTGGGGTACCGCAAGCCGCAGCCCGCGCTGCTGCACCGCGCGCTAGACCAGGCGGGGGCCGCCACGGTGCGCGCGCTCGTGGTCGGCGACTCGGGGCCGAGCGATGGCGCCGGGGCGCACGCGGCCGGCCTCGACTTCTGCTGGGTGAACAGGACAGACCAGCCAGAGCACGCGGCCGGGCCGGTGCCTGCCCGGTTCCAGGTTCCTGATCTGAGTGCTCTCGTCGCCGTCCTGGCGGCGCAGCGGATTCCGGCACAGCAGGTTCCGGCGCGGCAGGTT
>PMSU01000063.1 GCA_003168255.1 Actinomycetota bacterium
GGCGGCGGTGGCCGCGGCGCGGCGAGCGACGGGGCCCCGATCGGCGGCCTGGTGCCGCGGGAGCGGCTGGCCGCCTGGTCCGCGCTGCTCAGCCGCCCTTTGCTGTCCTACTATCTGATCATGGGGATCGCCGCCCTGCTTCTCGCGCTCGGCCTGGTCATGGNNCATGGTGCTGTCCACCTCGTCGGCCTCCGCGATTGTCAGCGGCGAGCCCCCGTACCGGGACTTCCAGAAGCAGTTGCTCGGCGTGGCGCTCGGCCTGCCGATCATGTGGTTTGCGGCGCGCTCGTCGCCGAGGCTGTTCCGTGCTGCCGCCTACCCGCTGCTTGTCATCTCGGTACTCGGCTTGCTGCTGACGCTGATACCGGGCGTGGGCGTGGTATCTGGCGGTGCCTCCCGCTGGATCCAGCTTGGGCCACTCCAGCTCCAGCCATCCGAGCTTGCCAAGTTCGCCTTCGTGCTATGGGGAGCGGATCTGCTGGCAAGAAAGGAGAAGCTCGGCCAGCTGACCGAGTGGCGGCACTTGATGATGCCGCTGATGCCTGGCGCCGGCCTGATCTGCCTGCTCGTGATGCTCGGCGATGACCTGGGTACCACGTTCGTGCTACTCACCATCTTCCTCGCGCTGCTGTGGGTCATCGGCACGCCGGGCCGGCTGTTCGCGGGGATGCTCGGCCTGATGGGCCTGATAATGCTCATGCTGATCATCGTCGCGCCCTACCGGCTTGAGCGCCTGACCAGCTTCATGAATCCGCAGGCCAACCCGGTCGGTACCAACATGCAGAGCATCCAGGGCAAGTACGCGGTCGGCTCGGGAGGCTGGTTTGGGGTCGGTCTCGGCGCCAGCAGGCAGAAGTGGGGCTGGGTGCCGAACGCCACGACCGACTACATCTTCGCCATCATCGGCGAGGAGCTAGGGCTGGTCGGCACCCTGTGCGTGTCGGCGCTGTATGGCGGCCTTGCCTATGCCGGACTGCGCATCGCCCGCCGGGTCGAGGACACCTTCATGCAGCTCGCCGCGGCGGGCGCCACCGCATGGATCGTGGTCCAGGCGGTTGTGAACATCGGTGCGGTCATCGGGGTGTTCCCGATTACCGGGGTACCGCTCCCGCTGGTCTCAGAGGGCGTATCTTCGCTGCTGGTGACCATGGCCGCGCTCGGCATGCTGATGTCGTTCGCCAAGCGTGAGCCTGGGGCGCGAGAAGCCCTGGCCGCTCAGGGGGAGAGCGGCCCGCGGCGCGTCCTAAGCTGGCTTGGCCTGGCACCTAGACGGGTCTGACAGGACCCGCTGACCGGCGGGTCTGTCGTCTTCCCGTCGCGATCGGCATTCACTGCGAGGAGGGCAGTTGGCGATGAGGGTTGTCCTGGCCGGCGGCGGGTCGGCCGGTCACATCTCACCCGCGCTTGCCCTGGCTGACGCGCTCCGGCAGGCCGATCCGGCGATCGGGGTGACGTTCCTGGGCACCGAGCGGGGCCTGGAGACCAGGCTGGTGCCCCAGCGCGGCTACGAGCTCGCCACCATCCCGCCGGTGCCGATGCCACGCTCGCTGACGCCGCAGCTGTTCATGGTGCCCGGCAGGCTGGCGGCCGCGGTAAACGCCGCGGCCAGGGTGCTCGATCGCACCGACGCCGATGCACTGGTGGGGTTTGGCGGATACGTCTCGACGCCGGCTTACCTGGCGGCCAGGCGCCGCCGGGTGCCGATCGTGGTGCATGAAGCCAACCCCCGGCCGGGCCTGGCCAACCGGCTGGGCGCGCGGCTGACCCGGCACGTGTTCATCGGCAATCCCGACGCATCGCTGCCGCATGCCCGCTACATAGGCATCCCGCTGCGTCGCGAGATTACCGAGCTTGACCGGCTCGACCTCGCCGACAAAGCCCGCGCCCATTTCGGTTTCCGGCCCGACCTGCCGGTGCTGCTGGTGACCGGCGGATCGCAGGGCGCCAGATCGCTGAACCAGGCGGTGTTCGGCGCGGCCGGCTGGATCCGGGAGGCCGGCGTGCAACTGCTGCACCTCGTCGGACCGCGGTCCACCGTGGACGCACAGCCGCCGGTGGCTGGCCCGGCGCAGGTGATCGTGCCCTACCTGGACCGGATGGATCTCGCCTATGCTGCGGCCGACATGGTGCTCTGCCGGGCAGGCGCGATGACCTGCGCCGAGGTGGCAGCGGTGGGCCTCCCCGCGGCGTTCGTTCCGCTTCCGCATGGCAACGGCGAGCAGATGCTGAACGCGGCGCCCATCGTTCGCGCGGGCGGCGCGCTGGTTATCGAGGACGCCGCGTTGACCCCGGAGTGGATCCGGGACACGCTTCTTCCCATCCTGCTGGACGCTGACCGGGTCGCAGGCATGTCCCGGGCGGCCGCCGGGCTGGGCAGGCGGGACGCGGACACCCGGCTGGCCGCCGAGGTACTCAGCATCATCGCAGGCAGCCGATGAGCGGGCAGGACGCCGCGGCTCCTCCGGGTGCCACCCGGCACGCGGCGGCCACGGCAGCCGCGATACCCGTAGGCCAGCTTGGGAAGGTCCACTTCGCGGGCATCGGCGGAGCCGGCATGTCGGGGATCGCGCGGATCATGCTCGCCAGGGGCATCCAGGTGTCGGGTAGCGACTCCCGGCCCTCTGACATGCTCACCGCGCTTGCCTGCCTCGGCGCGAACGTGCACGTGGGACACGACGCAGCCAACCTCGACGGTGCCGACACCCTCGTAGTCTCGACCGCCATCCGCGCCGACAACCCGGAGCTTGCCGAGGCGCGCAGGCGCGGGATCAGGGTCATCCACCGGGCGGCCGCGCTGGCCTCGGTGATGCTCGGCAAGCGTACGGTCGCCGTGGCAGGTACGCACGGCAAGACGACCACGAGCGCCATGCTCACCACCATCCTGCTGACGTCTGGTGCCGACCCCGGGTACGCCATCGGTGGCGTGCTGACCGGGACCGGGCTCGGCGCCGCCTGGGGGGACGGCGAGACATTCGTCGCTGAGGCGGATGAGAGCGACCGCTCGTTCCTGCTGCTTTCGCCCGACGCCGCGATCGTCACCAACATCGAGGCCGACCACCTCGACAACTACGCCAGCCTGGAAGAGATCGAAGACACCTTCGTGGCGTTCTGCCGCCGGATCTCACCCGGCGGCCTGCTGGTGGTCTGCGCGGACCATCCGGGCACCAGGTCGCTGGCCGCCGCCGTCGGTGATCTGCCGCTTCGGGTGCTCAGCTACGGCGAATCACCGGCTGCGGATTACCTGGTGACCGGCGTGCAGCCGCGCGGGATGGGAATCGGCCTGACCGTGACGGCGAACCCGCAGCTTCCTGGCGGCCCAGGTGAGCAGCGGATCGAGCTCGCGGTGCCCGGGCGGCACAACGCGCTGAACGCGGCCGCCGCGTTCGCCGCCGCTGTCGAGCTGGGGGTTAGCTGGCGCCACGCCGCCGAGGGGCTCGCCGCTTACCGTGGCGCGCTCCGCCGGCTCGAGCCCAAGGGCGAGGGCGCCGGCGTTCGCGTGCTCGACAGCTACGCGCACCACCCCACCGAGCTGACGGCCGATCTGCGCGCGGCACGCGAGATCGCGGGCGACGGACGCGTCATCGCGGTCTTCCAGCCGCACCTGTACAGCCGGACGCGCATCTTCGCGGCCGAGTTCGGGGTGGCGCTTGGCCTGGCCGACCTGGCGTTCGTGCTCGATGTCTACGCGGCACGAGAAGATCCAGAGCCCGGGGTGACCGGGCAGCTCATTGTCGATGCCGTGCCGCCGCAGCGGACGGCGCGCTACCTGCCTGACACCCGCGCGGTGCCGCAGGCCGTTGTCGAGGCTGCGAGGCCTGGCGACGTCGTGCTGACCATGGGCGCAGGTGACGTGACGACCCTCGGGCCGCTCCTGGTCAGCGCGCTTCGCGCGGGCAAGGGGGCGGACGGGTGACCGGCCGGCCGACGGGCGGGGATGGCGGGCCGACTGCCGGTGGCGGCGGCGCGCCAGGCGGGCCGGGAAGGGGCGCTACCGATTCTCCCGGTAGGCCTGCGGGTGATGCTCCCGGCACTCTTGTGGGTGATGCTCCCGGCACGCCTGCGGCCAGGACTCCCGCCGAGCCTGTGGCCGACATTCTGGCGAACCGCAGGAACAACCGGTGGAGAGCGGCGTTCTTCCTGCTCGCGATATTCGGCGTCATAGCGGCCGCGGCGTGGGCGCTGCTCGGCTCGCGTTTCCTGGTCGTGCGGTCGGTCGAGATTACCGGCACCCACCTGGTGCCGAAGTCCGAGGTGCTCGCCGTCGCCGGCATCCCGGAGGGGTTGCCGCTCGTGCGGGTGAATACGGCAGTCGTGGCCAGCCGGATCGATCGCATCACCCAGGTGCAGTCCGCGCAGGTGACCAGGGACTGGCCGGATCGGATAGTAATTACCGTCCAGGAAAGGCGAGCTGCCCTGGCAGTTCGCGCGGGAACCGGCTTCGACCTCGTCGACCCCTCGGGTGTGGTCGTGCGGCAGGCGCCGAAGGAGCCGCCAGGGATCCCGCTGTTCGCCCCGGACGGCCCGATGCTCGGCAACCCTGGGGTGCATGCCGCGGCGACCGTCATGCGGGAACTGCCGTCTCGGATCGCGCGCCTGGTGAAATCGGTGACGGTCCCGAACGCGGACTCTGTCACGCTGCACCTGTCGAGTGGGGTAACGGTTGACTGGGGTAGCAGCGGCCAGACCGCGCAGAAGGCGCGGGAGCTGGCCATCCTGATGCGCACGCATGCCCGTTACTACGACGTCAGTGCGCCGGGAACCGCGGTAACTGGCTGAGGTCCGCGAGTCTCCCAAGCCGCCGCGATCCGCGAGGTCCTCAAGCCGCGATCCGCGAGCGTCTCAAGCCGCGATCCGCGAGCGTCCAAGCCGCAGTTCGCGGGGACGTCAATCGCGACACGCCGGACTGGTTGATGGCCGGTTAGTTGACCCGGCCTTCGGGCGACCCTACTGTCCTTAGCAATCGCCAGGTTGACATAAGTCTAAATCTCAACTTGAGGGTTAAAGTTCATCCGGGTAAACCGCGGAACGTGGTCGGCCGAGGTCTCTGGCGGCGTATTGAGGCTGGTCGTCGGCGTCCAGGTTTCCCGAGATGAGCGGCGTGGAGCCCGCAGAAATGCGGCAGGGAATGCGACAGGGGTATACGAGCGGAAGGGTCCTTCCTCGTGGCAGCACCGCAGAATTATCTGGCGGTCATCAAGGTCGCCGGAATCGGCGGGGGCGGCGTCAACGCCGTAAACCGGATGATCGAAGAAGGACTTAAAGGCGTCGAGTTCATCGCGATTAACACCGACGCCCAAGCGCTGCTCATGAGCGATGCGGACGTCAAGCTCGATGTCGGCCGCGAACTCACCAGAGGTCTGGGAGCGGGCGCGAACCCGGATGTCGGCTGCAGAGCCGCGGAGGACCACCGAGAGGAGATCGAGGAAGTCCTCAAGGGAGCCGACATGGTGTTCGTCACCGCCGGTGAGGGCGGCGGGACCGGCACCGGCGGCGCACCGGTAGTAGCGAATGTGGCCCGCTCGCTCGGCGCGCTCACCATCGGCGTCGTGACCCGTCCGTTCGGCTTCGAGGGCAAGCGTCGCGGTGCTCAGGCCGAAGCGGGCATCGAACGGCTCCGCGAGGAGGTGGACACGTTGATCGTGATACCTAACGACCGGCTGCTGTCTATCTCTAACCGGCAGGTCAGCGTCCTCGACGCGTTCAAGGCCGCGGACCAGGTGCTGCTCTCCGGCGTCCAGGGGATTACCGACTTGATCACCACGCCCGGCCTGATCAACCTCGACTTCGCCGATGTGAAGTCCGTCATGTCCGGCGCCGGCTCTGCGCTGATGGGAATCGGCTCGGCCCGGGGCGACGATCGCGCGGTCGCCGCCGCCGAGATGGCGATATCCAGCCCGCTGCTCGAGGCCAGCATCGATGGTGCGCACGGGGTGCTGCTGTCCATCCAGGGCGGTTCCGATCTGGGCCTCTTCGAGATCAACGAAGCGGCCCAGCTGGTGTCCAATTCCGCGGCGCCAGACGCCAACTTCATCTTCGGGGCGGTCATTGACGACGCACTCGGTGACGAGGTACGCGTCACCGTGATCGCAGCGGGTCTGGGTGACCCCAGGGCGGCACAAGGAGCCAGGCCCGAGGTGGCGCAGGTAATTGCCGGACGTCGCGAGGCGAACGGGCATGCTGCGGTGAGTAACGGCGGCGGTCATACCGCTGCGACCGGTGCAGCACCCAACCACGTGCCCGCAGTGCAGGCCGAGCCTGCCGCCGAATCGCTGGCCGACCGGGCGCCCGACCAGGTGCCCGATCCGGTAGTCGGCGTGGATTCCTCGCTGAGCGAGCAGAACGGCCATGCTCCGGTGCCGACTCAGCCGGACGTGCAAGCAGACCCAGTCGACGCCACCCAGCTCGAAGACGACGTGGCCGAACTGGCCGCCCCCCAGCCCGCTGAGCCCGTGCGTCAGCATGTGGCAACGCCCGGTCGGCTCGACCCCATCGCGGCGGGCCGTGTCTTTGACGTCCCCAGCACGCGGCGTCGGCCAGTGGTCTTCGAGGAGGACGACGACCTCGACGTGCCCGATTTCCTCAAGTGAGCGGGCGGCCCGCGGGGCCAGTAAAGCCAGTAGGACCCGCAGGCGCCTCGCGCCCAGTCGGCCAGCCCGTGAACGGCCTGGCCGAACATGCGCTCGTCGCGTCGGCGGTGCCGCATGACGTGGCGGTCCGGCAGTTTACGCTGGGGCCCGGGGTGCACGCCGCGTTCACCGGCCGTCGCGGCGGCATCAGCCAGCCGCCCTATGACTGGCTGAACATGGGCACGGGGTCAGGCGACAGCGAGGATGCGGTCGCGAGCAACCGCAAGCTGGTAGCCACAGCTTGCGGGCTCACGCCGGTCCGGATGATCTGGATGCGTCAGGTACACGGCGTTGACGTCGGTCACGTGACGGATCCGGCGGAATCGGAGAGCGGACGCCAGCCGCCGGTGGATCCCGACCCGACCCGCGACGCAAGCTTCACGTCAGTGCCCGAGCTCGCGCTGTGCGTCTTGTCCGCCGACTGCCCGGCCGTCCTGGTCGCGGACCCGGACGCGGGAATCGTCGGAGCCGCGCATTCGGGACGCCAGGGGACGGCTCGCGGTGTCGTCCCGGCACTCGTGCGCGCGATGAGCGAGGCGGGCGCCGATCCGGCCAGGATGTGCGCCGTGATCGGCCCCGCGATCTGCGGGGGCTGCTACGAGGTACCCCGGGAAATGCGAGACAACGTGGCAGCCGCGGTTCCAGGAGCTGGCTGCGTCACCCGGGCCGGCACGCCTGGCCTCGACCTTCGCGCCGGGATATCCGCGCAGCTAGCCGATCTAGGAGTGCGCCAGCTGCGGGTCGACAGCCGGTGCACCGCCGAGGAGCGGGACCTCTACTCTTACCGGCGCGATGGCCGCACCGGGCGGCTCGCCGCCCTTGTCTGGCTCGCGCCATGATGGCTACGTGACCCAGCCGCCAGTGCCAGGCAGCACCGACGCGCGCCGCGACGAGATCGCGGCGCGGCTGGCCGGGGTGCGCACCCGCATCGCCGTTTCCTGCGAGGGCGCGGGCCGGAAGGTGAGCGAGATCACGATGATCGCGATCACCAAGACCCAGCCTGCGTCCGACGTCCGCCTGCTGAGCGAACTCGGCGTGACGGATGTGGGGGAGAACAGAGATCAGGAGGCCGCGGCCAAGGCCGCTGCGTGTGCCCGCCTCGGCGTGAGCGGTCTCACCTGGCATTTTGTCGGCCAGCTGCAGACGAACAAATGCTCAAGCGTGGTGCGCTACACCGATGTCGTGCACTCGGTGGACCGGATCAGGCTCGTCCGGGCCCTGGGCACAGCCGCCAGGGGTGCTGGGCGGACGATTACCTGTCTGGTTCAGGTCAGCCTTGACGGGGATCCGGCTCGTGGCGGTGCCCCGGCAAGCCAGGTCGATGACCTTGCCGATGCGGTGGCGAACGAGGGCAGCCTCGTTCTCGGCGGGGTGATGGCTGTGGCACCGCTCAACGGGCCGGCCGATGCCGCGTTCGGCAAGCTTGGCCAGATCGCCGCTGGCATCCGGGCAGCGCACCCGAACGCCACCATGATCTCGGCGGGCATGAGCGCCGACCTGGAACAGGCGATCGCCGCTGGCGCAACACACCTGCGTGTCGGTACGGCGTTGCTCGGCGCCAGGAGCACCTTCGTCGGGTAATGTCCGACGCGTGAGCCCGGTATCGGGTCTCAGCGTGGCAGCATTGCGCGTTCTGGGGCGCTCGGTCGATCAGCGGGGCGGCACGACAGGCACGACGGAGGACGCAAGGATGGCCAGCGCAATGCGCAAGATGGCGGTCTACCTCGGCCTCGTGGAGGACGACCACCGCTACCAGGATAAGTACGACTCCTACGAGGAGTATGACGAATACACCGATCACGACGACAGCCTGGAGATTGAAGATGGACCCGAGGTCGACGAGACGGACGGTCAGGTAGGCCACGAAGTGGCACACTCCAGCGTGGAGCGGCGCGCGGGCACCCTAACCCAGACCACCGACCTCGCCAGGATCACGACACTGCATCCGCGTACGTACAATGAAGCACGTACCATCGGAGAGCACTTCCGTGATGGCACTCCGGTGATCATGAACCTGACCGAGATGGTCGACAGTGACGCAAAGCGCCTGGTCGACTTCGCGGCGGGACTGATCTTCGGGCTTCGCGGGAGCATCGAACGAGTGACCAACAAGGTGTTCCTGCTGTCCCCGGTGAACGTAGAGGTGACAGCCGAGGACAAGGCTCGCATCGCGGAGCGAGGATTCTTCAACCAGAGCTGAAAGTACTCAAGGTACCGACTGACGGACCACGGCAATCCGCGGTGATCATCCCGGTGTCGGCCGTGGAGGCAGGGCAGGCATGTGGGGATCCTAAGGACCGTTCTGGACTACGTTCTGTGGATCTACCTGCTGATCCTGATCGGACGGATGATCTTCACTTGGGTGCAGACGTTCTCTCGGAGCTGGTCGCCCCACGGCGTCCTTCTCGTGATCGCGGAGGGTATATTTACAGCCACCGATCCGCCACTGAGATTCCTAAGACGGTACATCCGGCCGCTCCGTCTGGGTAGTGTGGCCTTGGACCTCAGCTTCATGGTGCTGTTCTTTGCGGTTTTGATCATGGTGGATGTGGTCGTTCCGCTAATCTGAACGGTGCCGCCTGTAGGACACTCCAAGCGCGCCTAGGAGACGAGATGCCGCTGACGCCCGCGGACGTGCGGAATAAGCAGTTCAGTACCACCAGGCTCCGGCCAGGCTACGACGAGGAAGAGGTCGATGCCTTCCTCGACGAGGTCGAGACGGAACTCGACCGGCTGCTGCAGGAGAACGAAGAGCTCCGGGCGAAGCTGGCCGAGTTCATGCGTGGTGGTAAAGCGCCGGCGCCGGCGCTGAGTTCGCCGTTGCCAGAGGCTCAGCCAGAGCTGATGGCGCCAGAGCCACCGCGACCCGAGCCCGAGCGCAGACAGGCCGAGCCCGTGATGATGGGCGTGGCGCCAGCCGAGGACAACATGGACACCGCGGCGCGGGTCCTTGCCCTCGCGCAGCAGACCGCGGATCAGGCCATCGCCGATGCGAGGCGCGAGGCCGACGAGACGCTCGGCCGTGCCCGCCGGGAAGCCGACGACATCCTCAGCAAGGCCCGTCGGCAGGCCGAGCAGATCACCGGGGACGCCAGGGCACGTGCTGAGAGCCTGGAGCGGGACGCCCAGGAGCGGCACCGTCAGGCCATGGGCTCGCTTGTGCAGCAGCGCGAGGAGCTCGAGCGCCGGGTGGATGACCTCAGGGCATTCGAGCGGGAGTACCGCAGCAGGTTCAAGGCATACCTGGAAGGCCTGCTACGCGATCTCGAAGCGGGCGCGTCGGACACCGGCGGGTTCCGCGCCGTCGTTGGTACGGGCCCACAGCCTGTTCCGGCTGCGATGCCGCGCGCCGATGTGCGTAACGGCCAGACGAGTGCAGCCCCGGCATACGCAGGTCAGCCAGAGCCTGCCGCACACTCGGGCGCTTTCCGCCCGGCCGACGGTTCACCGCACGAGCGCCGCTGATTAGAGCGGCGCCCGGCGCTCGTCCGGAGGAGAAGATCCGTGATCCGGTTCAGCGCCGCGCTTGTCGTAGTGGGGCTTGGGCTGCTCCTGGCGGGTGCGCTCACCAGCGAGTTGCCACTTGTCTACGCGGCGATCGCCGTGAGCGTGTTCGCCGCAGTCATGCTCGCGGTGGGCGTGATCGCGGGCCGTGAGGAGATCCTTGGCCGGGATGTGACGGCCGCAGCGGACAACACAGCATTTGATCGCGGTGCTGCCCAGGGCCGCGGAGCCGTCGCTATCCCTGATGACGCCGCTGTGAGCGCGGGTCCCTTGCCGCTAGTCGGCGCGGGACCCGTTGCTGCGTATGCGTCTGCTGGACAGGCAAGGCACGTCGCTCATCGTGGAGCGGCCGCGGGCGTACTGAACATCCAGAATGCGGTCGAGGCAGTATCGCCGGCGGACGCCGCCGCGGTCGGCCCGAGTTCCTCTGGGCTCGGCTGGCCGCCAGGAAAAGCTCCGGCCGACGAGCTGTGGGCCCGGGTAGACGCTGAACTGGCCGCTGCAGGTGCCGCGGCCCGCGCACCGAGGCTGACCAAGGATTCAGCCACGGAGGAGGTCTGGGGGCGCGTCGAGCTAGAGCTCACTAAGCCGGTTCAGTTCGACGCCAAGCTCCGTGGCTGGGAGGAGTCCACGCCGACGAAGCGACCTGCGGCCCTCGAACCGCTGCGCCCCGAATGGCCCGAGCGCCTGGCGATCACCGAGTCGGCAACGGCGGACGAGGGTCGCACCCCGCACGACAATGCTGCGGCGATCGCGGGAACGGCCGGATGGACAGTCGAGCGTGAGGTCGTCGGCGACGGCGCGGAGGCCGCCCAGGCACGGGACACCGACGAGACCATTTCCCCCGCCTATGAACGGACAGACCTGGATACCGCGAACTACCCGCGTGCCGCAGGCAATGCAGCCGCTGTTGCAGCCGCGGATGCCGCGTCCCGGGGAGCCGCGGATGCCGCGCCCCGGGGAACGGCTCATTTCCTCGCTTGGGCGAACGAGAGCCCGGCGGACGACAAGGGTCCGGCGGACGACAAGGGTCCGGCGGACGACAAGGGTCCGGCGGACGACAAGGGTCTGGCGGACGGTAGGAATGCGGGCGAAGAAGTCGAGTCGGCCGGGGACAGCGTGGTCTCTGCAGTCGGCTGGACTGGCGAGACCCCGACGCCGGACGAAGGGGCGTCGGCTGACGCAGAAGCAGCGGCTGGCCAAGGGGCAGTGCCCGCCGAACGGGCAGTGCCTGCCGAACCGGCGGCGACCAGCGTCGGGACGGTCCCTGGCGACAGGGGAGTGCCTGGCGCCGAGGCAGCGCCCCGTGCGGAGGCGGCCGCCGGGCAGTCGGCCGCCGACGAGACCGAGACGACTGGTGAAGGAACGCCGGACGACGAGGACTCAGCCGCCGGAGCCAGCCCGTCACCGGTGCTTAACCGCGCCAATCGCGAGCCAGGCCGGGTAGTGGGGCCCGGCCACGTGGCCGTGGTTCCAGGAGTCCCCCGCTACCACCGGGACGGGTGCATGCTCATCCGGTTCCTTGGCGAGGGTGACGTTGAGTCGGTCACCCGCGAGGCGGCGGAGGCGGCGGGCTGCGTGCCGTGCCGCGCGTGCCAGCCAGACAAGTCCCTGGCCGGAGCCGACTTACGCATCAGCCGGCCATGGCACGGCCCGGCCGAGGCACGTCACGGCCCGGCCGGCCGACACCAGCTGGATCAGGCGCGGCTCAGCCAGAAGGTCAGGCCGAGTTCTGCATCGACGTGTTCCCGGATAGCGGGCTGGCCGCCGAACGCCGCCAGGGCTGCGGCAGGTTCCGGCCGTCCCCGGGCGTAATTCACCGCCAGCACCTCGCCGGCGATCATCTGGCCGTGCTCGGTGAGCGCCGCGCCGAGTTCGGCATCGGCGGTATCCCACCACAGCGAAATCCGGTCACTCACGTCCAGGCCCGCATTCTTGCGCTCGTCCTGGATGAGCCTGACGACCTCGCGGGCCAGTCCCTCGCGCCGCAGCTCCGGCGTGATCGTCACCTCGAGCGCCACGGTCTCCCCGCCGTCGGTGGCGACTGCCCAGCCGGACCTCGGTGTCTGCGTGATGATCACATCTTCCGGCCGCAGCGAGACCGGTGCACCGTCCACGGTGACCGAGGCCGTCCCGGCCGAACCCATCTCGCCGGCCAGCCACGCGGCGTCCGCCCCGGCAATCGCGGCCGCCACCGCGGGAGTGGACTTGCCGTAGCGCGGCCCGAGCGCGCGGAAGTCCGCCTTCACCGTGTAGTCGACCAGATCGCTGCCCTCTCCGGTCAGCGTGTCGATCACCCGCACGTTGAGTTCTTCAGCGACCAGGGCCACAAGCTGTGCGGGTAGCCCGGCGAAGCCGGACGCGCTGACCAGGCTGCGGGCAAGCGGCTGGCGGGTCCGCACGGATGCCCCGGCGCGTGCTGAGCGGCCCAGCTCGACAAGCCGCCGGACCAGCGCCATGTCCGCGGACAGCTGCCTGTCCACCAGCGTCTGATCCGAAGCTGGCCACCGGGCCAGGTGCACAGAGTCCGGGTCTCCTGGTCTGCGCAGAACCCCCCACACGTAGTCGGTAAGGAACGGCGTGAACGGTGCCATCAGGCGGGTGAGCGTCTCCAGGCATTCGAGCAACGTGGCGAACGCCGCCGCGCCCTCGGGCGTGCCCGGTCCCTCCCAGAATCGCCGGCGTGACCGCCGCACGTACCAGTTGGACAGGTCATCGACGAACGAGGCGAGCCTGCGGCCGGCGCCCGCCGTGTCGAAGTCTTCCAGCGCGCCAGTGACATCCCTGACCAGCGCGTGCAGCTCGCTCAGGATCCACCGGTCCAGCAGCGGCCTGGCAGACGGCGGGGCCGCGGTCATCCATCCGGCGTCACTGCCTCCCGCCGCGGCCGCGTTCGCGTAGAGCACGAAGAACGACACGGTGTTCCAGTAGGTGAGCAGCACCTTCCTGACGGTCTCGTCGAGGACGCCGTGCCCCAGCCTGCGCGCCGCCCAGGGCGATCCCGCGGTGGTGAAGAACCAGCGGAGCGCGTCAGCGCCGTGGGAGTCCATCAGCGGGATCGGCTCGATCACGTTGCCCAGGTGCTTGCTCATCTTCCGGCCCTGCTCGTCCATGATCAGGCCGAGGCAGACCACGTTCTCGTACGAGGACCGGCCGAAGACGAGCGTGCCGATCGCCATCAGCGAGTAGAACCAGCCCCTGGTCTGGTCGATCGCCTCGCAGATGAACTGCGCCGGGTAGGCCTTCTCGAAGTCCGCCTCGTTCCGCAGCGGTGCGCCATGCTGCGCGAACGGCATCGAACCCGAGTCATACCAAGCGTCGATCACGTCGGGCACCCGGTGCGCCGCCTCGCCGCACTGTCGGCATCCGATCGTCACCTCATCCACCTGCGGCCGGTGCGGGTCCAGCCCGGACAGGTCCTGGCCGGCCAGTTCCGACAGCTCGGCCAGCGAACCGACGCAGGTGACATGGTCGTTCTGGCATGTCCACAGCGGCAGCGGCGTACCCCAGTACCTGGTCCGGGACAGCGCCCAGTCCACGTTGTTGCGCAGCCATTCGCCATAGCGGCCGTGCTTGATCGTGGGCGGCTGCCAGTTCGTCCGCTCGTTCTCTGCCAGCAGCGCGTCCTTGATCTGCGTGGTGCGGATGTACCAGGACGGCAGCGCGTAATAGAGCAGCGGCGTTCCGCAGCGCCAGCAATGCGGGTAACTGTGCTCGTAGATCTCGGTGCGGAAAAGTATGCCCCGCTCATCCAGGTCGTTAACCAGGCGTCCGTCCGCGTCCTTGAAGAACAGCCCGCCCACCAGCGGCACCGACTCGTCGAACCGCCCGTCCGGCCTGATCGGGTTGACGACGGGCAGCCCGTGGGCGCGACCCGTCTCCATGTCATCGGCTCCGAAAGCCGGCGCCATATGTACCAGGCCGGTCCCGTCTTCGGTCGTCACGAAATCCGCGGTCACTACGATGTGCGCGTTAGGGATGTCGATTAGTCCGAACGGCTGGCGATAGGTAGCACCAGCAAGGTCCTTGCCGACCATACGGGCGACGACTTCCCAGCCGTCACCGAGCACTCGCTGCATCAGCTGCTCGGCGATCACCACCCGGTTGCCGTCGCCGGGCTTGCGGGCTACCACATAAGTCTCGTCCGGGTGCACGGCCACAGCCGTGTTGGACACGAGCGTCCACGGCGTGGTGGTCCATACCAGCAGGTCCGCCGCGGTCAGCTCGGGGTCCGCGCCCGGTGGCAGGGTGCGCAGCGGGAACCTGACCGTCACCGACGGGTCGCCCACCATCTGGTAGACATCCGGCTGGCCAAGCTCGTGGTCCGATAGCGGCGTGCCACAGCGCGGGCAGTACGGGCTGATCCGGTAGTCCTGCATGAGCAGGCCCTTGTCAAAGATCGACTTGAGCGACCACCAGACCGACTCGACGTAGCTGGCATCCATCGTCCGGTACGCCCTGGATGTGTCGATCCAGTAGCCCATGCGCTCGGTCAGTTCCTCGAAGGCGTCCACGTTCCGCAGCACGGACTCACGGCAGCGTGCGTTGAACTCCGTGATCCCGTATGCCTCGATGTCCTTCTTGCCCGACAGCCCGAGTTCCTTCTCGACGGCAACCTCTACCGGCAAGCCATGGCAGTCCCAGCCGGCCCTGCGCGGGACGTGGAATCCCTGCATGGTCTTGAATCGGGGGAAGACGTCCTTGAAGACCCGTGCCTCGACATGATGCACGCCAGGGATGCCGTTCGCGGTCGGCGGCCCCTCATAGAACGTCCACAGCGGGCCGTCGGCGGTCTGCTCGAGCGAGCGCTCGAAGACTTTGCCGTCCCGCCAGCGCGACAGCATCTCGTGCTCCATCGCGGGCAGATCCGGCCTGCCGGACAGCGCGGGATACGGCAGCCTGCCGCCAGGGTTGCCGGCGGGCACGGCGGTGCCTGCCGCGCCCGTGGCGTCATCGCGATGTTGCATGGTGGGGTGCCCTCCCGCGGGTCCTCACGCGAGCGGCGCTCGCATGCCTGCGCGAAGGGACGAGACGAGCCTGCGGCCGTCCCGCGGTACCACCCTCCTTGGCCCGTGCACCTGACCCGCCAACCCGGCGAGCGCGGCCACCTGGCCCTCTCCGTTGAGTCCTGCTGCCGGTTCTACTTGGCCCGTGGCCGTTCTTCCGGCGGCTCCGGGGTGATCTGGTCCGCTGGGCGTGCCCCGGGCTCGCACCCAACCCCGGGTCGCTCCAGGCCGCGGTCAGCGGCAGCTGTCCCCATCTGTGCCGTGCAGACTGCCACGATATCCGATCGCCAGCCGGGCGCCGAACGGTTTCCGTGCCTGCTGCCCGTTCCCGCCGTGCCCGCTGCCCGTTCCCGCCGTGCCTGCTGCCCGTTCCCGCCGTGCCTGCTGCCCGTTCCCGCCGTGCCTGCTGCCCGTTCCCGCCGTGCCTGCTGCCCGTTCCCGCCGTGCCCGCGCCAGGCTTGACGCCGGGAATGTCATGGTTTTACGCTCGCTTGACCCAAACGAACGGTCGAGAGCGAGGATGCTAGCAATGCGACGATCTTGGTGTGTACCGGTCACGCTAGTGTCGGCGGTCTCGGCCGCTCTACTTATGCTGCCTGGGGCCGCGGCATCGGCGGCTACCGCGGCGTCCAAGAACCTCATACTGAACCCGGGCGCGGAGGCAGGCGCCGGGTCCACCGACGGCAGCACGGTGCCCGTCCCGCACTGGGCCGTCGTGTCTGGCGGCACCTTCACCGCGGTCCAGTATGGAGCTGCGGGCGGCTTCCCCGCCAAGACTGACCCAGGCCCGACGAAGCGGGGTGCTAATTTCTTCGCCGGCGGACCGGACAGCGCGTCGGCCATGGCGATGCAGACCGACAGCCTCAAGGCCTACAAGGGGATCATCGCGTCGGGAGCGAACTACACCTTCAAGGCGTGGCTCGGCGGCTATGCCGACCAAGACGACGACGCGACGGTGCAGGTCGCCTGGTACAAGTCCAACGGGACACTGACGGGCACTGTCACCCTCGGGCCGGTGACGGCCGCCGATCGCGACGATCAGACCGGGCTGCTGTTGCAGCAGACCACCGGATTCATCCCGGCCGGCTCCGCGAAGATGGTCGTGACGATACTGATGACCAGGGCCGAGGGCGATTACAACGACGGCTACGCCGACGACCTCTCCTTCACTGTCAAGGCAGCTGGGTAGCTGCCCGCGGCTGGCGCCAGCGCCTCGCCCGGCCGTCAGCCGCATCCGCGTTTTGCAGATGGCTGTCATCCCGCTTATCCTCCGGTGACTGCTCACTTTCAAGATCGTCGACATTTCGCGCCGAGGGAGGTCCGAGATGGCTGAAGCCACCCGATCCGGCGCTGCTGCTCTTGCGGTACGGCCGGGGGAGGAACGCTGGACCGAGACCGAGCTCGGCGAGGTCCGGGCGGAGCTCGAATCCGAGGTCGCTGAGCGGCGCACCGAGATCTCCAAGGCCGAGTCCGAGATCGCCGAGCGGATCGGCGACGCGGTCGCCGACGCCGGCGATGACCTGGCTGACGCCGGGGCGAAGACGTTCGAACGCGAGCAAGAACTCGCCGCTACCCACCATGCCAAGGAACTTCTGGAGCAGAACGAGCGAGCGCTGGCCAGGATCACGGCCGGAACGTACGGCGTATGCGAGTCGTGTGGGAAACCCATCGGGAAGGCGCGCCTGCAGGCATTTCCCCGCGCCACCCTCTGCGTCGCGTGCAAACAGCGTGAAGAGCGCCGCTGACGGGCCGATGATGGGCACCGATGCGCGCGCGGACACCCCAGTTCCTGACCATCACGGCGATCCCGGAGGTGGCGGCCCTGCGACTTCAGCATCCGGGCGGCTTCACGTAACCGTCCTGTGCGGCGTCGCTGCGTTCGTTCTCACCGCCGACGTCGTCTCCAAGATCATCGTCGTGGCGCACCTGGCTGGCCGTCCTCCTATCCGGCTCCTCGGCGGGTTTCTCACCCTCCGGCTGCTGCGCAACAGCGGTGCGGCGTTCAGCATCGGGACCTCGATGACGGTCGTGTTCACCGCCATCGCAGTTGGCGTGATCATCTTCATCCTGCGGACCGCGCGAAGGCTGCGCAGCCTGCCCTGGGCGATCACGCTCGGCCTGCTCCTTGGCGGTGCCACAGGCAACCTGGCAGACCGGATCTTCCGCTCGCCGGGGCCGATGCGCGGCTTCGTGGTGGACTGGATACAGCTGCCGCACTGGCCGGTGTTCAACCTGGCTGATTCCGCGATTGTCTGCGGCGGAGTGCTGGCGGTCCTGCTGGCCGTCCGCGGGTTGCGGGTGGACGGCACACTAGACACGGGCCGCCGCCCGCTGGAGCCGCACCGCCCTGCCGGTTCACCCGATCAGGCGGACCAGGCCGGCCATGTGGGCCAGGTCGACCAGGCGGGCAAGGTCGGCCAGATGGGCCAGGTCGACCAGGCGGGCCAGGCGGGCAAGGTCGGCCAGATGGGCCAGGCCGGCCAGGCGGGCAAGGTCGGCCAGATGGGCCAGGCCGGCCAGGCGGGCCAGATGGGCCAGGCCAGCCAGGCTGACCAGGCCGTGCAGCCGAGCGCGGCGGACTAGGCCGTGTCTGGATGACAGCTCTGGATCAGCGCCGGGTGTCGGTCCCCGACGGCCTGGATGGTGAGCGACTGGATGCGGCGCTGGCCCGCATGTTCGGACTATCCAGGGCGAAAGCCGCGGATTTGATCGCCGATGGCATGGTGCTCGTCGGCGGGCAGCCCGCCGCGAAGTCGCATCGGGTCGTGGCGGGTGCTTGGCTGGACGTGACGCTACCCCCGCCGCCAGGAGCCAGATCGGCCGCGGCCGGGCTAGCCGGCCCGCACGGGCGCGTCCCCGGCCTCGAGGTGGTGTACGAGGACACCGACATCGTGGTCGTGGACAAGCCCGCTGGAGTTGCCGCCCACCCCACGCCGGGCTGGACGGGACCGACCGTCCTGGCCGGCCTGCTCGCCGCGGGTCACACGATCGCCACGAGCGGCGCCGCCGAACGCCAGGGCATCGTGCACAGGCTGGACGCAAACACTACCGGGCTGATGGTCGTGGCCAAGAGCGAGTCCGCTTACAGCGCGCTGAAGCGGGCATTCCGGGAGCGGGAGGTGGACAAGCGCTATCACGCCCTGGTGCAGGGCCACCCCGACCCGCTGCGCGGCACGGTGGACGCGCCGATCGGACGGCATCCCTCCGGTGACGGCAGGTTCGCCGTCGTGGCTGACGGCAGGCCAAGCGTCACGCATTACGACACGATCGAGGCCTTCCGCGGCGCCAGCCTGGTCGGGATCGGCCTGGAGACCGGGCGGACGCACCAGATCCGGGTTCACATGTCGGCGATCAGGCACCCTTGTGCGGGAGACCTGCTCTACGGCGCCGATCCGTCGCTGGCCAAGCAAATCGGGCTAACCAGGCAGTGGCTGCACGCGGTGAGCCTGGCCTTCGCGCACCCGTCGGACGGCCAGCGGGTCGAATTCCGCAGCGACTACGCGGCCGACCTGGCGCACTCACTCGACGTGCTCCGCGGTCAGGACTAGGCAAGTTCCGGACGGCCGACGCCCGCCCGGGGCGGCCTATGGCGGCCCGACACTCCGGGTCCGCCGCGGGCCCGGAGTGTCGGGCCGCGGCAGGGGTCGGAGCGGCGATAGGCTTAGCAAGCCGGACTGGCACCGCCGCTCGCGGAGGACCGACCTGCGAGCCCGCCTCCTCGATGGGCAGTGCTGGCCTCTTCCCCCCGGCTCCGTTAATGACCGCCCTCCGGGGCGCTCTTAGGCATGCCTGAAGGAGGCGGTGTCTTTCATGGCGGCAGCCGCGGCGGGGCGCAGCACCGCAAGCAACCAGGCCTCGTTCGCCCACCTGCACGTGCACACCGAGTACTCCATGCTGGACGGGGCCGCCCGGCTGAAGGATCTCTTCGTCCAGTGCGAGCAGGCAGGCATGCCGGCCATCGCGATGACCGACCACGGCAACGTCTACGGCGCCTACGACTTCTGGAAGAAAGCCACGGCGGCGGGCATCAAGCCGGTGATCGGGATCGAGGCATACGTCGCCCCTGAGCACCGCAAGCACCGCCAGCCGGTGCGCTGGGGAAACCCGGCTCAGTCCAGTGACGATATCTCCGGGGCCGGCGCGTACACGCACATGACGCTGCTCGCCGAGACCACGGAGGGCATGCACAACCTGTTCAGGCTGTCCTCCCTCGCCTCGCTCGAGGGGTTCTTCCGCAAGCCGCGGATGGACCGTGAGCTGCTCGCCGCGCACGCCAAGGGAATCATCGCGACCACCGGCTGCCCGTCCGGCGAGGTGCAGACCAGGCTCCGGCTCGGCCAGTACCGGCAGGCCGTCGACGCGGCCGCGGCCTACCGTGACATCTTCGGCCCGGAGAACTTCTTCGTCGAGATCATGGATCACGGCCTGGACATCGAGCGCCGGGTTCGCGACGGCCTGCGCAAGATCGCGGCCGAGCTCGCGCTTCCCTTCGTCGTTACCAACGACTCGCATTACACCCGCCCGGACGACGCGCAGGCGCATGAGGTACTGCTGTGCGTGCAGACCGGGTCCAATCTCGCCGACCCTGGCAGGTTCAGGTTCGAAGGCGGCGGCTACTACGTGAAGACCCCCGAGGAGATGCGCGGGGCCGCCACGGACGAGGAGTGGCAGGCAGGCTGCGACTCGACCCTGCTCATCGCGGAGCGCTGCGAGGTGGCCTTCGCCAAGCAGAACCTGATGCCCCGCTTCCCCATACCCGAGGGCGAGACGGAGGAGAGCTGGCTGCGCAGCCGGTTCTGGCTCGGCATGGACCGCCGCTTCCCTGACGGGTATGACGACGAGCGCAAGAACCGCGCCGAGTACGAGATCAGCGTGATCACGCAGATGGGGTTCTGCTCGTACTTCCTGGTCGTGGCCGACTTCATCAACTGGTCCAAGCAGGCAGGCATCAGGGTCGGCCCCGGCCGGGGATCCGCCACCGGGTCGATGGTCTCCTACGCGCTCGGCATCACCGACCTGGATCCGATCGCGCACGGCCTGATGTTCGAACGATTCCTCAACCCCGAGCGCATCTCCATGCCGGACATCGACATCGACTTCGACGAGCGCAGGCGCGGTGATGTGATTCGCTACGTCACCGAGAAGTACGGGGACGACCGGGTCGCGCAGATCATCACCTACGGCACGATCAAGGCCAAGGCAGCGGTGAAGGACGCATCGCGGGTACTGGGCTTTCCTTACGCGCTCGGCGACCGGATCACCAAGGCGCTGCCACCGCCGGTCATGGGCAAGGACATCCCGCTCTCCGGCGTCTTCGACCAGAGCCACCCCCGGTACGGCGAGGCGGGTGAGATCCGCGCCCTGTACGAGTCCGAGCCTGAGGTGCGCCAGGTGCTCGACACCGCGCGCGGCCTAGAGGGCCTGATCCGGCAAGCCGGCGTGCACGCTGCCGGAGTGATCATGAGCAGCGAGCCGATCATCGATCACGTACCGGTGTGGAAGCGCGAGGCTGACGGCGCGGTCATCACGCAGTTCGACTACCCCGCGTGCGAGGACCTCGGCCTGCTTAAAATGGACTTCCTGGGCCTGCGGAACCTGACCGTGCTCGACGATGCTGTCAGCGGCATCAAGGAGAACCGCGGCCAGGACATCGTTCTGGAAACGCTGACCCTTGACAACAAGGCTGCCTACGAACTGCTCGCCCGCGGCGACACGCTGGGCGTCTTCCAGCTCGACGGCGGGCCGATGCGGGCGCTGCTGCGCGCCATGCATGCGGACAGGTTCGAGGACATCTCCGCAGTCCTCGCGCTGTACCGGCCGGGCCCGATGGGCGCCAACGCGCATAACGACTACGCGGACCGCAAGGCCGGCCGCAAGCCCGTCACCGCGATCCACCCCGAGCTCGCCGAGCCGTTGGCTGAGATTCTCGATGACACCTTCGGCCTGATCGTCTACCAGGAGCAGGTGCTGGCGATCGCGCAGAAGCTGGCCAACTATACGGCGGGCAAGGCTGACCTGCTCCGCAAGGCGATGGGCAAGAAGAGCAAGGAGATACTCGACAAGGAGTTCGGGCCGTTCGAGGCGGGCATGAAAGCGAACGGGTACTCCGGCGGCGCCATCAAGGCGATCTGGGACATTCTCGTCCCGTTCTCCGACTACGCGTTCAACAAGGCGCACACCGCCGGGTACGGCGTGGTCTCCTACTGGACCGCCTACCTGAAGGCCAACTTCCCCGCCGAGTACATGGCCGCCCTGCTGACCTCCATCTCGGGCGACAAGGATAAATCCGCGCTCTACCTGAGCGAGTGCCGGCGGATGGGAATCAAGGTGCTCCCGCCGGATGTGAACGCGTCCGCTGCCAACTTCACTCCGGTCGGCGAGGACATCAGGTTTGGCCTCGCCGCGATCCGCAACGTCGGCGTCAACGTGGTGGAGGCGATCGACGCGACCCGGCGGGCCAAAGGCGCGTTCACCAGCTTCGCTGACTTCCTGCGCAAGGTTCCTGTCACGGTGTGCAACAAGCGGGTCATCGAGTCGCTGGTCAAGGCCGGCGCGTTCGACTCGCTTGGACATCCGCGCAAGGCACTCGTGCTCATCCACGAGCAGGCGGTGGACCAGGTAATCGACGTCAAGCGCAACGAGGCCAACAACCAGTTCTCGCTGTTCGAGGGCGACGCCGATACCGAGACGATGTTCGACGTCCCGGTCCCGGGCGGGGAGTGGGAGAAATCCATCCTGCTCGCGTTCGAGCGCGAGATGCTCGGCCTCTACGTCTCCGACCACCCGCTGCTCGGGCTCGAGCATGTCCTCGCCACCGGCACCGACTGCTCCATCGCCCAGCTGATCGGTTCCGCCGAACCCGCGGGCGGATTTTCTGAAGCCGAACGCAGGCAGCGGGGCGAACGCGCGGATGGCCAGATGGTCACCGTGGGGGGGATCCTGTCCGGCCTCCAGCGCAAGGTCACCAAGCAGGGCAACGCATGGGCGGCGGCCATTCTCGAAGATCTCGAAGGCGCTATGGAGGTGCTGTTCTTCCCCGCGACCTACCAGTCCTACGGCACATCTCTCGCCGAGGACGCCATCCTGATCATCAAGGGGCGGCTGGACCGGCGGGACGACGTGCCCAAGCTGATCGCGATGGACGTGAAGGTGCCGGACACCACGCCGGGTGATTCCGGCCCTTTTGTGGTGGAGATGCCGGTGAACAAGTGCGTAGGGCCCGTGGTGGAACAGCTCCGCGAGGTGCTGCGGACACACCCGGGACCGACGCAGGTACATCTGAGGCTCTGTGGTAATCAGCGGACGACCGTCGTGCGGCTGGATAACAAGCTGGGTGTATCGCCCTCACCGGCGCTGCTCGGTGACCTCAAGCAACTGCTCGGCCCTGCTTGCATGGGATAAGGCGCTGGGGGCACCACGTGCCGTGTGGGAGTCAGCGGGTGACGAGGATGACTACGAAGGCGGCATAGGCGGCTATCACCAGGGCGCCGGTGCGGCGGGTCAGGCCGCTGTGCAGCATGGCTAGGGCTAGCACTCCCAGGGTCATGACGGCGTACCAGGTGGCTACCAGGCCCGCGCTGCCGCCGGCGGTTACCACGCCGGTGATTGCGGCGGGGAGGAAGAGGCCGAAGGCTACGTTGAGGGTGTTGCTGTTCATGGCCTCGCTGAGCGTGGCCGCACCTCTGCCGCGACGGGCCAGGTAGACGGCGGTAACCGCGTTGGGCAGGCTGGTCACCGCAGCTAGGACTATGCCGCCGGTTACTATTGGGGGGACTGCCAGGCGGGTGCCTAGGGAGGTCGCGGCTTGCTCCATGGCCAGGCTGGCCACCAGCACGATCACCAGGGCGATGGCAGCGGTCAGGGCGCTGATCGCATCGCTCGGCCGGGCGGCAGCGGGGTGGAGTGCGGGGCGGACTTCCTGTTCCTCCTCGGTGATGGCCTCGGCTAGCCAGCGGGTGATCCCGGCCGGCAGGCGCAGGCGGCCGCGGGACGGGGGGCGGACCGCGCAGAGGTAGGCATAGGGGAGCAGGACCACCAGGACCAGGGCTAGCCCGGTGCGCGGGCCGATCAGGCCGGCCAGGGCACAGATGCTTACTGCTGCCATCCACAGGCCGACCGCGCCCTCGAGTGCGACGACGCGCCGGTGCAGGCTGATCCTGCCCGCCATGACCGCACCCAGGCCGAGCAGTGCGGCCAGGTTGAACACGTTCGAACCGAGCACCACGCCGACCCCGACCGCCCGCTGCCCGTGGGCCAGCGCGGCGGACGCGGAGGTGATCTCTGGCGTGTCGGCCGCGAGCGCGGCCACCAGGCCGAGCATGGCCTCGGACAGCCTGAACCGTTCGCCGAGCCGCTCGATGCGGGTGACCAGGACGGCGCTGGCGGCCAGGCTGAACGCCGCACCGACGACAAGCGTTATGACTGCGGGTGTCACGGATCCCGCGTTAGGCGTCGCGAAGCCTGAGCAGGATGCCTGCCGCGGCAAGGAGTACCGCGGTCCACAAGCAGAACACGCCGAAACCCTGCCAGGGCGAAAGCACCTGGCCAGAGACCCGCACGGTCGAGATGATCAGCCGTCCGGCCGAAGTCGGCAGGTAGTCGTGGATGTGGTTCCCCCAGGTGCCGGGGATCAGCGTGGACAGCGGTTCGAGCACGATGACGAAGGCGATGACACCGGTAATCGCTCCGGCGGTGTGCCTGACCAGCCCGCCGACCGCCATGGCGAACAGGCCGAGCACGGTCAGGTAGAGGCCGGATCCGACGACCGCGCGGGTAACGCCGGCATCGCTCAGCGACACAGGCGCGTGGCTGTGCAGGATTGTGGCGCCCAGGAAGAACGCGGCAAAGGAGACGATCTCGCCCAGCACGAACACGAGGATCGCGAACGTGACTGCCTTGGCGGCGAGCATGGGGATCCTGCGCGGCACGGCTAGCAGCGAGGCGCGGATTGCCCCAGTGGAGTACTCGCTGGTGATCACGAGGACGCCGAGCACGATGATGGTGAGCTGGCCGAACTCGAGCGAGGCGCTAAGGATCGCGCTGACCGGGTTGGTGATTATCGAGATCTGCGAAGCCCGGCCGATCTTGTTCCACTGCGCGGAGGTGAGGCCGGTGATCAGGCCGGTGATTCCGAGGGTGAGCACGACCAGCAGGATCAGTGACCAGACGGTGGACCGCACCGAGCGGAGCTTCGTCCACTCGCTGAGCAGCAGGTGCCCAAAGTTGCCACGGCCCCCTGCGACCTGCGGCACCCGGGCCGACTCGACGGACGCTGTCGGCATCATCGGCTGTGCCTTCCGCCGGGCGTCACGGGCGCTGGCTCTGTGGCGGCCTCCTGGCCGGGCGCCGCGTACTCCAGGCTGCCGGCGGTCAGTTCCATGAACGCCTCCTCGAGGGATCCCGTCTGCGGGGTGAGCTCGTGCAGCACTACCGAGGAGGCCGCGGCGAGCTCGCCGATTCGCGGCGCGGGCATGCCGGTGACGGTGAGCGCGGCCGCGCCGTCGGCCTGTGCAGCTGCCTCGTCCGCGTGTGCGACACGGCCGCCCTCCGCGGTGATCGCGCTGGTCAGCCGGGTCGGATCCGGTGTGCGGACGAGCACCGAGTGGTCCGAGCTCTGGGCGATGAACTCCTGCGTGCTGCAGCTCGCGATCAGCTTGCCGCGGCCGATCACGATCAGGTGATCCGCGGTGACGGCCATCTCGTTCATCAGGTGGCTGGAGACGAACACCGTGCGGCCCTCGGCTGCCAGCCGTTTCATCAGGTTACGGATCCACAGGATTCCCTCGGGATCGAGCCCGTTAACCGGCTCGTCGAGCACCAGCACCTGCGGATCGCCGAGCAGCGCGGCGGCGATGCCGAGCCGCTGGCTCATGCCGAGGGAAAACCCGCCTGCCCGCTTGCCGGCCACGTCGCCGAGCCCCACCAGGTCGATCACCGCCTGTACGCGGCTGCGCGGCAGCCCCTGCGTCTGCGCCAGGAAGAGCAGGTGGTTGAAGGCGGAGCGGCCGGTGTGCACGGCCCGGGCTTCGAGCAGGGCACCCACCGTCCGCAGCGGGCTGGCCAAGTCGCGGTAGCGCTTGCCGCCGATCGTCGCGGTTCCGCCATTTGGCCGGTCGAGATCGAGCACCAGCCGCATGGTGGTGGATTTGCCCGCGCCATTCGGTCCGAGAAATCCGGTGACCGTGCCCGGTTCCACGGCAAACGAAAGGTGGTCCACGGCGACCTTTTCGCCGTAACGCTTAGTCAGATCGCGAACCTCGATCATCTATCCCCCAGTCAAGTGGTTAACCAATCTCCCATCTCGCCTAGGCAGTGTCCAGCATCGCCTACGCAGTGTCCGGCATCGCTTCGTGCGGGGAGTCCCGGCGTCACGTACGCTGCTGCGCAGAATGACGCAACCCGCCCAGTACCCCGACGCGCCGCGCGGCGGGCCCGCGGCTAGCGCAGCTCCAGGTCCGGTCCGTGCAACCGGCTCGCGGGGCGTGCTGGCCAGGCTCCGCGCGACGGTTCTCGCCTTGATCGCCACCGTGGCAGCGAGCGCGCTGCTTGGCCTGCTCGCGGGATTTATCTGGTCTGCCGTGGCGCCCAGGGCGCTGCTCATCGTGCAGAGCCGCGGCGTCGCCTACGTGGTGAACTCAGAGACGAGCGCCTTTATCGCTGCCGACGGGTGGTTCTGCCTGCTGACCGCGGCCGGCGGGGTGATTTGCGGGGTGGCCGGCTATTTCATCGCGGTCCGCAGGTACGGCGCGATGGCGCTTGTCGGGCTCCTAGCAGGCGGGGTGGCCGCTTCCCTGCTGGCCATGTGGATCGGGCAACGGCAGGGGCTAGCCAGCTTCCGGGCCACGCTGGCAGCAAGCCCGGCGGGTACTCGGCTGCACGAGCCGCTGGCCCTCGGCGGCCACGGCGCTCTCGCGTTCTGGCCGTTGTTCGTGGCCCTCGTGGCGGGGACGATCGAGCTCGCCAGCCAGATGATGGACCGCAGCAGCGCCGATGGGGCAATTGCCGGGCCGGCCGGGCCGGCCTACCCAGGCGACATCGGCAAGCCGGGCTGAGGCGTGACGCCGGCCGCCCTGACCGCTCCGGTCAGCTCCCGACTAGCGTGCGGAGAAGCCGGACCGGCGGCGAGCCGTGGGCCAGCATGCTGTCGTGGATCTCTCGCTCTGGCTGCTGCGGGCTGGCCGTCTTGAGCTCGGCTGCCAGGTCGGCGACCTCGGTGTATCCGACGTAGTAAGTGGATAGCTGGGCCGAGGTCAGCAGAGCCCGCCGCCATTTGCCGGCTGCTTCGCCTTCCTCCTGATGTCCGCGACCGGTCATCAGGCTCATCGCCTCGGCCTCGGTCATACCGTGCCTGTGCACCCGGGCGTCGAGTATGGCGTTAATGGTCATGCGGAGCTGCATCTTCAGCTGCTGCATCCGCACCTCGCGCGGGTCGCCCTCGCCTGGGTAGCCCCGCTCGGCCATCAACTGCTCGGCGTAGACCGCCCAGCCTTCGACGAAGGACCCGGACCGCAGTGCCGCGCGCAGTACAGTCGCCGCGCCGAACCGCCTGGAGTGCTGAAGTTGCAGGAAGTGTCCCGGCATCGCCTCATGAACCATCAGGTTGTGGACCATGTGCCGGTTGTACTCGCGGTAGAACGAGGTCACGCGCTGGGCGGACCAGCTCGTCGGGGTGGGCGAGACCGCGACGAAGGTCGGCATTGAGGCGGATTCCAGCGGCCCGGGGGAGTCGCAGTACGCCACCGCGACCCCTCGGTCGATCTCCGGCATCTCGATCACCTCGACCGGGTCGTCGTGGATCGTGACCAGCTGGCACTCGCTGACGAAGTCGGTCTGCGCGGCGAGCGCGTCGCGGCAGAATCCCAGGATCGTCCTGTCATCTGGCGCGTCGGCAGCCAGCTGATCGAGCACCTGCCGCACGAGCGCGCCGCGGTCGCCCGCCGGGCCGCCGTTATGTCGGGCCCGGCCCGGCCCGGCAAGCTCGGCGGCCAGGTCGGCGATCTCTTCGCCAACCCGGTCAAGATCGGCCTGCGCCCTGGCCAGGATGGCGTCGGCGTCGGCCTCGGCGTCCAGGGTGAGAGATAGCTTGCGGGCGAACCGCTCGGGGCCGATCCGCGGATCGGCGAACCGGTCGCCGACGCTGCCCTGGTCCAGCTTTGCGGACAGCCAGGCGCAATGCTCGGCGAGCGCTTCGAGCGCGGCGGGCCGCACGGCCTCGATCTGCGCCGTGCACTCGGGCGCAGCCCGCAGCGCGGCGTCGATCTCGTCAGTAACCAGCGTGATCGTGCCAGCGAGCTGGTCGATAGCGGTCTCCAGGTGCACCTTCGGCATGGGCCCAAGCAGGCCGCGGGCGCCGGCCAGCATGGCCGGAATCTCTGCAAGCCGGCCAGCGGCCGAGGCGAGCCTTTCAGGCAGCGGGGCGAAGTCCCTGGCAAGCAGCGTGTGGATAGCCCGGCCGGGGTTCGCGACCAGCGGATTCCAGCTGCGCTCGCGCACTTCGTCGAGCTCGAACATCCGGCGCCCTACCGAATTCGCCAGCATGTCGGCGTCTACCAGGTTCTCGGCGGAGAGGGCGCTAAGGTCGAGCGCCCCGAGCGTGGCGGCCCAGCCATCCATGGCCCGTCGTTCGGAATCGAGCGCGGCGGCGGAGAACTCGGGCAGGTGCGCGTCGAACCTGTGGTCGCCGAGTTCGGTGGCGACGTTCGGATGGCGTTCCGCCCTGTCGTCGAGGTATGCCCTGGCCACCTTGGTGAAGGCCAGGTCCGCCTCGCTGCTCATGCCGCTCTGCATGCTCACCGGCAATTCACCCCAATTCCGTCTGGCGCTGCCTATCGCTAAGCCTGCCATGAGGGGTGCCGCCAACCAGCCATCGCGTCCGGATGCCAATCCACCAGCTAAGCGATCACGACGTCCGCGATGCGGAACGGCGCGGTCACCGTGTGGGACCGCCCGATAGGCTTGACGAATGCTTGCCATGATCGACTTGCGGGGCCGGGCGCCGCGGGAACTCACCCGCGCCCGCCTGCACGGCGTGCTGCCCAGAGCCGTCCTTGACGTTGCCACGGCGGCCGAGCAGGTCCGGCCGGTGTGCGAGGACGTCAGGCGCCGCGGCGCCGCGGCGGTGCGCGAATACACCCGCAAGTTCGACGGGGTTGACCTGGCCGCCACCCGGGTGCCGGCCGATGCGCTCGACGAAGCGCTCGGCAAGCTCGATGAGGATGTGCGGACGGCACTCCAAGAGGCGGCCCGCCGCACCACCCTGGTGCACAAGTCACAGCTGCGCGGCGACACCACGACCACGGTCGCCGGCGGACTGACCGTCACCGGGCGGTTCGTCCCGGTGAGCCGGGCCGGGGTATATGTGCCGGGCGGGCTCACCACCTATCCGTCGTCGGTGGTCATGAACGTCGTTCCGGCGCAGGTTGCCGGGGTCGACGAGATCGCCGTCGCCTCGCCGCCGCAGGCATCACACGGCGGGCTGCCGCATCCGACAGTTCTCGCCGCCTGCGCCCTGCTCGGCATTACCGAGGTGCACGCGGTCGGCGGCGCACAGGCGCTTGCCATGCTCGCCTACGGCACGCACGAGTGCGCACCCGTTGATGTCGTCACCGGCCCAGGAAACGTCTACGTGGCGGCGGCAAAGCGGGTGCTGCGCGGCGTCGTCGGCACCGACGGGGAGAACGGGCCCACCGAGATAGCGATCATTGCCGACGACACCGCTAACCCTGCCTATCTGGCAGCCGACCTCATCGCGCAGGCCGAGCACGATCCGCTCGCCGCCTGCCTGCTCATCACGCCCGACGCCGGCCTGGCCGGCCGGGTCGAGGCCGAGCTTGCCGCGCGGGTCAGGGCGGCCAGTCATCGCGAGCGGGTCGAGCGTTCCCTGGCCGGCCAGTCCGCACAGGTGCTCACCGACGGCATCGATGCCGCCCTGGCTGTGGCGGATGCCTGGGCGCCCGAGCACCTGGAGATCCAGGCCAGGGACGCGGGCGAGCTCGCCCGGCGGGTGCGTAACGCCGGCGCCGTCTTCGCCGGATCCTTCGCGCCGGTCTCGCTCGGCGACTACCTGGCGGGCTCGAACCACGTGCTGCCCACCGGCGGGTCCGCCCGGCACAGCGCCGGCCTGTCCGTGCTGCCGTTCCTGCGCCTGATCAACGTGGTGGAGTGCACCCGGGACGCGCTAGCAGTGACGCTTCCGCATGTGGCCGCGCTGGGCGGCGCGGAGGATCTGCCTGCGCACGTCGCCGCGGTCCGTGCCCGGATTACCGCGGACATGCCATGACCGCGCGCCAGACCGTGCCCGAGTCCTTGCCTCAGGTCCTGCCCGAGTCCTTGCCTCAGGTCCTGTCCGGGTCCTTGCCCCCGTCGCTGCCTGAGTCCCTGCCCCCGTCCCTGCCGCTGCGGGCAGACCTGGTCGGGCTTGAGCCCTATGGCGCGCCACAGCTCGATGTGCCCGTTCGGCTAAATACAAACGAAAATCCTTATCCGCCGCCGTCGGCCCTGGTCCGGGCCATCGCGGACGCCACGGCCGAAGCGGCGGCAGGCCTGAACCGTTACCCGGAGCGGGATGCGACGGGGCTGCGTGCCGATCTGGCCGGGTACCTCGGCTACGGGCTGACCTGGCGCCAGGTCTGGGCCGCCAACGGGTCCAACGAGATCATCCAGCAGCTGCTGCAGGCATTCGGCGGGCACGGCCGCACCGCTCTCGGGTTCGAGCCGTCCTACTCGATGCACCCGATCATCGCGCGGACCACGTGCACGACGTGGCTGGCCGCGGGCCGTGACGAAGATTTCGGGCTCGACGCCGAGCGTGCGGCGGACCAGGTCCGCGAGGCGGCGCCCGACCTCGTCTTCCTGACCTCGCCCAACAACCCGACCGGGACCGCGCTGGGCCTTGAGGTGATCGAGGCGGTCTGCGCGGCCGCCCCGGGCATGGTCGTCGTGGACGAGGCCTATGCCGAATTCGCCAGGGACGGCACGCGGAGCGCCCTCGCGCTGCTGCCTGCCTTCCCGCGCCTGGTGATCACCCGGACCATGTCCAAGGCGTTCGCGCTGGCCGGAGCGAGGGTTGGCTACCTGGCCGCCGACCCGGCGGTGATCGACGCGGTGCTGCTGGTCAGGCTTCCGTACCACCTGTCGGCGCTGACCCAGGCGGCGGCCAGGGCCGCGCTCCGGCACGCCGACGAACTGCTTGGCTGCGTGGCGGAACTGCGCGCCGAACGCGACAGGGCTGCGGACTGGCTTCGCGCCCAGGACTTGGAGGTGGCGGAGTCCGATGCCAACTTCGTGCTGTTCGGGGGGCTGCGGGACCGGCGTGCCGTCTGGCGGGGGCTGCTGGACGCGGGGGTGCTCGTCCGCGAGTCCGGCCCGCCGGGATGGCTGAGGGTGACGATCGGGACGCCGGCCGAGATGGCAGCGTTCCGCACCGCCCTTACCGACGTGCTCGCCACCGGGGCCGGGCGATGAACCGGGTCGCGCGGGTTGAGCGCCTTACCAGCGAGACCCAGGTCCTGGTGGAACTCGACCTGGACGGCATCGGGGTGGTCGACGTCGCTACCCGGGTGCCGTTCTTCGACCACATGCTCGCTCAGCTGGGCAAGCACGCCAGCCTTGACCTGAGCGTCCGGGCCAGCGGCGACATCGACGTGGACGCGCATCACACGGTGGAAGACACCGCGATCGTGCTAGGCGAGGCGCTCCGGCAGGCACTGGGTGACAAGTCGGGGATCTGCAGGTTCGGGAACGCGCTCGTGCCGCTGGACGAGGCGCTGGTGCAGGCCGCGGTAGACCTGTCGGGACGGCCATATGTGGTGCACCGCGAACCGGACAGCATGCCGCCCCTGATCGGGACCTACGACACGACGCTGACCAGGCACTTCTTCGAAACGCTCGGCATGGCAGCCGGTATCTGCGTGCACGTCCTCGTCCTGTCCGGCCGCAATCCGCACCACATCGTGGAGGCGCAGTTCAAGGCGGTGGCCCGCGCGCTGCGCACCGCGGCTTCGCCGGATCCGCGGGCGGGCGGGGTGCCGAGCACAAAGGGCGTCCTGTGACGCTTGTGCGGCCCAGGGTTGTCGTCCTGGATTACGGCTCAGGTAATCTCCGGTCCGCTCAGCGGGCGCTTGACCGGGTGGGCGCGCAGGTCTGCGCGACCGATGATTTCGATGCCGCGTTGAACTGCGACGGCCTCGTCGTGCCGGGCGTCGGCGCGTTCGCCGCCTGCATGACGGGCCTGCGCGGCGTCCGCGGCGATGTGATCATCGACCGCCGGCTGGCCGGGGCGCGCCCGGTTCTGGGCATCTGCGTCGGCATGCAGGTGCTGTTCGAGACCGGGGACGAGCATGGCGTGCGGACCGACGGGTGCGGCCAGTGGCCAGGCACCGTGGGGCGGCTGACAGCGCCGGTGCTGCCGCATATGGGGTGGAACACGGTGCGCCCGGGGGCTGGCTCGGTGCTGTTCGCTGGGCTGGATCCGGCAAGCCGTTTCTACTTTGTGCATTCCTACGCGGCGACCTCTGTTGACCTGCCGCCCGGGGGGCGGCTGGCGGCGCCGTTGCTGACCTGGGCCGAGCACGGCGAGCCGTTCATCGCCGCTATCGAGCACGGGCCGCTGTCGGCGACCCAGTTCCACCCGGAGAAGTCGGGCGATGTCGGCGCCGCGCTGCTGGCGAACTGGGTGGAGACGCTGCGATGACAATCTCGGTCGACGCCTTCACCCTGCTGCCCGCGGTGGACGTCGCGGCTGGCCAGGCGGTGCGCTTGGTCCGTGGCGAGGCTGGCTCGGAGACCTCGTATGGCGATCCGGTGGAGGCCGCGCTGACCTGGCAGCGGGCGGGCGCTCGCTGGGTTCACCTGGTGGATCTGGATGCCGCGTTCGGCCGCGGATCCAACGCCGACCTGATCAGCTCGGTGGTGCGACGACTCGACATCGCGGTCGAGTTGTCCGGCGGCATCCGCGACGACGACTCGCTGGCGGCGGCCCTGGCCACCGGCTGCGAGCGGGTCAACATCGGTACCGCGGCGCTTGAGCGCCCCGACTGGGTGCGGTCTGTCATCGCCAGCCACGGCGAGCGGATCGCCGTGGGCCTGGACGTACGCGGAACGCGGCTTGCCGCCCGCGGCTGGACGTCGGAGGGCGGTGAGCTGCTCGACGTGCTGGACCGGCTGGAAGCTGACGGCTGTCCCCGCTACGTGATCACCGACGTGACCAGGGACGGCACGCTGACCGGTTGCAACCTGGACCTGCTGCGCCAGGTCTGCGCCAGGACCAGGCGGCCGGTGATCGCCAGCGGGGGAGTGTCCAGCCTGGATGACCTGCGCGCGATCGCTTCCCTTGCGCCGCTGGGCGTCGAGGGCGCGATCGTCGGAAAAGCGCTGTACGCGGGAAAATTCACCCTGGAGCAGGCCCTCGAGGCGGTGGCGGCGTGACGGTCGCGCGGACGGCGGGGCGGGCGGCGGCCGGGCGGGCGCTGGCCGGGGTGGCGCTGGCCGGGGTGGCGGGGCGGGCGTTGGCCGGGGCGGCTGGGCGATGACGGTCGCGATACGGGTGATCCCCTGCCTGGACGTGGACGGCGGCCGCGTGGTCAAGGGCGTGAACTTCGGGAACTTGCGGGATGCGGGCGACCCTGTCGAGCTCGCCGCCGCCTACGACGCGGCGGGCGCGGACGAACTGACCTTCCTTGACATCACCGCGTCGAGTGCTGACCGGGAGACGAGGTACGACGTTGTCCGGCGGACCGCCGAGCAGGTGTTCATCCCGCTGACCGTGGGCGGCGGAGTGCGCAGCGTGCAGGACGTGGACCGGCTGTTGCGCGCAGGGGCGGACAAGGTGTCGCTGAATACCGCGGCGGTGGCCAGGCCGGAGCTGCTAGCCGAGGCGGCCGGCCGGTTCGGCTCGCAGTGCATGGTCCTGTCGGTTGACGCCCGCCGGGCGCCGCGCGGTGACGGCGCGCCCAAGTTCGAGGTCACCACGCACGGCGGGCGGCGCGGCACCGGCATCGACGCGGTGGAGTGGGCACGCCGCGGCACGGAACTCGGGGCCGGCGAGATCCTGCTCAACTCGATGGACGCTGACGGCACCGCGGCCGGGTTTGATCTGGAGCTCATCCGGGCGATCAGGGACGCGGTGCACGTGCCGGTAATCGCGAGCGGCGGCGCGGGCAGCAGCGCGGATTTCCCGCCGGCGGTCGAGGCGGGCGCCGACGCCGTGCTGGCCGCGAGCGTGTTTCACTTCGGCAAGCTGCGCATCGGCGAGGTGAAGGATGCGCTGCGGGCCGCCGGTCACATCGTCCGCTGACCTGCGGCGCAAGGTGGGCCTGTCGCAGCGCGCCAGCGAGTCGAGGCGGCCGGCGTTCGGCTTGGTCAGGCGCTGGCGGTCTCATTCCCGTCACCGCGCTTATACCCGGTCTCCTCGGGATGCGCGTGCATGGCCGCGCCCACGATGCCCGCGTCGTTGAGCATGGCCGCGGGCACGATGCGCGCCCGGATGTCGGTCAGCAGCGGCACGAACTTGTCCGATTTCTTGCTGATGCCGCCGCCGATGATGAACAGGGCGGGGGAGAGCAGCGCCTCCATGTGCTTCAGATACTCATCGACGTGGCCGGCCCACTTCCCCCAGCTCAGATCGTGCAGTTCCCTGGCGAGCCCTGACGCGCGCTTCTCCGCGTCCTTGCCGCGGATCTCGATGTGGCCGAACTCAGTGTTCGGCACCAGCACGCCGTCGATGAACAGAGCGCTGCCGATCCCGGTGCCGAACGTCAGCAGCACGACGGTGCCGGCCTCGCCCTTCCCTGCGCCGAAGGCCATCTCGGCCATCCCGGCGGCATCCGCGTCGTTGAGGATGCTGACGTGCAGGCCGGTCGCCTCGGCCAGCAGCGTTCTCGCGTCCAGTCCGATCCAGGTTGGATCGACGTTGGCAGCCGTCCGGGTGGTGCCGTCCGTCACCACCCCGGGAAAGGTGATACCGACCGGACCGGACCAGCTGAACGACTTCGCCAGCTCGGTCACTACGGCGGCCACCGCCTTCGGGGTGGCCGGACGCGGGGTGTCAACCTTGGTGCGCTCGGCCAGCAGCTTGCCCGTCGCTACGTCCACTGGCGCCGCCTTGATCCCGGTGCCGCCGATGTCCACGCCGAGTGCATGCATGAAACTTCCTCTCTGCTGGGCGTCGTCGCCCCTCGCCTGACTGCGGCCCCCGCCCAACTGCCCGGCCGGAACAGACCCTCTGGTAAGCCACGGCCCAGCCTAGGGCAGCGACGTGCGGCATGGCCGGGGCGAGCTGGGTATCCTGGTGGCAACGCGCTGACGGAGACGAGTAGCGCAGGGTCACGCGAGCCGGAGAGAGCCGCCGGGAGCTGCGAAGGCGGACTCGCGTCCCTGTGCCGAAGACCCTCCCGAGTGCGGGGAAGAACGGCCGCCGCGGCCAGCGGCCCGCCCGATGCCCCGCCGGCCCGCCCCCGTGACAGGGCATGCAAGAGGCCGCCTGCCAGCCAGGCGGCGGCGAAAGTGCGGTGGCACCGCGAGTCTCCCTTCTCGCCCGCACTCCCAGGGGATCGGACATCCCGAACGGAGTGTGATGATCTCTCGTGTATTGACCGCTGACCTGGCCCGCCACGTCGGCGCACAGGTGCGGATCGCCGGCTGGCTGCACCGCAAGCGGCAGCTGAAATCCATGACGTTCCTGGTCATCCGGGACCGTTCCGGCCTCGCCCAGGTGGTGCTGGCTTCCCCGGCGGAGATCGGGGCGGCCTCGGACCTGCCCGAGGAGACCGTTGTCGCCGTGACCGGGACTGTGGCCGCGAGCGATCAGGCGCCGGGCGGAGCGGAGATCATCCATCCGGTGATCACACAGCTGTCCGGCGCGGCGCAGCCGCCGCCCTTTGACCTCTACCGGCCGACGGTCACCGCAGCGTTGCCCACCATCCTGGACCACGCCCCGGCGAGCCTGCGGCATCCGCTGCTGCGCGCGCCATTCGAGATATCCGCGGCGGCCATCGCCGGATTCCGCGCCACCCTGGACGGGCTTGGCTTCATCGAGGTCAGCACGCCCAAGATCGTGGAGTCGGCCACCGAATCGGGCGCGAACGTGTTTGGCATCGACTTCTTCGGCCGGACCGCCTATCTGGCGCAGTCACCGCAGTTCTTCAAGCAGGCCCTCGTCGGGGTGTTCGAGCGGGTGTACGAGACCGGTCCGGTATTCCGTGCCGAGCCGCATGACACCGCCCGTCACCTGGCCGAGTACACCAGCCTGGATGCGGAGTTTGGCTTCATCGAGGACCATCATGACGTCATGGCCGTGCTCAGGGAGGTCACGGCCGGCATGGTGTCCGCGGTCGCGGAGCGGTCCGGCGCCGCAGTGGAACTGCTCGGCATCAAGCTTCCCGAGGTCCCAGCCCAGATTCCCGAGATCCACATCACCGACGCGCAGGAGCTGCTCGCCCGCCACACGGACGAAGACCCGCGCGGCGAGCCCGACCTGGCGCCGGCGCACGAGCGCTGGCTGTCGGACTGGGCGGTTCGCGAGCACGGCTCCGAGTTCCTCTACGTCACCGGGTATCCGATGGCCAAGCGCCCGTTCTATACGCATCCGGAACCGGGGCGGCCGGCCTACTCCAACAGCTTCGACCTGCTCTTCCGCGGGCTGGAGATCGTCACCGGCGGGCAGCGGCTGCACCGGCACTGCGACTATCTGGCGGCGCTCGCAGAGCGGGGTGAGGACCCTGGGCCATACGCGTCCTACCTGGCTGTCTTCGCGGCCGGCATGCCACCGCATGGCGGCTTCGCGATGGGACTGGAACGCTGGACCGCGAGGCTCACCGGAGCCGACAACGTCCGCCGTGTCACCCTCTTCCCCCGCGACCTGCACCGCCTGAGCCCCTGACCGTGTTGCCCGGCGTGCTTCCGTGTCGCGCGGCGTGCTCCTGCGTCGCGCGGGGCGCTCCTGCGTCGCGCGGGGCGCTCCACTCCGGCGCCACCAAGATCGATGTGGAATTGCCTACCACCGGTGGTGGGCTCTGCCACATCGATCTTCGGCGAAGCGGGCAAACGATCTTCCATGACGAGGACGAAGGTAACGTGATCGGACATATCGGACCGCAATCGCGACGCCGCGGGTGCGGAAAGTCGCACCGGGGTGAAGCGACCATGGGTCCTACCCAGGAATCCGGGGCGGATCCCCGGTCAGGGCGGCGCGGGTCTCGGTGACCAGGTCGGCCGCCGCGGCGACGGTCTCCGCGAGCGCCTCAGGCGTTCTGCCGGGATGGCCGAGCAGCGCGCGTGCTCGCTCGGCGAAATCCGGGGGAGTGCCGGGCAGGCGGCCGGCCGCGTCCAGTGCCCCTTTCTCGTTCAGGCACCACTGGCGGTGCCAGCCGAACAGTGCCTGCACAAGCACGCCAACAGCGCGGGACACGCACAGCGAGACGTAGAGCACATCCCCGCTCGCCACCGGCTTGGCAGCTAGCTGGACGCTGAATTCCGCCTCCCCGGCCGCCGCGACAAGAGCCGCCCGCAGCGGCTCCGGGTAGCTAGCGGTCTCCGCGTGCAGCGCCGACAGTTCGCCATCGGGGTCGGCGAGCACGCAGCAGAGCGCGACCTCGCCCGGATAGCACGGGGACCAGAAGCCGAGCGGGTGCCCCCGCTGGTGGCCGACCTCGTACTTGCCTTTGCGGCAGTCCTGCCAGACCCGCAGTACCCGGTCGAGATCACGCAGGATCCAGTCGACGTGGTCGCCGTCCACGGTGAGCCAGGCGCCGCCGTTGACCCATGGTCCCCACCCGCCGGGCGGTGCGATCTCCGTCGGCCGGCCGGTCAGTTCGGCCGCGAGCGCCCGTAGGCCCGCCAGGTCAAGCGGCTCACGGTAGTAGATGCCGATGTCCCAGTCGGAATCGGGACGATGCGCGCTGCGAGCCCGGCTGCCGCCCAGCGTCACCGCTGCGACGCCAGGCACCCCGACCAGCCCGGCGGCCATGTGCTCGATATCGATCATGCAATGACTCCGCCAGCCGCCCGGCCAGCGTCCGCGCCAGCCGCCGCGCCAGCCCAGTCAGCCGCCGCACCAGCCGCCCGGCCCGGCGGCCAGGCGAGCTGCGGCTGGTCAGCAGGGCTCACAGCCGCCAGCTTGCCTCGGTCAGCGCCCGCACTGCCTGCTCTGTGCCGTCCATCCGCACCCGGGCGACGGTCGTCCGGCCGACCGCCCAGAGGGTCAGCTCCGCGGGGCTGCCCACGACCGTGACGACGGGGGTGCCGGTCCTGACGGTCATCCGCAGCTGCCGCCCGGCGCCGTTCTCGTGTTCGCCGTTGCCCACATCGTCCCTGGCGAACTCGAGACCGACCGGCACCTTACGCAGGATGAGCCTGGTCATGCGCAGCCGCACCCAGAGCTGTTCGGTAAGTCCCTGGTCCAGATCGCGGGCCCGCCAGCCGGGCGCAGCCCGCCGGACATCCTCGTGGTGCACGAAGTACTCCACCAGGTTGGCGCGCTCGTCCACGCCCGGGATCCCGAAGACCGACAATAGCGGCGGCCCGTCGCGGACGGTCTTGACCAGCCGAGCGTACGGCGTCCGCTCGGCGAGCCTGTGCTGCACATGGGCGGTGTACCAGCCCAGCGGTCCGCCGAGCATGCCCGCTGCCGCGTCCGGCCGGTGCTCGCGGAGCACCAGGTGGGCAGCCAGGTCGAGGGTGGTCCAGCCCTCGCACAGGGTCGGCGCCTCGGGCCCCGCCTCGTCAAGCAGGGTGCAGAGCGCGCGGCGCTCATCCCGTGAGTAACTCATTGGACGAGACTAGGCGGCCCGGCCATGCTAGGGAACGGCGACCGTGGCACAAGCGACCGCGTGACGTCTCCACCCGCGGCATGAGGCGCTGGCTGCGGCAGGGCGCGGCACCGTTCGGCCTATGCTGGCCCTCAGCCGGACACAGCCGACAGCCGCCCTGCCCGCGGGAGCGGCGCGGCCCTGGCATCTGCGAAGCCAAGGAGTGAGAACGCGTGACCAGCGTCATTCGTCCGTCGCAGCTGGATCCCGAGATCGCCGCGCGACTCAAGCGGGACGCGGCCGGGCTGTTCCCGGCAGTCGCGCAGCAGTACGACACCGGCGAAGTGCTGATGCTCGGCTGGATGGACGATGAGGCGCTGCACCTGACCCTGACCACCGGGCGGTGCACCTACTGGTCTCGCAGCCGCCAGGAGTACTGGATCAAGGGAGCCACCTCGGGTCATGAGCAGCGGGTGAAGTCCGTGGCGCTCGACTGTGACGGCGACACGGTGCTCGTGCAGGTGGACCAGGTGGGCGGGGCCTGCCACACCGGCGACCGGACGTGCTTCGACGCGGCGGTACTGGAGCCAGCCGAGCCGCAGCCGCCTGCCGCAGAGTCATAAGCTGAACGGCACGCAGCGATCAGGGGCGGAGCGAACGTGACAGCGCGCAGGGAATTCGGTGGCGCGATCTTGCTGTGCATCGTGGGGGCAGGCCTGGTGCTTCTCGCCCTGCGGCAGGGCTGGGCACGAGTGGACTACACCGCACCCCAGCCACTGCCGTCGGGGTCGGTCTCGGTGAGCGGGCAGGATCTCCTGCCGGCCGCCAGTGCGCTCGCGCTGGCGGCGCTTGCCTGCCTGGCGGCGATCATCGCGACCCGCGGCCTGGCGCGCCGGGCGGCCGGCCTGGCCATGGCCGGGCTGGGCGGCTGGGTCGCCGTGGTGGTTAGCGCGCCGGTGCATGCCGCTGGCGTGATCGCCGCCGCGTCCGGGTCAGCAGCATCGGGCGGGTTCGCCGGGTCGTTGTCCGGCGGGAACTCCGCGACCAGCGGGAGTTCGGCGACAGGCGGCGGCCTGCCGGCCATCGGCACGGCTACCAAGGTCGCGCTGGCCGGCGTTCCGTGGCGGTCGGCCGCGGTGGCCGGTGCGGCCGTGGTAATCGCGGCGGGCCTTATCGCTGCCTGGCGCGGCCCGCGCTGGCCTGTCATGTCAGCCAGGTTCGACCGGCCCGGTCAGCAAGTGGGAGCAGGCATCCCGACGGCGGGCGGCGCGGCTGTAAGCGGCACGACCATGGCCGGCGCGGCCGGCGGTGGCGCGGCTGCGGGCGACGCGGCGGGGGCAGGCACGGGCAGCGCGCAGGCACCGGGCTCGGGCAGCGCGGCCGGGACAGGCGGTGCGGCCGGCCAAGGAAGCGCCGAACCTCCGGAGCCGGAGCCGGCCCCGGCCTGGCCAGGCCCCGGCGGCGCCCTGCATCCCGACGAAGACACGGCCGCGCTCTGGGAGGCGCTCGATCGCGGCGTTGACCTGACTGATACGCCCGATCTGAACGCAGGCCCCGAGCCGGTGGCCGCGCCCGCACGCGGTGACGAGCACTAACCTTCAGCCGCGACGAGTGCACGCTCAGCAACCGAAGGATCACGATAAAGTAGTCCAGGCGCCAGGGAATCCCCGTTTCACCCGTTGAGGTCCCTGGAACGCCAGGAGGCGGCAGTGAGCCAATCTGTCCAGACCCCGCCCGGGGGGCGCTTGGCTTGAGCACCCTGCGTACCGACACGCAACCCGAGGGCCCCATCGCGGCGGACGAGATCCTGGTCGCCGAGCACGATCCCGCGGTCGCCGAGCTCATCCGTCGTTACCTGGCGAAGGAGGGCCTGCGGGTGCGGTGCGCGCGTACGCCGCAGGAGACCGCGGTCGCGCTTGCCGGATGCCGCGCGGCGGCTGTTGTCCTGGACCTGACCATGCCCGGGCTCGATGCCAGGGAGATCCGCAGGCTGATCCGCGGCAGGCCGGCCGGATCCGGTCGGCAGCCAGCGGCTCGGCGGGGCCGACCGCATCGCGCCGTGCCGGGTGCCGGTCCTGGTGCCGTGGCCCCGGTGATCTGCCTGACGGCTGGCGAGGGAGCCCAGGCCGCACAGGGACTGCGCCCCAGGGACATAGGGATCGGGCAGGATGCCTGCGTGGCCCGCCCGTTCGGCCCGCGGACGCTCGTCTCCAAGGTGCGTGCCGTGGCCCCTACTGCCCGGGTCCCCGCGGCCACCGCCCACACGTCGGGCAGGCTGAGGGTTGAACCGGCCCAGCGCCGCGCGACACTGGACGGGGCGGAGATCGCTCTTACCGGCACCGAGTTTGACGTGCTCACCTGCCTGCTGCGCAGCGCCGGCCGGACCGTTCCGAGGGACCGGCTGCACAGCGCGGTCTGGGGTTCCGATGGCGTGGCAGGAGGCCGGATCGTGGACGTTTACATCGCGCAATTGCGTGCCAAGCTCGGCCCGGGCAACGGGATCCGGACGGTCAGGGGGATTGGCTACGTGGTTGATCCGCGCGACATGGCGCCCGGTCCCCGAGGTGCCCCGCCAAGCCTCCAACCCGGGGGGCACTCCGGCGGCCAGAAGGCTCCCGATACGATCGTGGTCGCAGGGCATCCGATCCGAGGGGATAACGGAACCGCGTGAGCGTGCTCGACGAGATCCTAGAAGGCGTGTGCGCCGACCTCGAAAAGCGGCAGCGGGAAGTCGCGCTCGACCGGCTGAAGGAAATGGCGCGGCACGCGCCGTCACCACGAGATGCTTGGGCTGCGCTCGGCTGCGACGACGTGGCCGTCATCGCAGAGGTGAAGCGGGGCAGCCCGTCCAAGGGCACAATGGCGGAGATCGCCGACCCGGCCGCGCTTGCTATGGACTATGAGGCGGGCGGCGCACGGGTGATCAGCGTGCTGACCGAGTCCCGGCGGTTCGGCGGCAGCCTGGCTGATCTCGCGGCGGTACGCAGCGCCGTCCAGGTACCCGTGCTGCGCAAGGACTTCATCATCGGTTCCTACCAGCTCTGGGAGGCGCGGGCGTACGGCGCCGACATAGCCTTGCTCATCGTGGCGGCACTGGAGCAGAATGCGCTCGTCTCGCTGATCGAGCGGGCGGTTTCTATTGGTCTGCTCCCGCTCGTCGAGGTGCATACCGAGGATGAGCTGACCCGGGCGCTCGATGCGGGAGCCCGGGTGATCGGGGTCAACGCGAGGGACCTGACCACGCTCGAAGTGGACCGCCAGGTGTTCGCCCGGCTGGCCCCGCTCATGCCCGACGGCACCATCAAGATCGCTGAATCGGGCGTGCGCGGGCCGCACGACCTGCTGGCCTACGCCGCAGCCGGAGCCGATGCGGTGCTGGTCGGGGAGAGCCTGGTGACGGACAAGGATCCGCGCGCCGCCGTCGCGGACTTGGTGACCGCGGGATCGCATCCGGCGCTCCGCGGCGACCGGAGATGATTCAGCCGAACGGGCAGGCGCCAACCCGTGCCGCCACCGAGAACCAACCCGACATTACGGGTCACTTTGGCGACTACGGCGGGCGGTTCGCGCCCGAGGCGCTCATGTCCGCGCTGGACGAACTCACCCGCGCGTACGAGAGCGCCAAGGCCGATCCACGATTCCAGGCCGAACTCGCCGCGCTGCTGCGCGACTATGCCGGACGGCCCACGCCGATCACCGAGATCCCGCGGTTCGCCGCTGAGGCCGGCGGCTGCCGGGTGCTGCTGAAGCGTGAGGACCTGGCGCACACCGGATCTCACAAGATCAATAATGTGCTCGGCCAGGCGCTGCTTGCCAGGCGGATGGGCAAGTCCCGGATGATCGCGGAGACCGGGGCTGGCCAGCACGGCGTGGCCACCGCCACCGCGTGCGCGCTGCTTGGCCTGGACTGCGTGGTGTACATGGGGGAAGAGGACACCAGGCGGCAGGCGCTCAACGTGGCCAGGATGCGGATGCTCGGCGCGCAGGTGGTTCCGGTTATGATCGGCAGCCGCACCCTCAAGGACGCGATCAATGAGGCGTTCAGGGACTGGGTCAGCTCGGTCGAGACGACCCACTACTGCATCGGCTCGGTGATGGGCCCGCACCCGTTTCCCGCGATGGTGCGCGACTTCCAGCGGATCATCGGCGTGGAAGCGCGGCAGCAGGTGCTCACGCTGGCTGGCCGGCTCCCCGATGCGGTGATCGCCTGCGTGGGCGGTGGCTCGAACGCGATCGGGGTGTTCCACGCGTTCATCCCCGATACGGCCGTGCGCCTGATCGGATGCGAGGCGGGCGGCGACGGCGTGCCGACCGGCCGGCACGCAGCCACGCTGGTGGCCGGGTCGGCCGGGGTGATCCACGGCATGCGCACCTACCTGCTACAGGACGACGATGGCCAGACCTTGCCCACCCACTCGGTCTCGGCGGGGCTCGACTATCCAGGTGTGGGGCCGGAGCATTCGTGGCTGCATGACACCGGCCGCGCCACCTACCGCGCCGTGGACGACGAGCATGCTATGGCAGCCTTCTCGCTGCTGTGCAGGACCGAGGGAATCATCCCGGCCATCGAGTCGGCGCACGCGCTGGCCGGCGCGCTGGTCGTCGGCCGCGAGCTTGGCCCTGATGCCCTGCTACTCGTCAACCTCTCCGGCCGGGGTGACAAGGACGTGGACATCGCGGCCCGGTGGTTCGGCCTGGTGACCGACAATGCAGCGGGCGACGGCGCGGGCGCCGGGGGAGCGGTCGCTACGACGAGCGGCGGCGCCGGGGCGGCCGGCGGCGCCGGGGCGGCCGGCAGCGCCGGGGCGGGCAACGGGTCCGGGGCGGGCGACAGCCGGTGAGCGCAGTCACGGTCGCGTTCGAGAAGGCGGCGGCCGACGGCCGGGCCGCCGTCATCGGTTACCTGCCAGCCGGGTTCCCCACTGTGGACGGGGCGATCGAGGCGGCGCTTGCGATGGCGCACGCGGGCGTGGACATCATGGAGATAGGCCTTCCGTACTCCGACCCGCTGATGGACGGCCCGGTCATCCAGGAGGCGGTGCACCGTGCGCTGACCGGCGGGGTCCGGGTGTCCGACGTGCTGCGCACCGTCGAGGCGCTGGCCGGCGCCGGGGTTCCCGCGCTCGTCATGACCTACTGGAACCCGGTGGACAGGTACGGCGTGCAGGCCTTCGCCGCCGACCTTGCTTGCGCGGGAGGATCCGGGCTGATCACCCCGGACCTGACTCCGGAGGAGGCGGGACCGTGGCTGGCAGCCGCGAGCGAGCACGACCTGGATGCGGTCTTCCTTGCCGCGGTGAGTTCGACGCAACAGCGCATTGCCCGGGTCGCCGCGGCGTGCAGCGGGTTCGTCTATGCCGCCTCGCTGATGGGGGTGACCGGAGTCCGTGATGCGGTGAGCCGCGAGGCGGAAGGACTGGTCGGCCGGATCAGGACCGCCACCACCCTGCCGGTCGCCGTCGGACTGGGAGTGCGGGACGGTGCCCAGGCTGCCTGGGTCGGCAGCTTCGCGAACGGAGTGATCGTCGGGTCCGCCTTCGTCCGCAGGCTGCTCGATGCCCGTGATCAGCAGGCCGGAGTCGCCGCGGTCACCGACCTCGCGGCCGAGCTTGCCGCTGGCGTCCGATCCCCGGCGGCGCGAGACGGCGCGAGCCCCTGACCAGGCGTCGGCCTGCGGTCGCGCGGCCTGGGCCAGGCTATGAGATCACCCGGTAGTGTGGCGGATCATGTCGATCGCATACATTCCGAGCCCGTCTCGTGGAGTGTGGCATCTCGGTCCCGTCCCCTTTCGGGCGTACGCGCTCTGCATCGTCGTCGGCGTCATCGTGGCTGTCTGGGTGGCGAACCGGCGCTACGTCGCCGCGGGCGGCCGGCGTGGGCTGATCCTCGACGTAGCGACCTGGGCAGTTCCGCTTGGTCTCATCGGCGCCCGGCTGTACAGCGTGATCACCGACTATGAGCTGTACTTCGGCAGGCACCAGGACTGGGTCGCCGTGTTCAAGGTGTGGGACGGCGGGATCGGCATGCCAGGGGCGATCGCCCTCGGCTTGGCGGGGGCCTGGATCGCCTGCCGCAGAGCCGGCCTGCCGCTGGGGCCGGTCGCTGGGGCGGCCGCGCCCGGTATCGCGATCGGGCAGGCGATCGGCCGCTGGGGCAACTGGTTCAACCAGGAACTGTACGGGCGGCCGTCGTCGCTGCCCTGGGCGCTGCGAATCTCTCCGGCGCACCGGATTACCGGTTACGAGAGCTTCGCGACCTTCCAGCCGGCCTTCCTGTACGAGTCCATCTGGGATCTCCTGGTGGCGGCGGCCGTGATCTGGGCAACCCGGCGGTTCCAGCTGACCGGGGACCGTGCCTTCGCGTTGTATGTGGCTGCCTATTCGGCGGGAATGTTCGCCACGCAGGCTGTCCGGATCGACTACTCCCACCACATTCTCGGGCTGCGGGTCAACGAGTGGATTGCCATCCTGGCGTTCGTCGGCGCGGCCTGGTATCTGTACAGGACCCGGCGGGCCCGTTCGGGGGGAAGGCCGGCCGCGGTGTCCGCGGCCGCGGCGGGGTCAGCAGCCGGTCCGGGCCCCGAGCTCGGAGGCGAGTCCAGCGCGGGGTCAGCCGGTCCAGGCCCAGAGCTCGGGGCCGAGTCCGTTTCGTAACGTTGGCCAGGACCGTCCCGCAGAACTGATCGCGCGGCCGGCCGGCCTGGCAGCACCGCGGGCGGCCGGCCGGCCGGTGCTCAGTCGCGCCTGACGGCCTCGCCCTCGATCTCGATCTTCACGGTCTTGCCGACCAGGACGCCGCCCGTCTCGAGCGCGACGTTCCAGGTAATGCCAAAGTCCTCGCGGTCGATCTCGGCGGACATGCTGAAGCCCATTACCTGCTTGCCCCAGGGGCTGTTTCCGACACCCTCAAGCTCAAGTGTCAGCTCGACCTCCCTGGTCACGTCCTTGATCGTGAGGTCGCCGAGGACGGTGAGCTCGGATCCGCGGCGAGCCGTCACCCGGATGGTCCGGAAAGTGATCTCCGGGAACTGATCAACGTCAAGGAAGTCTGCGCCGGTCAGGTGCTTGTCCCTGTCGGCTGAGCCGGTGTCGATGCTCGCGGTCTTGATGACCGCCGCCGCGGTGGACTCCAACGGCTCGTCCGCCACGGTGATCGAGCCGGTGAACTCGGCGAACCGGCCGCGTACCTTGCTGACCATCATGTGCCGTGCGGAGAACCCGATGCGTGAGTGCGCCGGATCCAGGTCGAAGGTCCCCTGCGTCGGTATGGTCAGGCCCTGGAAGGCCCGGATGTCGGGCGTGCGGGTCGCGGATTCGGTCATCGTAGATCTCCCTTATCGTGCCTGCCGCGGCCCTCTGTCGAGTCCTTGCCGCGTGGATGGTTGCGTCAACAGCTATTCTTACCAGAAGTATTCCGCGAGTCAACTACTGTAGGATGGAACCGTGACCAGGGATGCGGGAATCTTCGATGACCCCAGGCTGACGGCCATGGGCCTGCTCGCCGAGACGTTCGTCGGCCTGCAAGCCAAGCTCATGCCCGTAGTCACCGCCGCTGGCCTCTCGCTGACCGACTTCGACGTGCTGCTCCGGCTCGCCCGATCGACCGACCAGCGGCTGCGGATGAGCGACCTGGCCACCCAGACCGCCCTGTCAACCAGCGGCATCACCCGGGTGGTGGACCGGCTGGAGGACCGGGGACTGGCGCGCAGGGAGACCTGTCCGTCCGACCGTCGGGGAGCCTTCGCCGTGCTGACCGATCCAGGGCAGCAGGTTCTCACCGACATGGTGGGCGCGCACGTGCGGGACATTGATCGCTGGTTCACCGGGCTGCTCACCCCCGGCCAGCTCGATACACTGCTCGGCGCGCTTAGGATCGTGCGTGACGAAGTGCGGCCGGGTGCCACGGCCGGTGTTTGTTCACCGGGTGGACATGGGGATGATTGACTCAGTGCGGTAACCTCAGCGTAACGTCCGGGTGTTAGCCCGGATCGCCAGCGGCGTCGCACCGAGCGGAGCCGGCGGCAGGGCCAATGTCGTCCCGAATGCAGACACACGAACGCAGACGTGGCGACAGGAGCGTGAATGGCAACTGCCGGCGAATCTGGCTACAGCACACCATCATCCTTGACGGGCATTCCAGCCTCCGGGGCGCTTTCCGCGGCCCCGGCCGCGGGCCCGCACGACCAGGGGCTCTACGACAGCCGCTTCGAGCACGACGCCTGTGGCGTCGGCTTGGTCGCCGACCTGCCGGGACGCCGCAGTCACGACATCGTGGCCAAGGGCCTGACCGTGCTGCGCAACCTCGAGCACAGGGGTGCGAAGGGTAGTGATCCTGACACCGGCGACGGTGCGGGCATCACGACCCAGATTCCTGATGCGTTCCTCCGTGCGGTATGCGGGTTCGCATTGCCGGAGCGAGGCGCGTACGCGGTCGGCATCGCGTTCCTGCCGGCCGATCAGGGCACCGGCGGCACGGCAGCCGAGGCGGCGGCTAGAGCCGCCGAGGCGGTCAGGGCGGTGCAGCGGATCGCCGCTCAGGAAGGGCTGCGCGTGCTCGGCTGGCGCGCCGTCCCGCATGACCCGGCCGCCTGCGGCAAGGGCGCACGGGCGCTGCTGCCCGGATTCAGCCAGCTATTCGTCGCAGCCGACGCAGGCCAGCGAGATCTCGACCTCGACCGGCTCACGTTCTGCCTGCGTAAGCGCGCCGAGCACGAGGCTGGCGTCTACTTCGCCAGCCTGTCGTCCCGCACGATCGTGTACAAGGGGATGCTCGGCGCCACGCAACTGGAGGCGTTCTACCCTGACCTGTCCGATCCCCGCTACACCAGCGCGCTGGCCCTCGTGCACTCGAGATTCTCGACGAACACGTTCCCGTCCTGGCCGCTCGCCCACCCCTTCCGGTTCATCGCGCACAACGGCGAGATCAATACGATCAGGGGCAACCGCAACTGGATGCGCGCCCGTGAGTCGATGCTGGCAAGCTCGCTCATCCCTGACGCGGCCGACGGCCGCGGGATTGACCGGCTGTTCCCGCTGCTGAGCGACCGGGAGAGCGATTCGGCGAGCTTCGACGCCTGCCTTGAGCTGCTGCATCTGGGCGGCAGGTCACTGCCCGAGTCGGTGCTGATGATGATCCCGGAGCCGTGGGAGAACCACGCCGAGATGGATCCCGAGCTCCGTGCCTTCTACCGGTTTCACGCTTCACTGATGGAGCCCTGGGACGGGCCGGCCTGCGTAGCCTTCACCGACGGCACGGTGATCGGCGCGGTGCTGGACCGCAACGGGCTCAGGCCCGGCAGGTACTGGGTGACCAGCGATGGCCTTGTCGTGCTGGCCAGCGAGGTCGGCGTGCTCGACATCGACCCGGCAACGGTCGTGCGGAAGGGACGGCTTCAGCCGGGGCGGATATTTCTCGCTGACACCGGACAAGGCCGCATCGTCGAGGACGCGGAGGTCAAGTCCGCGGTGGCGGCACGGCATCCCTACGCCGACTGGCTGCATGCCGGGCTGCTGCACCTCGACGACCTGCCGGATATCCACCGGCTCAGCGACCCCCCCGACCCGGACGGATCGGGCCTGGCCACACTGCAGCGAAAATTTGGCTACACGGAGGAAGAGCTGCGGATCCTGCTGGCCCCGATGGCGCGCACCGGCGCCGAGCCGATCGGCTCGATGGGCACGGACACCCCGGTGGCCGCGCTGTCCGCCAGGCCTCGCCTGATCTTTGACTACTTCACCCAGCTCTTCGCCCAGGTGACGAACCCGCCGCTGGACGCCATCAGGGAAGAGCTGGTGACCTCGCTGGCATCCGCCACCGGACCCGAGCAGAACCTGCTACAGCCGGGACCGGCTTCCTGCCGGCAGATCGTGATGCCGTACCCGGTGATCAGCGACGACGATCTCGCCAAGATCATCCACATCAACGACAAGGGCGACCTGCCTGGCTTTGCCGTGCATGTGGTGGACGGCAGGTACCAGGTGGCAGGCGGCGGGGATGAGCTGCGCCGCCGGCTCGCAGAGCTCTGCGCCGAAGTGTCCGGCGCGATCAACGGAGGCGCCAGGATCATCGTCCTGTCGGACCGGGCCCAGGCTCTGGGCGGTCAGCAGCCTGCGGTGGATCCCGGTGTGTGGGCGCCCATCCCGTCACTGCTGCTCACCGGCGCGGTGCACCACCACCTGATCAGGGATCAGACCAGGACCAAAGCCGGTCTGATCGTGGACACCGGCGATGTGCGCGAGTGTCATCATGTCGCGCTGCTGATCGGGTACGGCGCGGCCGCGGTCTGCCCGTACCTGGCGATCAGGTCCGTCAGGGACATGGCCAGCCGGGGTCAGCTGGGCGAGATCACCGAGGTCAAGGCCACCTCCAACATCATCAAGGCGTTCGGCAAAGGGCTGCTGAAGATCATGTCCAAGATGGGCGTGTCCACCGTCGCCTCCTACACCGGGGCCCAGATCTTCGAGGCCATCGGCCTCGGTAACGAAGTGATCGCTGCCTGCTTCACCGGTACCACGTCCAGGCTCGGCGGTGTCGGGTTCGATGTGCTCGCCGCCGAGGCGGCGCACCGGCACGCCCTGGCCTTCCCGCTGCGCGGGGCAGGACAGCCGTACCGGCGCCTGGAGGTCGGCGGCGACTACCAGTGGCGGCGCGAGGGCGAGCCGCACCTGTTCAACCCCGAGACGGTGTTCAAGCTGCAGCACGCCACCCGCGAGCGCCGGTACGAGATCTTCAAGGAGTACACCCGGCTGATCGATGACCAGGCAGCTACCCTGATGACGCTGCGCGGCCTGCTCCGCATCCGCGGCATCGACGACGAGGAGCCGGCGCTGTCCGAGGGCCGGCCCCCGATTCCGATCGAGGAAGTCGAGCCGGCCGATGCCATCATCCGCAGGTTCGCAACCGGCGCGATGTCCTACGGCTCGATCTCCGCGGAGGCGCACGAGACCCTGGCGATCGCGATGAACCGGATCGGCGGCAGGTCGAACACCGGCGAAGGCGGCGAGGATCCGGCGCGTTATCTGCCGGATGCGAACGGCGACCTGCGCAGATCCGCCGTCAAGCAGGTCGCGAGCGGCCGGTTCGGCGTGACAAGCGAGTACCTGGTGAATGCGGATGACCTACAGATCAAGATGGCGCAGGGGGCGAAGCCAGGCGAGGGCGGTCAGCTGCCAGGGCACAAGGTGTACCCGTGGATCGCGAAGACCAGGTTCTCCACTCCCGGCGTGGGACTGATCTCGCCGCCGCCGCACCACGACATCTACTCGATCGAGGACCTGGCCCAGCTCATCCACGACCTGAAGAACGCCAATCCCGCGGCGCGGGTGCACGTCAAGCTGGTCTCGGAGGTCGGGGTCGGCACGGTGGCGGCTGGCGTGTCCAAGGCGCATGCCGACGTGGTGTTGATCTCCGGGCATGACGGCGGCACCGGGGCCGCGCCGCTCACCAGCCTCAAGCACGCGGGAGCGCCATGGGAGCTCGGCCTCGCCGAGACGCAGCAGACGCTGCTGCTTGGCGGCCTGCGGGACAGGATCGTCGTCCAAGTCGACGGCCAGCTGAAGACCGGTCGCGACGTCATCATCGCGGCGCTGCTCGGCGCGGAGGAGTTCGGCTTCGCCAGCGCCCCGCTGGTCGTGGCCGGCTGCGTGATGATGCGGGTCTGCCACCTGGACACCTGCCCGGTGGGCGTGGCCACGCAGAACCCGGAGCTGCGCAAGCGCTTCACCGGCAAGCCGGAATTCGTGGTGAACTTCTTCGAGTTCATCGCCGAGGAGGTCCGCGAGTACCTGGCGCTGCTGGGATTCAGGACGCTGGCCGAGGCGGTCGGGTGCGCTGAGTTGCTCGACACTGTCAAAGCGGTCACGCACTGGAAGGCGAGCGGCCTTGACCTCTCACCCGTGCTGCACGTGCCCGCGCTGCGCCCCGGCGCCGCGCGGCACAACACCGTGACCCAGGATCACGGCATCGAGCGGGCACTGGACAACACCCTCATTCAGCTCGCCGAGGGAGCGCTGCAGGACGGATCGCCCGTCCGGCTCCAGATCCCCGTCCGCAACGTCAACCGGACCGTGGGCACCATGCTCGGTTACGAGGTGACCAGGCGGTGGGGCGGCAAGGGGCTGCCGGACAACACGATCGACGTGTCGCTGCGCGGGTCCGCCGGGCAGTCGTTCGGCGCGTTCCTGCCGCGCGGCGTCACCCTGCGGCTTTCCGGCGACGCCAACGACTACCTGGGCAAGGGCCTGTCCGGCGGGCGGATCATCGCGATGCCCGATCCGGCTGCCGTCTTCGCCGCTGAAGACCAGATCATCGCGGGGAACGTCATCGGGTATGGCGCGACCGGCGGCGAGATTTTCCTGCGCGGCGTGGTCGGCGAGCGGTTCTGCGTCCGCAACTCGGGCGCGACCGCCGTGGCCGAGGGAACCGGTGACCACGGCTGCGAGTACATGACCGGCGGCCGGGTGGCGGTACTCGGGCCGGTCGGCCGGAATTTCGCGGCCGGCATGTCCGGTGGCGTCGCCTACCTGCTGGATCCCGATCCCAGCCGGGTGAACACCGAGCTTGCCGACCTGGAGCCGGTCGGCCGCGACGATGCGGAGTTCCTGCGCGATCTTATCGCCCGGCACCTGGCGGAGACAGGCTCGGCGGTCGCCGCCGGATTGCTCGCCGACTGGGACGCCGCGGTTGACCGGTTCGGCCGGGTCATGCCCAAGGATTACAAGCGGGTCCTTGCCGCGGCCAGCCAGGCCGAACGCGAGGGCCGCGACGTGAATCAGGCCGTCATGTCCGCAGTGAACGGCTGAGGGGGGCGCACCATGGCGGATCCGAAGGGTTTCCTCTCCACACCGCGCGAGTCGCCGACCCGGCGGCCGGTCGATGTGCGGATCAGGGACTGGCATGAGGTGTATACCGAGTTCGGCCAGCCCGCGCTGGAGCGGCAGGCGGGCAGGTGCATGGATTGCGGCATCCCGTTCTGCCATCAGGGCTGCCCGCTCGGCAACCTGATACCCGAGTGGAACGACCTGGTCTGGCGGCACGACTGGCAGGAGGCGGCGCAGCGGCTGCACGCGACCAATAACTTCCCCGAGTTCACCGGTCGCCTCTGCCCGGCTCCGTGCGAATCCGCCTGCGTGCTCGGCATCAACGCGGATCCCGTGACGATCAAGCAGGTCGAGGTGGAGATCATCGACCGAGCCTGGGCGGAAGGCTGGGTGGCGGCACAGCCGCCGGCCAGCGCCGCTCTCGCGGCGGGCAGGCGGGTCGCGGTGATCGGCTCGGGCCCGGCCGGCCTGGCCGCCGCGCAGCAGCTCAGCCGCGCCGGTCACGCGGTGACCGTGTACGAGCGTGCTGACCGGCCTGGTGGCCTACTCCGGTACGGCATCCCCGAGTTCAAGCTGGAGAAGCGGCAGCTGGACCGCAGGATCGCCCAGATGCGCGCTGAGGGGACCGAGTTCCGCTGCGGGGTGCAGGTCGGCGTCGACGTGACCACGGCTGAGCTGCGGGCGAGCTGCGACGCGATCGTGCTGGCCGGCGGCGCCACCGTGCCGCGTGACCTGCCGGTGCCCGGCCGGGAACTGGCCGGGATCCACCAGGCAATGGAGTACCTGCCGCTGGCTAACCGCGTCGTGGCAGCCGCTGCTGAGCGGTCGGCATCGGGCGCGCCAGGCGACGAGGTGGCCGAGCCCGCGATCAGCGCGCACGGCAAGGACGTGGTGATCATCGGCGGTGGCGACACCGGTGCCGACTGCCTCGGCACCGCGCACCGGCAGGGCGCGGCGTCGGTCACCCAGCTCGAGATCATGCCCAGGCCGCCGGATTCGAGGCCCGGTCAGCAGCCGTGGCCCACCTACCCGATGATCTACCGGGTGTCCGGCGCGCACGAGGAGGGCGGCCAGCGGGTGTTCGCCGTATCGACCCAGGAGTTCCGTGGCGATGCGGCGGGCCGGGTGTCCGGGCTGCGGCTGGTTGAGGTGAAATTTTCCGCTGGCCGGTTCGAGCCGTTGCCAGGTACCGAACGGGAGCTGCCTTGCCAGTTGGTGCTTCTCGCGCTCGGCTTCACCGGGGCAGAACGCGGGCCGCTGCTGGACGGCCTCGGCGTGGATTTCGACGCGCGCGGCAACGTCTCGCGGGACGGCGCATACGCGACCTCGGTCCCCGGCGTGTTCGTGGCTGGGGACATGGGTCGCGGCCAGTCGCTGATCGTATGGGCGATCGCCGAGGGCCGCAGCGCCGCGGCAGCGGCCGACCAGTACCTGACCGGGGAGAGCGTGCTACCAGTAGCGATCCCGCCGACCGCCCGCTCGCTCAGCTAGCTCGGGCGGGCTAGCTGCCGCCCGCTCGGCTAGCTCGGGCGGGCGGTGAGCGTGGCCGGGATGGCCCGCCGGTCGTCACGGCGTGATCGCGATGGCGTCGGGATTGCTTCCCACCGTGATTGCCTTGCCGGGCGAGATGTATCGACCGCAGAAGAGCAGTTCTACGCGAGCTCCTCAAGGTAGCCACCGGGCCAGACGACATCAGCTTGTGGTGGAAGGTAAGGGCGACAGATACCTACCCTGAAGCTGCGGTCCTCATGGACGACGCCTTGGTCCCTGCGACCAAGAATCATGAAGCTCGCGTTCACCAGAGCCTGCTTGAGAACCCGGTTTCTCCGCAGGCCTGGTCCATGGAGATCTTCTTGGGCGAGAGCGGCGTGTCACTGCCGCGCCGCGCTCAGCTTGCATTTCGCCCCGCATCGGGATACCTCACGCTGCTGGCATACCGCAGCAAACCCGCCGTCACCAGAGGCGTAACCCCCGCAATTGAAAATCGTTAGCAGCTCTCCCGCCCCGTAGCCGCGATCGCGCCGGGCCGACCGCCGCGTCCAGTGCCCCGATCACCCCCAGCCGCCCGCAGCTCGCTGACCGCGGCCAGCCCCACATTCGGCGTCAGCGCCGCATCCGGCGCGCCGACCCGCACCTGTCGGCGCTTCCGCTTCCCGCCGCGTATCCTGTCCACCAGATATGCAGTGCCGTGTCGCCGGCTTACTCGCGGAATCGGATCTGAAGATGGGCTACATCCAGGTGGTGCCTTAGATGAATATCTCCGCCCTACGGGCCACCCTCAGTGAGTGCGGCACTAACCCCCAGGGTTATAGGGTTCTTGACGCGCCCGACGAGGCGACTTGGTGCATCCGTAAGCAGGGGAAGATATGGCTGGTGTTCTACTTTGAGCGCGGTACGAAATGGGAACTTCAGCGATTCAAAACCGAAACGTCAGCATGTGAGTATTTTTTGAATAGGGTTAGCCACTAGAAACGCAGGCAACAGTAGCGTAGCCGCCTAAGTTTTCAAGCAGGCTCTAAGCTAATCTGGCCTTTGCTTGTTGGTGGCGGCCGGGATCGGCGTCACCGTGCCCGGGTCGAAGTTGGTGGCGTAGACGACCACCGGGGGGCTGAGGCGCGCGGATCCGTTACCCGCGAGCCTGTGCTGGACGCGCCGGCGGCTCCGGCGCCGCCGCTGCGGTACGAAAGGCGCGCGTCATGCCTGTACCCATCGCAAGATCCCCTTGCCGTTCGCCCGTGACCACAGGAGGCCTGTGCTGGCACGGAAGGTGATCACGCGGCCGGTCCCGGAGCCTGACGCCAAGCCGATTGCCGCTTTATACCGATTCATGCCTATCTCGTCAGGCTAGGCTCTCGGCAAGCCTTGCGCTGCGTCTTTACATATATGATACTGGTGTACAGTACACAGACAGATGGCTTGTTCTTGTCAAGTAGGCGAGGTGGATCAGATGCGCGAGGAATCCCTGTCCGGGCGGGCGATGGTCACGACGGCCGGGCGCCCCGACTGGCGTGACGGCAAGCGGTATCTGTGGCTACTCGGCGCCGTCGTGCCGCTGCTCCTGTTCGCCGGCTGGGGACTGGTGAACCTGACGGGCTTGCAGCTGTTCTGGTGGCTGGGCCCGGTGTTCGTCTACGTCGTGATCCCGATCCTCGACCTGTTCTTCGGCGACGACCGCAGCAACCCGCCGGAGGAGATCGTCGCCTGGCTGGAACGGGACCGGTATTACCGCTTCGTCACCTACGCGTTCCTGCCGATGCAGTACATCGCCCTGGTGGCCGGCTTCTGGCTGATGACCCGCCACGGGGGGCTCCCCGTGATCGACAGGCTCGGCATCGCCGTCACGCTGGGCTCCCTCAACGGGATCGCCATCAATACCGCCCACGAGATGGGCCACAAGAAGGAGCACCTGGAACGGTGGCTCGCCCGCATCGCGCTCGCGCCGAGCGGGTACGGCCACTTCTTCATCGAGCACAATCGCGGCCACCACGTCCGCGTCGCGACGCCCGACGACCCGGCGTCCAGCCGGATGGGCGAGTCGTTCTGGGCGTTCTGGCCCCGGACGGTCGCCGGCAGCCTGCGCAACTCGTGGAGCCTTGAGCGCCGCCGCCTCCGCCGGATGGGCAGGCGCACTTTCACCCTGCGCAACGACGTGCTCAACGCGTGGGCGATGACGGTCGTGCTGTGGGCGGTGCTGATCACGCTGTTTGGCGTCGGCATCCTGCCTTACCTGGTGATCCAGGCGGTTTTCGCGTTCAGCCTGCTCGAAGCGGTCAACTACCTGGAGCACTACGGACTGCTACGCGACGAGTTGCCCAACGGCCGCTACGAGCGGGTCAGCCCGCGACACAGCTGGAACAACAACCACATCGTCACCAACCTGTTCCTGTACCAGCTCCAGCGTCACAGCGACCACCACGCGAATCCGACTCGGCGGTACCAGGCGCTCCGGCACTTCGAGGAGTCGCCCCAGTTGCCCAGCGGCTACGCGTCGATGATCGTACTGGCCTACTTCCCGCCGGTGTGGCGCCGCGTGATGGACAAGCGTGTCCTCGCGCACTACGGCGGCGACATCACCCGCGCCAATATCCACCCACGCCAGCGGGCCAAGATGCTCGCTCGGTACGGCGCGGAGCCGGGCGGTCAGGCGTCCTCCTCGGCGGCATGACGCGTTGGTTAGCATGAAATCCGGATTGACCGGCTCGCGACGGCGGGCCGAACGCGATGACTCGTGGCGGGAGAGGCGACGTGAGCCGGTTTCGGTGCGAGGTCTGTGACTACGTCTACGACGAGGACCGCGGCGAGCGGCGAGAGGGCTTCCCCGCCGGTACGCCATGGTCGGAGGTGCCTGATGAGTGGTGTTGTCCGGACTGCGGGGTCCGGGAGAAGGTCGACTTCGTCCCGGACGACCAGTCCGGCGGCCGCTGAGGTCGCGTCCGCGGCGGCCGTGCCGTACCCGGAGGCCGCGCGCGGGCTCCTGCGCGACACGATCATCGCCGCCGTTGATCAGCTGGCGCGCTCGCGTAGCTGGGCCTCGGCGACGATGTCGCAGGTCGCAGAGACCGCCGGTGTGAGCAGGCAGACCGTCTACAACGAGTTCGGTTCCCGGCACGCACTTGTCGAGGCATACGTGACGCGCCAGGTCGAGAACCTTGTCGCCGAGGTGGAACAGGCCGTGCGCGTGCACGCCGACGATCCCTACGCAGCGGTGGACGCGGCGTTCGGGCTGTTCCTCAAGCTCGCCTCGGACGAGCCGTTCGTCCAGATCATCGTGGCCGACGCCGAGGACGGCCAGCTCATCCGGTTGCTCACCAGCCTCGGCTGCTCCATCGCCAACGACCGGATCGCGCGGCTCATCGTGGACGTGTGGCCGCAGGCCCGCCTCGACGACGCCGGGCTGCTGTCCGATTCCCTCGTCCGGCTGGCGATCAGTCACGCCCTGTCGCCAGCATCCGACCCGCACACCACCGCGAGCAGGGTCACTCGCCTGGTCCGCCCGCTCATCTCGCAGATCCTCGGCCTCGACGACCGGCTGTCCTGACCGGACTCAGCTACGACGTGGCGTCGGTGCCGTAGCCGGTGCGGGCATGGACAGGAGCTTGCAGCGCCGGACGTGCTGGCATCCGCAGGCCAGGCAGTCCTCGATGGTCACCTTGAGGTGCTCGAGCTCGGTGATGCGCTGGTCGATGGCATCCAGCTGGTCGCGGGCGACGGCTGCCCAGTCGGTGAAGGTCGGGCTGTGGTCGAGGTGGCGGGCGAGGAGGGCCTTGATGTCCGTCAGGGCCAGGCCGGCCTGCTTGGCCATGCGGATGAACTTGATGCGCCGCACAGCGTCCAGGTCGTAGCGACGCTGGCCAGCTGTTCGTTCCTGAGCGGGCAGGAGCCCGATCTGCTCCCAGTAGCGCAGGGTCGTGGCGGGCACGCCGTAGCGCTCAGCGACGGTCCCGATCGGCAGCTTGCGGCCCGTTCCCCGCACCTGACGTGCCCCCATCCCGGTGAAGGCCTTGACTTCGAGTCGGCTCGAAGTACGACAGTAACGGGGATGGACTCCACGGCCCTGCCTCCCCCCAGCCTCCCGAACTCCCAGCTGCGGGCAGCGCTGCGATCACGGTCGTTCAGCACCCTCCTGGCCGGCTACGCAGCCTCGGCCATCGGGGATGGCATGAGTGCGGTGGCGATTTCGTGGCTGGCCATCGTGCTGGCCGGCGGGCACAACACCGGATTGCTCGTCGGTGCTGCCGTCGCCGCCTACACCCTCCCCGGAATGGTGGCCGGCCTGGGCCTGGGTCGTCTGCTCACCCGCTGGGACCCCCGGCTGCTGATCCTTGCCGAGGCGGTCCTGCGCACGGTGTCCCTCGGCCTGGTCGCGGCCGGCGCCCTGGTCGGGGTCCTCACACCCACCGGGTACGTCGTGCTGCTCGGCGTCTCGTCGCTCCTGGGGCTGTTCGGCGTCACCGGGGCCCTCACCTCGGTCGCCGAGTTGCTTCCTGAAGCCCAGCGCGTCGCCGGGAACTCGCTGGTCACCGTGGCCAGCTTCGCCGCTACTATCGTTGGCCCTGCCCTGGCCGCAGTGGTGATTGCCGTCGCCGGTCCCGGCGTCGCGATCGGCGCTGACGCTGCGAGCTACGCCGTACTGGCCGCTGCGGCAATACTCAGCCGCCGCTTCCAGCCGCCGCCGCCATCACCGGCTGGCGGCGGCCAGAGCATGCGGCGAGCGCTGGGTGCGCTCCGCCACCAGCCGGCTGTACTCGGCATCACCGTGCTGTGCGTGGCGTTCTTCGGGCTCTACGGGCCGGTTGAGGTCGCGTTGCCGGTCTACGTCTCTCGCACTCTTCACGCTGGCCCTGGCGTTCTCGGCGGCTACTGGACGCTCTTCGCTTGTGGCGCGACGGCAGGCGCTCTGGGGGCCCCGTGGGTGCAGCGATTCGGCCTGTGGAAGGTTGCCGTGGCGGTCATGGCCGGCTGGGGGGCCTGTCTGGTTCCCTTCGGGCTGGTCGATTCGGTCGTCGTCGGCTTTGCCGCCCTCGCCGTCGGCGGTCTGGTCTACGGGCCGTTCCTGCCCCTCAAGCAAACGATCATCCAGCGCCGCAGCCCGCCCGGTTCCCTCACCGCCCTCGCGGCTGCCAGCGGGATCCTCACCGTTCCGGCCGCCCCGATCGGCACCGCACTCGGCGGTCCGCTGGTGGCTGCCATCGGCCCGGCGTCGACCCTCCTTGCCTCCGGGCTGGCCACCGTCGCCGCGGCTGCCGTCACGGCAGCCGTCCTACTCACTCGCCGCAGACGGCGGCGAACACGCCATAACGCCGTCGCCACTTGCGGGAACTAGAGTCCAGGCGTGGGGGACGGGGATGTGAATGCCAGGCAGGGCGGTGGTCACCAGCCTGTTCCAGGCGATCAACGAACGCCGCTCCGACAAGCTGGGCCGTTACCTGTCCGCACCCTGTCTGCCGGGAAGATCTGCGAGATCGGCGCGATCAGCGACGGGTCAGAAACAACTCCGTGGGCCACCGCTGTCGCGCTGACCACGACCACACGTCGCCACGAGGGTTCCTACCGCCGTTAGGCGTGCGATCTCTGCTTGTCCAGGGCGTGGCGAGAGTGTCGTTCTGGCACGGTACCGACCCGAGCGGGGCACCTCACGTGAGTCCGCAGTCCTTGAAGTCGAAGCGGAGCGGCGCCTCTCCCAGGCGATCACGGCACGACGCGGGCTCTGAACTATGCTGAAGAGCGTGCATCGATCAGGTAGATTGGCGCGGGCCCAGTTCCTCTCGTAAAATGTTCGGCAGCTAAGAGTTCCGCCCCGGTAGACCAACTACGGCAGAGTCCGCGGTCTCAAACACCGTGCAGTGTGGGTTCGAATCCCACCCGGGGCACATGAAATGCTTTTAAGAAATGTCGGCGGCCAGCGATAAAATGTTCAAATGTACTCACGTGCTACCGTAGATCTCGCACTGGTCCTATCCGGCATTGGCATCCTCGACCGGGAAAACGCCAAGATCTGCAATGTGTCTGTACGGGCCATTCGGCACTGGCGCAGAGGGGATCGGCGCGGCAACGACGGAGCACCACGACAGGAGACGCCGAAGTGTCCCCGGTGCCATGGATGTTGCATCGACGAGCCTGCGTATTCCTACCTGCTCGGACTGTATCTCGGCGACGGCCATATCGTTCACGCGGCGAGGTCCTACGTATTGGCGATCGCCTGCGCCGACAGCTGGCCTGGCTTGCTGCATGAGGCGCAACAGGCGATGAGGTGTGTCATGCCGTCGTCAAGTGTGTTCCTCAGTTCGCAACGCGGAGTTGCCTGCACATACGTTAAGAGCGTGTCCAAGCACTGGCCGTGTCTGTTTCCGCAGCATGGGCCCGGCAGGAAACACGAGCGCAAGATCGAATTCATCCCATGGCAGCAAGCGATCGTGACGAAATACCCGGGCAATTTTGCCCGGGGCCTGATCCATTCCGATGGCTGCCGGAGCATTAACAGGGTTCGCAGACTGGTACTTGACGGCGAACGCTGGTACGAATATCCGCGCTATCTTTTCGTGAACCACTCAGTCGACATCCTGCGCCTCTGCGGCGAGGTGCTGGACCGGCTGGACGTTGCATGGCGCTTCTCCAAGCCCACTACCATCTCGGTCGCACAGCGCGAAGCGGTGGCCCGACTCGACAAATTCGTCGGACCCAAGCACTGAGGCCATCGCCTGTTGTCGGCTGGGCTACCGAAGGCCGCAGCAGTCCTCTCTCCGTCCGGGACGGTTGCCGAACGCCAATCTATCCGCTCAAGGTAGGCTCGTGGGGTGAGCAAAGGTGCCCGACGTGTCGTGATCGCCGAAGACGAGGCGCTGATCCGGCTCGACCTCAAGGAGATGCTCGAGGAAGAGGACTACGAGGTCGTCGGCGAGGCGGGTGACGGTGAGACGGCGGTCAAGCTCGCGGTCAGCCAGCGTCCCGATCTGGTCATCCTTGACGTCAAGATGCCGGTCCTCGACGGCCTGTCCGCCGCGGAGCAGATCGCTGAGCAGCGACTCGCGCCGGTAGTGATCCTCACCGCGTTCTCCCAGCGTGACCTCGTCGAGCGGGCGCGTGACGTCGGCGCCATGGCCTACCTGGTCAAGCCGTTCACCAAGGCGGATCTCGTTCCGGCCATCGAGATGGCGGTCAGCCGCTTCCAGGAGGTGCGCGCCCTCGAGGCCGAGGTGAGCAGCCTGCGGGAGCGGCTGGAGGTGCGTAAGCTCCTGGACCGGGCCAAGGGCCTGCTACAGACGGAGCACGGGCTTACCGAGCCCGAGGCGTTCCGCTGGATCCAGAAGACGTCGATGGACCGCCGGATCAGCATGCGAGAGGTCGCGCAGGCAGTGCTCGACCGGGCTATGACGGCGGGCTCGGACGGCACCGGGGGCTTGCCACCGGCCCCGCCCGTAGAGTAGACGCCGCTCATCGAGTAAGACGGCCGGGCTGGCCCCAGATCGGGGAAGGAGCCCGGGGGGCCTTTGGCACCGTGTCGGCCTTCCCCGGGTCGGCACGTTCTCTACTCGGCTCCCCCGGGCTCTTCCGGTAAACCGTAGCGATGCGTTGGCATCCGGCGCAAAGGGAAGACAATCACCGTACGTTATGCCGCAAAGGTCGTCCTCATCCTCCGGTAACCGGAGTTCCCGGGACGCGATCGCGGAACAGGCAGGTCAGACGCGATGTGCAGACGCGGCGGCCGTGCTGGTCGGTGATGACAACCTCGTAGGTCGCCAGCGTCCGGCCGCCGTGCAGCAGCGTGGCGACGCCGGTCACCTTGCCTTCGCGGGCGCCGCTGTGATGTGTCGCGCCGATCTCGATGCCCATCGTGGCCCGGTCAGGGCCAGCATGCAGGGCCGCGCCGAGGGAACCGAGGGTCTCGGCGAGAACGCAGGACGCACCCCCGTGCAGCAGGCCGTAGGGCTGCGTATTGCCCTCGACGGGCATCGTTCCCACCACCCGCTCCGCTGAGGCTTCGAGGAGCTCGATGCCCATCCGCTCGACCAGCGTGTCGCGCCCCAGCGAGCGAAACGCATCGATCATCTGACCTTCGAAGTCCTGGTCCACCCGAACCTCCAGCTCGCCGGCATACGTTCCGTAACGGAAGCCTAGGGGGCGCTGCGCAGGGAATTCGGACCGGCACGGGAGGCGGCAGGCCCGGGGGAGGCGGCAGGCCTGGGGGAGGCGGCAGGCCGGAGATGCAGTCGGCCCACGGAGGCAGCCGGCCCACGGAGGCGGTCGGCCCACCGAGGCAGTCTGCCCACCGAGGCAGCCGACTGCGGCCCCGGGGCACAAGAGGAAACAGCCCACGTCGGCCACCGCGGAGCCATACCAGTCATCGGATGTTTTGACTGATTAAGGGGTGACTTCCGGGATGTTAGCGCTAACAATAGCCGGTGGGTCGGCTTTCGACCCCGGGAGCAACCCAGCGAAGGGAGCCTTCATGCGCACAGCATCAGCGCGCTGGCACATCGCGCCAGCCATCCGTGTCGCCGCAGTGGTGATCGTCGGGGTTGCCACCGTGGGGGTGCTCGGGATGGCTCAGGCACCCGCGTCGCCCACCCACGGGTGCAGCGGTGGCCCGACCATCAGCAAGCAGTTCTTCGGCGAGGCAACCGACATCTACGTCAGCAAGAAGCTTCCGGTGTACCGCTACACCCTGGCCAACTGCGCCGGGATGCAGGTCAGCATCCTGAGCTACGGCGGCATCATCCAGTCGATCAGCGTTCCCGGCCGTAACGGGCAGCGGGCGGACGTCGTGCTCGGCTTCGCCACCCTGAAGGACTACGTTACCGAGGCTAGCCCGCCGGTAACCGTCAATGGCGGACCGTACTTCGGCGAGACGATCGGCAGGTACGGCAACCGGATCGCCAAGGGCACGTTCAAGCTGGACGGCCACACCTACACGCTGCCGATCAACAACGGCGTGAACACCCTGCACGGCGGGCTGGTCGGCTTCGGCAACCACGTCTGGGCCGCGACCGAGGTGAGCAGCCCCGGGACGGCGGGCGTGCGGCTGAAGCTAGTCAGCCCCAATGGCGACGACGGCGCGAACGTCGGCTGTAGCTGCACCGGCTTCCCCGGCCAGCTGACCGTGTACGTGACGTTCACGCTGAACAAATGACGACCAGCTCGGCATCCACTACCAGGCGACGACCGACGCGGACACCGTGCTCAACCTGACCAACCACAGCTACTTCAACCTGGCGGGCGAGAGCTCTGGCGCTGTCTACGGCCAGAAGGTGTACATCAACGCCGACTCTTACACGCCGACCAACAAGACCCAGATACCGACCGGGCAGATCGATCCGGTCAAGGGCACGCCGTTCGACTTCACCACCCCGCAGACGATCGGCTCCCGGATCAACGTGGACAACGAGCAGTCGCTCATTGCCCAGGGCTATGACCACAACTGGGTGCTGAACAAATCCGGGCCGATGCTGGACGGGCTCAGGCTCGCCGCCCAGGCATGGGATCCCGGCAGCGGGCGCGAGCTCTCGGTCTGGACAGACCAGCCGGGCGTCCAGTTCTACTCGGGCAACTTCCTCAACGGCACGCTGGTCGGCATCAGCGGTCACATCTACCGGCAGAGTGGCGGCTACACGTTCGAGACCCAGCACTTCCCGAACTCGCCGAACCAGCCCAACTTCCCATCCACAGAGCTGAAGCCGGGACAGGCGTTCAGCTCCTCGACCATCTTCCAGTTCGGTACCTACTGACCGTCCCGCCCCGCCGGCTTAGTCCCGGCGGGGCCAGCGACGGGCCCGCACCCAGGCCGGCATCCACATAGGATTCCCCTCGTGGCGACGAAGGATACGCAGCAGACAGCACCGGCGACGGCGGCCAGCGACCAGCGGGATCTGCTGCTCTTGCTTGACGGGCATTCCCTTGCCTACCGCGCCTTCTTCGCGCTGCCGGTGGAGAACTTTTCCACCACCACCGGCCAGCCGACCAACGCCGTCTACGGGTTCACCGCGATGCTCATTAACGCGCTGCGGGACGAGCGGCCCACCCACGTCGCCGTGGCGTTCGACCGCGGCGAGCCGACATTCAGGCACGAGCAGTTCGTGGAGTACAAGGCGAACCGGCGGGAGACGCCGGAGGACTTCCGCAGTCAGCTCAGCCTCATCTTCGAGGTGCTCGACGTGCTGGGCATCCAGCGGCTGTCGAAGGCAGGCTTCGAGGCCGACGACGTCATCGCGACGCTGGCCACCCAGGCAGCCGAGCAGGGCATGGACGTGCTCATCGTCACCGGCGACCGGGACGCCCTCCAGCTGGTGACCGACAAAGTGACGGTCCTGATGACGAGGCGCGGGATCAGCGATATGACGCGGTTCACGCCGGCCGCCGTTCGGGAAAAATACGGGCTTACACCAGAGCAGTACCCGGACTTCGCGGCGGTGCGCGGCGACCCCAGCGACAACCTGCCCAATGTCCCCGGAGTCGGCGAGAAGACGGCGACCAAGTGGATAGCGGAGTTCGGCTCGCTGGGCCAGCTGGTGGACCGGATCGACGAGGTCAAGGGCAAGGCAGGCGACAGCCTCCGTGAGCACCTGGGCAGCGTGCTGCGCAACCGCCAGCTCACCGAGCTGGCCCGGGACGTGCCGCTCGAGGCGGGGCCGGCTGACCTGCAACCCACGCCATGGGACAGGGACGCCATCCATCAGCTGTTCGACACGCTTCAGTTCCGTGTCTTGCGGGAACGGCTCACCGCCACCCTCCCGAACGGCATCGGCGCGGTCGCGGCGGCGCAGGATTCCAGTCAGGCCGACCAGCAGCAGGAAGGCTTCGAGATAGCCGTCGCCACGCCTGGGGCGGGCGAGGTGGCCAGCTGGCTCGCCGAGCATGCCGCGGGACCGCAGCGGTCCGGGCTGGCGGTGACGGGCACCTGGGGCCGCGGCACGGGCACGCTGACCGGCCTTGCGGTCGCCGCGCCGGACGGCGAGTGCGCATTCCTCGACCCGGCCGAGCTCGCCGAGGAGGACGAACGGGCGTTCGGCGACTGGCTGGCCGACCCTGACACGGCCAAGGCCGTGCACGACGCCAAGGGGCCGATGCATGCTCTCGCGGCACACGGGCTCACGCTGGCCGGGCTGACCAGCGACACCGCACTTGCCGCCTATCTCGCGCTGCCTGGTCAGCGCTCCTTCGACCTGGCCGATCTCGTGCTGCGCTACCTGGGCAGGGAACTGCGCGGCGACGCCAGCCCCGGCCAGCTCACTCTGGAAGGTGTGGGCGACGGCGCCGAGCCGAGCGCCGCACAGGCAGCCGCGCTGCGTGCCCGCGCCACCGCCGAGCTGGCCGACGCGCTCGACAGCGACCTGGAGCGTCGCGGCGCGGCCAAGCTGCTGCGCGAGGTGGAGCTGCCGCTGGTCGCGGTGCTCGCGGACATGGAGCGAACCGGGATCGCCGCCGACAGCGACCATTTCGCGTCGATGTCGGCGAGCCTGGCCGGCGAGGTGAAGTCGGCGGAGCAGTCGGCCTACGCCGCCGTCGGCCGCGAGTTCAACCTCGGCTCGCCCAAGCAGCTCCAGGAAGTGCTGTTCACCGAGCTCGGGCTGCCCAAGACCAAGCGGATCAAGACCGGGTACACCACCGATTCCGAGGCGCTGACCTGGCTGCTCGCGCAGACGGAGCATCCGGTGCTGGAACACCTGCTGCGGCACCGGGATGTCGCCAGGCTGAAGAGCGTGGTGGACTCGCTGATCCCGATGGCGGGCGAGGACGGCCGGATTCACACCACGTACAACCAGATGATCGCGGCGACCGGCCGGCTGTCCTCCGTCGACCCCAACCTCCAGAACATCCCGATTCGCACCGAGGAGGGACGCCGGATCCGGCAGGGCTTCGTGGTCGGCGACGGATATGAGTGCCTGCTCACCGCCGACTACAGCCAGATCGAGCTGCGCATCATGGCGCACCTGTCCGGCGACGCCGCGCTGGCTGCCGCGTTCGGGTCGGGGCATGACTTCCACGCCACGACCGCATCGCGGGTGTTTGGCGTGCCGGCCGACGAGGTGACCGGCGAGCTGCGCAGCCGGATCAAGGCGATGAACTACGGACTGGCTTACGGCCTGTCCGCCTACGGGCTCTCGCAGCAGCTGCGGATTACCCCGGACGAGGCGCGCGGCCTGATGGAGGAGTACTTCGGAGAGTTCGGCGGTGTCAGGGACTACCTCAGGGAAGTCGTCGCCAAGGCTCGGATGGACGGCTACACCGAGACGATCCTGGGCCGCCGCCGCTACCTGCCCGATCTGTCCTCTGACAACAGGCAGCGCAGGGAGATGGCCGAACGGATGGCGCTGAACGCACCCATCCAGGGATCGGCCGCCGACATCATCAAGGTCGCCATGCTCGCGGTGGACGCCGAATTGCGGGCAGGCCGGCTCGGCTCCCGGATGCTGCTCCAGGTGCACGATGAGCTGATCTTCGAAGTGGCTCCCGGCGAGCTGGACATGCTGCGTGACCTGGTCAGCAGCGCCATGTGCGGGGCGTTCGAGATGACCATCCCGCTCGAGGTTTCGGTCGGCACCGGGCGAAGCTGGGCGCAGGCCGGCCACTAGTTACGGCCTCAGCATGCCGACGCCCGATTGACCCGCCGACCTCCCTCTCATATGCTGATCGCTGCGCTGTGTCCTCGTGCGTCCGCCGCGGTTGGCTGGATCCCTGCGGCGGTCACCGGGCAAGTCCCGGCCGGTTTACCGGTCGCGACGCGTCCAGAAACCCTGGCTCCGCAAGGCTCTTTGGCCTCTGTGTGGCGGATGCGCGGGTCGGAGCGCACCCACACTCATCCCTGTCCGCATTCGGAGCCGGCCCACACATGACGAGCAGCACAGAGGCAACCTCGACCCCCCAGGTAGCGGTCAACGACATCGGGTCCGAGGAAGCCTTCCTCGCCGCGATCGACGAGACCATTAAGTATTTCAATGACGGCGACATCGTCGAAGGAACCGTCGTCAAGGTCGACCGGGACGAGGTCTTGCTCGACATCGGTTATAAGACCGAAGGCGTCATCCCGTCCCGCGAGCTGTCGATCAAGCACGACGTCGACCCCAATGACGTGGTGAAGACCGGTCAGCACATCGAGGCCCTGGTCCTGCAAAAGGAGGACAAAGAGGGCCGGCTGATCCTGTCCAAGAAGCGCGCGCAGTACGAGCGCGCCTGGGGCACGATCGAGAAGATCAAGGACGAGGATGGCGTGGTCACCGGCACGGTGATCGAGGTCGTCAAGGGCGGCCTGATCCTCGACATCGGCCTGCGCGGCTTCCTGCCCGCATCGCTGGTGGAGATGCGCCGGGTGCGCGACCTTCAGCCTTACGTCGGCAGGGAGATCGAAGCCAAGATCATCGAGCTGGACAAGAACCGCAACAACGTGGTGCTGTCCCGCCGGGCGTGGCTCGAGCAGACCCAGTCCGAGGTGCGGCACAACTTCCTGAACACGCTGCAGAAGGGCCAGATCCGCAAGGGCCAGGTCTCCTCCATCGTCAACTTCGGCGCGTTCGTCGATCTCGGCGGCGTGGACGGTCTCGTGCACGTCTCCGAGCTGTCCTGGAAGCACATCGACCACCCGAGCGAGGTCGTGGAAGTCGGCCAGGAGGTCACCGTCGAGGTTCTCGACGTGGACATGGACCGCGAGCGTGTCTCACTGTCCCTCAAGTCCACTCAGGAAGACCCCTGGCAGCAGTTCGCCCGCACCCACCAGATCGGCCAGGTCGTTCCGGGCCGGGTCACCAAGCTGGTGCCGTTCGGCTCGTTCGTGCGGGTCGAGGAGGGCATCGAGGGCCTGGTGCACATCTCCGAGCTCGCCGACCGGCATGTGGAGATTCCCGAGCAGGTCGTGCAGGTCGGCGACGAGATCTTCGTCAAGATCATCGACATCGACCTGGACCGGCGGCGGATCAGCCTGTCGCTGAAGCAGGCCAACGAGGGCACCATCGGCGAGGCAGTCGGCGACGAGTTCGACCCGACGCTGTACGGCATGCCCGCGACCTACGACGACGCCGGCGAGTACGTCTACCCGGAGGGCTTCGACTCGGCGACGGGCGAGTGGCTCGAAGGCTTCGACACCCAGCGCGAGGAGTGGGAGCGGCAGTACGCCCAGGCCCGGTCCAGGTTCGAGGCACACCGCCGCCAGATAGAGGAGTCGCGCAAGCCTGCGGAAGACGATGCTGACGGCGACGCCGCTGGCGACGGCAGCGCCGCGGACCTCGGCGATACTCTTGCGTCGGACTCCGACGAAGGCGTCGCGACTGGCGCCCTCGCCTCCGACGAGGCGCTTGCCGCGCTGCGTGACAAGCTCTCCGGCGGGCAGGACTGACCACCTCGCCCCGGCCCGGGTGAAGGTCGGGCTCACCGGCGGGATCGGCGCGGGCAAGAGCGAGGTATCGCGTCGGCTGGCTAACCTGGGCGCGGTAGTGATCGATGCCGACGTCGCGGCCAGGCAGGTGGTAGCGCCGGGCACGCCTGGCCTTGCGCGGATCGTTGCCGCGTTCGGGTCCGTCGTGCTCGGCCAGGACGGCGCACTGGACCGGGGCAGGCTCGGCGAGATCGTGTTCGCCGATCCCGAGATGCTCGGCAAACTGAACGCGATCCTTCATCCATTGATTTCCGAACGGATGCTACAACTCGAACACGCGGCACCAGCGAACTCCGTGGTCGTCCACGACGTGCCGCTCCTGACAGAGAACGGGCTGGCCGGCGGGTACGACATAGTGGTCGTGGTCGATGCGCCGCCGGAAGTCCAGTTGGACCGGCTGACCCGGCTGCGCGGGATGCCAGCCGGGCAGGCCCGCGCGCGGCTGGCCGCCCAGGCGAGCAGGGACCAGCGGCTGGCCATCGCGGACATCGTCGTGGATAATTCGGGTCCGCTGGCCGAGCTGGACCGCCAGGTGACGGATCTGTGGACCGAACTGCTCCGCCGCCTGCGCTGATAGATCGCAGTAGCGTGTCGAACCCCTCGCATACCCCGCGCCCTCGCGTGCCCCGCGCCCCTCGCATACCCCGCGCCCTCGCGT
>PMSU01000048.1 GCA_003168255.1 Actinomycetota bacterium
CGTGCCCGACGGTTTCCCGTCGGGCACGGCCGACAATCCCAGTCGCCGATGGAGTCCCGGCTGTCCGGTGCTCTCCCCGCGTCGTTAGTTTCCGCGCTGCGTCAGTAATTCCCGTGCTGTGGCGCGGTGGCGTGCGCCGGCTGCGCCGACTGGGTCCTGGCGAGCCCGGTCGCGCCGTAGACCATGACGATGGCCAGCACTATGTTGGCGTAGAAGCCCCAGCCGAAGTTGCCGATGTGGAACAGGATCTTGATCACGAGCAGGGCCAGCACGGCGATCGCGCCATACAGCTCGGCGGCACGCCAAGAGATGGGCAGCTTCGGCAGCTCGACGGTCGTGAACCGGCTGATGACAAGCTCGCCGAGCAGCGCGATCAGAACGATCAGCCCCACGATGCTGAAGAACGAGCCCGGCCCCGACAGAGCGTTGCCGTTGTAGCTGGCGCCGCCATAGGTGTGCCCCTCGACGGTGAAACCCGCGACGCCTATGTGGTACCAGGGGAACGCGAACATTCCGATGAGCAGCAGGATCCCGGCCACGCCGGTGATCTGTTCGCTTCGGCTGAACTGGTTGAGCGCCTTCATGTCGAGCCTCCTGAAGAGCTGGGTGAGATGGCTCGATCGTCAGGCGCGACGGTTGCAAAGGTGTTGCAAAGCCGTTACTGCGCTCCCGAGCTTGCCCGGTCGTCCGACTTTGCCGAGGTCAGCGGCGGACGGGACCCGTCCTTAGCGAACGCCGCCGCCTGCTCGACAGACATCTGTCGGCCAGCCTGTTGCGCGGCGGCGAACGCCTCGTCGCCAAGAGCCAGGGCCGTAGCGGCCACGGCGTCGTTATACCTGCCCAGATCGGGCGCGGGTATGGGGGCGCCGATGTCCTCCCGCAGCGCCTGCGACGCGCCGAACAAGGTGGCGGCGCGCGCGGCGTTACCCGCTGCGACCTCCACCCCGGCCAGTTCCTCGAGGCTCTCCGCGACCGAGCGCCGCTCACCGACGGTCCCGGCCAGGTCGAGGCTGCGCAGATGGAACTGAACGGCGGCCGGGTAGTCCCTCCGCAGCGCGGCGACCAGGCCGAGATTAGTCAGCGCCACGGCCTCGAGCCTCCGGTCACCTATCTGCTCGCCCAGCTCCAGCGCCTCCTGGTGCAGCTGGGCCGCACGATCCGGGTCACCGGCCTGGTAAGCGATCTGGCCAAGATTGGTCAGCGCGCCGCCCGTCAGCTTGCGGTCGCCTAGCCGCCTGGCGTTGTCCAGGTGCTCAGCGAGCCGCTGTTCCGCCAGGTCGAGATCGCCTAGGTTGGTGGCCACCACGCCAAGATTGCCCAGGATGAGCGTGGCCCGGCGCAGGTCGCCGATGTCACGGAAGCAGGCCATGCTCTTGGTGTAGTACTCGGTGGCCTTGTCCAGGTCGTCCTGGTGCAGGGCCAGCCGTCCCAGGCCGCTCAGTGCCCGGCCCATCAGCTGGGCGTCACCCGCGCGTTCGGCGAGTTCGAGTGCCTCGGCGTACATCGAGCGCGCCGCCGTGTACTCACCTCGGATGTGCGCCACCGCTCCGAGATCGCCGAGACAACTGGCGACCCTGGCATCATCACCAAGCTCACGCCAGATCGCCAGGCTCACCTGCTGGTATGCCCGCTGCGCATCCTGATCAGCCTGCACGGACGCGAGCTGCCCTGCTCCGTCCAGTGCGATGGCACGCAGTCGCCTGTCCGCACCGGGCCCCGCGCTGGTCAGCGCCGTCTCGAGCACGCTCCGACCGACGGCAACGGGACCGCGCACCACCCAGAACGGGGACAGCGCCCCGGCCATCGTCAGCGCTAGTGCCGGGTCGCGGTCGGGGTTACGGTCCGGCGGCGCGAGGCTCCACTCCAGGCCGGCCCGGAAGTTGTCCAGCTCAGCTTCCAGCAGGTCCAGCCACGCAGCCTGATCTGGGCCGGCGAGATCCGCCTTCCCGGCAAAGTCGAGCAGCCAGCCGAGATGACGCTGGCGGAGTGCCGCATCTTCTCCGGCGGAGGCCAGCCGGCGGAGCGCGTACTGGTGGATGGATTCGAGCATGCCGTAGCGCATGCTGCCGAATCGCTCCTCTGTCGTCAGCAGGGACCGGTCAACAAGAGCGGTGACGGTCTCGAATACCGCATCGAGCGGCAGCGCGTCATCCGGGCAGACTGCCTCGACCGCGTCGATGGTGCACCCGCCCGCGAAGACCGCCATCCGGCGGAAGCACACCTGCTCGGTCTCACTGAGCAGGTCGTGGCTCCACTCGATGGCCGCTTCGAGCGTTCGGTGCCGTGACAGCCCGGCCCGGTTGCCGCCGGTCAGCAGCCGGAACCTGTTGTCAAGCCGGGCGGACAGCTGCGCCGGGGTGAGCGCGCTAACCCGTGCCGCCGCCAGCTCGATCGCGAGCGGGATGCCATCCAGCTGGCGGCAGATGTCGCTCACCGCCAGGGTGTTCTGCTCGGTCAGGGCGAAGCCGGGCCGGGCGAGCGCGGCCCGGTCGCAGAACAGCCTGACCGACTCCGCCTCCGCCGCGGCCTGCGGATCCCGCACATCTGGTCCTGGCACGGTCAGCGGCGGTACCGGCCAGCTCGCCTCTCCGGACACGCCCAGCCTGGTCTGGCTGGTCGCCAGGATCCGCAACCGCGAGCAACTGCGCAGTAGTTTCGCGGTCATGTCGGCGGCGGCATCGATGACATGTTCGCAGTTGTCCACGATCAGCAGGGCCTGGCTGTCACGCAACCTGGCGATGATGCTGTCAAGCAGGGTCCGGCCAGGTTCCTCCTTGGCCGACAAGGCCAGTGCGACTGCGGGAACGACCAGGCCAGGCCGGCTTACCGGGGCCAGCTCGACCAACCACACACCGTCGGCGTATTGTCCGGCTGCCTGCGTGCCTGACCGCAGTGCGAGGCGGCTTTTCCCGGAACCGCCTGGCCCGGTCAGAGTGAGCAGCCTGGCCAGGCGGAGCAGCTCATCGATAGTGTCCAGCTCGGCTTCACGGCCGACGAAAGATGTCGTCTCCGTTGGCAGCCCGGGCACGTGGGCGGGGGCGGCGTCCGGGCGGCGGGACGCCTGCTCGGATCCCGCATCGTCGCGGTCAGTACTGTCACGATCAGCATTACCGCCGTCAGCATTACCGCCGTCAGCACTACCGCCAGCAGCTCCGCCGCCGTCAGCACTACCGCCAGCAGCACTACCGCCAGCAGCTCCGCCGCCGTCAGCACTACCGCCAGCAGCATTACCGCCAGCAGCGCTGCCGCGGTCGACGTTGCCAGCAGGTGCCGTCGCCCGGGCCGCGCCAGCAGTGCCATCGGCGCCGTCCTTCGCCCTGGCCGGATGCCAGTCAAGGCCAGGATCCTGCCGCAGGATCCGCTCCTGCATCCGCCGCAGATCCGGGCTCGGATCGATGCCGAGCTCTTCCGCGAGCCTCGCCCTGAGCTCTGCGTAAGCGCGCAGCGCTTCGGCCTGGCGGCCGCACCGGTAGAGAGCCAGGATCCACTGGCCGGTGAGCCGTTCGCGCAGCGGGTGGCTGGCTGCCAGGCCGTCCAGCTCGGCGATCAGACTAGCGTGCCTGCCGCACGCCAGGTCGGCCTCGACCCTGCTCTCCAGCGCGGTCAGCCTGGCCTCTTCCAGGCGGCCGGCATCTGCCTGCGCGAAGGCGAATTCCGCCACGTCCGACAGCGCCGGGCCGCGCCACAGGTCAAGTGCCTCGCGCAGGGTCACGGCGGCGGCTTCGGCTCGGCCAGCGGCCATGTCCGCGTCCGCCGCCAGGACAAGGCGCTCGAAGCGGGCGGCATCCAGCTGGTCGTCATCGAGGTTGAGTCGGTAACCGGGTGCCTGGGTGAGCAGGGCACCTGCGTGCGGGCCAAGGACCCGGCGGAGCCGGGAGATATAGACCCGCAGCGTGGCCATGCTGTGCGGTGGGGGATCGCCCGACCACAGATCCTCGGCGATCCTGTCGGCCGACACGACTCGGTTCGCTGACAGTAGGAGCCTGGCCAGCAGCGTCCGTTCGCGCATGCCCCCAAGATCCAGTGTCAGCCCGTGATCATCGGCCTCGATCGAACCGAGAATGCGGAACTCCACAGGGTCCACTGCCTTACCTGATCGTGCTGAACTGGCCCATCGTAAGGCGGATCATGGCGCCAAGGCACGAGCAAGCGAAGAGATGCCGGCATCAGGGCATGCGGCAAGGACTCTTTGTCATCATCTTGTAACGCTCCTCAGGGAGAACGGCACTATGAACTCCGGGCCGACCGGGCCGATCCCGGAACTCTCGTCATGGGCCTTGCTCGAGCTGGCTGGCGATGAAGCGATGCTGCCGGCCGGGATCCGGCTCGTCGATGAGGCCCGCCCAGGCCGGCAATGTTTCGTGCTGATCGAAGGCACAGCCACGGTGGAGGCGGCCGGAAATCGACTCCGCGAACTGGGCGCCGGAGCGTTTGTGGGCTTGGTAGACCAGGCCGGTCGGCCGCTGCCGCCTGCTGGCGTCACGGTTCGGCTGGAGTCGCGCTCGCGCGTTCTCGTCATCGACGCTGGGCGTCTGTCGGTGCTCATCGACTCCGATCCGGCCGCGGCTGCCGCGTGGCGCGAGATGTCCCAGCAGGTATGACGCGCCGTTCCGGCTCATCCAGAGCCCAGATCGGTCGTTCCGCCTCAGCCTGGGGCCGCGAGCACCGCCTCAGCCCAGGGCCGCGAGCACCTGATCGCCCATGTGCAGTTCGCCGGCCTGGTCCGGGTGGAAGGGGGCCGCCAGCGTCGTCGGGACAAGGCCCTCGACCCAGGCGTTACTGGGTAGCTGGCAGGCGTCGTGACCAATGCTGTCGGTGTAGGTGTCCACGAAGGTGGTGTTGTTCGCCGCTGCCTCGTTGGCGAGCATCTGGTTCAGCTCCAGCTCGACACCACGCAGGTACGGCACGTCGCCATACGCGATGGGAACCAAGGGCCAGCAGCCGTCACCGCTGTTTGGCAGGATCACCGGATAGCCGACAAGGAGAACCCGCGCGTTGGGCGCGAGCTGGTGGATTTGCTTGAGCACCGAGCCGATGGTCGGCGCGAGGTTCGCGATGGCCTGGGCGAGCTGGTCGGTCCCGCCGGCGGTGTAGTGGTTCTTGCAGGGTGAGCCGAACGGGTTGGAGAGGCTGTCCTCGGCACACGTCTCGATGATGCTGGAGAAGCCGATGTCGTTGCCGCCGATACCGATCGTGACCAGTGTCGTACTGGAGCTGAGGGCGCTGAACTGAGGCGGATTCGTCCCCCCGGTCACCGACTGGGATCCGGCCATGTTCGCGGTGGTCGCGCCCGAGCAGCTGATGTTGGTGAACGGCGACGCGCCAATGGCCGACGCGACAACGGCCGGGTAGTCGTTGGTGGATCGCAGGCAGGCCAGCGGCGTGCCGGTCTGGGTCGGGATGAGGGGTCCCGCGGTATAGGAGTCACCGAGAGCGACGTACGAGGCAGCGGTGCTCGCCTGTACGGTCTGCGGCAGCAGCGCCAGCACGAGGAAACCCGGCGCGGCTACGGAGAGAACCGCGGTGCGGCGGAGCACTCTCCGCGCGGCTCCACCCACTCTGTGTGGACGGCGGGTCACGCCGCGTCCGCGCTTGGGGGCGGCCGGGGATGGCAGAGCAGCGGGCATGGGTGCTCCCTTCAGAGTCACTACCCATGAGTAATCACATGATGATCCGACGCCCGCATGCCGTCAATCATCTGGTCAGCGGACCCCCGAATTCGGTGATCGCCACGGGATCGTATCAACGGCCAGGCGCCGGCGGCGCTCGTCACGACGCCGCTGCCTGCTGGCCTGGGATCACCACGCCCGCGTGCGCCCACGGGCGAGTGAAGCCGATCGGGTCTCTGCCCACCCAGGTGGCGATGCGGATCGGGAACCCGGTGGCGTAGGCCTCGATCATTTTGTCGTTGCCGATCACTATGGCCACATGACCCGGATGGGTCTGGGTGCCGTCCGCGCCCGCGAAAAAGACCAGATCGCCGGGCTCCTCGTGGCCCGGCTGGATCTCCGGCCCCCAGAACCACTGTTCATCCGCGGTGCGCGGGATGTCCACTCCTGCCTGCCGGTACGCCATCATCACCAGACCGGAGCAGTCGAACGAGTCGGGACCGGTGCCACCCCACTGATAGGGCTTGCCCAGTTGCGCCTCCGCGTAGGCGATGGCGATGGCCGCTGCCTGGCTCGGCGCCTGGCCGTCAACGCCGGTCACGCACTGCGGCGCGTCATCCACGCTGACCGGGCCGATCGAGTAGCCGCCCTTCACGTAGAGATTTGCCCAGGACAGGACCGCCTCGACGTAGGACTCCAGGTGGTTGTAGGCGAAGATCGCCGCGTCCTCGTTGTCGAGCACGCCGTGATTGAGCAGGTACTTTGCGGCTCCGGCGATGGCGTCGGCCGGCTCGTAGACGCTCGCTATCCCGTCGCCGTTCTCGTCCGTCGCCACCCCGTCCACAGCCTCGCTGGCCGGGTGGACCGGCGCGCCGCCCCAGGTGTTGCCTGCCGCCCCCTGTATCCCGATCTGCATCGGGCCCGCCGCGCCGAACGCATTGGCGCCGCTGTGCACGCCCGGCAGGGTGGACATGCCGTCGTCGCTCTCCACCTTGCCGATCCCGGCGAGGACCGGCCACGGGACGTCGTATTGCTGCCCGACGTGCTGGAACCAGGAAAGGTAATCCGCGGGAATCGAGTTCTTGGCCTGGCTGCTGACTCCGGTCGTGGTGCCGGTCTGCATCGGTGAAGTGCCGGGGGTGCCCTGCCCGCCCGAGCAGTCGCTGCCCGCCGCGAACATCGCGCTGCTGCCGCCGACCACCATCATCGGGATGGCGAGCAGCCCCAGCAGCAGCACAACCCCGCCAGCCACCGCCGCGGCCACGCCCGGCGGGACGGCGCGCAGGCCCCGTCCGGGGCCGCGGGGGCGGTATCCGCCAACCGGGATCACTGGTTCCCCGAGGAGGCTAGCTCGATGTCATTCACCTGCCAGCCGCCGCCGCTGTCGGCGACGGTGACCGCGTACTGCGCGTTCTGCGGGCTGGGTCCGCTTTTTTCGGTGATCTTCTGAGTGACGGTTACCACGAAGGTGATGCTGGTTGAGCCGAACGCACGCAGCGAGTTGATCACCGCGCTTCCCGCGGATACCTGCTTCTGCTGGTTGCGCATGCTCACCACGCCGGGAGTCGAGTAGCCGCGCGCGATGATCGCGGCGAGCTGGCTGGTCATCAGGCCCTGCATGCGGCCGATGTAGCTCGCCGTGCTCTCGTTGTAGGAGTAAGTCCCGTAGTACGCGGAGAACTCGGTGACCACTGCCGACGCCTGGGCGAGTTGCTGCTGGCTGAAGGGCAGCCACTGGTAGATGTTCACCTGGGATGACGCGGTTGATGAGCTGCCGGTCTGGGTTGGGATCGGGCTGGCCGCAGGCTGACTGCTGACCGCAGCCGCCGGGGTTGACGGCGGGCTCGCCGCGGGATGCTTCGCGGCTCCCGGCAGGAGCAGGAAGAAGCCGAGCCCGGCGAGCGCGAGCACGGTTATGCCAAAGGCCAGCATGCGCTGGCGCGACGTCAAGTCCATGACCGCTACTTCTTCCGCCGCACCGGACGGAGCCAGAACGGGGTCGGCCCCCCGGACCGGCCGTTACCGCCCTGACCATCGGCCTTGGCACCAGGCTGACTGGCGCCCGGCTGGTCGCCCGGAGTGTTCTGGGCGCCGCGCGGGCCGCCGTGCGCCGGTCCGCCGTTCCGTGACCGCTGCGGCGGTCGCGGCTGTCCGGAATACGGGTACGCGGCCGGCCGGGCGGCTGAGGAAGCGGTGGGATACCCGGTCGGTGGGGCCGCAGACGCGGGCGGAGCCGCAGCCGCGGGCGGAGCGGCCGGTGCCACGCCGGGCCGCTTCCCCGCGCCGCCCGACCATCCGCCTGAGGGGCGAATCGGGCCGGGCTGCCAGAGTGGCCGTCCGCTTCTTCCCGGCGGAGCGGGGCGGGCCGGCGCTTCAGCGCGCCAGCGGGAGCGCGGCGCGCTGCCGCCAGGCAGCCCTGAGCCGGTACCGGCTGCGGCGCGCGCAGGCGGCCCCCCGGAACCACCTGCCCGCGGCGCGGGGCCAGACGAACCTACCCGCGGCGTGGGCCCGGCAGACGAACCTACCCGCGGCGTGGGCCCGGCAGACGAACCTACCCGCGGCGTGGGCCCGGCAGACGAACCTACCCGCGGCGTGCGCCCGCCGAATGCACCTGCTCGCGGCGGCGGCCCGCCGACGGCCGCACCTGCCCGCGGCGGGGCTGCCTGCGACGGAGCGGGCCGGGTCTGGGGAGGCCCGGTCCTGGCCACTCTCGGCGCGGGCGGCCGCGCCGGGGCATCGCCGCTGCGAGCCCGCGGGCCGCCGGCCGCGGTGCCCTCCGCACCGCTTCGTGCCCAGCCGGACGGCGCGGCCGACGCGCCATCACCAGTCCGAGCCATCCTGGACGGCAGGTGCAAGGGGGGCGCGGCGCGGGGCGCGCTGTCGACGCCTGCGGCAGCCCAGGCGCGGCCATTGCCGCCAGCACCGGTCCGAGCGCCCGCGCCTGCGAGCTGCCCGTCGGCGGCCTCACTCCCGTCTAGATGCCCATTCGCGTCGGCTGAGCCCTGTCCGTTCGGCATACTCGCCATCCCTGCCTGCTGGCCAACGCCGACCGTCGCCGCATCGGCCGCCGATCCGCCGCCTGCGGCCGCGATGTGGTCCGCGAGAGTGGCGGACTGAGCCGGACTGCGGCGCGACAACCGGCCGACGCGGTAGCCGGTGAACCCAGAGGCCGCCGCCGTCGCCGCACCCACCGTGTTCCTGCGGAGGACCTCCCTGGACCGGTACATCTCGATCTCGGCCCGCTCCCGCGCGCCCATCGAGCCGTACCCGACCGCCGAGAACAGATGCTGGAACGGCTTGCGGTAGATGAACACCGCGACGGTGACCAGCGCGATCATCAGGATCTTCAGCGCCCAGGGCAGCACGGCATCACTCGTGCCCATGATCAGCGAATACGCGTACAGCAGGATGCTGAGTACCAGGGCCACCGCCACCTGTTTCAGCAGCACACCGATGATCATCTCGACCCAGCGCACCGCGACCACCCGGCCGAAGCCCGGATGCGTCCCGACGATCAGGAAGAACGGGCCCGCTATCAGCAGCAGCAGGAACCCGAGCTTCAGGATGATCAGCGTGATGGCGATGAGCAGGATGAGCACGCCCGCGACAAGCGCGGCGAAGATGGCGGCGAAACCGATCTCCAGCCGTGACGTCCACTGGTTGCCCTGGAAGAGCGGGTAGACGGCTGGATCGTGCGCTTTGATGGACGCGGCGATACCCGAATAGGTGGACTGCTTGGCCGCGATCAGGGCGGTGGTCGGGGTCTCGTTGGCCGCGATCGCCTGCGCCCAGAGCAGTTGCCTGCCGTAGGTGTTGACCGGGGTCTGCCCGTTGTGCCCGGTCGAGTACTGCGTAGTGCCAAACTCGCCATCCAGCCATGGCTTGCAGACCAGGACGGTCCACAGCTCGTTCGCGTTCTGGTCGACCATGCCGTTGCCCTGGGTGAAGCCGTAGTTACCGCTGCCCGGGCTCTGCGGATCGCCGGCCTGCACGGGCACGCAATTGCTCGCGCCCGGGCTCGGCAGCTTGGAGAACGCCACGTTGAGCACCTGCGTAACGCCGTTGGAAACCGACTGCCCGAAGCCGGTGAAGTCGGCCGGCCTGCCGATCAGCCAGATCGCGGCGGCGCAAGCCACCACCATCCAGATGGTCCCCTCGATGGTGCGGGTCGCGCGCTTGCGGATCAGGCCATGCCAGGCCAGCCACACCACCCCGAGCAGGACGACCGGGACCAGGTAGGGGAAATAGATCGCATTCCCGAGGCTGGTGATGAGCCGGTTCACCACGGCGGTCAGCCAGCCGAGGATGCCGTTGCCCGCGGCCGACTGGTACACGGTGATGGTCACCCGGTCCACGGCCTTAGCCGCGTCGAAGACCATGCCGGCGACGTTGTTGCCGATCAGCGACGTCATGTCCGAGCACTGGAGGCCGGTCGCGGCCCAGAACTGCCCCGCCACGCCGTAGTTGTCGTAGAGGGTCTTGCCCTGCGGGCCGGACGAAGCCGGCGGCCTGACGATCGAGTCGATGCCGCCGTTGGCGGGTTCGGGCTGCGGCAGCGAGGGCTCGCAGATGTTGTTCAGGTCACCGCTGAGGCCACCCCCTTGACAGAGGCTGAGCAGGTTGCCGAGGTCACCGATCCCGGGCACCGAGCACACGCCGCCGGCCGGCTCTGTGGCCGGGGCCGACGTTGCCGGGACGGAGCTAGTCCCGGCCGAGCGGGCCGGAACCGAGGTGACAGCCGCGATGAAAGCTGCCGGGTACGCGGTGGTCACGGCGGGGTGAATGGCCGCCGAGGCGACGGCTGCCGTGACGATCGCCGGGTGCCGCCTGACCGCCGGGTGAAGCACTGCCGTGGCGACGGGCTGGCGGGCGCTGGCCGCCGGGTGAACCGCCGCCGTGACCGTCGCCTGCCGGACGCTGGCCGCCGGGTGAATTGCCGCAGCCTCGGCCGCAGCCGAGGAGCCGAACACGGTAACGAGCAGACCAAGTACCAGCAGTGACTTGCGGGGGACAAATCTGGCCACTGAGGCTCCTGAGGGTTCGGTGGTTCAGCGTGCAGGCTCACCCGCCGGGGCCGGCGCGGCGCGGCCGGTTTCAGCCGGCTCGGCACCGGCCGGCTCCGGCGCATCGTGCTCCGGTGACCTGGCGCGTGTCGGGTTCGTGTCCAGCCACTTCCTGAGGTCGTCCGAGATCAGGTCGATGCCGATCCGGCCGACCCTGCCGTCCAGGTCCCGGAAGATGCATTCCCCGTTACCGAGGCCGCGGAGCACGGCCTTGTGCTCGTCTGAGGGTTCCACGCCGAGCAGCGCCATGACGTTCGTGACCTCGACCCGCTCAGATGACCGGAACGCGAAGACCCCGGAGATGCAGTTGGTTACCTGCTCGTTCAGCAGGTCACCCGCGTTCTGCGAGACGAGGATCAGGGCCGTGTTGCGGGAACGGCCCATTCTCGACACCTCAGGAATCAGCTTGGCCCCTTGCGGCGTCGAGGTGATGGCCCAGGCCTCGTCGAGAAAAATCGCCTTCGGCATTCGCGGGGCCATGCTGTTGAGCAGCCTGCGGGCGAACTGGGAGACCAGGTAGAGCAGGGCCACCGACAGCCGCTGCTCGTAAGAGAAGTCGTCCCTGGGAACGCCGGCGTCAGGCAGGCTGAGCCCGGCGAGCGTAAACACCGTGGTCCAGCCGGCCGCGTCGATCTGCTGGCCTCCTGACGGCGCGAAGCAGAGCCTGGCCAGCCGCATCTCCGACATAGAGCGCAGCACGGCACCAAGGTTGCTCGCCGCGGGAGCGGTCGCCTCCTCCAGGTGCTTGACCACCTTGCCCAGGCTGGGCCGGTCCTGCCCGGCCACCGTACCGACCGCCTGGATCATCGCGCTTTCGCGCTCCTCGCTCATCCGCGGCAGCAGCAGCCTGAGCGTCTCCGTCGCCATGGTCCGCTTCTCGGCGAGATCGTCACCGAACGAGAACGGATCGAGCAGCCCCGGCGCCGCCGAGCCGAGCGGCAGGGTCCTGGCCTTGCGGCCGCGCGAAGCCAGCAGCCGGACCAGCGGCTCCGCATCGCCCTTGGGATCGATCGCCGCTACCGTCACGCCGCGAAGCGCGAGCTGCATGAGCAGCAGCAGCGCCAGCGTGGTCTTCCCGCCGCCCGGCTCCCCCGTTATGGCAATGGCAGTCGGCCGGTTGCGGGCGGCGGCGACCAGAGGATCAAAATGCACTACCGAACGGGCCCGGCCCAGCGTCTCGCCAACGTAAGGCCCGATCCAGCCCGCCCCGCCCGGCGCGCTGTCACCCAGATCGACCGTGGCCGTCGGCACGCCGCCCGCGATCGTGTACAGCGGCTGACGCTGCGCGTATGAGTTGAGCCTGACCCGGTCGCCCGGCAGCGATTCGCGCAGCAGCGAGAACTGGTCTCCAGTGGAATTGACGACGTCGATCCCGATGTCACGGTAGTGCTCGATCAGCGCTTCCGCCCGACGCAGGCACAGCTCACGCGACGGGCCGGTGACGATCAGCCGGTGCCAGCCGTAGACGAACGGGAGGCGCTCCTTGGTGATGCCATGCTCAAGCATCCGGGCAGCCTCGATCTGCTCGGCCAGCGCGATCGGGGCCTCGGCGCCCGCCTCCCTGATATGCGCGTCCATGTCCCTGGCATGCGCCAGCCGGCGGCTCACGTCCTTGCTCGCCTTCGCCGGGGGGATCAGCTTCATCCTCGAGCTGATCTCGACCGGGAACGGCAGGGAGTCGGCGAAGTGCATCCACGGCTCGCCGTCGGGGAACGACATCACGTCGGGAAACCTGGAGAAGGACAGGAACGCGGCATACGACGAGCCGGTCGGATGCTCCAGGCAGAGCAGGTTGCGACCGTTATGCACCTGCCCTTCGACCAGCGACTCGATCTCGCCTGCTCCCCACGTCCTGCGCTTGGCCGCGGACGGCGGCGGCTCACCCAGCGTTCCCCGCAGCGTGTGCCGGAACAGCCAGGCGATCTCGTCAGAGGTGGCAGCCCGCGCCGCCAGCGCGCTCGACCCGAGCGCCCGGCCGAACCGTTCCGCCTGCTCGGTCCACTTGGCGATCTCAGCCCCGGGCACCGCCTCATCGTCCAGGCCCATCGCGCGCTCGCCAGCCTGGTAGGCGTTAATGAACTGGGAGAACACCCCGCCCGACAGCTGCGCCCGCATGCCGCGCTGACCCAGCCGGACGCCGAGGTAGATCTCCTTCGCCCAGAAGTCCTTGGCCCAGACGTGCCGGTACATCTCCTCCAGGTAGTCCAGCCAGCCTGGACCATCGTCGGAGGTAGCGTCGAGGCCTGCCGCCCACTCCGCCGCCGGGTACGAACGGTGCGCGACCCGCAGGTGCACCTCCGCCTCTGGCATCCGGATCGCCGCCATCGCCACCGTGATATTCGTGGCGAGGGCCTCCCGCTCGTCCGGGGTGATGAACTCATACGGCACCGCGGGCAGCCGGAAGTACGCCCAGGCATGGGTCTCGGTGAGCAGGATCCTGTCATCGAAATACCTGACGCCGATCCTGCTGCGCCCTCTGGTGCCCCGGGTCCTCGAGCTCACCGCGCTTCCTCACGTCCGGCCACGGGGCCCGACACCAGCACGCCGGCCAGCGCCGTCAAGGCCTGCCGGACTTGTAGCCGCAGCGGAGCGGAGCCCGCGCAGGGACCGCCGTCCTGGCCCAGCTGTTCCTCCCACGGCACCCGGACGATCGCGCGACAGCGGCCGCGCATGATCGCCTCCGCCTGTTCCACGTCGGCCATGCTCCGGCCGCTCACGCCGTTCACCACCATGACCGCGTTCGCGGCCAGCACGCGGTGATCATGCGCCTCCAGCCACTCCCGGGTCATCGAGACCGCACGGGGGGCGTCCCCGCTAGCCGGGGCGACAAGGACCAGCTGATCGGCGATGGCCAGCACCCTGCCCACCGCGGATGCCCCCGGGTCAACCAGGCTGATCCCGTACCGAGCGGCGAGGCACTCGCCGATCCTGACGAAATCCCGATCGTCGAGGCCCTTGACTGGTGCCGGGTCCGCGCCGATCACCTCAAGGCCGGGCGCGGGGCGGTGAGCCTGGCCTGCTGGGATCACTGCACTGAGAAGCTCGTGCACGGTTGCGGCGGGCGCGGACTGTGCTCGCTGCGTGAGGGAGCCGCTGCCTGGGTTCAGGTCGAGCGCGCCTACCGGTTCCGCGCGGAGGCTGGCCAGAAGACGGGCGGTCAGCAGCGCTGTCACCGTCTGGCCAGCTCCGCTCGTGCAGCCTAGGACCACGATCCGCCGGGGGCCTGGCAACGGCATGCGCGCCCGTGCCTTGTCGCGCTCCTCCTGATCTCCGACACGAGGCCTGCCCGGTCCGTGTCCGCCGGAGACGAGCGTTACCCGGTCATGCCAGCTGCGCCCCCGCGGGCCGGCCGGCCCGCTCAGCACCTGTTCGACCGCTCGGGCCGGCCGTTCCTCACCCGGGCCGTGGGCGACGGTCACTAGCGGTGTCCGGCGGCCGACATCCCGGCCTTGATCGCCAGGCTGGCCGCGGGATGCGCCGACCTGCGTTCCGGCCGGCGGGAGCTGGCTCACGGGTGCCGGCGCACCGGCCGGCGGAAGCTGACTCACGGGTGCCGGCGCACCGGCCGGCGGAAGCTGACTCACGGGTGCCGGCGCACCGGCCGGCGGGAGCTGGCTTACCGGACCGGCGGCCTTGGTCGGCGGCTGCAACGGCCCGGTGGCTGGCCGCGGTCCGCCCTGCCCGGCCGACTGACCGTTCTCCGCACGCGCCACCCCGGCCGCTGGCTGCAACGGTCCGCTAACGGGGCCCGGGGCGCTACCGGTGGCCGGCCGATCTTCCCCCGTATGTGTCACCCCGGTGGCCGGCCGCACTGGCCCGCCTACGGGCTTCGGGGCAACTCTGGCCGCTTGCGGGCCCGGCGCGGCGTGCGCCGCCGCGACAGTTTGCTGCACTGGCCCGGCCGCACCGCCGGCAGCCGGCCGGCTGTTCTCGGCATGCACCGCACCAGAGACCGGCTGGAGCGGGTCACCGCTCGGTCGCGGCGCACGGCGGCCGGCCGGCTTGCCGCTCTCGGCGTGCGCGACCTCGATAACCCGCGGTCTGGGCGCCTCGGCGGGCCAGTTCCCGGTCCCGCCCGGTCGCGCCCTGGTCGCCCATCCTGACTGCTGGTCGCCAGCGGCCGAAGGCGGCACCGGGCGCGGCGCGCGGCGCGGCGGGCGGACGGCCGCTGCTGCAGCGCGTTCAGGCGGCCAGGTCTCGCGAGGCACCACGCGGCTGTCGAGAATCGGCGCACGGCCGCCGCGAGCCCGTTGCTGGACGAAACCGGCCGCTGCCTGTCCATTGGGAACCGTCACCTGACCGACGGCAGTCATCACCGGCTGCGACTGGGGCGCGGCGGGCCTGCGGTGTCGTGGCTCGGTTCGGCGTCGCGGGCCGGCTGGCGCGGGCGCCGCCCACTTCGGCTGGCCGCCTGCACGTGCTGGGACTGGTGCCCGCTGGCGGGACTCGACGACCGCTGCCTGCGGCGCTGGCTGCCGACTGGCGTGCCACACCCGACCGGACACCACGATTTCATCTTTCTCCATGGCCGGCGCCATTCTGCACCAGACACTCGGCTCGCCGAGGTAGCGCACCTGGGAACCGAGCAGTTCGGGCAGCCGCTTGTTCTCGAGGACCGGCCTGGTAGCCAGCCAGGTGAGCGCCCAGGGGGGCAGGACATAAAGCCAGAATAGATTGTGGTTGAAAGGTATCCCGATCAGGGTGAGAAGGAGTATGTATGGCACCGTGATACCCGCGAACGCGGCAATCTGGCCCAGCGGAAGCGGCATGGGAAGCCGGAGGTCATACAGCTTGTAGAGCCGCTTCTCGATGCGCCAGATATTCGTGTAGGTGGGCAGGTCCACGGGCACGTGCTCCTTCCGCCGGGGATAGGATCAGTGAACGCCGAGCGCGTTCGCAATGCCCTGGGCGAGCGTGCGAATGATGCCCGGGGTATAGAAGATCACGGCGATCGCTATCGCCAGCACGATGAATTGCACGAACCGGGTAATCTCACGGGTGAACAGAAAGAAAATCGCCACAATACCCACGATTCCCAGGAACAGCGGTCCAAATAGTCCTTGCAGATAGGTCACCAGGCTTTGGGTGCTGAGTGCGGCAGTAAATTCTGCGGCGGCCGGATGGAACAACATCGCACTACCCTTTCAGGGTCACGGAAAAGTTGCGTCGGTCGGCCCGGCGCCTGAGTCTGGTGATCATGACTGCTGCCCCGTGGACTGGGCCGATGCGCGAATGCTTTTCACGTACCAGTTCGCGTTCTGGCTGACCACGGTCATGTCATAGGTCATTTGCAGCTGAGCTGGCGCAGCCCCCACTTGGCCTGGGATTTTCCAGACGACGCTGACAGTGATCTGGCGGGTATCGCCTCCTGCGGGAACATAGATCGACGAGATGGCCGAGTAGGTCACAGCGCCACCGAGGCCGGCGACAGATGCCCCATGGACCAGGAACCGCGCCATGGTAGCCGAGTCACCGCTCGCGTATGCCCCGAAGAAGGCGGGCAACTGAAGGGTGAGAGCGTTCTGCGCCGCGAAGTCGGGGTTCCCGGCCGCCGGAGCGGGCGGGGTTATCCGCGGCGGGGCGGCGAGCCATGCTGGCTCGCCGGATACGACCATCCCGCCGTTCGCCGCGTAGATCGGCACGCCGAGCTCCATGAGCTGACCGTTCACCCGGGCTAGCAAGGTCACCACGGCATGCTGTGCACCTTGCACGTCGATTCCGGCGACCTGATCGGACTCCAGGCTCAGCGAGCCTGCCCTATTCCAGCCGAGTTGAGAGTCAGCGCCGTTCGGCAGAAAACTCGCTAGCTGCTGCGCGCGCTGAGTGGCGGTTGCCTGACTGAAATTCAGGTAGACCGAGGCGAACTGCTGGGCGTATGCCTCGGCGAGGCCGGACGGGAACGGGCTGGACGGCCCGGCCGGCCCGGCTGCGGCGCCGGCTGACCGGGATGGCGTTGTCTGCCCGAACACGATCGCGATCACGCCGCGGACACCGATGACGATCAGCACGACCCAGACGAGGACGCGCAGCGCCCACACGGCCCAGCGCCCGCCGGCGCCACGCCATGCGGCAGGCGGCCCGTCCGGTGCGCCCGGTGCCTGGACGCGCCGGGGTGCGCGCATGTCAGACCCGCCATCGTGCACGTCCGACTGCGGACCGCGATCGAGGGTCGACCTACGAACCATCACACCTCCGCCGCTCAAACGCCCGCGCCAGGGGGCACGGGCGCCGCCGTTGCCGGCCTTGTGGACCATTCTGCGGCATAACGCCCCAGCAAAACACCCGCATTGCCATAGCGGACCGTATCCGGACGCACCCGGGCGGTGCCCGGGCCACACGGATACGTAACCGCCAGCGGCTCCCTATCCCTGGCAGCCAGGCCGCGAGAATACCCGGTGCCGCGGGCTAACCTACCCGGAGGTGGCCCCGGGAACACTGATTCTGTTCCGGCGCTGTGGCACAGGCAGCCGAGGAGGACTCATCGTGCCGAAGGCTCACAGCTACAACGTATCGATTACCTGGACCGGCAACCGCGGCAGCGGAACAACCGGATACCGGGCCTATGACCGGGATAGTGAGGTGACCGCCAGCGGGACCGATGAGGCGAATGGGCCCGGTGGGGCCGATGGCACCTGTCAGCCGCGGCCGATCGAGGGCAGTTCCGACCCGGCGTTCCGGGGCGATCCGGGACGGTGGAATCCCGAGCAACTGCTCACCGCGGCGCTCTCCCAGTGCCACATGCTCTCGTACCTGCACCTGTGCGCGGTCGCCGGTGTCGTGGTCACCGAGTACACCGATGATGCGTACGGCACCATGACAGAGGCCACCGATGGCGGCGGCCGCTTCACCGAGGTCGTGCTGCGACCGCGTGTCACCGTGAGCTCAGCAGGCATGATCGAGAAGGCGACCGGCCTGCACGCTTCCGCGAATGAGAAGTGCTTCATCGCCAGCTCGGTGAACTTTCCGGTCCGGCACGAGCCAGTCGTGGTGGCCGCTGGTTCCGCAGACTCGTCGCTTCACCGGCTCTGAGCGCCGGGTAGGGGGGTGGCTTGCGCGCGCTTCGGGGTTGTCACTTGGGCTGGGCGTCGATGGCGGCGCGGGCCTGCGTCTCGTTGAGGACCCGGGCGATGCCGAGCGCGGTCCAGTCCGAGCTTTCCTCGATCTCGTCGCGGAGCATCGCGGCCTGATACTCAATGTTCACCGGGCCGATGGCCATCAGCGCGGACTTCTCGTTCTTCATGATCAGCATGTAGTTCATGTCGGATACCTTTCCACCTGGCTCTCCTCGTCCACCAGGCTGGCTTGCAGGGAATCTTAAGCGGACGCCGGCATGAGCAGCGGTAGGTTGGGCGGATGGAGGAGAACAGGGCCCGACGGGTGGCCGATGCGCTCAGGGATCGCGGCATTGACGCACATCTGGACAAGGCGGGCGTTGGCATGTACGGCGTGCGCGTTTCGGTGGGTGACGGACGTCAGGCGATCTGGGGCAGGGAAGGCACGACGAGCCTGGAGGCGGAGGTGCTGCTCGACGGGGATCTTGTCGGCTTCGTTCCCGAGATCCCCGGCTCGGAGAACTTCGATGAGGCCCAGGTCATAGACGCCATCGCGCGAGCCGATTATGACGAGCCGGTCGCGCGCGAACGCCCCACCGCGCCCCCGCCGGGGCCATCGCTGCAGCGGGAGGGCGGGCTATTTCGCCGCTTCCTCGACGGCTTCCGGTACGACTCGGAGTAACAGGCGGCCGCGCTGGCGGCTGCGCTACGAGGTGGGATAGGGGAGGAAGCAGATACCCGAGTGACCATCATTGTGGGCGCACTTCTGGGCCCCGTAGCGGTTGCTGCTGGCGATCCACAAGCCCGCGCTGGTGATCAGCATGTCGTCCGCGTTCGCCCGGGCCATGCGATATACCGGCTTGCCGGCTGAGGTGAGTTCCAGCGATCCATTGCTCGGATTAAGGCCCTGGAGGCCTGGATCGGATATCGCGCCTGGACCCGCGTAGTTGCAGCCATTCGGGTTCTCCGCCCACCGCGGGTGCCCCGCGACGTAGACGGTGCCGTCGTCCGCGGCCACGCTGTAATACGAGTCGCAGCCGGTGTACTCGACCCACAGGTGCGTCACCGATGTCTGGGTCGCAGGGAAGGCCGCGGCCGCATCACAGAGCCCGCTGCGCGGGTAGGAACCGACCGGCAGGTTCCACGGGTGGTAGCCGGTGGTCGCGATGTAGACCGTTGAATCGTTGGGCGACCAGGCCGCGGACCGGATGTAGTACGCCTCGACGACGACGCACTGGTAGGGGTAGCTCGGGTTGCTTCCGTCCCACTCCGGTGATGTCCATCCGGTTACCGTGGCCGGGTCTGTGGCCAGGTTCAGCATGAAGATCTGCTGCCTGGGCAGGCCGCCCACCGAAGTGAAGTCGCCCTCAACCAGGTCAAGCGTCCCGCCATGGCTGAGCTGCTGGTTGTTGATGTCGGTGAGCGTGTTGGTCGTGCACGCACCAGTACTGTCGCAGTAGTGGTAGTGGCCGGAGATGCTCAGGTGGAGGAAGCCGTCATCCTGGCCGGTGACCGGGCTCACGCTCGCCATGTACGGGTCCGTACGACTTCCGTTGATCCGGGTGAACTGCCCGCCGACCAGCAGGTGCCCTTTCACCCCGAGCAGCGTGTCGACCGACCCGGTGGCGTCGGTTCCGAAGGCCGGCACCACCGCGCCGGTCGTGGTATCGACCTCCGCGATGTTCTCAGCCGGCGTGCTGCCTACGCTGGTGAACTTCCCGCCGATGTACGCATCCGAGCAATCGGATCCGTTGAACGCGATCGAGTTAACCCGGCCGCTGACGTCCGGATTCCATGCGGTGACCGCGAAGGGGGCGGTGGCGCTGAAGCTGAAGACGTTGTTCCGCAGATAAGTGGTGCCATCCTGGCCGATCTCGCTGAAGAAGCCCACCGCGTACATGGTGCCGCCGCACTGCACCAGCTGCCGGATCTTCTCCTGCTTGGTGCCCGCTTCGACAAGCGCCGGCGTCCCCTCGACCGACGACGATGATACCGAGCCCGTTGGCTCTGACGTGCGGCTCACCGGAGCGGCGCCCGCGGGTGCGGCATACCCGGCGACGCTGACCGCGAGCGCGCCCACCGCCGCCAAGGCCCCGCGTCGGATCTTCCATCGGCTGAGAGAGCGCATGATTTCCTTAGATGCAGAAGGACGCATGATTTCCTGGTGCGGAAGGGACCGCGACGTTGCGGAGTCCGCGCCCATGACAAAACGGCGCGGGGGAACTCACCTGTAAGACGCCCGGGTCCGGCCCTCGGTTGACAGGGCTATGTACTGGATTCTGCGGTTATTTCCATGCCGGCACGGCGCGCCTCTGGCCAGCCGCCGAGGACCGCACCGGCAGACCGTGCGTACTGCGGACCTGGCCGTCGTGCGTCTTGCCTCAGGAGGCCAGCAGGACGCCAGTCGGCAGAGTTGCTGTGGGCTGATGGAAGAAATTGGGGCTGATGATGAAGCTGAGAAGACATCTGGCTTTCGGCAGGCTAGCGGCGGTAGCAGTGGCGGCGACGCTGAGCACGGGGTTGGCCACCTCGGCTCCGGCGTCTGCTGTCGCGGGCGGGACCGGCGGCTGGACCGCCACCGAAGCCCCGCTGCCCGCCGGCGCGGCTGCCCAGCCCTACGTGTACCTGCTCTCTTCGGCATGTGCGTCCACGTCCTCGTGCGCAGCGGCCGGTTATTACACCGACTCGTCGAACAACACCCAGGGACTGCCGCTGAGTGGTCCGAGCTGACGGCGACCTGCCTACACGTTGAAGCGGAACTCCACGGCGTCACGTTCCGTAGGTGTCCGGGCGGTCCGACACATCGAACACCCGGGGTGCTGTGACGGAGGACGGCGGCCTTCGCCGGTGGCGAGCCTGCCCAGAGCGGGCATTGACGGGTCAGGTGTGTCCCGGTAATGCTAGGTGGACAGTTTGGTCCTGTGCCCGTGGGTCGGTGACCTGTGCTGCCCGGGTGGGCTGGCCCGGGACTCCCTCGGACGAGAAGTGAGGGGCCATGGCCGTGTGCAATACGCGTAATCATTGGCGCTGGCTGCGCCGGGCCCGGGCTGGTGGATTAGCCCTGGTCACCGCGGCCTCGGTGGTTGGCTGGGGGGCAGTCGCTGCGCAGGCGGCGGTGAGCCAGGGGGCGTTGCGGCTGACGGTCACCAAGGTGGTGGCCGGGGCGGCCGGTGACACGCTGGGCTGGACCTACCAGGCGCCGCTGCATCGAGCGGTCACCGGGACGATCAGCCTGGACGTGCCCGCGGCGTTCACCGCCCCGCAGACCGGGTCGCCTGGGTCGGCCGGGTATGTCAGCACCACCTCTGGTTGCGCCCAGTTCCAGGTAACCGGTACCGCAGTGCAAAACGACGGGTCCACCGCGATCACCGCGGCGGTCAGCTGTGCCAAAGGGCTGACCGGCGCCATCTCCTACAACCCTGGGACGGTGCCCGCCGTGGCGGGCAAGTATGTATTCGCGGCCACGTTCACCCCGGCCACCGGGTCGGCGGTGCCGTTCCCGCAAGGTGATATCGTCACCGTGCAGCATGGCCCGCTGGCCAGCCTGATCATCACGCCCGCGAGTTCGACGATCGCGACCGGCAGCACGCAGACCTATATGGTGCAGGGTCTGGACGCGTTCGGTAATCCGCTGGGCAACCTGACAGGGGGCACCAGGTTCAGCATCAGCCCGGACGGGCACTGCGGCCGGTCGGTCTGCACCGCTAACGCCAACGGCCCGCACACCGTGACCGCCACCCGCGACGGAGTCTCCACTACCGCCGCCCTCACCGTAGCCACCCTGCAGGCCGACGTGGCAGTGATCCAGACCGTGACCAGCGCCACGCCGTACTACTACGCGCCCATCACGTTCGAGACCACGGTCACCAACACCAGCACGGTGTTCTGGTCGGACGGGGTGAGCGCCGCCGTGCAAGAACCGGCTGGCCTGGTGTCGCCGGTGGCCACGCCGTCGGGGTCCACCAGTTATGACCCGGCGACCGGCATCTGGACCATCGGCAGCCTGGCGCCCGGAGCCAGCGTGACCCTGGACATCAGCGGCGACGCCGGGGACGTCCTCGACGGCACGCAGACCGTCACCGCGAC
>PMSU01000192.1 GCA_003168255.1 Actinomycetota bacterium
GGCCTTTCTACCTGTTCGGGCACAGCCTGGGGGCGCTCGTCGCCTTCGAGGTATGCCGCAAGCTCCCTGAGTCCACCTCGCCGCGTCACCTGGTGGCGTCGGGATGCTCGGCGCCGTCGCTGCTGCCGTCGCAGCGCGTGAGGCAGATCGCGGATCTCACCGGCCGGGATTTCGCGGAGGCTATCGGGTTCTTCGGCGGCCTGCCTGCCGAGGTGATCGCGGACGAGGACGTGCGGGAACTGCTGCTGCCCGCCCTGATGGCGGATTTCCGGCTGGCCGTCGGGTACCGCTACCGGCCGGGGCCGCGGCTCACGGTACCCGCAACGCTGATCGTGGGGCGTGATGATCCGCACGTCAGGGCGGAGCAGATCGGAGGATGGGACAAGGAATTCACCCATCCTCCGGACCGCTGCCTGGTCGACGGCGGCCACTTCTACTTCGAACCAGAGCCTGCCGCCGTCCTCAGCCTGTTGCGACGGATCATCCGGGCCGACCAGCACGTCGAGGTGATATGAGCAACGGCAGCGTATTCGTCCGCGGGGCAAGTTACGTCCTCGGCGAGGAAGAAGCGGATTACACCTCCATCCCCGACCTGAGCGAGCTGGTCAGCCGGTTCCGCCTGACGCAGAACGCCGAGCTATGGGGCTGGGGCAGCATCCGGACGACCAGATCTGACCTGGAGGATCTGGCCGCTCGCACCGGCCTGGTCACGCTGCGGACCGCGGGCATCGACGCGTCATCAGTCGATGCGCTGGTCCTTTGCTCCAACCGGATCCCAGGGCCTGCCGAGAAACACGGCGGCTTCGTCTCCAGGGTGCTGACCGGGATCGGGCTGGGAGATATCCCCTGCTACGGCCAGTACCTGAACCGCTGCGCGAACCTGCTCGCGGGCCTGGACGTATCGCGGGCGCTGGTGACCAGCGGCCGGTACCGGCAGGTCCTGCTCATCACCACCGATAAAGTCGCGGCTGGAGCAGAACGGATGTCGCAGTTCGCGCTGTCCAGCGACGGTGCGGCGAGCTGCGTCGTCACATCCGAGGCCGGAGAGGTCAGCCCGGCAGGCTTGAGCACGGGCGGGACCGAACGCTACGAGCTGCTGGGTTGCGCCACCGCGCAGCAGACGGCCGACCTGGACTGGGATTCCGAAATCAGCTCCGACCTGGCCCGGCAGGTCAACGACCGGCTGCTGACGCCGTGGGGGCTGAAACTAGACGACATCCGGCTGCTGGCGCATGCCAACATCTTCAAGCCGCTCATCATGATGAAGGAACGGCAGGCCGGCTTCGACACCAGCCAGCTTTACCTGGACAACATCGCGCGGATCGGCCACTGCTTCGCCGCCGATCCGCTGATCAACCTCGTGGACCGGACGGCGCTCGGCGACATCGGCGCAGGCAGCTACTGCCTACTGGCCACGAGCGTGCCGGGATCGAGGGCCGGAGCCCTGCTCAGGACCGTGGGCTAGCGCCGCCCCGAGGTAAGGAGAATGCCATGGCTGTGCATCCGTTCGAGCTGCCCGACACGACGGCCGCGCTTCCGCGCCTGCCGTTTGAGTTCAGCGCCGCGGCGGCGCGGGAGGCAGCGGAGATCCTCGCCCAGCCGCCCGAGGTGCTATTCGGGCGCCTGCTGCGCGACCAGGAGTCCGAGGCGGTCATGCTGGCCGCGCGCCGGGTCATCGGCGCCTTCCTGAGCCAGCACGGGCCGAGCCAACACGGGCCAGGCTGGCCTGGCCCTGGTCGGGAGGCCAGCGCGGAGGACATCGGCGAGCACGTCGCGCAGGTGCGGGCCGAGCTGGAAGCCGCCGCGCCGCGGGTCGCCTGCCCCGAGCACGGGGTGGTGGTGGCCGCCGTGCCGTGGGCCCGGCACGGCGCCGCACCCCCGGTTCTTCGATGACCAGGTCGCCTGGCTGGCCGCCGCGTGCCCGGAGACCACGATCACTCAGCTGATGCGGATCTCCTGGCGCACCGTCGGGCACATCATCGCCCGGGTGTCCGCCGAGGCCGAGGCAGCCACCGACCGGTTCGCCGGGCTGCACCGCATCGGAATCGACGAGATCTCCTATAAACGCGGGCATAAGTACCTGGTCATCGTCGTCGATCACGACAGCGGGCTGCTCATCTGGGCCGCGCCCGGACACGACCGCAAGACCCTGCAGGCCTTCTTCGATCGCCTCGGACCCGGCCGGGCCGCGGAACTCACCCACGTCTCCGCCGACGGCGCGGACTGGATCTGCGGCGTAGTCGCCGGCCGCGCGCCGCAGGCCGTCCTGTGCGCCGGTCCCGTTCCACGTCGTCTCCTGGGCCACCGGCGCCCTGGACGAGGTCCGCCGCGAGGCCTGGCGCCAGGCACGGGCAGTCGGCGAGCTCGCCAGCCGCCCGCACAACAGCCGGGTCCTGCGCCTTCCCGCCGGCAGCGCCCGCGACCTCAAGCGCGCCCGCTACACGCTGTGGAAAAACCCCGAAAACCTCACCAGCCGGCAGCAGGCCAAACTCGCCTGGATCGAGAAAACCCACCCCTACCTCTACCGCGCCTACCTGCTCAAAGAAGGACTACGAGTGGCATTCCAGCTCAAAGGCGAAGAAGGCAAATACGCTCTCGCCCGCTGGCTGTCCTGGGCGGCCCGCTGCCGCATTCCCGAATTCACCGAACTCGGGAAAAAGGTACGCAGCCACCTGGAAACCATCCACGCAACCCTCGACCACGGCCTCAGCAACGGCCTGATCGAATCAGTGAACACCAAAATCCGTGTCATCACCCGGATGGCCTTCGGATTCCACAACCCCGCCGCCCTCATCGGCCT
>PMSU01000079.1 GCA_003168255.1 Actinomycetota bacterium
GGCCGAGCCCCTTGTCGTTGCGATATCCGAAACGATAGCGTGAATGAACGCTTCGGAAATCGAAACAGTTGGAGTGATTATGACCCGGATCGAGCCCGTGCAGCCACCCTATGAACCCGACGTCGCCGAACGACTCGAAGCGATGATGCCGCCCGGGGTCCCGCCCATCCTGTTGTTCCGGACGTTCGCCCGTAATCTGCCCATGACGGCCGCGATGGCCGGCTGGGGCGGGTACGAACTGGGCAGGCATCTCTCCCTCACCAGGCGCGATCGCGAGATCATCATCGACCGGACCTGCGCTCGCTGCCGCTGCGAGTACGAATGGGGTGTCCACGTTGCGTTCTTCGCCGACCGAGTTGGGCTGTCCAGCGAACAGGTCACATCGCTGACCCACGGAGACTCCGCCGATCCGTGCTGGGTCGTAGAGCGCGACCGGCTACTCGTGCAAGCAGTCGACGCGCTGCACGACACCGCACGCATATCCGACGACCTATGGCAGCGGATCGCGTCAGCGTTCAGCGATGCCCAAGCGCTCGATATCCTGCTGCTCTGCGGCTGGTACCACGCCATCAGCTTCGCCGCGAACGGCGCGGAGGTCGCCCTCGAAGACGGTGCCCCGCGCTTCGGCGACCTCCGCTGAACATCCACCCGGGGGCAGCCATCCCGGCCGCGCTCACCCGCCTGCGTCCGGACACGGGCTCAGACGCGAATGTGAACTGCCGTAGCGTCGTCGTGCTGCTTGGCATGGGGGTGGGGATACGCCCGTTCCGCTGCCCGAAGCACCCTGATGACCCCTGCCGGTCCCGCGTCGCGTAGCTGCGCGAAGACGTCATGCCAGGAGTAGCCATACCAATCGGCCAGCCGGGTAACGGCGTCGGTGAACAGCGCCACGTCTGTCACGGAATCGAGGCTGACCGTCCCGCAGACCGCGTGATACGCGGCGTCCGGGTCGGTGCTTGCCACCCAGAACCCGCCAGGCCGGTTGCGCTGCTCCCGTACCAGCTCGATCCGGTAGGGCCTGCCGCCGGGGAGCCGCGAGATCCGGTCATCGGTGAGCTGCGTGAGCTGGCCGCCTGGATGCCGCAGCAAGATCGGCGAGTCACACAGGACCAGGTATTCCAGGCTGTCGCGGATCCGGACAACCGACACGGTGGACGAAGGACTGTCCGGGTTTTCCAAGTCGCATCTGTCGGCATGCGCGTCCCGCACCTCGCCGATGGCAGCAGCGAGAAGAGGGGCCAGCGGAGCCGGGCCGGCCAGGGTCAGCCGCGCGATGAGGGCCGCCGCGAGCCTGCGGACCAGCCACGGCACATCGTGGATGCAGCCGCTCGAAACACCAGGCGCCGGGGTCGCCCCGTCGAATACCACCGCCCAGTCAGGGCCCGCCGCGACAAGGTCTTCATTCGGCTGCCCGGGAGAGCTCTCGGTCGCGTGGCTGATCTGCACGGCTGCTGGCCGATCAGGCCAGGAACTCCTCCAGCCAGGACGTGTGATAGGTCCCGGAACGCACGTCCGGAACATCCAGCAGCCGCCGGTGCAGCGATGCCGTCGTGGTCAACCCGCCGATCTCCAGCTCGGCCAGCGCCTGACCGGCCCGGGCCAGCGCCTGCGGCCTGCTGGATCCCCAGGCGCAGAGCTTCGCGATAAGCGAGTCGTAGAACGGCGGGATAGTTGCTCCGGGAGTGAGCGCGTGGTCGATCCGGACACCAGGGCCGCCGGGCAGTTCGAGCGTGGTCACCGTGCCGGGGCGGGGCATGAACTTCTTGTCCGGGTCCTCCGCGTTGATCCGGCACTCGACAGCGTGCCCGCGCAGGCCGATGTCCTCCTGGCGAACCGAAAGCGGCAGGCCGGACGCCACCCGCAACTGCTCGGCAACCAGGTCGAGGCCGGTGACAAGCTCGGTGACCGGATGCTCCACCTGGATGCGGGTGTTCATCTCCATGAAGTAGAAGTCGTCGCCGTCCACCAGGAACTCCACCGTGCCCGCGCCGGTGTAGCCGACCTGGCGGGCGAGCCGGACCGCCGCCGCGGTCATCCGGCCGCGCAGGTCCGGCGACAGGTCAGGGGCGGGCGCCTCCTCGAAAAGCTTCTGCCGCCGTCGCTGGAGCGAGCACTCCCGCTCATAGCAGTGCACGACGTCGCCGAAGGAGTCGGCGAGCACCTGCACCTCGATGTGCCGGGCCCGGGAGATGCTCCGCTCCACATACACGGCATCGCTGCCAAACGACGCTGCCGCCTCCCGCTGCGCCACCGGCAGCACCGAGCGCAGCTCGGCCTCGTCGCCGGCCGGCCGGATGCCGCGGCCGCCGCCACCCGCGGCCGCCTTGACCAGCACCGGGTAGCCGACCCGCCAGGCCGCCGCGATGGCCTCATCTACGGTGCCGACAAGGCCGCTGCCCGGCACGAGCGGCACACCCGCGTCCTTGGCAAGCGTCCGAGCACGCGCCTTGTCGCCCATCGCCGCGATGGCCGAGGCCGACGGTCCGACGAACGTCAGTCCGGCCGACGTCACCGCGCGGGCGAATTCGGCGTTCTCGCTGAGGAAGCCGTAACCGGGATGGACGGCATCGGCTCCGGTGTCCTTGGCCGCCGCGATCAGCGTGTCGATGTCGAGGTAGCTCTTGGCCGCCTGCGGCGGGCCGATCAGGCGGGAATCGTCGGCCTTTCGCACATGCGCCGCGTCGGCATCCGCCTCGGAGTAGACGGCCACCGCCTCCGCGCCGAGTACATGACAGGCCCTGATGACGCGGACCGCTATCTCGCCCCGGTTGGCGATGAGTACCTTGCGAAGCGGCTTCGCGGCAACCGACATCGCGTCCATCTGCTGCCCTTCTGGCTGTATAAGTCCCTGCGTGGTCGGTCTTGCCCGGCCTGCCGCGTTAACCATACAGATGGTGTCAGGGCGATGAGCTTCCGCGGCCGACGATCTTAGCTGCCGAGGCCGCCAATCGCGTCACCGCCCGCACGCGACACGGCGGGCCGACGCTATCCTGCCGGTGACGTGCGGTAACCTGCTCGACTCAGGTCTGCTGAACTCAGGAGGACATGATGAGCCTTGAGGAGGCTTCGCGCCAGCTCGAGCAGACCATCCACGATGCCCAGGTGGCGTTCGACTGCATCGGTCTCGGTCACCTAGACCGGGCCCACACGAGTGCGCTGACCGCGCGGACCGCAGCCGACGCCGCAGAGAACGCGCTACGGGTCGCCCTCCGTGACACGAACGCGCCGACGGACGACGACGACCTGTAGGCGTTGCCCGGCTAGCTAGCGGCCAGGCCGGCTAACTGGCCGCCAGGCCGGCTAACTGGCCGCCAGGCCGGCTAACTGGCGGCCAGGCCGCCCAACTCGTGACCTAGGCGGCTAACTGGCGGCCGGGACGGGCGAACCTGTCATCATCGGCCCGCCCGGGTTCACCGGCCCTGCGGCGATGGGAAGTATCGAGGCGATCTTGTTCCAGCGCGCGGCCTGACAGCCGTCGATCCGGTCAAACTGGGCCGAGATCCAGGTGCCGTGCCAGTAGCCGGTGATCGTGGCGGTCTGCGGGCCGTAGACGATCATCGGGCACATGACGCCAGGTGACACCGGCGCGAACGGATGCCAGGCACTGTTGAGTACTTTGCATGCCCGGATCGGATGAGGCAGGGTGCCGCCGTCCGGACCGCAGGTCAGCGTCCATCGCAACATCGGAGCCGATGCGGTCTCGTGGACGGTGATCACCAGATCCGTCTGCGCCTGCCACGGCGCGCGGATCATGGGTCCTCCCGGTACTGCCGATGCGCTTGTGCCGCGGACCGGGACGCTCCGCGGAGCAGATCCCGGCGTCGCCGTCCGGGCGAACGCGGGGCCGGCCGCGAGGCCGATGAGCCCGCAGCCGAATACCGCAGTAAGCGCCACAGCCGGTACATTACGTACAAATGACCTGGTCAGTAGGGGTTTCATATTAGTAATGACGCGAATACACAGGGTAAACGTTGCTTGCCGGTCTAGATCATATTGATGCGGTCCGGCCCATAGCGACCGCCGCTGCCCGGGTTAGCCCGCTGCTTCCTGGCTGGCGATCTCGGTCCAGAACGCCAGGGATGCCCGCGACACGGCGATCCCCAGCCGCAGCGTGGCGTACGGATAGCTCATGTCGGGGTCGTCGCTGATGGCCTTCTCGATCACCTCGAACCGCTCCAGTTCCTGCTCGTAGAGCTCGACGCGGGCCCGGGCCAGCCGGGTCATGTCCTCGGACTCGGCGAGTGCGCCAAAGAACAGCTTCAGCAATCCGGGTTCCCGGATCTCGGCCCGCTCGGCCTCCGGCTCACGCAGCCAGGCCAGCAGTACCTCGCGTCCGGCATCGGTGATGGAGTACCGCTTGCGGCGCCGTCCGGCGGGCTCTTGATCCACCTCTAGCAAACCCAGGTCGGCTAGCCGGTCCGGCTCGCTGTACAGCTGCGAGTGCGGAAATGACCAGAAGCAGCCAAGCGACGCGTTGACCATCTGCTTGAGCTCGTAGGGCGTGGCGGCGCCCAGACCCGCGACCGTGCCGAGCACCAGGTACGAGGTGTGGGAAAACCGGGGCGTTGACATCTAAAAAAGCTTACCCTACGGTTAATACCATCCGATTCAGACGGTGATATTCGGAGGTTGAGATGGCAACCCTAACCCGTTCCGCGGCGCTGCCCGCATGGATGAGCGCATTCAAGACCCCCGAAGAGGTGAACCGCCCGGTCACCGACGTCGAGGGACGCCTGCCCGATGGGCTGGCCGGAACGCTTTACCGGGTCGGCCCGGCCAAGCTCGACCTGGCTCACCATCTCTTCGACGGGGACGGCATGGTGAGCGCGGTCAGGTTCGCCCCTGACGGCGGCGTCCACTGCGCCACCAGGTTCGTCCGGACCGGGAAGTACCTGGCCGAACTGAACGCCAACCGCCCGGCGGTCAAGGGCTTCGGCACCCTGGTCGGCCGCGGCGGCGCCCTGCGCAACGCCGTGCAATTGTCACCGGGGAAGGGCAACGCGGCCAACACGAGCCTGATGTTCACTGCCGGGCGGCTGCTTGCCCTGTGGGAGGTCGGCCATCCCTGGCAGGTCGATCCCTCGACGCTCGAGACGATCGGCGAGATGGACTTCGACGGGGCACTCGAGGCCCGGTTGCCATTCTCGGCCCACCCGCACTGGGATCCGGCAACGGGTGAGATCTTCAACTTCGGCATGGTCTACGGCCGGAAGAACTCGGTCGCCAGCTACCGGATCGACAGGTCCGGGCGGCTGCACCGGCTAGCCGAGTTCGGTGTGCCCGCGGCGGTGATGAACCACGACTTCATCATCACCGACCGCTGGCTGGTGTTCTGCCTCAATCCGCTCCGCATGCGCCTGATGCGGTTCCTGTCAGGGCGGGCGGCATTCGGCGACTCGCTCGAGTACCACGCCGACGAGGCGACCACGATCGTGCTCGTCCCCAGGGCCGGCGGCGATCCCGTGTACGTGGAGGCGCCGGCGTGGTTCCAGTTCCACTTCGCTGCCGCCTTTGACGACGGTGACGACGTGGTGATCGACCTGTCCCGCTACCAGAGCTACGACGACATCGGCCCTTACCTCAAGGCGTTCAGGACCAGCGCGTCCTACGGCAGGCCGCCCACGCTGTGGCGGTACCGGGTGTCGACCAAGACGCGCCGGGCCGAAGGCCACGAGCTGTCTCCGCAGGGCTTGGAATTCCCGCAGGTGGACGGCCGCCGGGCGACCGGCGGGTACCGGGTGATCTACGGAGAATTCATGGATTCCGAACGGGGCGTGTCCGGACGGATCGGCCGCATCGAACTGGACACGGGACGGACCGACGCCTGGGACCCCGGATCCGGCTGGCTAGTCTCGGAGCCGATCTTCGTCCCCCGGCCCGGCGGCAATGACGAGGACGATGGCTGGCTCATCGCCCACGCCTACGACCCGGATCGGCAGGCGACCGACGCGGTGGTGCTCGATGCCAGGGACTTGTCAGCCGGCCCGCTGTTCACCGCGCACCTGCCGGTCAACACCGGTGTTACCTTCCACGGCGCCTGGCGCCGCGCTGCCTGAGCCGCGCCGCGCTGCCGGGCGCGCCGTGCCGCGCTGCTGTCAGTTGATGCCGGGCTTGATGGCTGCATCGAAGTCGCCGAGCACGTCCGGATCGCCTGAGCGCTGGATCGGCCCCAAGGTCGGGCGATGCCATAGCCAGCAGTCGAGGTCGGCGGCGCTGCCGCTGATCTCGGCGGCGGTCTTGGCGCCGGAATCCTTCTCGGCGGCATGGATATCGGGCTCGCTGTAGGAAACTCCGCCGTCAGGGTCGGTACCGGTGAACAGCCCGAGCGTGACGTGCCACGAGTCGCCGGTGTCCTGCGCCAGGAACCGGACCGTCCGAGCAGGATCGGGGGTGAACGTTCCCCAGTCGGGCACGCCCCCGTACATGACCCGCAGCGCCTCGTCGACCCCGTCGGCGGCTAGCTGCGCGTCTATCGGGGTCCGGACACCGGCGGTGAGCTCGGCGTCGATCCGGTGGATGAGCGCCTCGTGCGCCTGGCGGCGGCGGATGAAACCGACGGTCTGGTCATCGTCCGACCACGTCCAGGCGACGGCGTCCGGAGCGCTGGCGGCGAGAATCTCCCCGAGGTCGCGGCTCGCCTGCTGATAGAACGCTTCCAGGCCGGCCCGGTCGGCCGGGCGTTCCGGTTTGAGTTTGTCTGCCTCATCGCCGGACACGCCCTCCCGGACTACAGCGGCCCAGAACCACTGCACCTCCCCGAGGTGCCACAGCAGGTCGTCGCTATTCCAGTCCGGGCACGTCGGCACGCGGGCCTCCGCCGCGGCCTGCCCGATCGCGTCCGCGAAGCGAGCGGACTCCCGGGCCAGCTGGTCGATGTAGTCCACGCGATTTGACATAGCGTTCAACCTACCCGGACCCGCCGACAGTCCAACGAGCCCGGCCGGCTGTCAGCGTTCCCTGGCGATCTCGCTCTCGCCCACGTGCGCGTCGAGCCAGTCGCTCAGCGGGCGCGCCGCACGCAGGAAACCGGCTAGCCGCTCTTTCGCCGCCGCCGTGCCGAGCCAGGCCCCTACCGGCCACTGCCGCCATGCGACCAGGCCCTTGTGCCGGAGCAGGTCTGCCCGCGGGTGATCCTTGGGGTAGCCGCGCGGCGCGGTCTTCAGGCTCTGGTGACCAGTGACCTCAATTTCGTGCCGTTCGGCATCGGAAATAATGCGACGCAGCTCCTCGCCAAAGAGATCCTCGGCGACCGAGCGGCGGTAGCGCTCTAGCTGGTCGGCGGCCAGCTGGTACATCCCGCGGCCGGCCCCGAGCCCGCTGGCTGACAGCTGGATGTAGCCGCCATCGGCCAGCGTTGCGGCGATGGCCGTCTTGTAGGGCGACTTGTCCGCGCTGAACCGGACGTCGCGGTACGGCCGGAAGATCCTTCCCTCGCCGAACTCGCCCGCCAGCTCGCCGAGCAGTGCGGTCATCGGCGCGTGCACCGCGTGCTCGTAGGTGGCCTTGTTGGCGGTCCAGTAAGTCTTGGAGTTGTCGGCCGCCAGACCCTCGTAGAACTCCAGAGCCTCGGCAGGCCACCCGTTGAATGTCACCGGTCCCCCCGGATCAGCTGGCGGCGGATTTAAAGCTCACGCTAGCGTGCGGAACGGCGGACGGCGTCCGGTTCAGCCCTGGATGCGGGGCCTGGGTGCACGGGTGGTGATCCGGACCGCGCTGGTGCGGGACAATGCCGTAATCGAGCCGGGAGGTAACGCGCATGGACGCGGCGGATGTGTGGGTAGCCAAGGATGACGGGACTGACATCATCCGCGCGGCGGCGATCGTAGGGATCGGCAGCGACTACAACGGCAACATCACGGCCCGGATGACCGGCGGTGAGGGGGCAGCCGTGACGCTCGTCGTTCCGGGCACGCGGGAGGATGGTCCGCATACGCCCGCTGATTTCCACCGCCAGCTGATCCGGGTCGTCGCCGAGCTGTCCGACGCGCATGGCTCCTTTATGGTGCGTCCGGTATGCGATGACCGACACGGTTGGCGATGGGTCACCGAGGCCCTGTAGGCGCAGCTCAGGCCTCGGTTCTGGACGCCGCGCCGACGCCTGCGCGGACGCCTCTGGGCGCTGGTAATGCGACACGGGGCCGCGTGATGGTGTTAAATGGGTTCTGGTTGAAGTCGAAGTTCGTTGTTCGTGTCACAGCGCCTGCGAAGTTCTGACAGCGGGCGTCACGTATTTCCCCAGAGCTAATCCTCGATGGGACACGCGGGCCGCCGCAGCCCGGGAGCCACACCCGTGGACCCCGAAGTACGTCCCAGTAGGAGAAAGCAAGATGGCTCAGGGAACAGTGAAGTGGTTCAACGCGGACAAGGGGTTTGGTTTCATCGCCCCCGATGACGGCACTGCCGATGTCTTCGTTCACCACTCCGCGATCCAGGCTGACGGTTACCGTAGCCTCCAGGACAACCAGCGGGTTGAGTACACCGCCGGCCAGGGCGCCAAGGGCCCCCNNCCCCCCCCCCCCCCCCCCGCTCGGCTGTTATCACCCGCACCGTCTTCGCGCTGACCGCAGCGGGCGAAGCCCGGCAGCCCCGGCTGAGCGGTGTTATCGACAGTCTCCGCGCGGCATCATTTCGGGCCACCTGGTGCCCTTGAGCGCCGGCGCAGCGGTTACGCAGAGGTGGATGTCGCCCCGCTCGGCTGCCGCTCACCGTTGATCGTCAGCTCGACCTTCTCGTCGTAGAAGCACACCAGGCCGGCGATCCCCTCAGCTTGCGGGATCGGCGTCTCGTAGCCCCACACGAGATCATCGTGGACCTCGCCGCCGGCCGTGACCGACCAGTAGGCCGCCTTGCCCTTGAACGGGCAGGTGGACTCGGTGCTTGTGGGCCGCAGCAGGTCCATCCGCACGTCCTCCCGGGGGAAGTAGTAGCGGGGCTGGAGGCCTGTCTCCGCCAGCAGGACCGCCCGGTCGGACGCGGCTAGCTGCTCGCCGTTGAGCGTGACCTCGATGTGGAATCCGGCCGGTGTGATCGTGATCTGGTGCGGTTGAGTCATGCTCGTGCCAACCCCCCACCGACCCCGATGATTCCGGCGCTTTCATCCCTGCTGATGAAGCGCTCCAGGCCGCGGACGAATGCCTCGGCGTCCGGTGGCGGCCAGGAGCCGAGCTGCTGCTCGAATATCTCCGCAAGGCTGGACCGGAGCCCGCCGACAGCGGCCGTGCCCCGTTCGGTCTGACCAGCCGCAGGCGGCATAACCCCGTCGAACGGGGCCATGCCGATGGTCGTCGATGTGGCAGCGCCTACATCCGGTGGTAGGCGCTGCCACATCGACGACATTAGGTCCGGGTGCGGCCCGCGCCTCAGGTCCGGGTGCGGCCCGCGCCTCAGGAATAGTCGCGGAACGCGGGCCAGGCCTGCGCCCAGGAGGTCTTCAGGCCGGTGACGATGAAGATCTGGGCGCCCTGCTCGTCGTCACTGACGCCCAGCCCGTTCCAGAATGTGGCAGCCAGCCGGACGTGGGCGAACTCGCGGCGCAGGAAGGCCGGGTCCATGTTGACCACTATGGCGGCGGAGTCGGCGGCGGGCGGCGGCCCCCAGAGCCAGAAGTTGTTGGCGCCGCTGTAAGCCTGGGGCAAGCCCAATGCGGACCCGTAACGGTCGATGGCTCCCGCTTCTCCGTAGTTCCCGGTGAGGATCGTTGCCTGCCTCCGCTCCGCGCCGGGCAGCGAATCGTACTCGCGTGCGACCAGCGCCACCTGCTTTGGCCAGCTGATCGTCTCGCCGAGGTCGTAGTTGACCTTCTGTAGCGGCACCGTGTGCAGCGTCCTGGCAGGCAGCACCGGGAGTGCTATCGGGAGGCCTATCGCTCCGGATATAAGCATGACCGCGCTCATCACGGCCGCGGGCCTGATCAGGCCGGCCAGTGGCTTGCGCGCCGCCAGCCAGCGCTCCAACGGCACCACGCCCGCGGCGAACAGGAAGGTGAATACCGCGCCCGGATAGTACGGCTTGCCGCCGAGGGCGAATTGCAGCGCGATCACGATCGTGCAAGCCACCGCCACCGGGCGGAAGGGGCGGGCTGCCTTGCTGCGCAGCGACCACACCAGGCCGGCGATCCAGATCGGGGTAACGGCCGGCCCGGTAAAGAAGATCTGCGCGACCCAGTAGGTAGCCCGGTTGTGCCCGGCCGCGCCCTGCAGCGAGCGGAACACCGCCAGGCTCGGCCAGCCGTGCGCCGCCTGCCAGATGAGGTCAGGTGCCGCGATGGCCGCGGCGATTACGCAGCCGAGCAGCAGGTAGCGGCTGCGCAGCAGGCGGCGGGCATCGGTGAGAAGGAAGGCGACCGCGAGCGCGGCCACCAGGAAGCCGATGTTCCACTTGGCCTCGCTGCCGACACCGACGCAGCCGCCGATGGCTATCCACCAGCGCGGATCCTGGCTGTCGAGCAGCCGCATGACCAGCAGCAGCGTGACCCCCCAGCACACGAAGTCCGGCGTGGTGGTGGTCAGCTCGTGCATCACCCCGAGGTACTCCCCGCAGGTTGCGGCGGCGAGCGCGGCGATGAGCTGGCCGGTCCGGCCGGCGCCGAGCAGGCGGCTCATCGCGGCGGTGAGCACGACGAGCGCGGCCATCGCGAGCGCGGGCAGTACCCGGAACCCCACCAGCGTGTTGCCTGTCGCCGTGGCAGTAAGCCGCGCTAGCAGCGGGGTGAGCGGCGGCTGGTCGACGTAGCCAAATGACAAATGACGGCCGGCCGTTAGGAAATAGAGCTCGTCCCGGTCATAGCCGTAGCGCGCGCTGACGGCCATTTCGAGGCCGAACGCTGCGATGGCAACGAAGGCGATCCAAAGCCTGGGCATCCGGGTGCGAGCCGCGGCGGGCGGCTGATGTCCGGCAGCGCCGGGCGTGCGGGCTGGTGACGTTGGCGGGAGGTACTCCCCGGTGGTCATGTTCATAGGATCATCGTGGCGATGCGGGGCAGGTCGCCGCATCGGGCGCCGTGCTGATTTCCCGGCTCCGCAGCGTGCCCGAGGACGGCGCCTGTCGCGCCGCCGCACTCCTCCTGTGGTCTGACCCGCCGGATCATCCCGGCGGATGATCCTTTGTCGCAGCTCCAGGCCATACCATCGGGTCGTGACGAGGCCGGCCGCGCGGGTAGCAGCGCTTCCTGCCGTGCTGGCTGCGCGGGTAGCCGCGCTGCCAGCGCGGCGTCAGGAGCGGGTACAGGACGTGGCTCTGGCCATCGCGTTGGCCGCTGTCAATGCTGTGTCGCTGCTGCCGTTCCGGGCGCAGCTGCATCCGCTGTGGCTCGCTGTCGTGCTGGTCGTCGGCCAGGCTGTTCCGCTCGCCTGGCGCCGGTCCCAGCCCGTCGCCACCTCGTTCTTTACCGGTGCGGCGCGGGTCGCCTATGACCAGATCGGATTTGGGTTCGCGCCGGTTCCGCTCGGGCCCGCGATCGCTTTCTACACCGTCATCGACCGCTCCGGCCGGCCCTGGCGCTGGATCGTCGCCGCTTTCGTGACGGCTGGAGTCACGGTCGCGCTGGCCGCGCGTGGCCACACCGAGCCCTACGACGGCCTCGTCCAGGCTTTTATCTTCCTCACCGCATGGGCGGCTGGCGTGCTCAGCCGGACCAAGCGGGCGAGCCTGCAAGCGGCGGAGAGCCGGGCCGACCGGGCCGAGGCGGAAATTGACCGCCAGGCGTCCCGTGCCGCGGCGCGGGAGCGCACCAGGATCGCCCGCGAACTGCACGACGTCGTGGCCCACCACGTCAGCCTCATCGCGGTCCAGTCGGAGGCGGCCACCTCGCTGCTCCCTGGCCGGCCCGCTGAGGCACAGCGTTCCGTGGAGATCATCGGCGATACTGCCCGGATGGCGCTGACCGAGCTGCGCAGGCTCCTCGGCGTTCTGCGCGGTCCCGCCGAGCGCCTCGAGACGGCGCCGTCGGCCTCGCTCGGCGAACTGGGCAGCGTGATCGACCAGGTGCGAGGCGCCGGGCTGCCCGTCGACTTCGAGGTCGTGGGCACGCCGTACCCGCTCGCGTCAGGCGTCGACCTGACCGCATACCGCATCGTTCAGGAAGCGCTGACCAACACCATCCGGCACGCCCGCGCCGCCAGGGCCGCCGTCACCGTAACCTACGAGCCTGGGTACATCACCGTGTGCGTCGCCGATTCCGGGCCACGGCGGGGAGGGCTGTCTGTGAGCGGGAACGGAAGAACTGCTGCCGAGCCCGGCTCTGGGCTGGCAGGTTCTGGGCTGGCAGGTTCTGAGCTGGCAGGTTCTGAGCTGGCAGGTTCTGAGCTGGCAGGGTCTGGGTTCGGCCTGGCTGGAATCGCCGAGCGGGTTGCCTCCTGCGGCGGCAACCTCACCGTTGGCCCGACCCCGGCCGGCGGGTTCGCCGTCACCGCGCGGCTGCCATCGCTGTGACGACCCCAGCCGCACCGTCCCCGATCCGGGTGCTCGTCGTCGATGACCAGGAGCTGGTCCGGTCGGGGTTCTGCATCATCCTCGACACTGCCGACGGCATCGCCGTGGTCGCAGAGGCCGCCAACGGCGAGGCGGCGGTCTCGGCGGTGGCTGCCCATCAGCCCGACGTGGTGCTCATGGACATCCGCATGCCGGGGATGGACGGGCTCGAGGCCACCCGGCTGATCACCCGCGACCGATCGACCGCGGCCAAGGTGGTCATCCTCACGACCTTCGATCTCGATGATTACGTCTACGAGGCACTGCGGGCCGGCGCCAGCGGGTTCCTGCTCAAGGACTCACCCCGCCGTGACCTCATCGCCGCCGTCCACGCCGTCGCCGCGGGCGATGCCCTGCTGGCCCCGTCCGTGACGCGCCGCCTCATCGAGGCGTTCGCGCGCAGGGCGCCGGAGACCGCGCCGTCGCCGTCGCAGCTCGCTTCGCTGACCGCGCGGGAGCGGGACGTGCTCATGCTGCTCGCGAGGGGCCGCAGCAACTCCGAGATCGCGGCCGGCCTGTTCGTTAGCGAGGCGACCGTCAAGACCCATGTCGGCAACGTGCTAGCAAAGCTCGGTTTGCGGGACCGGGTGCAGGCAGTCATCCTGGCTTACGAGACCGGAATAGTCGTGCCCGGCGAACCGCCGGGATGAGCAGGAAGCCGTTGGCTGGCTCCGGTTGATGGGTGGGCGGCGGGGGTCAGCCCGCTGGGGCCCTGTTGCCGGTGAGCTGGGAGGCGATGACGGGGCCTGCTCGCCGCCCAACGTGCGCCCCTCCGCGACAAGCCGCCACTGTGGTCTTGGTCAGGCCGCGCGGAATCTACCTATGCTGGTGATGTCCTTCACTTCCTGCCACGGCTCGCACACGCATAGCGTTGGGGTCATGCCTCAGCGACGAGTGCAGCCGGGAAGATCGTCTTCTACTTTGACAACGCTACCGACGACCTGTTGCAGCTACGCAGGAGAGCCTGATGGCCCGAAGCGAACGACAACAACACGGCGAACGAGCTGCTGGCCTGCACCTTCAACAACTCATGCTCCGGCCCGGGCCTTACCGAGACGAGTGGGAGCGACGCGCCCATAATGTCCGGCCGGGCGAGATCCGGCAGGAAGCCGTATGCAGGGTCATCGCAGAGCACTTGTACGAGGCAGGCGAGCATGACGAGGCGGACATCAAACTCGCCCGCAGTCTCAAAGATAGGGTGAGTCGGGCGCTCGGTGGTCGAGGGCTTAGCATGCAGACGCTGCGCTGGTTCGAAGAAGCTTTTCGGCTTTCTCGGCACGACGCTCTTCGGGTGCGTGAATTGTATCGCGGCGACCTTCGGCCCACGGTTATTGTGGGCAAGCTGCCACCCCCCGCGGACATGCTGAAGGCCCAGCACGAGACGACTCTGCTATGGGAGCACCACTTCATTGGCCGAGACGATAAGCCGGCTCGCCATCACACGCAGCAGAATGTTCGCGCCTTGGTAGATGGCATGGCAAGTTATCAGTATCGGATCGACACGCCTGATGCTGAAGTGCGGGTGGTACATGGTGGCCAAGCGGGACAGGTGCATCGTCTCAATGATCAGCTTTGGGCAGTAGACATCACGTTCCACCAGCCGTTGCATTATGGTGAAGAAGCGTATATCGACTACTGGACCATCTTTCGCTACTCGGACCAGCCGGCCCCAGAGTTTCGTCGCGGCTTTCATAAGCGGGTGGAACACCTCGACATGCGATTGGAATTTTGCGCCGATAATCTGCCAGCGAATATCTGGTGGGCCGAATGGTCAGACTACCGGGGTCCGGATAAGGCGATAGTGGAACGAGAGATGATTACCCTGGACCAACAGCACTCGGCTCATAGGTATCTGGAGGCCGTAGAGCATGCTGTCGTCGGGTATTACTGGGAGTGGTAGATCTGCGGGCGACTCTATAGCCAGTCCCGGCGCCTGAAGATGACGTACAGGACAGCGGCTATCACGATCATAAAAACGGATGCAAAGACCACACCCCACCGCTGGCCAAAGCCTGGATAAGGCACATTCATGCCATAGAAGCCAGTGACAAAGGTTGGCACGGCCACGATCGCGGCCCAGCTGGTGACTTTCTTGGTGATGACGTTCATGCGATTGCCCTGGATTGTCAGATTTGTCTCCAGGATCGTCGTGACCAGGTCGCGCAGACTCTCCGTCCACTCGGTGGCGCGGAGCACGTGGTCATAGACGTCCTGGTAGTACGGCTGGAGGGAATCGCTGACGATCCGCAGGTCACGGCGCATCAGGGAGTTGACGACCTCTCGCATCGGCAGCACGACGCGGCGCAGCAGGACCAGGCTCTTGCGCAGCTCGAAGCTGCGGCGCTGCACCTCGCGGTCCTGGGGCTTGTCGGAGAACAGCCGGTCCTCCAGGTCCTCGATCGTGTCGTCCAGGGTCTGCACAGCGGCGAAATGGCTGTCCACGATGTTGTCGATCAGCCCGTACAGCAGGTAGCCAACCCCGAATTTGGCGAGATCGGGACTGGCGTCCCAGTAGTCGAGCACCGCGCCGATGTCCAGCCCGTCGTCCTTGCGGACGGTGATCAGAGCTCGCTCTGTGATGAAGGCAGCCAGTTCGCTGGTGCTCAGCTCGCCGGTAACCGTATCTAGATGGACCCCATATGCCGCGAGAAACAGGTGGCTGCGGTACCGGTCGAGCTTTGGCCGCTCGTGCTCCTGCACCGCGTCTTCCACGGCCACCGGATGCAGGCCAAACTCATCGCTCAGCACCGCGAGATCCTCGCGATCCGGGTCACGCAGATCTAGCCAGATTACGCACGACTCGTCGCCGAGGTAGTCGCTGATATCGCCAACCGGGAAGCCCTCAAGCTCTAGTTCCCCCCGACGGTAGAGCCGGGTACGAGCCTGGCATTTGGTCGGAGACGAATCAGCAATCGCAGAGGCAGCCACCGTGGCTGGATCCCGGCCGCTGAAAGTTGTCCCGTCGGCGGCTTCCCCGGACCCCGCGGCGCCGTTATTCCGCTCGCTCTCAGCCCGGGAGTGATCTTGGACGCTCGTGCGAGTTGGGCCGGGTGGGCCAGGGACAGGGGACGGCTGATCCAGATGCTGCCCGGTCATTGTGGCTCCTCGGCTCGACGCTGCCTGTCCCCGCCCGGGATCAGGTCAATTCTGCGCGGGCCTAATTCTCGTTCGGTCGGCAAGCCGCACGTGAAGCGGGGCCACGCTGTCGGCGCTAGCCAGCGTCCCCGGGGGCAGGCAGTCCGGCCAGCGGGCCTGGCGGTAGCTTTCGCAGCTGCCATGCACCGACCACGCACAGCAGCACGGTCGCCACTACGCAAGCGAGCAGGACCGCGGGCGTCACTGTGCCTCCCATGAATCTGCCGATGTTCCTCAGCCAGGCTGGCCTAATCGGTATCACGACGCCCGTCGCCATGACGATCACAGTGGGGACCTGCCGGACCAGCAGCAGCCAGTCCAGGCGGGAGGCGGGAAACACGGCAAGCATGCAGAACGCGATCGCGTCGTACCAGGGGCGCTGCATCGGCCACAACAGTAGCCAGGCCAGCATCACCACCAGCGCCGGCCGGATGGCTGGCAGCTGCTGTAGCCCGCGCGGCAGCCGCCCGGCCAGCAACGCGGCCATGGCCACGCAGAGCAGTTCCGCGATGTGCATCAGCCCTGCGGGTGTGGAATAGGAGGCAAAGCCGAAGGGGTGGTATATCAATCGCCAGAAGCTGTCGAAGGCCACCAGGGAGCTGCCGATTGCCAGGTCGCGCACTGCGGCATGCCCGACGATCAGGTAGCCGGGAACAATGACCAGGATCGCACCCACGGCCATGGCGGCCAGGGCGCGAAGCGAGTGCCGAGCTGCCCAGACGGGGCCGATCCCGAGCAGCGCATACGGGGCCTTGACCGCGGCGGCAGCGCCGATGAGAAGGCCAGCGGCCACGGCCTGGCCGATGCGCGGCGAGGGTGCCCGGCCGGCTTTGGCCGATGCGCCTCCGCGGGTCAGTCGGGGACGGATGCAGACGAGGCCGAGGAATCCCAGGCCCGCGGCCAGGCCGTCGCAGTGCGCGCCCGCCACCACATCCCAGATCATGAGCGGATTCACGGTCCACAGCAGGTGAGCGCGGGCCCGGGCTGCCGGATCACCGCGTAGCAGTCGGTCGAGGGCAAACGCGACCGCGCCGAACGCCACCGAGGACAACAACTTGAGCCAGAAGACGATGCGTGCCATCGACGAGCCGCCCAGCTCCGCCGCCGCCCACTCCGTCGCGGTGGCCACCGGGCCGTACAGCGATGGTTCATCTCGCCAGCTGCGAGGCGTATACCTGCCCACCGGGTCGCCGCTGAGCCGGAGCTGTTCCGGGGTCATCCGGTAGGGGCTGTGGCCGATCGCAGCGATCCTGCCGTAGGCCGCGTAGCTGAGGCTGTCAGTAGATCCGGCCGGCGGCAGCAGGGTCAGCAGGGCAACCGCCGCTACCGCCGCTGGGAGCAGCAGCCGCATGTTCGGCCGGGCGCCGCGCCTGACAGCGATAAGACCGCAAACGACGCCTACTGTGCCCAGCAGCACCATGGCATAGACCATGGCGGCGACCCGCACTTCTCCCGGATGCACCGGGAACCACAGCGGCGGCACCGGCCAGGTCCGCGGGAGTTTCGGAACGGCGGAGCTGGGCCCCGACACCGCCACTGCCATCATGAGAAGTACCGAGACGACACTGGCCACCGCGGCGATCCAGCCGAGGACGCCGACGTGTCGGCCGGGCGGGGTCGGCTCGTTGGTCGGCTGCACCCGGGATTGCGGCGGTCCGGAATCAGTCGTAGTACTCACACCGGTCGATCCGCCTTCCCCGCATCCCCGTCTCCGGCGTGTGCGCACGAGCGTGTCCGGAGATTTTGTCTGCCGAGGATACCCGAGTAATTGACCGCTCCCCCCGGCGGGGAATGGGCTTGACCCTTTCATTACTTAATAAACAGAGTCGCTATACTTAATGAACGGGATCATTATTTCGGCAGCAGCTGCTCCCGGAGCGCGTCTGCCTGCGGCGGTACCCTGGCTAATATATGGTGCTCTTCTGTACAGCGAATGTCGGGGTCGCTGTGCCTGGCCACGTTCAGGAGGCTTCCGGGCTGAAGTTGCCGGTTGCCCGTAGGAGAGTTGGGCCGAATGGAAACCGTGCGTGCTGAGCTGATGTCGCCTGTCGTGGATGAGTTGCGTGGTGACCGGCAGGTCCAGCATGATGTGCTGGTCGCGCTTGCCGAGTGCCGTAATCATCGCCGGTGGTTCGCGAAGTTCGCCCGCCCTTTCCTAGGTGAGCATCCGATCGAGATCGGCAGCGGGCTTGGTGATTACTCGCTGGAGTGGATCCCGCACGTCGAGCGGTTCACCGTGACGGAGGCGGATCCGGTGCTGTTCGCCGGGCTGATCGAGCAGATGGCGGCATGGCCGAACGTCGAGGCGGCGCAGTTGCTGCTGCCGTCGACGGAGCGTGCGCAGCATTCGTGCCTGGTGTCATACAACGTGCTGGAGCACATTGACGATCATGTGGGCGCGCTGCAGAGCATGGCGCGGCTGGTCCGGGGCGGCGGTTACCTGGTGCTTGTGTGCCCGGCGTTCCCGTTCGCAATGAGCGCGGTGGATGTCGCGACCGGGCATGTGCGACGGTATACGAAACGGACGATGCGCAAGGCGCTGGCCGATGCCGGGCTCGATGCCGTGTCGGTGCGCTACGCGAATTCTCTGGGGCTGATCTGCTATTACGCGTTCACCAGCCTGCTGGGCAAGCAGCCGTCGACTGGCCTGACCATGAAGTTCTATGACCGGCTCGTCGTGCCGGTCATCCGTGCCGTGGAGTCTGTCATCCGGCCGCCGTTCGGCCAGTCGGTGGTCGCGATCGCCCGGGTGCGGCCGGCCACCGAGGATGTCGAGTCGGGCGGGGACCCTGCTGGGGCGTGAGCAGGCCCGGCAGCAGGCGGTGGGAGTGGCTCCCCCCGGCCAGCGATGCAGTGCCGGCGTCCTGGTCAGCTGACCAGGACGCCGGGACCGACTGCGCAGGGCTGGCGATCGGCCCGGCCGCGTGCTGCGAGCGACAGGCGTGGTGATCACTCCGGCGAACACCACCAGACCGGCAGGCTCCAGACCCAGTGGTCATCCCAGCTGACCGGCGAGACCGGCCAGACCCGTCAGCGCCCATGGAGCCAGACCCCGGACGGGCCTGCCTGACCGGTGCAGCACTGCCGCCGACCGTACCTTGCCGAGTCACTCTCGCCACGCTCACCCCCGCCACCTCGATGGGCACAGTCGTCACTAGCATTCCCGCACAGATCGCTTGAACTATGGCGCGTATAAAGCGCGGTGTTCTTTATCTCTGGGCAAGGACGATCCGAGTACCTGTAAGTTGCCCGCCAAGCAGCAAAATGTTTCGCGGCGCCATGGGCGGCGGGAGCCGGGGCGCTCGGTATTCAGTTGCCGAGTCGCGCGCGAGATGCCTTGGCCCGCTAAATCAGGACACTGACGCATGGGTGGCTACAGCGGACCCCGGCGGGATGTCTGGCTGGTGCCAGGTGACGCCGCGACGGGTGCGCGCGTGGCGGGAGGAACGGAACGAGGTTTCCTGTGATCTGATGCGCGAGTGTCATTGGCTGGTCTGACCTGTCCGCCGCCCAGGTGCACCCCGCTCATCATGGCGACCTTGCCCCTCGCCGCACGGAATGCTGTCGGATGAGCATCCAGATCGACATTCTGGTGAATAATGCCGGGATCACGATCGACCGCACCGCCGCGAAATGCCGGATGATGGCTGGCGGGAAGGTGGTCGCCGTTGACCTGTCCGGCGCTTTCTGCGGCCTGACAGTCGTTAGTGAAGGAAGCCATCTTCTAGCTGAACCGGGCGAAGCGACCGGTCGGCGACGGCATCGGCCTGACCGTGAACGCGGTGACGGGGCTATCCTCGTTTCAGGCACTTTGCGTATGAGCTGGTGGTCCGGTCCTTCAACCCCCAGGCAGCACATGAGCAGGCAGGAGCTGACGAGATGACCAGTCAGGAGCCGGCCTGGCAAGCTGCCGAGGCGGCGATGGAGGCGCTCGGCCCCGAGGCCGGTGAATTCGCCTCCCTCGACATGGCGGGCTTAGGCGAGTCCACGCTCGCCGTGCTGATGCGCGCCGCGCGGAGTCCCGGCGACACGGCCCCGGCCGTGCTGCGGTACCTGTCCAGCATGGCAAGGATCGGGCCGGTCGCCGCAGCGCGCTGGCTTGGCGTTGAAGCGGAACCGCCTGTCCCGGTTGACAAAGACAAGCGGTTCGCTGACCAGTCGTGGAACGACAACCCCGCGTTCTTCGCCGTCCGGCAGGCCTACCTGGCTGCCGGACGGCTGACCAGCGAACTGCTCGCGGCCGGCGCCGGGGATACCGTAGCTGACGCGAAGGCAGAGCTGGCGGTCGGCTTCATGGTCGACGCCCTCGCGCCGACGAACTTCCTGCTGACCAACCCGGCGGCGGTCAAGCGCGCCATGGAGACCGGTGGAGCCAGCCTGGCCGCCGGGGCGCGCAACTTCGTCAGTGACCTCATCAGTAACGGCGGCCGTCCCCGCCAGGTCGACACCAGCCCGTTTGCGATCGGCAAGAATCTCGCCGCCACTCCAGGCAAGATCGTGTTCAGGAACGAGCTCATGGAGCTCATCCAGTACGCGCCGCAGACACCCAGGGTTCACGCCGTCCCGATGCTCGCCAGCCCGCCGTGGATCAACAAGTACTACATCATGGATCTCGCTCCGGGGCGGAGCTTCATCGAGTGGGCGGTCCAGCACGAGCGCACGGTCTTCGCCATCTCCTATCGCAACCCGGACGCCTCGATGCGCGGCGTGACCCTGGACGACTACCTCATCCACGGCCCGCGCGCAGCACTCGACGTCATCTCCGACATCACCGGCAGTCCCAAGATCGACATCACCGGGCTGTGTCTGGGCGGCGCTCTGACGGGCATGCTCGCGGCCTATCTCGCCGGGACCGGCGACGACAGGATCGGCTCTCTCACGCTGCTTAATACGATGCTCGACTACAGCGAGCCCGGGGTTCTGGGCGCCTTCACCGATGAGCGGACGATCGCGCGCCTCGAGCACGAGATGGCGGCGAAGGGCTACCTTGAGGGCAGCCAGATGGCCGGTACCTTCGACCTGCTGCGGGCTAATGACCTCATCTTCGGCTACGTGGTGTCGAGCTGGCTGATGGGTCAGGACCCGCCGGCCTTCGACCTCCTCGCGTGGAACGACGACAGCACCCGCATGCCCGCCGCCATGCACTCGTTCTACCTGCGCAGCCTGTATCTCCGCAACGAGCTGGCCAGAGGCGAGCTGGAGCTGGCCAGCCAGCAGCTTTCGCTGTCGGAGGTGAAGAACGACACCTACGTGGTGGGTGCCGTCAACGACCACATCGTGCCCTGGCCCGCGTCCTACCAGGCCACCAGGCTGCTCGGCGGCAAGGTCCGGTACGTCCTGTCCAGCGGCGGCCATATCGCCGGCATAGTCAACCCGCCTGGCCCCAAGGCCTGGTACGAGGTAGCCGGCCACAACCCCGAAACCGCCGCCGGCTGGCGCGCCGATGCCGCGAAGAAGGCCGGCTCCTGGTGGCAGGACTGGACCCGGTGGGCGGGACGGCGGGCTGGCGAACTCGTCAAGCCACCGGCCATGGGCAGCAGCCGGTACCCGGCGACCGGCGATGCGCCTGGCGACTACGTCCTGGGCTGATTTCCTCGCGGCTAGCTCACGGCCTTCCTGGCAGCTAGCCCCGCCGCTTGGCCCGTACTCTGCCCTGCCCCTAGTCCTCCTCTGCCCCCACTCTGCCCCTGCCCCCACTCTGCCCCTGCCCCCACTCTGCCTCCGCGCCCTGCTTGACAAATCAAGCAGGGCGCGATAAATATAGTTATCAAGAGAAAATCCTGAGGAGGAATCATGGTCGAGTCCCGCACCCTGGGCCAGGTTCAGGAGGAGATCCTGAACACGGTCCGCAAGAGCCAGGCAGCAGTAATCGACGCGCTCCAGACCTGGACCGCCACGGTCCGGTCGATCACCCCGGAGCTGCCCGACGTGAACGTGCCCTTCGCTGACAAGCTGCCCAAGCCGCAGGAGCTCGTCGCAACTGCCTACAACTTCGCCGAGCAGTTGCTGGCCAGCCAGCGCAAGTTCGCCGAGGATGTCCTGCAGGCGACCGCGCCGCTGCTGCCCGGCAAGGAAGACGCCCCGGCCAGGAAGAACGGCTCAGCGGCGAAGTAAAAACACACGCCATGCGCGCGGCGGGCCCGAACGGGTTCGCCGCGCGATCGTATTTGCTTACGGTAGTGAGCCGCTCCTGACGGAACAGTGCCGTGTGCGCGGGATACCCAGATGGCGGCGCTGGCCATGACCGGCTGGATGACGAGCAGAAGACCGCTCTCTCCTGGCCGTCTATCAGAGCATGCCCGCCCCCGCGGTCTGGCCGCGACGGTCGTTAGGCTCGGTGCAGCGGGCGCGACGGCGCTGGGCGGTCGTTAGGCCTGGTGCAGCGGGCGCGACGGCGCTGGGCGGCGCACGGGACCGTCATGTCCGGTTCGCGACGGCACGGACTGCATACGCCCCGCTACGCCGGCCCGGCGAGGTCCGCGGGACGGAGCCGGAACTGCTGTAGGCGCAGGTTGTGGTACTTCTCGGTCTCGCCGACCCATTCCATGCCGATACGGCGCACCGTTGCTGCGGCGCGCGCATTGGCAGGCCGCACGACCGCGATGACCTGTTCTATGCCCTGCTCGAACGCCCACCGCGCCAGTGCTAGCCCGGTCTCAGCGGCGTAGCCGTGGCCCCAGGCTTCCGGGTGCAGTTGCCAGCCGATCTCGAACTCATCATCTGGCAGCAGCGGCAGCAGGGTCGCTCCGCCGATGAGGCGCCCGTCCTGGCGAAGCTCAATCGCCCAGCGGCCGGCCGGCGCCAGCATGCGCGCATCCTCGGTAACCCACTGCTGAAGGACCAGGCGCATGGCCGCCGGGTCGTGAACCCTGTCCATCGCCGGGGCAAGCCACCGCGCGACCTCGGCATCGCCGTAGGTACCCAGCCCTGCTGCGGCATCATTGACGTTCCACGGTCGCAGGACAAGGCGCTCGGTGAGCAATCGTTGGGCCATCGGCACACGATAACTGGGACGTCAGCCACCGTCGCACGCAAGGGCGTCTGCCGGCACGCCGCGCATGGCTGGTCATCTCAACCCAGGTAGCCGCTATGCCCTCGTCAGTCGGTGAGCGTTCTCTTCGGACGTATCACGCAGAATTCGTTTCCCTCGGGGTCGGCGAGGACCGTCCACGACTCAGCGCCGGTCTGTCCGATATCGACCCGCCGCGCGCCAAGCGCGAGAAGGCGCGCGATCTCTTGGTCCCGGTCGTCGGCGCCTGTGGTGAGGTCGAGGTGAATACGGTTCTTGACCGTCTTAGCATCGGTCACTGGCATGAAGCACATGCCGACTGGCGCGTTCTCATCGGGCCCAATGACGATCTCGCGCTCACGCTCGGACAGGACCGTCCAGTCGAGCGCCTGCGTCCAGAACCGGGCCAGGTCCGGCAGATCATGAGTGTCCACGACTATGTGGTGAAGTCTCACAGGCATGTCGTTCAGTATGCGCGGCGAGCCGCCGGGGGAACGCGGCGAGGTCAGGCTCCGAAGTCGTAAAACGGCACGCAGTTGACGGGTGTCGCGGTGGCAGGGTCGAGCGCGTCCAGGACGTAGGCGGCGACGTTGGGGTCGATGGCCTGGCCGAGGTGTCCGGTGAAGTCCAGGGTGCACTGGTCTTGAATGACGATGTTGGTGACGTTGGCCCCCGGGATGATGCCGCTTGTATAGGGCGTGACGACTTCGTCGTATCGGCTGACGATGTTGGTGTAGGTCGGTCCGGGCACGGCCACCCCGCCGCTGTCTAGGGTCTGCAGGAAGGTTGACCCGGGCAAGTATTCGGTGCACGCGGGGCAGCCGACGCCACTGAGGAGGCTGCCGAGGTTCAGCAGCTTGGCGAGGGTTGCCAGACCATCCAGTGTCGTGCCCATGTAGTTGGCGCCGAAGCCCACGAAGTGTTTCACCTTCGCGGCGCCGCCGAGGAACTTGAGGTAATACGCCGTCACCGTGGTGCCTTCTGAATGGCCGACGATGTCGACCTGAGCGGCGCCGGTCGCGGCGAGTACCTGGTTCACGAACGTACTCAGCTGGGCGGCGCTGTCCTCCATTGGCGCGAGCCCGCCCACCTCCGGGCCGAGGACGCCGGTGCCATAGGTCTGGTCGAACACGCAGTAGCCCTGATCGGCGATCGTCGGAGCGAGGGTGGCGAAGTTGTCGGTGGCGTTGGCGCCGAGGCCGTGCATGAGCACGACCGGCTCAGGATGCTGGGCGCTGGGCTGACAGGACCAGTTGTTGATGCCGGACGAAGGCGCCGTCCCAGCGATGGCGGCGGTGGCCGGGGCGGCGAGCACGGCGGCAAGGGCAAGGACAAGCGTGGTCAGCAGCGGTTTGCGGCGCATGGGGGCTCCAATCGTGACGTGTCACAGTGACGCGAGTCACATGATTTGAACACGTCTTCTCGTTAATAACAAGAGTGCTTGTTGGAAAATAGAACGGGTATCGTGATGCAGGTGGCCAAACTCGACACCACCGCCACCGGGCGGCCAGGCGCCGGCCGGCGCATCCGCGGCCTGGATGCCGACCAGCGCCGCGCCCAACGACGCGACCAGCTCCTCGATGCCGCGCTGGAGCTGTTTGCCGCCCAGGGCTACCAGAACACCTCCATCGAGCAGATCTGCGTGGCTGCCTATGTCGGAACGAAGAGCTTCTATGAGGTGTTCGATAGCCGTGAGGGCTGCTACCTCGCCCTGCTGCAGCGCATCAGCAACCAGGCCTTCGCGATCATGATGGCCACGCTTGACGAGGCACCTGACCGGGAGGAGGAAGCGACTCCCGTGCTGATCGGGGCCTTCGCTCACGCCCTGGTGGACGACCGGCGCGTAGCCAAGGTCACCTTCGGCGAGGGAGGCGCCATCTCACCAGCCTCCGAACGGCAGCGCCGGGCTAACCGCCGCTGGGCCGCCAGTTTCATCGAAGCCATCTGGCAGCGTTACGGTCACACCGACGACGGCAGCGCGCACGACGTCGCGATCGGTCTCATAGGCGGGCTATTCGACATCCTCGCCGACTGGCAGATCGACGCCGACCCGGGCGACCCTACGGCCGTCCACGTCCTCGTCGCCAAGCTGATCCGCTTCTACGACACCGTCCAAGCGGGCTTGGGATATGTGCCCGTCCCAGCATCGCCGCCTCGAATATGACCCGCCGAAAAGCGACTGCTACATCGCGCACCGCACCGCACCGCCCCGCAGCGCCCCGCGCTGACCACCGCGAAGCGTGGGTGATCCGGTATCCATGACCGACTTCGTGGCCGGCTATGTCGTTCCTCCTGGCGCTGGTGTGGCAGGTGATCCGAGTCTCAAGGCGTCGCAGCACTTGACGGGCGGAGCCTTGAGCGTCTTTGAGACCAGGATCGAAGCCGGACCGCCGCTGCATGTTCATGACCGAGAGGATGAGTGCTTTTACGTACTCGACGGGGAACTGTCCGTCCGCTGCGGCGGCGGCTCCTTCGACGCTCCGGCGGGCAGCTTTGTATTCCTGCCCCGCGGCCGCCCGCACCGGTTCTGGGCCAAAGACCGGTCCGCCAAGCTGCTCCTGATCAGCGTTCCAGGCGGCATCGAAGACTACTTCCGCCAGATCAACAATGCCTCAAACGACGAAGATCGCCACCGGATCGGCGAGCTGTACGGCATTCGTGTCGTACCTGAATGAGCCGTCCGCAGCCGTCCGGGCCTGGCTGGCGCCTTCTCCGGCCACGCCAGATAGCGGACTCTCCGAAAGCCTCTGTCGTCGCCGTCGTCCCGGGCTGGTTGTGACCCAGAACGCGAAACCAGTAGCGGCGGCCGGATTCAGGCCTTCACACGACACTGAGATGGCGACCCGGGTCGCGCAGGCGAGGGACGGAGAGGGCGCTGGTGATGATCAGCAGCGGGCCGATCAGCCCGCCGACGGCGATCGCGATCCCGTGGTAGTCGCCAATGGCGTACAGGGCAGGAGCGAGCGCCAGCCCAATGATGGCCCGGCCTCGCAGCGCGCCGCCGTGCCCGATGAGCGCTGCTCCTGCGATGCTGGCGGCAAGGGCGATGGGTGCGGCTCCGCTGGAGTGACCACTTGCCGGGCTGGGCGGCGGCTGCTGACATGGGCCGGGCCGGCCGGGCCAGCCAGCCAAAATGAATGCGGCGTGGCCTACCACCGATGGGGGGTAATTTCACATTCACGTCGCCGTCCGGACGCAAAACTACCCGGCCGGATTGCGGTTCGCCTGGAATGCCCCGTATGCGACTTGGGGATGACGTCGCGGGGCTGGCTGATGCGCTATCGGCCGCGACAGGCGGCTCCACTCCAGCGGAGCCGCACCCAAGGGCGATCGTAGCGCCGGAGTTTCCGGCGTCGGTGCTTCCGAATGCCACGCCCATGAGATTAAGGGCGCTCCGGTAAGTGGCGGCGATTTACTGGCTCCATGCGACGTAGCTGGTGCCGGTCGTATAAGTGTGCGTCCAGCCCCTGCCTGGGGCTGGACAGGCTCACGTATATTCCTGGATCTCGCCTGTGATTCTGGCTAATTACATATTGGACTAGTAATCATACTTGCGGACCCGTTGCCGAATTCTCGGTTCATCGCACGACCGGGGATGCTGGCTGCGGGTGATAACCTGGGAAGCCGTGCAAGACGCGGGTGCCGGAGTGCGCAAATATCTGATCCTGAGGTCTGGCAGTGGGGACACACCGGTTTCACGGTGATGAGCGGCGATTCGAAGTGACGGCCGACTTCGTCGCAGCCCGGTTTCCGAGGGCCCGCACCGCGGCCGACGTTGCAGGCGGGCAGGGAATGCTGGCGCGGCGTCTCCGTAAGCGGCACAACATTGACTGCGATGTCGTGGACCCGCGCGGCTGGGTTCTTCGCGGAGTTTCGAGCCGAGTCGAAGAATACCGCGCCGATATGGCGGGTTACTACGACCTCATCATTGGCTTGCACCCGGACGACGCGCTGCGTGAAGTGGTCAACTCGGCGCGGGTGCGGCCCGTCGCCGTCGTGCCGTGCTGCAATTTCTGGCTGCGGGACACCAAGCTTGGCCGGGACGAGCTGCTCGACGCGATCGAGAAGCACCACGCCGCGTACGGCACCTCCGAACGAGTCGTCCTTGATTTCCGCGGTCCGCATAACCGGGCGCTGGTGCTGCGACCGGCCCGCATGACCTGAAGAACGCCCGGTACTGGCATGGCCGCACTCGGCGGCCCGCGGCCCGCGCTATCCGGAAGATGATCTCTATCTGCAGGGCCCGCAGATACGGCAGGAGGATACGGAAACCATTTCTCCGCTGTCGCAGGTGGCGCCTACGATCTGAGCGTGGTGACCGGAATGCCCACCTGGCACGAGGCTCAGCAGCTGGTCTCCCGGAAGCTGGGTGAGCCGGTGTCCGGTGCCTGGCCGCTCGTGCCTGCGCGGCGGTCGGGGATGACGTGGGCTGCCCGCGCGCAGCGAACCGGCGCGATCGTGGTCAAGGTCAGGCACGGTGACCGCGCGGAGGAGAAGACGCAATGGTGCGCGGCGCGCCTTCCCGCGCTCGGGGCGCGCGGGTATCCGGTTCCGGCGATCCTGTGGCACGGCATGATCAGCGCTCAGTGGCACGTGACCGTGCAGAACCGGCTCCCCGGCCGTCCCCTTTACGCGCTGGACGGTGCGCTGGACGGTGCGCTGGACGGTGCGTGGACGGTGCGCTGGACGGGCCGATGCTTGACGCGCTGCTGCGCCTGGTCGAGCTGCAGGCCGACGCCGGGATCCCGGCCGGGGACCGCGATTTCACCGGCTACGTGGCGAACGTGCTGTTCGACGACTGGGACCAGGTGTGGGCAGATGCGCTGCGGGCTTGCGCGGCGGCCGGCCCGCTGTGCGCGCGGCTGCGGCGCTGGCTTGAGCCGGTCTGGGGGCTGCGGCTGCCAGCAGCCGACTATGCCCACAACGACCTGAACCTGTCGAACGTCCTGACCGACGGGACACGGATCACCGGCGTGGTGGACTGGGATGAGTTCGGGCTGGGCAGCCGCGCGCTGGACCTGATCGCCCTCGCCGTGGACTGCGAGCACCGCGGCGCGGCAGACCGGCTGCTGGCCCGGGCTGTTCAGGTGGTTGGCGACGAGGGGCTGCGCTGCCTGGTCAGCTACCGGATAATCGGCGGGCTCGCCGTTTTCACCCACGAGCGGCAGGCGTACGGCAATTCCCTCGGGGATGAGGAGTGCGCAGCCGACTCGGCCATCCTCGACAGGCTCCAGGCGACCGGCAGCGCCTGACAGCAACGGCAGCGCCATTAACCCGAGAAGAGGGACCCTCACGGTCAAGCTGCAGAGGTTCAAGCTGCGCGAGCCCTCCTGGGCCGGCCGCGACCGCCAGGTCAGCGGCCTGTCCGCAAGGGCGCTTGAGGACGCGCTCAGCCGGCTGGGGCCGCAGGCGGATCCGCCAGAGCAAGGGCGCTGTACGGGCGAAAACGGTCTCGTCGTCGGTGAATTCTGGCTGCGGGTATACCCAGAAGCCGGCTTGTTCCGCGCGATCGAGGCCGGAGCCGCCACCATCCCGGTCTCCGGGTGGGTGGAGGAATGCGCGACACGGTGGCCAGTGCTGCCCGCAGCCAGGCGCCTTACCCAGGGGGACGACGAGTGCGACTTCGCCACACGAGAGAATCGACAGATGACTAATGCCTGGTTCGAGACGGTTGCCGAGGCACAGCGGCGGGCGAGGAAGCGGCTGCCCCCGTCGGTGTACGGGGCGCTGATCGCGGGCTCCGAGAAGGGACTCACCGTCGGCGACAACATCAAGGCCTTCAGCGAGCTTGGCTTCGCCCCGCACGTAGCCGGGCTGTCGGCGGAGCGCGACCTGGCCACGACGGTCATGGGCCAGCCGGTATCGCTGCCGGTGATCATCTCGCCGACCGGCGTGCAGGCCGTTCATCCCGACGGCGAGGTGGCTGTTGCCAGGGCCGCCGCGGCGCGCGGGACGGTGATGGGCCTGAGCTCGTTTGCCAGCAAGCCGGTTGAGGAAGTCGTGGCGGCCAACCCGAAGACGTTCTTCCAGACCTACTGGGTCGGGACGCGCGAACAGGTGCTGGGTCACATCGAGCGGGCGCGCGCCGCGGGAGCCGTCGGGCTGATCGTCACGCTGGACTGGTCGTTCTCCCATGGCAGGGACTGGGGGAGCCCGGCCATCCCGGAGCGGGTGGACGTTAAGACGATGATGCGGTTCGCCCCCGAGGTCCTGCGGCGGCCGCGCTGGCTGCTCGATTACGCCAAGACCGGCCAGCTGCCGGATTTGACCGTGCCCAATATGACGGGCCCCGGTGAGGCCGCGCCGACGTTCTTCGGTGCGTACGGACAGTGGATGGCCTCCCCGCTGCCCACCTGGGATGACGTGCGCTGGCTGCGAGAGCAGTGGGGCGGGCCATTCATGCTCAAGGGCGTGACCCGGGTGGATGATGCCAAGCGTGCGGTTGACGCCGGGGTGACGGCTATCTCGGTCTCCAACCACGGCGGCAACAACCTGGACGGCACGCCCGGGACGATCCGTGTCCTTCCGGCTATTGCCGAGGCCGTGGCTCATCAGATCGAGGTGGTGCTCGACGGCGGCGTCCGCCGTGGCAGCGACGTGGTCAAGGCGGTGGCGCTGGGTGCCAGGGCGGTGATGATCGGCCGTGCCTACCTGTGGGGACTCGCCGCCAACGGCCAGGCCGGCGTGGAGAACGTGCTGGACATCCTGCGCGGCGGCATCGACTCGGCCCTGCTCGGGCTGGGCCTTTCCTCTATCGGTGACCTGACTCCGGACGACGTCGTGATCCCGCCCGGATTCACCCGCAGGCTGGGTGCCGGCCATGAACCAGCCGGGTAGATGTCTCGCGTGACCGCCCTAGCCGATCTCACCTGGCCCGAGACGGAGCGGCGGGCCGTGGCCGGGGCGGCGCTCGCCGTTCCGGTCGGCTCGACCGAGCAGCACGGGCCGCACCTGCCGCTGTCCACCGACACCGACATCGCCGTCGCGCTCGCCACCCGGCTCGCCGCCCGTCGTGGCGACGTCATCGTCGCGCCGGCGATCGGCTACGGCTCCAGCGGCGAACACGCCGGCTTCGCCGGGACGATCTCGATCGGCCAGGAAGCCCTGGAGCTGATGCTCGTCGAGCTTGGTCGTTCTGCGGCCGAGACCTTCGGCCACATCGTGTTCATTTCGGCCCATGGCGGAAACCACGGGCCCGTTACCCGGGCCGCGGAGCGGCTGCGTGCCGAATCCCGCGACGTCCTGCTCTGGACGCCCGGGAGGCGGCCGGGCCCGGCCCCTGCCGCGGCATCCGCCCCTGCCGCGGCATCCGCCCCTGCCGCGGCACCCGCCCCCGCCAGCGACGCGCATGCCGGACGCTCCGAGACCTCCATCCAGCTTGCGCTGGACCCTGGCCGGGTCCGCGCCCGGCTGGCCGAGCCAGGGAACCTAACGCCGATCGCCGAGCTGATGCCCGTGTTGCGTTCCTCCGGCGTCCGGGCGGCAAGCTCCAACGGCGTGCTCGGCGACCCGGTCGGCGCGTCCGCGGCCGAAGGAGCCGAGCTACTCGGTCGACTCGAGGCGGATCTGCTCGCTGCGGTGGCCGCCTGGCTCGAGCGGGCACCGGGATGACCCGCGTTGCGTTGGTCACGGGGGCAGCCCGCGGCATCGGCGCGGCGACCGTCCGCGGCCTGGCGGCCGATGGCTGGGCAGTCCTGGCCGTTGACCGGTGCGCTGATGATCCGGCACTGCCCTACCGGCTCGGCCGCCGTGAAGAGCTGGACCAGGTAGTGGCCGAGGCGTCTGCCATGGCCGGCGATCCCGGCGCGGTGCGGGCAGTGGTCGCGGATGCACGCGACGGCGACCAGCTGAATGCAGCAGTCGCCGCGGCCGAACGGCACTGGGGTGGCCTGGATGCCGCCGTGGCGGTCGCCGGAGTGATCGCCGGCGGCGTGCCGTTCTGGGAAATGCCTGTCGAGCAGGAGCGCGCGGTTCTCGACATCGACCTGGGCGGCGTGCTTAACCTTGCCCGGGCGGCCATGCCGGCGCTGTTGCGCCGCCCGGAACCACGCAGCGGGCGGTTCCTCGCGGTCGCGTCGGCGGCAGCGACACGCGGGATGCCTATGCTGGCGGCCTATTGCGCGGCCAAGGCGGGCGTGACCGGGCTGATCCGGGCGCTGGCCGCCGAGCTGGGCGGAACCGGGATCACCGCGAACGCGGTCAGCCCAGGATCCACCGATACGCCGATCCTGGCCGAGAGCGCGCGACTGTACGGCCTGCCCAGCGGCGAGTCGTTCGCGGCGCAGCAGCCAGTGCGGCGATTGCTTGAGCCGGACGAGGTTGCCGCCGCGCTGGTCTGGCTGGCGGGAGAAGGCAGCAGCGCCATGACTGGCGCCGTGGTTCCCGTCGACGGCGGGCTGGCATTGTGAGCAGGACTGGCGCCGTGGGCAAGGCTGGGAGCTCACGCCCGGCTCCGGTGCCGCAGGCCACGGTGCCCCTGCCTGCGGGGTTCGGCATCGCGTTCGACGCCGATACCCAGTTCGTCGGCTCCGACGTCCTGTTCGGCGGCTCACCGCTGCGCCTGCTGCGGCTGAACGCGGCGGGGGTGCGTGCGCTCGAGGAGCTGCGTGGCCGTCCGGTCGGCTCGCCAGCCAGCGGACGCCTGGCCCGCCGCCTCACCGACATCGGGCTGGCGCACCCGCGCCCGCCGGCTATGCAGCAGCCAGCCGGTGTCACGGTGGTGATCCCGGTCCGGGACCGGGCTGCCGCGCTGGACCGCTGCCTGTCGGCGCTCGGCACCGGCTATCCAGTGATCGTGGTGGACGACGGATCGGTCGACCCGGCCGCGGCCGCGGGGCTTTGCGAGAGGCACGGTGCCCGGCTGAGGCGGCGCGCCGTGCCCGGCGGTCCCGGCCGGGCCCGTAACGACGGACTAGCCCTTGCATCGACGCCGCTCGTCGCGTTCGTCGACAGCGACTGCGTGCCGGGCCCGGGCTGGATCGCAAGACTGTCCGCGCACTTCGCCGACCCCCTGGTCGCCGCGGTCGCCCCGAGAGTGCGGCCCATGACCGGGCCGAACGCAGTCGGCCGGTACCTGGCTGCCCGGGCTCCGGTCGACATGGGTGCCCGGGAGGCCCGCGTCGCGCCGCTGACCCGGCTGCCCTATGTGCCCACCGCGGCGCTACTGGTCCGCACCGAAGCAGTTGTCGGCGCCCGCAACGGATTCGACCCTGACCTGCGCTACGGCGAGGATGTCGACCTGGTCTGGCGGCTGACCGAGGAGGGCTGGCGGGTGCGGTACGACCCGGCCGCCGAGGTGCGCCATGTCGAGCCAGGACGCTGGCTGCCCGTGCTGGCCCGCCGGTTCAGGTACGGGAACGCGGCGGCGCCGCTGGCCCGCAGGCACCCGGGTCAGGTGCCGCCCCTGGTGCTTCAGGCGTGGCCGGCCGCGGCGGTCGGCGCGCTGCTGGCCGGGTGGCCGCTTGCGGCGCTGGCTGCCTGTGGGGCCGGTACCGGCCAGCTGATCCGGCTGCTGCGCGGATGGGGCGTGCCAGCCGACTGCATCCTCGGCTCGATGGCCGGTTCTGTGAAGCAGACCTGGCTCGGCGTCGGGCAATGGAGCGCGCAGTTCGCCCTGCCTGCGGTCGCGGTCGGCATCGCCCGGCCGGGCGGCCGATACGCGCGCACCAGGATCGGCCGCCGACTCGCGCTCGCCTCCCTGCTGGTCGGCCCGCCCGCAGCCGAGTGGCTGCGCCGCCGGCCGCCGCTCGACCCACTGCGTTTTGCGCTCGGCTACCTAGCCGATGAGGCCGCTTACGGGGCCGGCGTCTACCGTGGTGCCGCGGCGGAGCGGCTCGCCGCCCCGCTGATGCCTCGGTTCGCCTGGCGTCCGCTGCACAAGGCGCCAATACGAGCTGTACGGCGCGCCGGCCCGGCCGCCATGAGGACAACCCCGCAGAAGGGCGCTTGATAGGGGTCGCCGTCCCGACGATCCGCCCCCCTTCCTCTCACCAAGCCGAGGTGGGATCTCTATCGCCAATCTATATAGAGATGCTATGCTTATTGACGTGGATGCGGAGAATAAGGCAACGGAGCAGGGGCTTCTCGGCGACGTCGACCGGACCACGGCAGGCGAGGCGCTGTACGGGCTGGTCACTGCGGCAGTGCGACGCGGATCTCGCGAGATGAGCCTGACGTCGTTGTCGACGCTGTCCACCTTGGACCGTACGGGCCCTCGGCGGGTCACGGATCTGGCCGTGATCGAGGGGGTGACCCAGCCGTCGATGACCGTGCTCGTGAGCGTGCTGGAGCGGTCCGGGCTGGTCGAACGGCGGGGGGACCCGGCCGACGGGCGGGTGGCGCTGGTCGCGCTGACCGCAGCGGGGTCGGATCTCCTCGAAACCAGGCGGCGCGCGGCCGCTGAGGAGTTCATGCGGCTGATCGACAAGCTGCCGGCCGATGAGGCCGCTGCGCTGGCCGCGGCGATCCCGGCTTTGCAGCACCTGCGCCGCCTCGACAACGAGCAGCGGGACCCGGCGACCCAGTCATCCGGCGGACGATCGGAGCGGGCGGCGCGGTGAGCGGCGTCGAGAGGGCCGCGCCCAGCCCATTCCGTCAGCCCAAAGGCGTCTGGGCCGTCGCCTTCGCCTGCGTGGTGTCGTTCATGGGGATCGGCCTGGTCGACCCCATCCTGCCCGCCCTTTCCAAGCAGCTGAAGGCGTCGCCGAGCTCGGTGGAGCTGCTGTTCACCAGCTACCTGGTGGTCACGGCGGTGGCCATGCTGGTGACCGGCTGGGTGTCCAGCCGGATCGGCGGCAAGCGGACGCTGGTCGCGGGCTTGGTGCTGATCGTGGCGTTCAGCGCGCTGGCCGGGTCCTCGAACACCATCAACGGGATCATCGGCTTCCGGGCCGGGTGGGGACTGGGGAACGCCCTGTTCATCGCCACCTCGCTGGCCGTGATCATCGGTGCCGCCTCAGGGGGGTTCTCGGGGGCCATCATCCTTTATGAGACCGCGCTGGGAATCGGCATCGCGCTCGGTCCGCTGGTGGGAGGCGAGCTGGGAGGCATCAGCTGGCGCGGCCCGTTCTTCGGGGTGTCCGTGCTGATGGCGATCTCGCTGGTGGCCACGCTGCTGTTCGTGGAGAACACGCCCAAGCCAGCCCGGCGGACATCGATCACCGAGCCGCTGCGGGCGCTGCGCCATCGCGGGCTGGCCATCATGAGCATCACCGCGCTCGGCTACAACTGGGGCTTCTTCACCCTGCTGGCCTACACCCCGTTCCCGATGCACCTGGGCATTCACCAGCTCGGCTATGTCTTCACCGGGTGGGGGATCATGGTGGCGATCTTCGCCGTGTTCGTCGCCCCGCGCATGCAGGCAAGGTTCGGCACGGTGCGCACTCTCTATGTGAACCTGGCGCTGCTGGCGGTCGACCTGGTGGTGATCGCGGTATTCACCTCGTCCCAGCTGACTTTGATCGTGGCGGTAGTCGTGTCGGGGGCGTTCGTCGGGCTCAACAACACCCTCACGACCCAGGCGGTCATGCTGGTCGCTCCGGTGGAGAAGCCGGTGGCTTCGGCGTCCTACGGGTTCGTCCGGTTCATCGGTGGTGGCCTGGCTCCGTATTGCGCCAGCCAACTGGCGGCCCACCTGAACGTCCACGTGCCCTTCTACCTGGGCGCCGTCACGGTCGCCGCGGCGATCGGCGTCCTGGCCACGGGCCGTTCGCTGGTAACCCAGGCAGAGCAGGGCGGCGCGGCGGCCGAGGTGGCGCCCGGCCCCGCCATGCGGCCAAAGGAACGGATCCCCTGACCATGGATGGCGCGAGAGACAGGCATCACGGCGAACCGCGTCCTGACGGCGAACCGCGTCCTGACCGGCTGGCGGCCAAGTCGGGCGGCGGTCCCGTCTACACCGCGTCGGTGGTCGTCGGGCTGGATGGCTCCGACACATCCTGGGACGCCCTCTGGTGGGCCTGCGGGGAGGCCCGGCGACTGGGCGGACGAGCCGTGGCCGTCTTCGTCAGCTCCTCCGCCTACACCTGCATGGCGGCGATGGCTTCGGCCGCTGCTGGCGTCGCCGTCTGCGACTACGTGGCCGCAGCCGCCGCCGGGCAGGCCGAGCAACTGCGAGCCGAGGTGCGGCGCTACGCCGCCGACGAAGGTCCCGACATCACCTTCGTCCACGCCAGCGGCGACCCTGCCAGGGAACTCCTGCGGGTCGCCGAAGAGGTCCACGCCGACCTGATCGTGGTCGGCAGATCCACAAAGGCGCGGCACCACCTCGCCGGCTCCCTCGGGCGCTGCCTCATCGCCAAGCGCAGCGCGCCGGTCGTCGTGGTCGTGCCCTAAGGCGTCACGGACCGCCACTGCCACCCACGGCTCCAGGCCGGGCTGACCGTAGGCGACCTCAGTTTTATTTAGCCGAACGGCCAGTAGCCAACGTCCCGGCAAACCCAGCGCCACTGCGCTGTCAGACGTGACCGGCCCCTGTTTCTGGCTGCCGGGCCGGGGTGCCTTGGTCCCCGGAATCCCCCTGTCCTGCCAGCACGCCGCGGTGCAGCAGCGCCCGCAGATGACGGCGCGGCCGCCAGGATGCCGGCCGACGGCGGCACCGAGCCGCTAGCAGCTGCCTTCGACCACTACGCCGGCCGCTCGGCCCCGCGCTCGCCGGGCACTGGAACACCCAGGCCGCCGCTGACCCCACCCCGCCGCTTACCCCACCCCGCCGCTTACCCCACCCCGCCGCGCGGGATCGGCTGAGCTCCTTGTCATTCGCCAGCGGAGGGGCTGCCCGGCGACGGTGTGTCAGGCGCGAGACCGCCCGCTCCCGTCTGCGCTGAGTTCGTCCGGTCGTCGCGGCGATTTCCTCGTTCGGCCCGCCTGGAGACCGGGTCAAGCGCGTAGTAGAGGGCCACCGCGCCCTGCAAGCCGAGGAAGGCATACGCGTTCAGGAAGGCAACGCCGACGGCGAGGGTGTAGATGAGCACGCCGATCGTGAAGAGCAGCGTCGCCATCGCCCGCTGCTCCTCGGGGAACGAGGGATGCAGCAGCCGGCGGCGGTGCGAGCCGTAGAGCCAGAGCGCCGCCCATGCGCAGGCGTTCGCCGCCATGGTCGCGCCGTAGACGATCGCCGCGATCTGCGTTCCGTGTCCCTTGGCCAGCGCCTCACCGAGCACCCCGGTCGGGTAGGGGAGGAACGTGATCGTCATGAGCAGCAGCAAGTTGAGGTAGAACAGCCCGCGGTCGATCCGCTCGAAGTGGGTGAACAGCGAGTGGTGGTTCAGCCACATGACCCCGATGACGGCGAAGCTGACGACGAAGGCGGCGAGCGAGGGCCAGCGGCTGCCGAGCTGGCTGCCCAGGTTCTTGTAGTTCGTGGGCTCGGCGATCGTCAGCACAAGCAGCGTGATCGCGATCGCGAAGACGCCGTCGCTGAATGCCTCAACGCGCGACTTGCTCATCAGCCTCCCTCGCTCGGGCATCACGCACTTCTCAAGCCAGGAGGCTATGTGCCAGCACCGGGATGCTAGCTCGCCGGCGCTCGGCTCTTGGCGTAATCCAGCCGCGCTGGGCGGGCGCCTGCCCGCAGGCAAGGCCGCCGTGTTCCAGCGGTGGGCCGAATCCGGCCAGGAGCAGTAGCGGCGGCGGCACCAGCGCCAAGTCAGCGGCGCATCATGTAAAAACCCGTCATGAGCATCGGTCAGGCCCACGCCGAGGACGGACACCCCGCTGGCGGCTCCCCCTGGGCGCCGCTGCGTCATCGCATGTTCGCCGCGATGTGGGGGGCGCAGTTCGTCAGCAATATCGGCAGCTGGATGCAGACTGTCGGCGCGCAGTGGCTGATGCTGACGCTCACCGGCTCGGTGACCTACGTGGCGCTGGTCCAGACGGCGGCCAGCCTGCCCGTGCTGCTCTTTGCCGTGGTCGCGGGGACGATCGGCGATCTTCGTCGACCGCCGGCGCTTCCTGCTGATCACCCAGGCAGCCATGCTGATCGCTGCCGCGGCGCTGGGCGTGCTGGCGATCGCCGGGGAGATCACGCCCTGGTTGCTGCTCGCGCTCATCTTCGCGGTCGGGACCGGTCAGGCCCTCACCTCGCCGACCTGGCAGACGCTCCAGCCGGAGCTTGTCACTGCGGACGAGCGGCAGCAGGCGATCTCGCTGGGCGCGGTGAACCAGAACCTCGCCCGTGCGGTCGGGCCGGCGATCGGCGGCATCGTGCTCGCGGTGAGCAGCGCGGGCACGGTGTTTCTGATCAACGCAGTGACCTTCGTCGCCGTGATCGCGGTCATCGCGCGGTGGCGGGGTAGCCGGCCCGCCAGCGCGCTGCCGCGTGAGCACGTGGGCGAGGCGATCAGGGCCGGCAGCCGGTACCTGACGGCCAGCCCGGCGCTGCGCGTCATCCTGCTGCGCGCCGGGCTGTTCGTGTTCTTCGCCAGCGCAATCTGGGCGCTGCTGCCGCTGACCGCGCGGTCGCAACTGCACCTGGGATCGGGCGGCTACGGGCTGCTGCTGGGCGGGGTGGGGGTCGGCGCTGTGGCCGGGGCTCTGCTGCTGCCGCGCCTGCGCTCCAGGCTGAGCCCAGGCGCCCTGCTGACAATCGGCTCGCTAGGTATGGCGGCTGTCGCTCTGGTGCTCGGCTACGTGCACGTCATCGCCCTGGTCGCGGTCGCGCTGGCGGTCAGCGGGCTGACCTGGATCCTGGCGCTGTCGACCCTCAACTCGCTCTACCAGCTCACCCTGCCGAGCTGGGTCAAGGCCAGGGGAATGGCGTTCTACCTGGTTGTCTTTCAGGGCGGTACCGCCGTGGGCAGCGCCGTTCTGGGCCTCGCCGCACAGCACGCCGGGCTGTCGCCGACGCTGCTGATAGCCGCGGTGGGCCTGGCCATCGGCCCGCTCGTCGGCCTGCGATACAGATTCCGGCCGATCCCGCCGCAGGAATTCTTGCCGTCAGGCGACTGGCCGCAGCCGCACCTGGCGGCAGGCAGCCCGGCGGGCGGGCCGGTCCTGGTCACCGCCGAGTACCGGGCACTGCCAGCGCGCGAAGCCGACCTCGTGGCTGCGCTGCGGGAGGCCAGATTCAGCCGCCGGAGAACCGGTGCGTCCTCCTGGCGGGTGTGGCAGGACAGCAGCGATCCCAGCCGGATACTGGAGCAGTTCGTCGTCGCATCCTGGGCAGAGCACCTGCGCCAGCACGCCCGCGTCACCCAGCGGGACCAGGCCAGGCTCGACAAGGTCCGCGCCCTGACCGCCCCGGACTCGCCGACCACCGTCACGCACTGGCTCGCTGTGCAGCCTGGCCAGCCGGGGTGATTCGTCAGCCGGCGCTGGAGTCGGCTGGTTGTGGCGGGACAAGTTGCGTGGTGGCCTGACCGCGCGCGATGACAGTGCCGTCGTCGGAGACGAGTTCGAGCGTCAGGCGGCCGCAGGCTGGGACCTGCCGCGCCGGTCGCGCGGGTACCTGCGTCCCGCGCAGCCCGGCCCACGCGGCGTCGGCGAGTTCGTCCACGAACGCCGTCAGCGGAGCGGTCAGCTGACCGGCGAGCCAGCGCTGCGCGATCGCGTGCGCCGGGCCGCTGACGATCGCCGAGACGACCAGCATCGAGGCGGGGCGGATCTCGCCGCTGTCGGCGAGCGGCGCCATCCACTGCCGGAACGCCGCCGCCAGCTCGCGGTTGAGTGTTTCTACCTCCGCGCCCCCCGGCGAGTCCCAGCCGAGGTGTCCGCGAAGGTAGACGAACCGGGCAAGATCGGCATGCTGCTCGGTCCAGCGCAATTGATGAGCGATCGTTCCGCGCACCGCCGTCCGCAGTGAGCGCGGCTTGCGGCGCAGCAGGTCCCACAAGCCGCGCTGAAACGAGACGATCGCCTCCACATACAGCGCGTCGGCGACAGCTTCCTTGGACGCGAAGTGGTGAAAGAGCGCACCGTTCGATGTACCGCTGCGCTGCCGGATGCGCGCGATGGTGGCCTGCTCGTAGCCGTCTTCGAGGAAGCAGGCCAGGGCCGCGTCGAGGATGCGCCGGCGGGTCTGGATCGATGCCATCGGTAGAAGAGTATCACTCCGGAGTATTACTCTGTTATGGTTGCCGTCGTGAGCGACTACGAGCTGGTCCACCGGTACGACACCGTCAACCTGTACCGCCACGGCGCTGCCGCGAAGCTTGAGCTGAATCGCCCCGAGCGGATGAACGCGTTGAATGCCCAGCTGGGGCGCGATCTGCTGGACGCGGTGAACAGCGTCGGCCAAGACCCAGAGGTTCGCGCGGTGCTGATAACCGGCGCGGGACGCGCGTTCTCCAGCGGGGCCGACCTGAAGGATGGCCTGGAGCAGACCCGCGACGGTCATCCGGACCTATACGGCGTGCTGACCGAGCGCTACCACCCGCTCATCACCGGAATCCGCCAGATGCCCAAGCCGGTCGTCGCCGCGGTCAACGGCGCCGCGGCCGGGGTCGGCCTGTCGGTCGCGCTCGCCTGCGACCTGGTCATCGCCGCCGAGTCCGGGTACTTCCTGCTCGCGTTCGTCAACATCGGCCTTGTGCCGGACGGCGGGTCCTCGCTGCTCGTACCCTCGCGGGTGGGTTTCGCGCGGGCAACCGAGATGGCGATGCTGGGCGACCGGATCGCGGCCGGGCAGGCGCTCGAATGGGGACTGATCAACCAGGTCTGGCCGGACGGCGAGCTCGCCACCCGCGCCGACGAACTCATCGCGCGGCTCGCCGACGGTCCCACCAGCTCGTATGCGGGAACCAAACGCCAGCTCAACAACTGGCTCTACCAGCAGATGGACCAGCAGCTCGAGCTCGAGGCCCAGATCCAGCAGGAAATGGCCGGCTCCGGTGACTTCGCCGAGGGAGTCGCAGCCTTCTCGCAGAAGCGCCAGCCGCGATTCACCGGTACCTGACCGCCATGACGGCCCTAGGACAGGCGGTCGTCCAGGTCGCCGAGGGACTCGATGAGGTCGAGGTTGGCCGAGTAGTCGACGGGGCAGGCGATCACTGACACCGTGTCGGCGGCCAGGGCGGTGCGCAGGGTCGGCAGCAGTTCGCCGGCTGAGCTGATCCGGTATCCGGTCGCGCCGAAGCTCTGGGCGTACGTCACGAAGTCCGGGTTGGCGAAGGTGGTGTCGACGTTGCGGCCGATCTCGAGGTCCATCTTCCAGCTGATCAGCCCGTAGGCGTCGTCCACCCAGATCAGGATGACGAACGGGAGGTTAAGCCGTAGCGCGGTCTCGATCTCCTGGGAGTTCATCAGGAAGGCGCCGTCGCCGGTCGCGACGAGCACCCTGGAATCTGGCCTGGCGATCTTCGCGCCGATGGCGCCGGGGAGCGTCCAGGCCATCGTCGACAGCCCGTTGGAGATCAGGCAGGTGTTCGGCTCGTAGGTCGGATACAGCCGCGCCATCCACATCTTCAGCGCTCCGGTATCGACCAGCACGATGTCATCACGGCCGAGCGCCGTGCGGGTGTCGGCCACGATCCGCGCTGGCGCCAGCGGGAACCGGTCATCACCGCGGCCGCGGGCCAGTTCGCCGGCCAGCAGCGCGCGGATGCGATCTCCGCCCTGACGGGCCGGCAGCTGCCGCCCGACTGCTCCAGCGAGCACGTCGAGGGTGTGCCCGATGTCGGAATGCAGCCCGACAGCCACGTCGTAGTGCGCGTCGACCTCGGCTGGAAACCGGTGGATGTGGATGATCTTGGTGTCGCCGCGCGGGTTGATCAGCACGGGGTCAAACTCCTGTAGCTCATAGCCCACCGCGACGATCAAGTCCGCGCTGTCAAAACCGAAGTTGACGTAGTCGCGGCGCATGAAGCCCACCGCGCCCAGCGCCAGTGGATGATCATCGGGGAACACGCCCTTGCCGTGGAACGTCGTGGCGACCGGGACACCCAGCGCCTCCGCGAAGCGGCGTAGCGCGCCGCCCGCACCGGCCCGCGCGGCCCCGTGCCCGGCCAGCACGATGGGCGCACTCGCCGCGCGAAGCAGCGCCGCGGCCCGTTCGATCTGTCGAGGCGACGGTTCGTCCGGTCGTGGCACGTTCACCGCAAGTGGCACCAGCTCGCCCGGCGCCGCCGCCTGTTCCACGTCCTCAGGGACCGCCAGGTAGACCGCGCCCGGGCGCTCAGTCTGGGCAAGCTTGAAGGCCTTGCGGATCATCTCCGGCGCGGCACCCGGCGTCGCGATCAGCGCTGACCACTTGCTGACCGGCGCGAACATCGACACCAGATCCACGCCCTGATGGGACTCCTTGAAACTGCGGTTCATCCCGACCTGCGCCGACAGCGCGATCAGCGGCGTCGAGTTGGTCGTCGCGTCCGCTGTACCGAGCAGCAGGTTGATCGCGCCAGGGCCGAGCGTCGCCGAGCACACCCCGGCGCGGCCGGTGAGCCTGCCGTAGGTCTCGGCCATGAACGACGCACCCTGCTCATGACGGGTCAGCACGTAGCGGATGGACGAGCGGGACATCGCCTCCACCAGCCGGATGTTCTCCTCGCCCGGAATGCCGAAGACGTGCGTGACGCCCTCGTTTTCCAGGCACTGCACGATCAGCTCGGCGGTACTGCGGGAAGGCTCCGTCACGACCACGACCCTAGCCCCGGCTTAATCAGGAGCCACGCTGATGTCGACGAGGCGGTGTCCATTTCGGCGGTTCGAGCGCATTGAACAGATCCTGGATCTCCCACACGCTGATGCACGGGATGTCCATTCGGGCATGATGCAAGACGGCCCATCTGAGGGCCCGCGGAGAAGTAAGCCCCAGGTTTCGTGATTGTCAGGTCGGGTCGGGTCGGGCCGGGCCGGGGCGCCCGGCAAGAGCTCAGGAGCGCCCGCCCAAGGCCGGCCGGCCGCGCGCTGGTTTGCGCGANNAAGATCGATGTGACGGAGCCCCCCACCGGTGGTGGGCTCTGCCACATCGATCTTCGGCGGCGCTACGAAAGTCGTGGCTCACGGGGTCGGTGGTGCCGGTGTGACGAGAGTGATCGGGCCGGCCGGGTCCGCGGGCACCGCACGATCGTCCGGGTCAGGAAACGACGGTTTATTCCATGACGTGTCCTAAACGCTCAGTGTTGATAGCGAAGGACGCGCGACACTCGGTGCGCTGAGGGCTCGTAACCTCCGCCCTGAACGGACAGCGCTGTTGCCGGCTGGCTGTGTCGGCCGTCGGCGACTTCGATGACGGCGCCGGTGGATCAGGCCGAGTTGGCGCGCGCCGATGCCTTATGCGGCACCAGTGACGATGACGGTGCGTCCGTTGAGCATTTCCTGGCGTCCGGGTTCAGGCCGCCCGCTTCGGACGGCGGCGGACGGAACGGGTGGTCAGAGGCCGCCGCGGGCGACGAGTTGGCGCGCGATGACGTTGCGCTGGATCTCGTTGGTGCCCTCGCCGACGATCATCAGGGGTGCGTCCCGGAAGTACCGTTCGACATCGAACTCGGTGGAGTAGCCGTAGCCGCCGTGAACACGGATGGCGTTCACCGCGATTTCCATGGCTGCTTCGGACGCGAACAGTTTGGCCATACCTGCCTCCAGGTCACAGCGTCGGCCCGAGTCCAACGTGCGGGCGGCGTACAGCAGCAGTTGATGCGCGGCGCTGTACTGAGTACCCATGTCGGCGAGCAGGTTTCCGACGGACTGGTGCTGCCAGATGGGTTTGCCGAAGCTTTCCCGCTGCTGGGCGTAGGCGAGTGCGTCGTCGAAGGCGGCTTTGGCGACTCCGGTCGCCCGTGCGGCGACCTGGATGCGGCCGACTTCGAGTCCCTTCATCATCTGGGCGAACCCGTGCCCGGGAGCCCCGCCGAGGACGGCGTCAGCGGGGACGCGACAGTTGTCCAGGAATAGTTCGCAGCTCTCGACGCCTTTGTAGCCGAGCTTCGGCAGGTCTTTGCCGATCGTGAGCCCTGGGCCTTTATCGGTGAGCAGGATGCTGATGCCGGTGTGCGGGGGCATGGCCGTCGAGTCGGTCCGGCAGAGCAGCGCGATGAGGTCTGAGCGGCGGGCGTTGGTGATCCAGGTCTTCTCTCCGTTGATGACCCAGTCGTCGCCGTCTCGGACGGCGGAGGTGGACAGATGCGCCAGGTCGGAGCCGCCGCGCGGCTCGGTCAGCGCCATGGTGGCCCGTAGCGCGCCGGTAGCCATGCGGGGCAGGTACTTCTGCCGCTGTTCCTCGGTTCCGAATGCGAGCAGGAGTTTGGCGACGACGGTGTGTCCGCCCATGGCTCCGGCGAGGCTCATCCAGCCGCGTGCGAGTTCTTCGGTGACCAGTGCATAGCAAGGCGTGGAGACATGGACGTCTCCGTACGGCTCGGGTATCGCCAAGCCGAATATGCCCAGCCGCTTCATCTGCTCGATGAGCTCTTCGGGATAGGTGTTCGAGTGTTCGAGGTCGCGGACGACCGGCTTCACTTCCCGGTCGACGAAGTCGCGTACCACCTCGACGATGGATTGTTCTTCTGGGCTGAGTTCGCAGGCCGTGGCGGGCGTTTCCGTGAGCGTCACTGAGTGTCTCCGGTCGTGGTGGCGGGTTCAGGCGATCCGGCCTGCGCGTATTGGGCGACCGCGGTGGCCCGGACCGTGTCATCGGGACCCAGGACCGCGAACTCGGTGCGCGACGGTGCTTCGTCGGCGGTGATGCTGGCACGTTCCCCGCCGAATAGCGGTTGTCGGAACCGGTAGCGCATCGAACTGACCGCGCGGCCCGATGGGTGCGTGCGGAGTTGCTCAGCCATCGCAAGCGCCAGCAGCGGGCCGTGCACGACCAGGCCCGGGTAGCCTTCCACGTTCTGGGCATAGGGCAGGTCGTAATGGATGCGGTGGCAGTTGGCCGTCAGTGCGCTGAATCGGAAAAGGGTGACCGGATCGGCCTGGAACCGCGTTCGCCGCGGCACCGATCTGTCGGCGGTCGGTGTGGCCGGCGGCTGCGATGCGGACATCGGCTGCGACCCTGCGGTGGGTGGCCCGGACCGGTAGATCAGGTCTTGCTCTTCTACGACGCAGATCCGTTGGCGCTGGACGACCTCCGTGCGGACGGTGACGAGCAGCATCTCTCCGGTTCGTCCGTGTTTGATCTCGGTGTTCGAGAGCGTGCTGGTCCGCTCGGCGGGCTCGCCGAACAGCAGCGGGGCGTTGATCCTGATGCGCCCGCCGGCGAACATCCGGCGCCGGTCGGTCAGTGGGGGCGCAGCGCCGCCGCCGAGCGGGTGCCCGTCCGCGGCGAGCAACGCCGGGGGCAGCCACTCCAGGAAGTACAACCAGTGCCAGAGCGGCGGGACGATGTCGCGCGGCCCAGGTCCCGAGCCCAGCAAGGCGTGCAGCGCTGCGGCGGCAGCGGGGCTCATGTCATCACGCCGGGTGTCGGGGCCGGGAGCCCACTGGCTGACCTGCTCGGCGAGCGAGCGCCGATCCGGGTCCGACGCGGGTATCGTAGCCACAGAGACAGGATTCTATATTCTACATAATATGTCAATACGGTGCCGGCTGCGGTCCCGGTACTCCTGATATGGAACGCTGAAGGGAAGGACGGGAGAAACCGTGAGCGATCCGGCGTGGACCCGGGACAGCGCCGGGTTTGGCGCCAACCAGCAGCTGAGCCACAAGGTGGCTGCCTACGTGCGGGAAGGGATCATGGTTGGCCAGCTTCCGGCCGGGCAGTTCCTGCGCACCGAGAGCCTGGCGGCAGATCTGAACGTCAGCGCCACGCCGGTGCGTGAGGCTCTCATGATCCTGCAAAGCGAGGGCTCGGTGCGATGGGAGCCTCGGCGCGGCTTCCGCGTCGTCAGCGTCTCCGACCAGGACGTCCGCGACCTGTTCCAGGTGCAGGCCTTTATCGCCGGCGAACTCGCGGCACGGGCAGCTGAGGAGCTCGACCCTTCGGCTGTCACCGGCCTACGCGAGCTACAGGGGCAACTGGAGGACGCCGCAGATCGGGGCAACGTCACCGCGGTCGACGCGGTGAACCACGAGATCCATCGGCGCATCAACAAGGCGTCCAGCTCACCCAGGCTGGCGGCACTGCTCAATCAGACGGTGCAATACGTCCCGCTTCGTTTCTTCGGCACGATCGACGGCTGGTCCCAGGCGTCGGCTCATGACCATTCCGCTGTCTTCGACGCGTTGGATGCGCGCGACGGCGACGCCGCCCGCAAGGCGATGTCCGACCACATCGTGCACATCGGCGATCTGCTGGTGATGCACCTTCAGTCCCGCTGACTGCAACCGCCAGGCTGACCTCGCCCGACCCCGCGGGGCTGGAAACGTCCATGAACCGCAGTCGGCGCACGGGGGGGCGCCAAGTCCGGTGAGCTGGCATGCAGGGGCATATTCTCAGCGATGGAGGCAGACATGGACGAGGCATCGTTCGGCCAGGTACTGGATACGGTGAGACGCTTCGTGCGCGAGCGGGTCCTGCCCCGGGAGAACGAGATCGAGGAGTCCGACGCGATCCCCGAGGACCTGCGCGCGGCCACCGCCGAACTCGGCCTCTTCGGCTACGCGCTGCCGGTTGAGTTCGGCGGTTTCGGAGCGTGCATGTCGCAGGATGTGCGGCTGGCTTTCGAATTCGGCTACACGACACCAGCGTTCCGATCCTCGTTCGGCACGAACAACGGTATCGCCGGACAGGTCATCGCGAAGTTCGGGACTGACGAACAGAAGGAGGCTTTCCTGCCCATGCTGGCGGCGGGAGAGAAGATCGCCTCGTTCGCGCTCACCGAGTCCGAAGCCGGGTCCAACCCGGCCGGCTTGAAGACATCCGCGCGACGCGACGGCCGGGAGTGGCTGCTGTCGGGTACCAAACGGTTCATCACGAACGCACCGCTGGCCGACCTGTTCGTCGTGTTCGCCCGGACCGACCCCGACGAGGTGGCCGGTCGCGGGATCTCGGCATTCCTGGTTGATGCCCGCAGCCCGGGCCTCGTGGTCGGTCCCCGTGACCACAAGATGGGCCAGCGCGGTGCCTGGACCGCAGAGGTGACGTTCGACGACGTCCGCGTCCCGGCCGGCCGCCTCGTCGGCGACGAGGGCCGCGGTTACCGAAGCGCGATGACCGTCCTGGCCCGCGGCCGGCTGCACATCGCGGCAGTGTGCGTCGGCACCGCGCAGCGAGTCTTGGACGAGTCGGTAGCGCACGCCGCGACGAGCAAGCAGGGCGGCAAGCCCATCGGCGACTATCAAATGGTCCAGGCGATGCTGGCTGAGTCCTACGCCGAACTGGAGGCAGGACGGAGCCTCGTGCTGAGTGTGGCGGCCGCGTACGACGCCGGCCGGGATGTGGCGATCGGGCCATCCTCGGCGAAGCTGTTCTGTAGCGAGATGGTGTCCAGAGTCGCTGACCGTGGGGTGCAGGTTCACGGTGGCCTCGGCTACATGAGTTCCACCGTCGTGGAGCGTATGTATCGCGACTCGCGCTTGTACCGGCTGTACGAGGGCACGAGTGAAATCCAGAAGCTGATCATTGCCCGCGAGCTGCTTTCGGCTCCCGCGCCGCGATGACGGCGCCGGGGTGAGTACGATTCGCGTGGGTAACGAGCCGAACGACGGCCACCAGGCGAGGAGGCAACCATGCCGGCCAGGGGAAGCGCGGAGTGGAAGGGTGACCTGCCGAGCGGTAGCGGCACGTTCACCGCCGGCGACACCATCAGCGGCGAGTACTCCTTCAAGTCCCGGTTCGAGGACGGTCCAGGGGCCAATCCCGAGCAGCTCATCGCGGCGGCCCACGCATCGTGCTTCTCGATGGCGCTGTCCAACATTCTGGCCGAGGCCGGCAGCCCGCCTGACTCGGTACGCACCGACGCCACAGTCACGCTGCGGTTCGTCGACGGAGCCCCGACCATCACCAAGATCGCCCTGGTCACCGTGGGCCAGGTGCCAGGACTCGACGAGGGTGCTTTCCAGGAGCACGCCGCCGCCGCCAAGGCCGGCTGCCCGGTCAGCAGGGCGCTGGCCGGCGTGCCCGAGATCACCCTCGAAGCATCCCTGGCCGGCTGAAGCCGGCCGCGGCCCGCGCATCGCACGTCTCGTCGGCACTGGCCGGCATCTGCGTCCTAGCCGCCCGGTGATTGCAGTTCGTGGTCGGCACTGGCCGGCATCTGCGTCCTAGCCGCCCGGTGATGGCAGTTCACCGGCGGTGGTGGTCAGTCGGCGTTCAGGCGCTCGACAGGCTGGCCGGTGATCTCGGCTATGGCGTCGAAGTCCGTGTCGGCGTGCAGGACGGTAAGCCCGGCCAGTTCGGCTGTCGCGGCGATGATCAGGTCCAGTACGCGGAAGGCTCGATGCAGGTCCCGGTCGGCGAGCAAGGCAAGGACCTCGACCGACCTGTCCTCGATTGCCGGTGTCAGGTACTCAACGGGCATCGACGACAGCGGCGGCCGCTGCATCCCGGTCCGCAGATCTCGTCCGGACGTGGCGGAGTATCCGACCTCCAGGCGGGTGACAGTCGTGATCCGAACGAGCCCGCGCTCGATCCGGCGGGCCCACTCGCCGGCATCCGGGCTGGCTGCCAGGCGGACAAGCGCCGACTTGTCGATCAGCCACGAGGTCACTGCCAGGCCCGTGCCATCAGGTCCGGGTCGGCCAGGTCGCCGAAGGCCTCCGCGAAGCGTGCCAGGTCATCGACGCTGACCGGGAAGGCTGAGGTCGCCGCGTCCTGGGCTAGCCGGCGCCGCACATACTCGCTGCGTGATAACCCAAGCCGTCCGGCGCGGGCGTCCAGGGCCGCGATCACGTCTGCGGGGAGATTGCGGATCAGTATGTCTGCCATCGTCACCTCCCGTCGATATCCGATGATAGCGCCGGTAATGCGACTGGTGGCGTGACCAATTCCGGCTGGGCAGGCCAGGGCTCTGCCTGCGGGGCGGATCGTGTTCGCATCTCGTCGATGCGAACCAGGGCGATGCCCGCGACGATCAGGGCGCCGCCGCCGAGCTGGATAGCGGTGGGCAGTTCGCCGAGCAGCAGCCAGGCGACCAGCACGGCGAACACGACCTCGGTCAGGCCGACGAAGGAGGCGAGCCTGGCCCCGAGCATGCGTGCGGCGGCGATGCCCGCGACGTAGGCGATCACGGCCGCGACCAGGGACAGGCAGGCGACCGGGATCAGCCAGCTGACGCGGTGGCTTGCGAAGGTGACCATGCCAAAGGTGGCGTGCATCGGCAGTGCGCCCACGCCACCCAGCGCCAGCAGGATGACCGCGCCGACGGCCATGCCCGCGCTGGCCAGGGCCAGCGGTGGCAGGTCTTCGCTGTTACGGGAGCCGAGAACGAAGTATGCCGCCAGGCCGAACGCGGCACCCAGCCCCCACATGACCCCGACCAGGTCGAGCTGGACGTGACCGATCACGCCGAGGACGAGCGCCAGGCCGGCCAGCGCGGCGGCGGAACCGCACAGGGTCAGCCGATGGGGCCGGTGGCCGTGCCGGATCCACATCCACGCCACAACGAGAACAGTGCCCAGGTACTCCAGCATGAGCGCCACGCCCACCGACAGGTGCTGGATGGCGTTGAAGTAGAACAGCTGGCATCCGGCGACAGCAACCAGGCCGTAGGCGATGACCAGGCCGCTCTGGCGGCGCAGCGTGCGCCACCGGCCGCGCATCGACACCGCCGCCGGGGCGGCCAGGACCAGGGCTGCGATGCTGATGCGCACGGCGACGGCGGCGGCCGGAGACCAGCCCGCATCGATCAGCGATTTGGCGAGCGCGCCGGATGTGCTGAAGGTCACCGCTGACGCAATCGCCACGCCCAGGCCGGCTCGATGGCGCTGTTCTTGACGCATCGGTCCCTCCCGGCCGCAGGGGTGTCATTAGTGAAAGTGGATTACAGTAATGACGGTAGAGCTGGCGCCCGTTAGGAGTCAACTTGCTTTTTGGTCATGACACGGAGGTGGCGTTGCAAGCCGCCGCGGCACTGGTTAACACCGCCGACGGCGATGCGGAGTACCTGCCCGACGTGCAGGCGCTAGATGAGTTCGTCCGTACCTGGAAGTGGTCAGGAAAACGCTGGCGCAATGCCGGCGAGCTGCGTGCGGTGCACGACCTGCGGCCCTGGCTACGCCAGCTCTGGGTCGCCGACCGTGATCAAGCCGTGGACATCGTCAACGAGCTGTTGCGCGAAGCGAACGCCGTACCTCAGCTCGTCAAGCACGACGAATGGGATTACCACCTGCACGCCACCCCGCCCGATGCGCCGCTGGCCACCCGGCTGGCCGTCGATGCCGCGATGGCGCTCACCGCCGTTATCCGCGCCGACGAACTCAGCCGGCTGCGCATCTGCGACTATCCGGGCTGCTGCAACGTCGTGGTCGACCTGTCGAAGAACAGGTCGAAGCGCTACTGCGAGCGAGGCTGCGGCAACCGGGCCGCGGTTGCCGCGTACCGAGCCCGCAAGGCCGAGACGGCGGCCGGCGGCAACCAAGCCAGGACAACCTAGAACGCTGCTCAACCGAAGGGAGGACCGTGCTGCGCGCGCGGGCCTGACGTGCGTGTGGACGGCGATCTCAGCCACGACGGCGAAATCAATGATCAAAGTTGTTCCGTTATGGGCAAAGTCACGCCAGAGTGTCCGCATGACAACTACGCAGCCGCGTCTGGGCGGCATCGAAGTCCGCTCGATCGACTACGTACCGTTGGACGAACGGCACGGCAAGATCTGGCATCTTGGCCCGTTGTGGTTCATGTCGAACGCGCAGATCGCCACGCTGGCGGTCGGCCTGGTCAGCATTGACGAAGGCGGATCGCTTTTCTGGTCGGTGCTAGCCATCGTGATCGGAATGCTGGTCGGCACGCTGTTCATGGCGTTTCACTCCGCGCAGGGTCCGCAGCTCGGCCTCCCGCAGATGATCCAGTCGCGCCCGCAGTTCGGTTACCTCGGGGCGCTGCTCGTCTGGCTCTTCGCTTATGTGCAGTACGCCGGCTTCAACGTGTTCAACACCGTGCTGGGCGGCGAGTCGCTGAGCGATACCGCGCACGGCTCCACCAAGCTGTGGATCGTCGTCGTGACGATCGTGGCACTTGTCGTCGCGCTGGTCGGGTACGACCTCATCCACAAGGCCGAGCAGTGGCTCACCTATCTCATGATCGTCATCTTCGGCATCTTCACGATCGCGCTGTTCGTGATCCACTACCCGGCGGGCACCTTCGACCTGGGCACCTTCAAGGCCGCTCCGTTCTTCGGCCAGTTCGGCGTGGTGGCCGGCTACCAGATCAGCTGGGCGATCTACGTCTCGGACTACTCGCGGTACATGCCGCCGAACGTGACCGTACGCAAGACCTTCTACTGGACCTACTGGGGATCCGCGATCGGCGGCGGCTGGATGATGATCGTGGGCGCCTTCCTCGCAGCGTGGGCAGGCAAGAGCTTCGACGGCACCGGCATCCTCGAGCTGGAAAGGGTCGGCAATCACGTCTTCGACGGCTTCGGCGCCATCGTGCTCATCCTCGCCGCGTTCGGCCTGGTCTCGGTCACGGCGCTGAACATGTACGGCGGCTCGCTGACGCTGATCAGCGCGGTCGACTCGTTCAAGAAGGTGCGGCCGACGATCGGCTTGCGTGTCGTCACCGTGGGAGTCACGGCGGTGCTCTCGGTCATCGGCGCGCTCGCCGCGACCCAGAACTTCCTCACCAACTTCGAGAACTTCCTGCTGCTGATCCTCTACTTGTTCATCCCGTGGACCGCGGTGAACCTGGTCGACTACTACATCGTGCGGCGAGGTCATTACGCGATCGCCGAGATCTTCAACCCGCACGGGATGTACGGCCGGTGGGGGTGGCGCGGGATCCTCGCGTATCTCATCGGCTTCGCCGCCATGACGCCCTTCTTCGACGTCGGCACGCTCTACGAAGGCGCGGCGGCCAAGGCGCTCGGCGGCGCGGACATCTCGTTCTTCATCGGCCTGCCGGTGGCAGGGCTCCTCTACTACGTCTTCGCCCAGTCGATCGATGTGGCGGCCGAGACGCGCGTGGCCAACGCCGAAGCGGCCGAGCTCAACAGGGCAGCGCCGCAGCACGAGGCCTGAGGGGTGATCCGCTCAGCGTGGTCGACGGCGGCCGGGATCCGCTCTGGTGAGCTGGCCGCCGTCGATGTCATCTCCGCCACGCTCGCGCGGATCGCCGAGCTCGATGCGGAGATCAACGCCTGCACGGTCGTGGCTGGCCAGACGGCTCTCGCGCAGGCCGCTGAGGTCGATCGGGGCGAGCGCTCAGGGCCGCTGGCCGGCGTCCCGATCTCGGTGAAGGATCACGTCTGGGTACGCGGACTGCCGGCGACCAACGGCTCCCGCTCGCTGGCTGGCTTCGTCCCGGCGCAGGACTGCGCGTGCGTCGCCCGGCTGGTCGATGCCGGCGCGATCATCGTGGCGAAGACCAACAATCCCGAGTTCTGCTATCGCGGTGTCACCAGCAACGATCTGTGGGGCGAGACGCGGAACCCCCGCGACCCTAGCCGCACGACGGGCGGCTCCAGCGGAGGCGCCGCGGCATCGGTGGCGAGCGGCATGGTGCCGCTCGCGATCGGGACAGACGGCGGCGGGTCGATCCGCATCCCGTCGGCGTTCTGCGGGACGACAGGTCTCAAACCGACGTTCGGGCTGATCCCGAAGATGCCGGGCTTCCGGGGCTGGCCGACCTTGTCGGTCACCGGGCCGATCGCCACCGACGTCCGCGACCTCGCGCTGGCCGCCACGATCATGGCCGGGCCGTCGTCATCGGACCCGCTGAGCTATCCGTCGCCGTCGGGCGGCTACCTCGGCGCTCTGGACGAGCCGGGCTGGTCCGGACTGCGCGTCGCTTTCTCCGCCGACCTCGGCTTCGCCGAGCTGGACCCGGACGTCCGCGCTGCTTTCAACCGGGCGATCGAGCGCATCGCCGACAGCGGCGCCGCGGTAGTCGAGGCGAGCCCCGCGCCGCAGGACCCGAGCCCGTTGTGGGATCCGGTCGCGCTCGCCGAAGGCTGGGCGTCCGAGCGCCCGCTGCTGGCGGCCTACCCCGATCTCGTCGGCGCCGATGCCGCCGCGATCATCCGGGCCGGCCAGCGGATGTCGGTGGCGGACTACCTCGATGCTCAGGACGCCCGGGCCCGGTATGCCACCACCTGGCTCGGCTTTTTCCGCGACTACGACGTGCTGCTCACCCCCACCATGCCGGTCACGGCGTTCGAGCTGGGCCGCCTCGGACCCTCGACGATCAACGGCGTGGCGGTGCCCGACTCCTACGATGCGTGGTGCGCGCTGGCCCTGCCTGCCAACCTCGCCGGCCTTCCGGCCGTCTCGGTGCCCATCGGCCAGGGACGCGACGGCCTGCCGGTGGGCCTACAGGTCATGGCTGCCCGGTGGGCGGACGCGACCGCCTTGCGAGCCGCCGCGGCGGTCAACGTCAGCCTGGGCTGAGAGGATTCTCACGATGGCATCAGATGATGACGGCCGCGTCCCGGCTGGCTTCGAGGCATTCGAGTCGAGCCCGTTCCTGGCCATGATCGGTCCGGTGTGGATACGTCGGCGGGAGGTGCCGCCGACATTCGGCATCCGGATCGAACAGCGGCACACCAACACGGGCGGCACCGCTCACGGCGCCCTGCTGGCGGGACTGGCTGACTTGACCCTCGGCCGGGGGATCAGAGCCGTCGTCGGCCAGGATCTCCGCCTCGTCACGGCCGGGCTGACCGTGGACTTCGCGAGGCCCATTCGGGTCGGCGACTGGGTGGAGGCTCAGGCCGACATTCAGCACCGCTCCCGGCGGACCGTGTTCGCGAGCTGCTATCTCATCAGCAACAGCCACCGTGTCGTTCGCGCCAGCGGGATCTACTCCATCGTGGGCGATGAGAACCTGGCTTCCAGCTAAGGCCAGGGCCCGGCGTACGCTGAGGAGAGGATGTCTTCTAAAGGGCGGTTTGGTCGCGGGTTCTCAGCGGAGGTTGCGGTGGTGCTGACGGCACTGGGCAGCCTGCTCGCGCTGCTGGCCGATCTCTGGCGGGTGACGGGGCACATTCTGCTCGCCCCTTCCAGCCTGCCCACCCTTGCCGTGACGGTGCTGGCCGGCGCTGTGCTGGCCGGGGTGGTCGCGGCCTGCCTGGCGGGCAGGACCAGGCTTGCCCGGATATCCGCAGCCGTCCCGCTGATCAGCCGCGCCGCCGCGCTGCGCGAGAAGTCCTGGCGTGCCGGTTTCCTGCGGCAGCGCGACCCTGATGCGGCGGGGCGTCCCCGTCCCAGAGCGCCTTCGGCGGCCCCGGCGGCCGCCAGTTCATGATTGCGAAGAACTCAGGCCCGGATAAGGGCCGGAACTTCACCTGATCCTGGGCCCCTCGAGGGGTTGAACGCGGCCGTCTCCAGCAAGTCATCCGTCGCTTCTGACCCGCTGGAGGGTTGCTTGTCATGTCTGCTTTCTTCGGCGTCCCCGTTGACGCCGCGTATCACGTCGTCTCAGTATTCGCCCGTATTCTTACCCCGCTGGTTGGCGGTCTGGCCGCCGCGGCAGCGATCGTGCTCTTCACCATGGCCGTCCGCTTGCTCGTCTTGCCGCTTAGCTACCGAGCCATGCGAGGGATGGATGCGCAGGCCCGGATGGCGCCGCGGGTGCAGGTGCTGCGGAAGAAGCACGCCGGGCAGCCGGACAGGCTGCAACGCGAGCTGACTGCCCTGTATAAGTCGGAAGGCACAAGCATGTCGGCCGGCTGCCTGCCCATGCTGCTCCAGTGGCCCTTCCTCAGCGTCATGTACCTGCTGTTCAGGTCGCCGAACGTCGGCGGTGCTCCCAACTCGCTGCTCAGCCATGACCTGTTCGGCGCGCCGCTGGGCAGCCACTGGCTGGGCGGGCCCGGACCTCTCAGCCCGCAGGGAGTGGTATTCGCCGGCCTGTTCGTGCTGCTCGCTGGCATCGGCTGGCTGTCTGCCAGGATGGCGCGGCGCGCCGCGGCAGCCGATACCGCCGCCAGGCCTGGCGGGGCACTGGGCGCCCCGTCTGGCGGGGCACCGGGCGCCCTGGCCAGGCTGATGCCATATGTAACCGTGGTCATGGCCGCGTTCGTGCCGCTGGCGGCCGGGCTGTACCTGGTGACGACCACCGCGTGGACGCTGGCCGAGAGGGCGCTTCTGCGTCAGCACCGGGTACCGAGACCGGAGTCGATCAGCATCTCCCGGCGTACAGGGCGCCTTATTGGCGTGGTCGGACGCCGCGGCGCCGGCCCGGCTGCGGGCCGGTAGCGTTACCGGCCAGGGCGGCTCTAGGCGATCGGGGCGCGGGGCTCGTCGCTGGTGAGCCGCACGGAGTTGCGGCCGGCGTTCTTGGCCTCATACAGGGCCGCGTCCGCGGCGGCGAGCAGGTCGGTCAGATCGCGGCGGCCGGGCTGCAAGGCCGCGACGCCGATGGAGACGGTGACGCGCAGCGGGTGATCGCCCTGCCCGGCCAGGCCGGACAGGACCGGAACGGCGGCCAGGTTGTGGCGTAGCCGCTCGGCGACCTGGACAGCCTCGGCGGGCTCGGTATGGGGGAGCAGGATGGTGAATTCTTCCCCGCCGAACCGGCCTATCAGGTCATAGGGCCGCAAGCCGCGGCGCAGCGTGTCGGCGGCCGCGGCGAGCACGGCGTCACCGACGAGGTGGCCGTAGGTATCGTTGACGGCCTTGAAGCGATCCAGGTCAGCGATGGCCACCGCCAGCGGCGCTCCGGTGCGCTGGGCGTGAGCCAGCTGCACGGCTGCCTCGGTCCGCCAGGCGGCGGCGTTCAGCAGGCCGGTTTTCGCATCCAGCCGAGCCTGCGAGAGCAGCTGCGCATGCCGCAGGGACCGCTGTAGCACGATCACCAGCGGCAAGGCCGGGAGGATCAGTGCCCAGCTGACGCCAGCAGCACCGGCCAACAGCAGCGCGGCGCAGATCTCGCACAGGTCGTTCAGCAGCGGCTCGCGGGCGAGCAGCTGCTCACGCACGCTGACGGTGCGGTCGGCTGTCTTGACCGCGGTCATCACCAGCGTCTTATTGATCAGCGACCACAGCAGGGCGCAGCCTGCGGCGGCGAGTAGCCACATCAGTGCCTGGGTGCCGGCTCCTGGCCAGAGCCAGGGCAGGCGGGAGCGCAGCAGGTGGAACGCTACTGACGCTGCGCCGAGGGATAGCCCGTTGGCGGCGGCCGAGAACACCCGCCGGTGCGCGACGGTTTGGCGGGTTCGCAGCTGGAGCAGCGAGAAAGTGACTACCGGCGCGGCCAGGCAATAGACCGGGGGCAGCAGCAGCGCGATCGGCAGCTGCCAGATGCCGTGCACTTCCTTGATCAGCCCGGCGGGCTCGGCAGTGCGTCGGGTGAGCTCCACCGCCGCTGCGCCGAAACACACCAGGATGGCGAACAGCAAGGCATCCCGGGCATGCCAGCGGGTCAGCGATGCGGCGGTGATGGCAGCGCCGGCTGCCGTCAGGATCACCGCGACGACGTAGCAGCGCAGCCCGCGCGGCAATCGCCAGACCGACCAGCCGCTGGCCCAGGACCGGCAGCGGCCCGGCGCACAGCGCACTATGGAGTAGATCTACGCCTCCGCGGCAGGCAAGGTGGGCTTTGGTGCGGATACCAACCGGATATTAGCAGAATGTAGCTAATGCAGTCTGAACTGTCACGATCCCGCGGACGGAATCGCGGGATGCGTGGCCGGACTTGCCACCGCAGGTAGCGGAGCGGAGCATTCCAGGCATATAGGGAAATGTCGAGCCAAGACCCGGTGAGAGAAAGGAGATCCCCATGAATGGCGAGAGTTGGGGCTAACGTAACGCTCGGGATTGCATCAGACGCGTGAGGTTTGTCCGGTCTGATGGTGGTGAAGGCTGTCCAGATGCCGTGGGCGCCCGAGGCGTGGAGACCGGCGCCGATCTTGACTTCCTCGTCGGTAGCAGCGGAGACCAGGTAAAACGCGAATCCCACTGACTCGAGTCGCCCCGCTGGTGCTCGACGAGACTCAGGCAGGCTCATCTGCGGACAGGCCTGCCACGATCAGATCCACGACTTGGCGCGCGAACCGGTCGGTCAGCGGGCGGTGTCCGTTCAGCAGGCGGTGGTAGGCGGGACCGAACAGCAGGTCGAGCACGACGTCCTTGTCGACGTCGGCGCGGATCTCGCCGCGCTCGATTGCCCGATCCAGCATGATCGTGTGCCGCGCCCGCAACGGCTCGATAACCCGGTCCCGCCAGGCAGCCCCCAGCGCGGGGTCTCGCTGTGCCTCGGCGATGAGGCCGGCCAGCATGCGCCCGGCTGGGGTGCGGGTCACCGAGCGGGTCCAGCCGCGGAGCGCGGCGAGCAGGTCACCGTGCAGCGTGCCGGTGTCGGGCAGCGGCTGCTGCTCCTGGAACTCGGTGAGGAAGGCATCGAGCGCGAGGGCGCCACGCGACGGCCAGCGCCGGTAGACCGTTGTCTTGCCGACCCCGGCGCGGGCGGCCACTTCCTCCATCGACATGCCGCCGAGCCCGCGCTCGGCCAGCAGCTCTGTGGCCGCGGACAAGATGGCCCGATCCGCCTCCTCGCTGCGCGGCCGGCCGCGCCTGGCCGACTCGGCCGCCGAAGACCGCGGAATCTCTCCCGTCGTCCCCGGAATACGTGCGGTGTCCATAGGGTTGCAGCCTACATTAGCGAAACGGAACGTAGCGTATTGAATGGGTGAGGCAGCGTGTCGGGCGCAGCGATAGCGAGCCAGCAGCACGCACGGCGGGCCGGCCGGGCGGCCGAGCCGGGCGGCCTTCGAGGACCTGCGCTGGCCCTGATTCTTACCGCGGCGTTCATGGTCGTCCTCGACTTCAGCATCGTGAATGTGGCGTTGCCATCCATCCAGCGGGAGCTTGGCTTTGCTGGCTCCGCGGTGCAATGGATCGTTACCGGGTACGCGATCTCGTTCGGCGGCCTGCTGATTCTCGGCGGGCGTGCCGCCGACCTGTTCGGCCGCCGTCGCATGTTCATCGCGGGGCTGATTGTCTTCTCCGCCGCATCCCTGGCCGGCGGCCTGGCCCATGACGCTGTCCTGCTGGTCGCCTCGCGCTTCGTGCAGGGCACGGGTGCCGCGCTGGTCGCCCCGTCAGCTCTGTCTCTGATCACGACCGGCTTCGCCGAGGGCCCGCACCGCAACCGCGCCCTGGGGATGTATGGTGCCACGGCATCGCTGGGCTTCGTGGCCGGGCAGGTGCTGGGCGGCGTGCTTGTCCAGTTCACCAGCTGGCGGGCGGTGTTCTTGGTGAACGTGCCCGTCGGCGTGCTGGCGGTTGCGCTCGCGCCACGGCTGCTCGCGGAGTCCCGCGCGCGCCACGGCGGACGGCGGCTGGATGTCACCGGGGCGCTGCTCGTCACGGTCGCGGTAGCCGCGCTGGTGTTCGCGGTGTCGCAACTAGCCGTGCTCGGCTGGACATCCCCGGTCGTGCTGGCCGCGCTCATGCTGGCGGTGACGTCGGTCACCGCGTTCGTGGCCGTCGAGCGGCACCACCCAGACCCGCTCGTGCGCCCTGGCCTGCTGCGGATGCCCGGCCTGCGCACGGCCAGCACGATGAATGTGCTGCTCGGCCTGTGGAACGCCGGCGAGATGATCGTCCTGTCGCTGTACTTCCAGCAGGTGCTGCATGATTCGCCGCTGGTGACCGGGCTAGTGATCGCACCGCAGGGCATCATCGGCTTTACCGCCGGCGCGTTCGGCGCCAGGCTGACCAGCCGCGTCGGCATCCGGCGGGTGCTCGTGCTGACCAGCGGCGTGGCGACGATCGGCTTCCTTGTCTTGACCAGGCTGCCGGCCAGCGGCGGGTACAGCCCGTTGTTCGCGGCGGTGATGCTCGTCGGCTTCGGTACCGCCGGCACGGCGTTCGGGACGATGGTGACCGCCAGTCAAGGCGTGGCGGACCAAGACCAGGGCCTGATCGGCGGAGTGATCAACACCAGCCGACAGATCGGCGCAGCCCTGGGAGCAGCCCTGCTGCCCGCCGTGGCCGAGGCCGTCAACCACGGAGGCCGGGCTGCGGGGGCCGGGGGTGACAGGGCGGCCATGCTCGCGGGCGCCGCGGCCGCCGCGCTGGCGCTGGCCGTGGCACTGCGGGGCGCCCGGGAACTGCGGCCGCGCCTTAGCCATGCCTGATCGTCGGAGTGGCACCAACCAGTGAGGAGTACGCCATGACTATGACGGAAACAGTGATGAGCCCGGCGGCCGGGTCGCTGCCGGAGCCGGTGACGCGGGATGGCCCGCGGGTGACCATCCTCGGCACCGGCACGATGGGCTCGGCCATGGCCAGGAACCTGCTGCGTGCGGGGCTGCCGGTGACAGTCTGGAACCGGACTCCTGCGCCAGCAGCCCGGCTGACGCAGATCGGTGCATCCACAGCAGCGACTCCGGCGGACGCGGTGGCGTCAGCGGATGTCGTGATCACCATGTTGCCGGATGCGGCGGTCGTGCAGGAGATGCTGCTGGGTCAGGGCGTCCTGGCGGCGCTGCGGACCGGTGCGGTCCTGGTGCAGATGGGCACCATCGGAGTACATGCCACCCAGGAACTCGCGGCAGCCGTCGGCGCTAGCCGGCCGGATGTTGCCCTCGTGGACGCGCCCGTTTCCGGCAGCCGAGGGCCCGCCGAGGCCGGCCAGCTGCTCGTGCTGGCCTCAGGACCTGACCGGGTCCACCGCCAGCTACGGCCAGTCTTCAGCGCCATCGGACGGGCCGCGATATGGCTCGGGCCGACCGGAGCCGGCAGCAGGCTCAAGCTGGTTCTGAACACCTGGCTCGGCTTCCTCATCGAAGGTGCCGCAGAGACGGCCGCGCTGGCCGATGCCCTCGGCGTGGACCACAAGGCCCTGATCGACTCACTGGACGGCGGGCCGCTGGCTGCCGCCCTGGCGCTGGCTAAGCTTCGCAAGATCGATTCCGGTGACGACTCGCCCGAGTTCTCGCTCCGGTGGGCACAGAAGGATCTGGGCCTAGCCGTCGGCGAGGCGGGCTCGCGCACGCTGCCGGTTGCGAACGCGATCAGCCGTCGCTGGCAGGAGCTGATCGCCGATGGCCTCGGCGAGCTGGACGTGAGCGCCGCCCGACACGGCCTCGACATGCCCGCGGCTGACGGCAGGCAGGTTGATCATCTGGCGCTTACCGAATAACGTGCGGTCATGTCCCAGGGCTGGCCGACGGTTTCATACGAGCAGTGGCGTGCGACCTGCGACACGCTGCACGCGCATACCCAGGTGCTGGGCAAGCTGGCGGCCGGGCTTGCCCCGCCCGAGCCGCAGTTGCAGCACGCGGCGTTGCGTCTGACCGCCCGGGGCTGGGAGACAGCCCCGCTACCAGCACCCGACGGCTCGGGGTCCCTGGTCGTCGTGCTCGATCTGCGACTCCACGAGGCGGTTGTCGAGCACAGCGGCGGCCGGGTGGAACGGGTCGCGCTCACCCCGGACCGGGCGGTCGCGAAGGTGACGCGTGAGGTGCTGGCGGCGGTGCGCAGCGTCGGCGGCGCCGTGCAGATCGACCCGACGCCGCAGGAGGTGCCGTGGAGCGTGCCGCTCGACGAGGACTACCAGCACGCGCGCTATGACCGCGGCCAGGTAGCTGACTACTTCGCCGCGGCGACCCAGGCCGCGTCGGTTCTCGCGGCGTTTCGTGCGCCGTACCGCGGCCGCTCGACGCCAGTCAACGCGTGGTGGGGCTCCTTCGACCTGGCGGTGAACCTATTTTCCGGCTCTCCGGCCGATCCGCCCTCGGCTGACTTCATCATGCGCAATGCGATGGACGCGCAAGAGGTCGCGGTCGGCTGGTGGCCGGGCGATGCACGCTACGGCAAGGCGGCGTTTTACGCGTACGCTCACCCGGCGCCGGAAGGATTCGGGCGCACTGCCCTCTCGCCTTCGGACGCACGCTGGGACGCCATCCTGGGGGAATACATCCTCGACTGGGACGACGTCCGCGCACACCCGGACCCGCATGCGGCGGCGCTGGAGTTCGCCCGCTCGGCGTTCCGCCATGCCTGCACGGTGTGCGCCTGGGATCCAGGGCTGGCCGCGAGCGCCGACGGAACACCGCCCCCTGTCGTCTGAAGACCTAGTTCCAGGGATGACCTGCAACCGAGCGCCTGCTGCTGTAGTCCCGTCATTCGGACGCTGTGGGCCCGAATGATGGGACCGGACGTTCCCGCGGGAACGTCCGGCCATCTCGGCCCTTTCGCCTAGCCGGCCGGTCGGCGGGGCGGGCTGTGCTGCTGGTTATTCACGTTAACGTTAGGATTACTTAACGTTGACGTGAATGACAAGGTAGCTCTTGCGGGAGGCGCGGTGTCCGACCTCGAACAATCGGTGCGGTCTGCTGGGCGTGGCGGTGCCGCCGACAAGGCCGTGGCCGCGCCCGGTGATGGCTACAAGTGGGTCGCGCTGACTATCTCGACCCTGGGCATGCTCATGGCCACGATCGATGGCTCGATCACGCTGATCGCCCTGCCCGATATCTTCCGGGGGATCGGCATTGACCCGCTCCAGGCCGGCAACAGCTTCTACCTGTTGTGGATGATCCTCGGGTTCCTGGTGGTCACGAGCGTCCTGGTGACCACGCTCGGCCGGATGGGCGACATCTACGGCCGGGTCCGCATGTACAACCTCGGCTTCGCGGTGTTCACCTTCTTCTCGCTGCTGCTCACCGTGACGTGGATGTCCGGGCACGCTGCCGGGATCTGGCTGATCACGCTCCGGATCTTCCAGGGCATCGGCGCCGCCATGCTGATGGCGAACTCCGCCGCTATCCTGACCGACGCCTTCCCCGCCGGCGAGCGGGGCATGGCGATGGGAATCAACCAGGCGGCGGCGATGAGCGGGATGTTCATCGGGCTGGTGCTGGGCGGCATCCTGGCCCCGATCAACTGGCGGCTCATCTTCCTGGTCTCGGTGCCCATCGGCCTGTTCGCCACCGTCTGGGGCTACCTCAAGCTGCGAGAACTCAGCGAGCGCAGGCCCGCGCGCATCGACTGGCCAGGCAACATCACCTTCGCGGCCGGGCTCATCCTGGTCATGGTCGGCATCACGTACGGGATCGAGCCGTACGGCAACGACACGATGGGCTGGACGAACCCGCTGGTGATAACCGCCCTCGCCGCCGGCGTCGTCCTGCTCGTCGCCTTCGGCGTCATCGAGACCAGGGTCCCGCAGCCGATGTTTCGCATTCAGTTGTTCAGGATCCGCGCGTTCACCGCCGGGGTGCTCGCCAGCTTCCTCGCTGCGCTCAGCCGCGGCGGGCTGATGTTCATGCTCATTATCTGGCTACAGGGCATCTGGCTGCCGCTGCACGGCTACAGCTTCGAGCGCACCCCGCTATGGGCCGGCATCGCCATGCTCCCGCTCACCGCCGGGTTCCTGCTCTCCGGGCCGCTCTCTGGCATCCTGTCGGACCGCTTCGGCGCCCGGCCGTTCGCCACCGGCGGCATGCTGGGCACCGCGGTGGCGTTCGTGCTGCTGGAACTGCTGCCGGTTAACTTCCCTTACTGGCTATTCGCGATCCTGCTGTTCTGCACCGGGCTCGCCATGGCATCGTTCGGCTCGCCCAACCGGGCCGCGGTGATGAACAGCCTTCCCGCCGAGCACCGAGGCGCCGGATCGGGGATGAACACCACCTTCCAGAATTCCGCTCAGGTCCTCTCCATCGGGATTTTCTTCAGCCTGATGATCATCGGGCTCTCCTCGTCACTGCCGCAGAGCCTCTACCACGGGCTGGTCGCGCACGGCGTGTCGGCCGCCGCGGCCACCCGGGTCTCGCACCTGCCGCCGGTCTCCACGCTCTTCGCGGCATTCCTGGGCTATAACCCGATCCAGCACCTCGTCGGGCCCGGCGTCCTGTCCCACTTGCCGGCCGCCCAGCAGGCCACCCTGACGGGCCGCAGCTTCTTCCCGCAGCTGATCACCGCGCCGTTCCGGGCCGGGCTGCACGCGACATTCGACTTCGCTATCGGCGCGAGCCTCGTGGCCGCGGCCGTCTCGTGGACCCGGGGCCGCGTGCAGCCCCCCGCCGTACCCGGCCCGGTGTCCGCTGCCGAGTCCGCAGCGGGGGAGCCGGCGGCCGCCGCGGCCGGCGAGAACCCGGAGGCGATGGTCGGATGACCGGCAGGAGGTCAGCAACAGGAGCTGGGCCGGTCTTGTGGCGCATCGGCGAGGTGGCCAAGCTGACCGGGGTCACCACCCGGACGCTGCGTTACTGGGAAGAGATCGGGCTACTCCAGCCGAGCAGCCGCACCGACAGCGGTGAGCGCCTCTACGCCCCGGCCGACGTGGCCCGGGTGACCAGAATCCGCAACCTGCAAGAGCTCCTGGGATTCTCCCTGGACGAAGTCCAGGCAGTCCTGAGCACCGGGGACGTCGACGTACTCGACCGCGTCCACTCCGAGCTCAAGGCCGGCGACCTGTCCCGGTCGCGTCGCCGGATGCTGCTCGAGGAGGCCATCGTGGCCAACGACCAGCTTGTTGACCGCCTGGACGACACGTTGTCCCGCATCCACGCATTCCGTGACGAGCGGGCCGCGATAGCGATCCGGCTGCGCGACGCCCGCGATCAGCTCGACCAGGACACGAGTTCCTGACCAGCACGTCGTCGCCACCCTCTACCGGTTTGGCCGCGAAGGTCGTCATCAAGATTGTCCAGGAGATGCTCGGCCACTCCTCCCGCGCCATCACCGAAGCCGCCGCCGCTCTCGTCCCCTTCACCAGCACCCGGGCGTAGCTGCACCGCAGGCTCGCAGCTCTGCGAACACGGCGAACCCGAGGCCGTTCAGCCCGGGGCTGCGGGCGTGGCGAGCGAACCGCCTGCCGCTGTCGCGTCATAACCCGCCGCGTCCTGCGTAGGTACTTATGGAAAGAGGAGGGAATCCCCGTGACGACGAATCCCCGCCAGCTCCCCCAGCCAGAACTCGACCGGCTCATCGAGCACACCTCGGCCCTGACCGAGATGCGCGGGCTCCTGCCCATCGAGCTGTATATCAAGCTGGACACCTTCCGGGCCGACCTGCTGGCCGAACAGGAAGACCGCACGGCGCGGCGGATCTGACACCCCAGCCCGCAGGCCACGCCCGACCCGAGCCCCCGCAGGCTGACCAATGGCGGAGGTTACAGGCGCTGGGAGAGCTTCCCGGTCCGAGCGCTGGTTGCGCACGCTCGGCGTATCTTGGCGTGCACGGACGGCTGCGCACTGTGCACGGGCGGGCATGATGGTCTTGCGGAGGGGATGAGCCCCCCCCGTCTACCGCACATCCGCCTACCAGAACCTGGCCGGGAGGCTCTTCAGCGCCCAGTCCGCCGGTCCCCGAAACGCCCAGCGCGGATGCTATCTACCTGGACATGGCCGAGGCAGAGCCGTACGCGACGCAGGAGCGGCTGACCGAGCTGCGGGCTATGGCCTGGGGGCATGCCTGGTGCGCAAGCGATTCGTAGAAGTAGGCTACTCACTAGAAGTGCGAGATGAATATCACAACAGTTATCGCTATAGCCGGATTGACAATTGCTATAGTGAACGTTGCCATAAGCGTATGGGCGTGGCGCCGACGCAGGTCAACGGCAGACTGCGAGCGGGTTCGAGGCGCTTTGGAGCAGTTGCGAGAAGCCTTCGGTGAGGGCGGCGGACTTTCATTCAAGAACTACGGGGCATTTGATGAGGCCGGTCGCGAAGCGTATCGGGTATTGAAAGATAGCACGGATCTAGTCACAGATCGACGTCGGCGATGTGGTGTGAACGGTCCCGAATTGGACCTCTGCGAGAACATGCCCGTTCCATGGGCGCGCTAAGGTGATCGCAGACTATTTGCCAGCCTGGATACTGGTGAGATAGTCGTAAAATTCATTGACTAGGGGATGCCCATCAAATCGGCTACGGAGAAGTCTGTCCAAATCTTTGCCGCGACTGACTAGGTCGGCCATTGGTTTGGTATCGAAATCAAACGCCGATTTGCCCCAAGTGACGGCACCTTCTAGATCTCCTTCTCGGGCACTTATAGTCGCCAAGCTGAGCCGGGCTTCTGCTGTGCGCATGGGAGCGCGAGTTGAGCCGTCCGGGCGGAGGTGATCACTGATAACTTCCAGTGCGTGTTCTTCGGCTTTCCGGTCGTCACCTAGCCAGGTGTATATGGTCGCCGCGTAATGCATCCACTTGGAGTGGTCGAAGACGAAGTGGTTATCTGGATGCTCGGGCGGAGGAAGCTTGCCGAGAACCGTGGACGCTTCCTTGAGAGCGCGATTGGTTTCCCTTGCATCAGCAAGTCGCGCGTAGCCCTTCGCCTCTTGCAGATGCAGTTGAACGGCGACGCTTCCAGAACCCTTGATGTCCAGTCCGGCCTGAGCAGCTTCTATGACATCCTCGTAACGGTCCTCTACTAGTGCGAACCACGCCACCATTTCATATGTCCAGGCAAGCAGATCCGGCTGCTCCGCTTCCTTAGCTATCTGCTGTGCAACCCTGCGGGCCGCTTCCGCCTCTTCGGGTTCTTGCATATCGTAATGAACGCAACCCAGAAGCGCCATCATCCACCCCGCTACCACCAGCAGTCGCCTATGCTGATCAATATTAATGCGACCGCCAAGCAAGTCAATCACGTGCTTAAGGCGTTTTTTGATCCGGGTCTTGAGAATAGCACTGGGGGTCTTTGGATACGCGCGGCAGAGTAGGTCGGTGGCCTCGTCGAGTGCATCGAGTGTTCCGGCGCCGATGTCGCCACCATCAAAAAGACGCGCGAGTTCCATTGTGCCAAAAATTTCATGCTCTGTTTCTAGCGGGCTTGCTGATACGGGTCCAGCGCTAACTAGCTGATTTCGGTCTTGGGCATAGCGTGGCAGAAACCCTAGTTCTTGAGGATCGAGCTGCGTCACCTCTTTTAGCGCTTTCCGGTGTTCGGTCGATGGCCATAGCACCTCGCCAGCTTCCCAGCGGCGTATGCGTTCCTCATCGCAATAGAGGTTCAACGCCTGCCCGGTTTCGCTCTTATTGATGGCATCAGCAAATTCGGCTCGCGTCATGTGCGCGTTATCTCGCCATGAGCGTAGCCGGATGTTTGGGACACGCTGCTGTGCCATCTCTTCACTGTACTTGCATTGAGCGCGGAGGGGGTGGAGGGGGGAGAGAGGGGGGTCGCGAGGGGTGTTGACGATCATCGCAGTGCGGTTGAGTTGGATCAATCAATCAACCGCCGCAAGCAAAGCTGACCTGGCCTGCGGGCTGGGCCGAGGAGACCGGGAGGAGGTGTGCCGTGATTGTCCCCTTTGGGAGTGGACCGTGACGCGCGATGCACACAGCAGCCCCGTAGGCGTGTGCAGGACACGGCACGGCGCGATGGAAGCCCTATCCAAGGCGCTGATCGCGGCGCGCTACCCATCAACTGGCCATGTAGCTCAAATAAAACTCACCACCTCGGCTCACCAGGGACCAACCTATCTGCGCGGATTTCCTGTTCGCATGGCCGTCTACGACGAGACGGCAATCCAGTGGAGTTGACAGCGACCGCCGGAAAGATGGCAGGAAACAATAGATGCCACTCAACGACGACAACGCGTGCCGAGCGACCGCTGAGCGGATCAACCGGAGTCGGTCGCAATGGCTTGTTTTGTGGGGATGTTATTCGAGGCTGTATTGGGCGTATCCATTGTTCGAGACGCGTCGCCGGATACTCCTTTATGCGGCATACCCGGATGCGCTCGTCGCACGCATGGATGAAGCCGAACGGAGATTCCGTGTCTGGCCCGAGCAGGAAGGATCAACGGGGCATGACGCAAACGCATGATGAGCTGTATAACTCGCTCCAGTCGTTCCGCACTCGGAATTCACTAATCCGCGAAGTGAGAACCCTATTGAAAGGTACCGGGCTGGAGATCCGGGAACTGGCGAGGGAGCTTGTAATCAGTAATCCGGGACATCCCGGACAGGGCCGTATTTACGTAACCTATGCCACGGGTGAGGTCTCACACAGGCGCGTCGTCTGGGATTACCTGGGCTGTATCGACGGCCACGGGAACGACGACGAAAAGGCTGAGCTCAGCGTGAACGCGGAAAAGTTTATCAGCGTCCTCACCGCGCGGAACAGCGGCTCGTTATGGCTCCCGGTTCGCGCCTGCTGCGCGCTGTTCGGCGGAGACCTCAGAGTCACCGCGAGGGGGACAGCACGCGCACGCATTCCGCACGCTAGAGGCGTGCGGAATGCGGGAAGGGAACCCGTCCGCAACCGCTCGGCCGTAACGGCAGAAAGGAAGTCTGGAGCACATGTCAATCACGTTCGCATACCCCGTGCGGGATGGCCGCACGGGACACGGAAGGGGTCGCCTAGGCGGTTACCGGATTGACATTCCCGGTCGCCGGGCCCTGCCGGCGGTCACCGCGTGCCGCAGCGTCGCGGCCAGGCCCCGCGGTCAGCTCGGCTTGCTCCACCCGGACGCCGGCACCGGCGCCAAGGCAATGAAGAACACCCACGCGTGGGCTCCGACCCCCCGACCGTGACACCTCCAGAGCCACCGGTACCTCCAGGTTCGCTGACATGATTGCTTAGCTATGCCCCGAACTGGGTAATCGGGGCCCGCCGATCCTGACCCCTGGCCTGGCTTGAGCTCGACCGTGCCGTCCGGTCCGTGCACCACCTGCACCTGCTGGCCGAATGGGAACTGGTACATGTCGTGGAAGGCCCAGCCACCCAGTCCGAACAGCACCCCGGCAACTTTGGCGAGCAGCTGCGTTAGCGTTCCTTCATGCTGTTCGTGTTGACCGGATCCAGCGGCGCCGGTAAAACGACGTTGGCGTCGCTCGTGGCCGGCCGAGTCGGCGGGCTGTCGGTGCACGACTTCGACGAGGTAGGTGTGCCCGCACACGCGGACCTCGCCTGGCGGCACCGTACCTTCGAATCATGGCTCTCGTTCGACGGAGACCTGCTCCTAAGTTGCCAGTCGCCAATCGGCGAAGTGCTCGCATCCCCGTCCGCCGTGCGGCTCGACGGCATCGCGATCTGTCTGATCGACGTAGCCGACGACCTACGCCGCAGCCGGCTCGCGGCACGATTCGCCTACCCGCCCGAGCAGGGGGACGCGTTTGTCGGCTGGGCCCAGTGGCATCGTGAACACGCTGCCGACCCGTGCTACCGTCCCGAGGTCATCCGCGAAGGATGCTGGCCGCAGATGCGCTGGGACCGGTGGGCCGACTGGACCGCCGCAGACCCGCGATGGCACGTTGACATCGTGGATACAACACCGCATACGCCTGTCGAATCCGCCGATATGATCGTCCACTGGATATCGGCACAGCGAGAAGCACACGCCCAGGGAACCCTGCCGCTAGCCGCCGGATGGTCCACTCCCGCCTTGGCCCCAAGGAGCGAACCGGCGCTGGCAGATCGCAGATGCGGCGGCGGTGGGCGGGGCTAGCAGCGGGACCGCACGGCGGTGGTAGTGATGGCCCGCGCCGGATGCGGGCTGACCTGGCCGGGCGGTCGTGCCCTGGTGCGGGCGGGCGGCGGCCAGGCCGGGCTGCTCGTCCGGTCCGACCGGGCCGAAGATGCCGAGATCCTCCTCCGGCGCCATCGACGGTATGGAAGATCGTTAAAGACGCGGGCATCGGCCCTGTACCTAGGCGAGCCGGGCAGACCCGGCGGGCGTTGCTGGGCAAGACGATCCTCGCCGCGGACTTCCACGTCGACACCGCGTTCCTGCGCGGACTGCCCAGGGACCATGTCACCTTGCTGGCGGCGCACGCCCAGCCCATCAAGCTCCCGGGCCGGCGCCGCCTGTTCGAGGAGGGCGGCACCGCTGGCCGGTTCTGGCTTTATCAAGGCCATCAGGGCCGAATGCGCCCAGGACCCGGCCCTCGGCCACGAGGTCACCAGCCGCTTCCTGCGGGTCACCCTGCACCGCCTGCGGACCACCCGCACCCGGCTCCTCGACATCCGGGCCCAGCCCGAGTTCCTGGCCTGACGCCTGGGAGCTGAGAGAATGTTGGGCCCGGTGGCCGGGGGGTGTGACGCTGCTGGGGGAACGGGCCAACTAAGAGGTGTGAGCCAGATATCGTCATCGCCGCCGGGCCGCAGACCGTGGCCGACCTGACCGCGGACACCTTCGCCCATGCGATCACATCGTTCGCCGCCTTCGACCCGCGCAAAGGCACCCCGCGTGCCTGGGTGTTCGGCATCGTCCGCCGGATCTACGCCGCGCACTGCCAAGCACACAGCCAGCAGCGGAGCAGGGTGCAGCGGCTGGCGGGCCGCCGGGAACTGGCCCCCGACGAAGTCGGGGACCTGATCGACCGGATCGATGCCGAACGCGCTGGCCGGGCGCTGGTCACCAGGCTGACCACGCTGCCCGCCGCCGGGTCCGGCGGCCGCTCTGGCTGGCCGCCGCCGCGGCCGCTGTCACCACCGCTGCGGTGATGGCGCTGGGCAGCGCACCCGCCTACGCCGCGTATTCGGTGACCCGGCACGCCAACGGCACCGTCACGGTATCGGTCGACCGCGCGTCCGGCGTGGCCGGCGCCAACGCGACCCTGCACGCGATGCGCGCCCGGGTAGCGGTCGTCCCGGCACGGCCAGGCTGCCCGCCGATCCGGTCGCTGCCGCACCCCCGTCCGGCCCCGCACCCGCACGTGTCGGTCGCCACCCGGGTAACCAAGAGCGGGCATCGCTCCGTCACCGTCACGCTGACCGAGAGCGGCATCCCCGCCCGGGACACGCTGCTACTGGCATTCAGCGGCAGCAGCGGCCCCGGCAGCACCTCACTGGGCGCCGGCGGCATCATCACCGGCCGCGCGCCCCGCTGCGTGAGCCTTCCACCCGCGCCTTAGCCCGGCGGGCGCGGTGCCGGCTCAAGCAGTACCGTGACCCAGGCCAGCTGAGCAAGGCAGCGTCAGGCTGCGTCCTGGCCGCGGCCGTCTCGTGGACCCGCGAGCGCCGCTACGCCCGGTCGCGTCGCCGGATGCTGCTCAAGGCGGCCACGAGTCCCTGACCAGCGCCGCGCGGACCCAGCTATCCGGCGTCGCTAACCACCGTGACGTTCGGAAATCATGATGTAGTTCTGGTGTGAAAAGTTGGCGGATTGCTATCATGATGTCATGGAGCAAGGCAAGGTCAAGGTCATCACCGTCCGCATCGCCCCCGATGATGCCCATCGCGCCGAGATCGTTGCCCGAGTCGACGAGATTTCGGTCAATGAAGTGTTCCGGCGGGCGCTTGTGCAGTATTTCGAGCACAAGCGGACGGACGCCGACTTCGTAGCGCGGGCCAAAGCGATGGTCGCCCGCGACGCCGAGATCGTGGGCGGGCTGCGATGAGTGTCAGCTTGATCCGGTCGAGGGCCCCGGTCGGTCCCGCAGCGGTACGGATCCGCAGCAGGTGGATCGACCGCTTCGCTGGCTCCGACCCTGGCCTGGGCCGGCTCCGCACCGCCCTTCAGAGCGTGCTGACCATCGCGGTCATCCTCGCTGTACGTGCAGCTCGACGAGTTCTCCAACTCGCTGCTGCTGCTCCGCCTCGAAGAGACGGCACTCGGTGCGGCCGTCGCCGTTGCCGTGGTCATGCTGGTCCTCCCGCTGCGCACTCGCCACGTTCTGCGCATCGCCCTGCGCAGCCACGTCCAGGCGATCGGCGCGATGGCCGACCACGCCGCTGAACGCCTGCTGGGGGAAGAGGACCAGGCGGGAGGAACGCTGCGCGGCGACGCCCGGGCCGTCGATGCCTCCTACCAGGCTCTGGTCGCGACGGCCCAGCCGCTGCGCCGCAATCTATTCGGCAGCCTTGACGCGGAAGCCGGCCAGATGATGCGCCTCGCCTCGGCCTCCCGCAACTACAGCCGCAATCTGGTCGCCGACGTCGAGGCAATCGGGCTGGCCGACACCGAAACGCGTATGCAGATCGAGCAGGCGAGCGCTACCTTGCATGATTCGATCGAGGTCGTGGCCGGGGCCTTCACCGGGTCAAGGGATGCCACCTACACCCGATCGTCGGCTCTCTTCGACCGGGCCGAACTCCGGCTCGAAAGGGGCTTCGCCGTCGCCGGAGAAGGTCAGCTCGCCATCCGTGACCTCAAGCTCATCGACGGTGCCATGGCGGGCATGGCCGAACTCATGGGGCTTCACATCACCGACTACGACACCAGCGGCGTACCCGGGGCGGTTCGTCACATTTGATGCGAGGTGGCCATCAGGTCGGCTAGGTCGTCGGGCTCCAGCATGGAGGGTGGCACGTCGGGTCCCCATGCGTACAGGGCGCCGAGCGACGGTTCCCATGTTCCCGGTGTCCACAGTTGGTCGTCGGTGATGGTGTCCATGTCGGAGTAGTACTCGGAGAAGTTGCCGGCTGGGTCTCGCAGGTACCAGAAGAAGTTGGAGCCGATGAAGTGACGGCCCAGCCCCCAGGTGTGACGCTCGGGGTGACCGTCGAGCATCCGGCTGGCTCCGCGGCCGACTTCGTCGACGTCTTCGACTTGCCAGGATGTGTGATGCAGGAACGCCACCGGGGATGGCTGGATCAGCAGGTTGTGATGATCGGTGGAGCATCGCATGAAGGCGGCGACGCCCGGGACTTGGTCGCTTACCTTGAATCCGACGCCGTCGACGAAGAAGCGCTGCGAGGCTTCGGCGTCGGGAGTGCCGATGACGACGTGACCCAGTTGGCGGGGGCGGATCGGCTGGTCGCGCAGGACGGCTGGTGCACGGCGGTTCTTTCGTTCGGCCCGGCCGGGCCCGTTGTACGGCGTGATCGCGGCTGGAGCTTGTGAGATCCGGGGGAGGACTTTGATCACCGCCAGGGCGCCGCTGTGAATCTCGACTGCGCTGACGCTGGCAGGGGCGCGCTGGCCGGTGACCCCGAGTCTGGCTAGCCGGTCGGTAACACGGTCCAGGTCGTCGGGGTCATCAGCTCCGATGCACAACTCGATCAGCCGCCGGGCGGGGCTGTGGACGATGCGAAGTTGCTCCCCGCCATCGCTGGTCGAGAAGCAGGCACCGTCACGGGTCAGCCCGAACTCGGCGTAGTACCGGCAGGTTTCTTCGACGTTGGGAACGCCGATCGTGATCGACGCAAGCCGGTGCAAGGCCACGGCTTCCTCCTCAGCTAGGCCTTCGACGCTGGCGAACCGGGAACATCAAACTTCGCCCGGAGCGTCCGGAGCGTCCCAGGGCATTGACGCCGAGACCCAGTGGGTCAGCGGCTCCTCCTGGTCGTTGCTGTGCAGGTGTCGCGGCGGCGTGACAAACGTCGCGTAGGGCCGGCAGCGCACCAGCACCCGGCTTTCCTCCTCTCCCATCGCCTTGATCATGGGGCGCAGCTCTGCTGCCAACGGCTCACCCGACATGCGTTCCGCCACCGCCATCATCACGTCGACCAGGGTTTCGCCGTCATCGTCGATCACTGCGTCGCAATAGACCTGTAGGTAGGCGAAAGGCCAGGTCTCGTCGAGCACGCACAGGCTGACTTTGCCGTTCCGGGCTACCGCCTTGGCCTTGGCCCGGCTCGCCATGGTCGCCACGAGCAAGTCGTCGTTGCCGTCTGGGATGTAGTAGACGACCGACATCGCCGGCCCATCCAGCCGGCGACCGTAGCCGAACACGCAGGTCCGGTGGGTCCGGACGAACTGCCGCCGCTCGGAGGGCAGCATGTCCCGGTCGGTCGGCGCCTGGAACGGATCCATCGACAACGGCAAAAGACGCACCGATGCGCGCTCTGTGTCTTGGTTAGTGACTGCACGGGCACCGCTCATACCCCGCACCTCCTGATCGCTATTATCGTTTGATAATAAGAGTACACTTCGAGAGGTGCAAAGCAAGGCCCCAACGTCAGGCAAGGTCCGGCTCCGCCGGGCGCGGACCGATATCCGGGAGGCCCTGCTGGAGTCAGCTCTGGTCGAGTTCGGCGCCAAGGGCTTCGACGGTGCGTCGACACGTGCGATCGCGCGGCGAGCCGAGGCGCACCAGCCGCAGATCAACTATCACTTCGAGTCGAAGGCGGCCCTGTGGACCGCTGCGGTGGACTACCTCTTCGGGCTTCTGCGGGAGGCGCTGCAAGGCGTGATACCCGCGGAACTGACCGGGGTTGATGTGCCGCGGCTCGCCGCGGCATTTGCGGATGCGATACGCCGGTTCGTGAGATTCGCAGCCGAGCACCCTGAGCTCAACCAGATCATGGTGCACGAGGGCACGGCAGCCAGCGACCGGCTGACGTGGATGACGCAGACCCACGTGAAACCGTTCTTCGACGGCATCCGGCCGGCCTGGCAGGTGCTTCGCAACGTCGGCGTTGCTGCCCCTATCGACAACGAGATCCTCTACTACGTGCTAGTCGGCGCGGCATCGTTGCCCTATGTGAACGCCCCCGAAGTTCGCCTTCTCACCGGCCGGGATCCGAGTAGCCCCCAGTGGATCGAGGCTCACGCTGACGGACTGGTTGCTATCCTCCTGCCGGGACTGACCGCCTCACCATAGCGATAATGCCTCTACCTAACGGCATCCGGGCGGCTGTCTCGGCCGCTTGATCGAACATCTGCTGCTGCTCTACAACGATGGCCTGATCGAGCGCAGGGACCGCCGCTCGACGAGAACCTGGCCACGCTCACACCGCCCGCCGAGACCCGGGCGGTGCGGCGGGCCTGGGTGAGGAGCAGCATGTAGCCGTCACCTGTCGTAGGTGACGGCTACGGGCTGGGTGCGGCTGGGCTCAGGAAGCCACGGCGCAGCCTGCGTGTCGCCCAGTGGCCCGAGAGGCGGTAAGGCATCGTGGAGTACATGGCGCCGCTTCCTGGACACCCCGGCGAGATCATCAGCGACAACACCGGCATCGCCGTCAAGATCAACCGTCGCGCCTATCAGACCTGGCCGGCAGCTGACCGGCCCGTCGTGTGGCGCACACTGGTCCTATGACGGATGAGGCGGCCGGCCGGCTCCTCGGCCGTTTCGTCCGTGCCGTCCAGCCGGTCGTGCCGCTGGTCTCGGTGTGGGCACACGGGTCACTGGCCGGAGGTGACTACCAGCCGGGACGCAGCGACCTCGACCTGATCGCCGTCCTCGGCCGGCCGTGCACGGCAGCGGAGGAGCAACAGCTGGGGGAGATGCACGAAAGCCTGGGACGTGCCATCGCGCTCGCGTCGAGGCTGCATTGCAGCTATTGCGCGGCGGGGGAGCTGGCTGATCCTGCGCGCTTGCACCTCAGATGGGCGCACGAGGAGTTCATGCGCCGGCCCGTCACCCCGGTGACCAGGCGCGAGCTGTACGACTTCGGGCTCGTCTTGCATGGCCAGGAGCCAGCGGCCCTGCTTCCGCCGGTGACCGGCGGGCAGCTCGCCGAGTTCGTGGCCGGGGACCTGGGGAGCTTCTGGCTGCCGTCCCTGGACCACCCGGAGCGGTGGGATCGTGACATCTGGGTCGACCTCGGCCTGCTGACCTTGGCCAGGGCAACGGTGACGTTGCGGGACGGCACGCTGATCACCAAGGCCAGGGCTCTGTGCGTGCTTGCCGAACTCGGTGCCCCGGCAGAGGTCGTAGACGACATCAGGCAGCGCCGGTACGGCGATCCCGGTCCAGCCTCACCGCGGTGGATCGCCCGCCGGGCGGAGCTGACGCTCGCCTTTCTGCGGCCCGCGATCGAACAGGTCCTAGCACAATGGCCGCCCAGCACAGGCTGATCATGCTGCGAGTGTGAGCAGGCGCAGGCTGGCCAGCTCGATCGTGGCCGGGCGGGACCCTCGGGCAGGTTCTGCGGGCTGATCTCCACGGCGGGCGTCGTGTCGCCGAATGGGCAGGTCACAGCGTCGAGATCCTGTACCGCATCTAACTTCTCCGGGCGCTGGCTACGTCGTCGGCGAGCCCCGGCCGAGAATAGACAGCAGGGCGGCGGGCTGGTAGATCCTGATCGGATCGGGTGATTCGGGCTCGGGGTGCCGTCAGGGATGATGGCGGCGGAGTTGTAGGTGTAGCCGTATTCGATGTTGTGCTCGTTGAATTCCATCGACTGCCCCGCGATCGCGGTCTTGACGGCCTGGCGGTGGGTGGCGTCGCCGGGCAGTCTGCTCCAGATCCGGCGGACCTGCCGCCAGTTGGCTTCGGCGCCGACGTCGGGGGTGACTCCGAGGATCTGCGTGGTTACTACGTGGTTGAGTGCGTTCTCGACCGATCGCTGCACATTACGAACGGCGACTGGCTCGCGCTCGGGCTCGTAGCTGGCGAGCAGCTGGCCGGTGGCGTGGCCGCGCAGCACGGTGGCGAGCTTCCAGCACAGGTTGTGTGCGTCCTGGATGGCGGAGTTCAGTCCCAGGCCGCCGGTCGGGGGGTGGCGGTGCGCGGCGTCGCCGAGCAGGAAGACCCGGCCGCTGGCGAACTTGTCGGCGACCACGCCCTCGATGGACCAGCGACTGATCAGGTGCACGGTGACCGGGTGATCGGGCAGGCCGAGCGCGGTACGCATGTCGGCGATGACGTCATCGTCGTGCAGGGCACGGGGGTCGTCGGTGGCGTAGTTGAGGTGGCAGACCCATTCCTCGGAGTCTGGGCCCCAGTGGTCTGGGCCCATCGGTACCAGGGTCGCGCCGCCGCCGGTGTGCGGCAGCGTCAGCCAGCGGATCAGCACGTCCGGGTCGCGGGCCCAGGCTGACAGGTCCGTGGTCAGGTGCAGCGTGGCTACCCGGATGAGGTCCCGCGGGCCGTTCATGGTGACGCCGAGCAGCGGCCCGACGGTGCGTCCGCCGTCGCAGCCGAGCAGGTAACGGCACCGCAGTGTGTACTGCGCGCCGCTGTCCCGGTCCAGTACGGTCGCCTCAACGTACTGGTCTTCTTGCCGGAGGCTGGTGAGTTCGTGGCCGTACCGCACCTGGCCCGGCGCCAGCTCCTCAGCGCGCGCCTTCAGCAGGGGTTCTAGCCGGATCTGCGGCAGGTTGGCCGTCAGCCGGGGGCTGGCCGACGCCCACTCAGGTGACAGGCCGCCTGCTCCCCACGATTCCACCCGGCCGATTTCGCGCCCGTAGTCGGCGTCCGGCCCGGCCAGCCCGGCGTACCAGGCGGAGTAGCGCATGTTCTGCAGCGGTGTGCCGCGCTGGTAGATAGCGTCGGCGACGCCGGCGTCGCCGAGGATCTCCATGGTCCGCTGGTTGAGTACGTGTGCTTTGGGCAGCGCGGAGGGCTGCGGCCGGGTATTGATCAGCATCGATTCGACGCTGAGACCGCTGAGCAGCATGGCGGCGGTCAGGCCCGCGCCCCCGCCGCCGACGATCAGGACGGGCACATCGATATCTGGCATGTCATGCTCCTGGTGGGGCAGGTCGGTGGTGGCTGCTGGCTACTCAGGCCAGCCGCGGGAACAGAAGGCGGGCGGCTGCGTGGTCGATCTCGGCCCGGCCGTGGTCATCCAGGCCGGGGTAGGCGTCCAGGTTGCCGGTGAAGTAGGCAACCGCCAGATCCGGCGCGAATGGCCAGTCGCTGCCGAACAGGACATGACCCGGCTGGGCGAAGGCCAGCAGGCTGGGTAGCGCCGCGGGGCTGCCCGACAGCGTGGTGTCATACCAGCGCGCGTGCTCCACATCCGCCGTCAGCAGCGTGACCGCCCGCAGCTGCGCGTAGTCCCAGAGCCAGCCGCTACCGACGGCGGCCGTCCTGGCGATCCTGGCCGCCTCCTGCGCGCCCCGATGACTGCGCCGGAACCCATCCCGTCCATCCGACACCGGCCCCGCGGCCACCTGTAGGCCGGGCGGCGGAGCCAGCAGGTCTCGCATCCCGGCCACGAGCGCAGGCCCGGGCGGCCCTGTCCAGCCGGTCCACAGCCACAGTTCCGAGCGGTCAGCCGGGATGGCCAGCCAGCCCGCGCTGCGGGAGGCCGAGGCCAGCTGCGTAGCGAGTGTGTGCATCACCTCGGCCGGGGTGCCGGGGTCACTGTCCCAGATCACGAACGCCTGATGGTGGCGGTCCAGCCGGTAACCCAGTGTCTGAGCGGCCGCTCCCGGGTCCACCGGCCGGCCAGCCAGCAGGTCCTCGGCAATCCGCCGCCGGGCCGCCTGCGTGCTGCCCTGCCACCGGTCCCGCTCGGCGACGTACTCCTGCGCCATCCGGCTGGCATGGGTGTCCGCATAGGCGAACAGCAGATCGCCGACCCGGTGCGCCTCCCGGACCCGGACCATCTCCGGCTCGGCATCCAGCGCCGTCATCAGCGCCTGATGCAGCCTCGCATGCCCGACCCTGACACCGCGCAGCACCTGCTCCAGCGGGACCCCGCGGCGGGCCAGCTCAGCATTGCCCTCAATCGTCTCAGCCGGCACCAGCCCGGTGCCCGGCTGCACGTCACCCCACAACCCGGCCAGCGCTGTCAGCACCGATGCCTGCACCGACCGGTGCAGCATCTCGACCGTGGAGTGCCCCGAAGCTTCCGG
>PMSU01000092.1 GCA_003168255.1 Actinomycetota bacterium
GGCGTTCACTTCGGGCATCAGACCCGGCGCTGGAACCCGAAGATGAAGCGGTTCATCTTCACCGAGCGCAACGGCATCTACATCATCGACCTCCAGCAGTCGCTGACTTACATTGACAGCGCCTACGACTTCATCAAGGAGACCGTCGCCCACGGCGGCACGATTCTGTACGTCGGGACAAAGAAGCAGGCCCAGGAGGCCATCGCCGAGCAGGCGCGGCGTGTAGGCATGCCGTTCGTGAACCAGCGCTGGCTGGGCGGCATGCTGACGAACTTCGGCACGGTGTTCAAGCGGCTGCAGCGGCTCAAGGAGCTGGAAGAGGTCGACTTCGACGACGTGGCGGGTTCCACCCTGACCAAGAAGGAACTGCTCCACCTCAAGCGCGAGCGTGACAAGCTCGACCGCTCGCTCGGCGGGATCCGGCACATGACCCGGGTGCCGAGCGCGGTCTGGATCGTGGACACCAAGAAGGAGCACATCGCCGTCGCCGAGGCGCGCAAGCTCAACATCCCGGTGATCGCGATCCTGGACACCAACTGCGACCCGGACGAGGTCACCTATCCGATCCCGGGGAATGACGATGCCATCCGCAGCGTTTCCCTGCTGACCAGGGTGATAGCCGACGCCGTGGCTGACGGCCTGATCGCCCGCGCCGGCGCGGCAGACGGCGAGGAGAAGCCGTCGGCAGCCGACATCGGCATCGTGGAGCCGCTAGCCGAGTGGGAGCGGGAACTGCTTCCGGGACGCCCCGCTGACGACGCTGTGGCAACCGCTACACCGGACGCTGTGAACGGCTCTGTACCGGACGCTGTGAACGGCTCCACACCGGAGGCGGCGAACGGCTCCACACCGGAGGCGGCGAACGGTACCGCCCCGGCAACCGCGCCCAGCGTCGCAGCAGACGCTGCGACGAGCGCCGCGCCCGCGGCAGACGCTGCGACGAGCGTCGCGCCCGCGGCAGACGCTGCGACCAGCGCCGCGCCGGATGCCGCGTCGGCCGTAGCGGCGCAAACCGATGCAGTCGGCACCGGCCCGGTGGCCACGGCCGATGCGGGCAGCGCCGATGCGGGCGCTGCCGATGCGCCTGCGGCTGCGGCGGTCACTGGTGCGACGCCGGCCAGCGAAGCCGCGCCTGCTGCGACCGCTGCTGAGCCTGCCGCGGCTGTGGCGCAGGCGCCCGGAGCAGACGGCGCGGCGGCCGGCACCACCGGCGACGGCGAGGCGGCGGCCACCGAGGCTGGCGCCGCTGCCGAGCCCACCGAGGCGGCACCCGGCGCATGACGTAGACCGCCCGCGCCTAAGGCGGGCGGTTCGGATCGGCGAAGATACAGACGAGAGATGGGGAAATGGCGAACGTCACGGCTGCGGATGTCAAGCGGCTGCGCGAGCAGACCGGGGCAGGGATCCTCGACTGCAAGAAGGCGCTAGAGGCGGCGGAGGGCGATTTCGCCGGCGCCGAGGAGGCGCTGCGCATCAAGGGTGTTAAGGACATAGGAAAGCGGTCCGACCGGACCGCGGCCAACGGCCTGGTGGCCGAAGTGTTCGATGGAACCAGCTCGGGGCTGATCTTCGAGCTGAACTGCGAGACCGACTTCGTGGCCAAAACGGAGCTGTTCCAGCAGCTCGCCGCCGGCATCGCCAGCGCCGCCGCGGCAGCCAAGCCCGCCGACCGGCTCGCCCTGCTGTCCGCCGAGACAGCGCCGGGAAGCACCGTTCAGCAGCTCATCGATGAGGCCGCCGTCACGCTCAAGGAGAAGCTCGAGCTCGGCCGGTTCGCCCGGTTCGATGGCGGCTACGTGGCCAGCTACCTGCACAAGAGCGATCCGTCCCTGCCGCCGACTATGGGCGCGCTAGTCCAGTTCGATTCCGACGGCGGCGACGTGACCAGGGAGGTCGCGCAGCAGATCGTCGCGATGAAGCCGCAGTACGTGCGGCGAGAGGACGTTCCTGCCGACATCGTCGAGCGGGAGCGCAGGATCGCCGACCAGATCACCCGGGATGAAGGCAAGCCAGAGAAGATCATCCCGAAGATTGTCGAGGGACGGCTCAACCGGTTCTATGCGGATGTTGTGCTCACCGAGCAGGCCTTCGTCAAGGACCCCAAGAAGACGGTCAAGCAGGTGCTCGACGAGAATGGGATAGCCGTTCGCGGCTTCGCGCGGTTCGTGGTGGGCCAGGCCTGACGCTCCGGCCAGGCCGCCCGGCCTGGCCGCCCGGCTAGCCCGGCTCCCGGCGGGACCGCCCGGGATCATCCCGTCCGCCGCGCCCGGCGGCGATGCAGGAGGGAGACCGCGCAGTGGGAGACCGTGCCAGCCAGGAGGAAGGCGCAGAGTCGGGCGTGCAACCGGCTCTGCATCCCCGGCCGTTTCCTAACCAGGCGCCAGTGCACCGGACCTGGCGTCGTGTGGTGCTCAAGCTCTCCGGCGAGGCGTTTTCCGGCGATGAGCCGCTCGGCATCTCTCCCGACGTGGTGGTTCACATCGCGGAGCAGATCGTGGCGGCGGTCAGCGAGGGCACGCAGGTCGCGGTGGTGGTCGGCGGCGGCAACATGTTCCGCGGCAAGGCGCTGGCCGAACGGGGAATCGACCGGGCCCGTGCCGACTACATGGGCATGCTCAGCACCGTGATCAACTGCCTGGCGCTCCAGGACGTGCTGGAGAAGCTGGGCGTGGATACCCGCGTGCAAACCGCCATCACCATGGGCCAGGTGGCGGAGCCGTACATTCCGCGCCGGGCCATCCGGCACCTGGAGAAGGGCCGCGTTGTCATCTTCGGGGCTGGCCTGGGGGCGCCGTTCTTCTCCACTGACACCTGCGCCGCGCAGCGGGCGCTGGAGATCGGGGCCGAGGCGGTTCTCAAGGGCACTCACGTGGACGGCGTATACGACGCTGATCCGCGGCTCACGCTGGATGCGGTCAAGTTCGAGCAGCTCGATTACACCGAAGTACTCGGCCGCGGACTGAAATTCATGGACGCCACCGCGGTGAGCCTGTGCATGGATAACGACTTGCCCATCGTGGTTTTCGCCCTGATGGACCCCGGCAATGTGGTGCGCGCGGTCCGAGGTGAAAAGATCGGGACGCTGGTGTGCCAGTCCGGGACCCAGGCAACACAGGGGAGCCCACGTGATTGAGGAGACGCTCTTCGAATCCGAGGAGAAGATGGAGAAGGCCGTTGTAGTCGCGAAGGAAGAATTCGCGGGCATCCGCACCGGCCGCGCTCATCCGGCAATGTTCGCCAAGATCACGGCCGAGTATTACGGCACGCAGACATCGGTGAACCAGCTCGCCTCGTTTCACATACCTGAGCCCCGCATGGTCGTGATCCAGCCCTTCGACAAGTCGGCGCTGGCCGCGATCGAGAAGGCAATCCGCAACAGCGACCTGGGCGTGAACCCGTCGAACGACGGCGCGATCATCCGGGTGATCTTCCCCGAGCTCTCCGAGGAGCGCAGGCGGGAGTACGTCAAGGTCGCCCGGCACAAAGCGGAAGACAGCCGGGTCGCCATCCGCAACATCAGGCGTCACTCGAAGGATGCGCTCGGCGTGCTCATCAAGAACGGTGATGCCGGGGAGGATGACGTGCGGCGGGCCGAGCGCGAGCTCGACGAGCTCACTCATACCTACGTCACGCAGGTGGATGAGCTGCTCAAGCACAAGGAAACCGAGCTACTCGAGGTCTAGCTTGGATCTTCATGAGCCCGGCCGAGACATTGATGGCGGCCGAACGGACGCAACTCACCAATCGCGGACCCCTGGCGACCCACCGGGGGAGACCGGCGAGGACAGCACGGATACGCCACAGCGAACCCCACGGACCGGCCGCAACCTTCCTGTCGCCTTCGCCGTAAGCCTGGGCTTGGGCGCGTTTCCCGTGCTCACCCTGTTCACGGTGAAGTCGACTTTCCTCATCTTCGTGGGCGCCGCGGTCGTTATCGCGATCTGGGAGCTGAGCCGGGCTCTGCGTGAGCGAGAGATCGCGATCTCGCTGATCCCCATCTACACGGGGGGTACCGCGATTTGGACCTGCGCTTACTGGCTCGGCTATCGTGCCGCGCTCGCCGCGCTGGTGCTCACGGTGATCGCGGTGATCGCCTGGCGGCTGCGCGGCCCGGCCACGGGCTACCTGCGCGATGTCACCGCGGGCATGTTCACGCTCTCGTATCTGCCGCTAGCCGGCGCCTTCGTGGCCCTCATGCTGTCCGCACCCGGCGGGGCGCACCGAGCCTTCCTGTTCGTCGTGCTCACCGTCTGCTTCGACACAGGTGGCTACTTCGCCGGAATACTGTTCGGCAAGCACCTCCTCGCACCGGCGATCAGCCCGAAGAAGACCTGGGAAGGACTGGCCGGATCGTTGCTGACCTGCCTGGTGGCCGGGGGAGTGCTGCTGCCCGTGCTGCTGAGCGGGCACGTCTGGCAGGGGCTCATCCTCGGTGTCGCGGTGGTCGCGGCGGCGGCCCTGGGCGACCTGGCCGAGTCGATGATCAAACGTGATCTGGGGATCAAGGACATGGGCACGCTGCTGCCCGGTCACGGCGGAGTACTGGACCGGATCGACGCGATGGTCATGACCGCGCCGGTGACCTGGCTGCTGCTGGTGATCTTCATCCCGCACTGAGCTGCGCGGCTGCGCGCTTGATCGGCTCGTGCCCGTTCGGCTGAAATTATTTTCTACGGCGTTACGGTCCGACGATCCAGCTGCGACTCTTGGCGGCGAGCTCGTCCACCAGGCTCGCCGAGCCGCGCTCCTTTGCCAGCAGCCGCTCCCGCTCGGTAATCGGGACCACCCACAGCCACCGCACCGGGTCGCCGCCGAAGGAGAACCCGGACAGATCCGGCACGTCGGGCCCGACCAGCCCGCTGGGATCGTCGAGCAGCAGGACCGCCTCGTTGCCTCCGCCGAGCGGGAAAGTGGCGGGTTTGTGATACCACCGGACGCTGTGCCCTGGCCCGAACCAGGTGACGGCCCGCCACGGGTACTGCGCGAGCCAGAGAAAGATCCTGGCCGCCTGCGGGCTGGTCAGCGTGGTCGCCATGGCCAGCTCGATCCTGGTGTATGCGCTCGCTTCCTCGACAAACTGCTCGACCACGGGCATCCGCTGGCAGCTCATCCCGACGGTGGACAGCACCGTATAGGGCCGGCTCGGGCTGGGCGGCCGCTCGGATACACCCACCACCGGCTGCTTGCCCGCGCCCGCATCCCAGTAATGGGCGCCGGGACCCATCCTGCTCAGCAGATGACCGAGGACGGCTTGCTGGAAGCCGCCCCAGGAGCCCGCGGCATCCCGCCACTTCCAGAACGCGCTGGCCTGCTCCGCCCGCGGGCCAAGTCCTTCTATGGCGTCGTCGAGCGACCATCCGAACGGCGTCTGCCCGATGATGTCCCGGCTATATCCGGGCATTCCCCTTGTCATGTCTGACCAGCCGGGGATGACCGCGAGGAGCTGTCCGTTCTCCAGCACCGCCGCGCCGTCGCCCTCCTCGAACCACAGGACGCTAAGGCTGCCCGGATCGAGCGGGGGGCGGCCGGACGGATGCTTGGTGTGGGCGACCGGCATGACGGGAGCCCGGCCGGCGTTCAGCCTACCCAGGTCCGTTGTCGGCGGCGCGGGGTGGTGATTGGCGATCCAGGTCGCGGCGACCGCGTTCGCTTCGTCGTTCAGATACGCAGCTGTGGTGATCCCGTCGCACTCGACGCGTATGCGGCGGCTCTCGTAGGGACTGGTGCTCTCCACAAGTATGTCGGGCTCCGGCTGTCCGGCCCGCGCGCGCATCTTCGGCATGGAAGGAAATCTACTAACTTGGCCGGGACCGCCTTGCATTCAGGTCCACATTGTTTCCGGTTCGCAACGGCATATCATGAAGAAGATACAGCCGCCCGCAGAACGGAGCACAAGTGCAGCGCCCGCAGTCGGCGGCACCGGGCCGCGGCACTGAAGTCCCGATTGTCCTGACGCACAGCCCAGGGATTTCTGCCAGGCCGGCCAGACCGCCGCGTCATCTTGCCGATCTCGACCCGCCCGCACGGCGAGAAGCGGCGGTGCAGCTCGGTGAACCGCCATTTCGCGGCGATCAGCTGTCCCGGCACTATTTCGCCCGGCTTACCGATGAACCAGACCAGATGACCGATCTGCCTGCCGCGTCCCGTGCCTCGCTGGCGGCCGCGCTGCTGCCCCGGCTGCTGACCAGCGAACGCGAACTCAGCTGCGACCAGGGCATGACAAGAAAGACCCTGTGGCGCACTTTTGACCGCGCGCGGGTGGAGTCGGTGCTCATGCGCTATCCCGACCGGGCGACCATGTGCGTGTCCTCGCAGGCCGGGTGCGGGATGGGGTGCCCGTTCTGTGCTACCGGACAGGCTGGACTGACCCGGAACCTGTCGGCCGGCGAGATAGTCGAGCAGGTAGTCGCGGGGGCCCGCGTGCTGGCCGCCGGCGGGGCTGGCGGTAGCCCGTGCCGCCTGTCCAACGTGGTGTTCATGGGGATGGGCGAGCCGCTTGCCAACTACCGCAGCGTGCTGTCCGCCGTCCGCCGCATCACCGACCCGCTGCCGCATGGCCTCGGCCTGTCCCAGCGGCACGTGACCGTCTCCACGGTGGGACTCGTCCCCGCCATGCACAGGCTGACCGCCGAGGGGCTCGCCGTGACGCTCGCCGTGTCGCTGCACGCGCCCGATGACGAGCTGCGGGACCAGTTGGTGCCGGTGAACCGCCGGTGGCCGGTGGCCGAGGTGCTCGACGCCGCCTGGGGCTATGCCAGCGTGACCGGCCGCCGGGTCTCGATCGAGTACGCGCTGATCCGTGACATCAACGACCAGCCGTGGCGGGCCGACGCACTCGGCGTGCTGCTATCTGGCCGGCTTGTGCACGTGAACCTGATCCCGCTCAATCCCACACCGGGATCCAAGTGGACCGCGTCCGCGCCGGGAGCAATGGATGCGTTCGTCGGGCGGCTTGAGTCCCATGGCGTCCCGGTCACGGTCAGGGACACCAGGGGCAGCGAGATCGACGGCGCCTGCGGCCAGCTTGCCGCGTCCGCCGCGGGCTGATCCGCTACCCGGGACGGGTGATCGCTGTCGCGCACGGGTGACCCGCTCGGGCCCTCGATGAGCCGGCCGGTACCGTTATCCGCGATGTCGTGGAAGCACGCGGTAACCCGTCGCTATCGTCGCGCCCTGTCGATCCTGGTGCACCAGGCATGGCAGGCGGTGCAGAACGCCGGCGTCGTGACAGCCGAAACCCCGGCCGGGCGGAGGTTCGCCGCGTTCGGGCGCGGTTCGATGCTCGCCTTCCCCGTCGGGTCCGTCTACGGCGAGCGCTGGATCGTGGTCGGCGAAGACACGCTGATCGGCATGCACGTGACGATGTCCGCGGGCATGGTCCCCGGTCAGGACCTCGGGGCAGTCCCGGTGCTGCGGATCGGCGACCGCTGCGTGATCGGCCGGGGCAGCCACATCGTCGCCCATCATTCGATCCAGATCGGCGACGACGTGTATACCGGGCCGTATGTCTACATCACCGACCAGAACCACGGCTACGCCGATCCGGAGGTTCCGATCGGGCGTCAGCTGCCGCGGAACACGGCAGTGTCGATCGGCTCGGGTACCTGGCTGGGAGCCGGGGTGACCATCCTGCCCGGAGCAAGCATCGGCAGGAATGTGGTCGTCGCCGCGGGTTCGGTGGTGCGCGGCCAGTTTCCGGACCGGTGCGTGGTCGCGGGCGTGCCCGCCAGGATCGTCCGGGAGTACGTAGCGGGAAACGGATGGTCACCACCACTGCGCACCTGACACGGCCCCCGGGCCCGTTGCCCCCCTGGCCCCCGTTGCCCCCCTGGCTCCCGTTGCCCCCCTGGCTCCCGTTGCCCCCCTGGCTCCCGTTGCCCCCCTGGCTCCCGTTGCCCCCCGG
>PMSU01000073.1 GCA_003168255.1 Actinomycetota bacterium
CCTCACCAGCACCACCGCCCGCACGTCAGGCTGCGGTTGCGCCATGATCCCCATCCATCCAGGGACAACACTGCCCGCCCAGCCCCCTCCGGAACCCTGACACACCCGCACCGGCCTGATCCCGGGACAATCACGGCATGGCCGACTGAACAGGACCTGGCCAAGGCCGCGGCGGCAGAGGGCACGGTCGCGCTGACTGCCCGGCTGGCCAACGCCTTGTACGGCTGTGCTCTGGCACGTGATGAGCGCCGAGTACGCTGCGGCGGAACGGCAGGCGGGTACCGGGCGGCGGCATGGCAGGCGGCCGGAGCAACCAGCGAGGGCAGCGCGATCTTACTGCAGTACCTGTCCATGCGGCTGGCCGCGACCCGCGGCTGGTCGCCATCATAGCCAACTGTTCGCGGCCGGGCGGGATGTCGCCGCGGCAATCCTGGAGCAGGAGGACTAGCCGCGCACGGCCCGGTTTCGCGCGCCAGGATCAGTCGTCCTCGTCCGGGCCGGCGTGGTCAGGGTCGCGCAGCGGGCGCCAGGTGCCGCCGAGGTCGGGCAGCCGGAAGGAGTAGTGGCCGTGGACGTTTATGTGTTTGCGGACGTAGGCCGACAGGCGGGCGACGTCGTCGTCGAGTACCGGGTAGCCCTCCGCGCGCAACTCGGCCAGCGCCCGGTCCAGGTAGACGGTGTTCCACAAGGTCACGCAGTTCAGGACGAGCCCGAGCGCGCCGAGCTGGTTTTCCTGCCCGTCGCGGTATGCCTGGTGCAGCTCGCCCTTGCGGCCGTGGAAGATGTGCCGGGCCAGGTCGTGGCGCCCCTCGTTGAGGTTGCGCATGGACTTCGTCTCGCGCCGGTAGGCCGGATCGCCGGTGAATGTGAGCACGTGCAGGGTCTTGAAGATCCGCCCGTACATGGCGAACGCCTCGCCGAGCTGGGTAGGCCGGCCGCCGCGTTGCAAGATACGGATCACGTCGCAGGCTGGCACGGTGCGGGTGTGGATGGAGCAGATGATCCGCAGGATGTCGGGCCAGTGGCGGGCGATCTTCTCCAGGTCGATCTGCCCGCGGGCGGCCCTGTTCAGGGCGGCGTAGTCGGCGCCGCGGCTGATCCGCCACAGTTTCGCGGCGGGCAGGTCGGCCAGCACCGGCCGGTAATCGAAGCCGAGCAGGGTGACGATGGCGAACACGATGTCGGAGTAGGAGCCCTGGTCGGTGATCAGCACCTCCGGGCGGCGCTCGCTGTCGGGGTTGAACACCAGGTCCACGAAGTGCAGGGTGTCCTTCGCCGCGCCCGACACGACCCGGCCGGCCAACCCGATCCGCTGGTCAGAGATCATGTTGAGCCAGGTCACGCCCTTCTTGCGGGCGAAGTACTTCGGGCTTGGGCGGGCGTCGATGCTGCGCACCGGGACGACGAACCGCACCCCATCCACCGCGGCGACCTGCCCGCCGCCCCACGCCCGCGCCAGGCCGATGCCCGCCTGGGCGGCGATGAGCACCGCGTTCGCCGCGGTGTAGGTGTCTGGCCGCAGGTAGTGCTGGTCGACGTGGGCCAGCCGGCCCCGGGTCAGGGCCGGGATGCCGTTGTCGATCACCGGGGACAGGCCGACGTTCAGCGAGTGCGCTGTCAGCAGCGCCGCCACCGAGACGTCCAGGTCCGCCAGCCGGGACGTGCCGCCGGTCACCGGGGTGAACGCGGCCGGGAACCGCGGGTGCCAGCTCATCACCTCCAGGATCTGCTCGGACAGGTCGGCCTGCGGGATCATGCCTTCCAGCCGCGTCTTGAGGTCTTTCAGGCTCGGCCGGTCCTGCAGGGCGTCGTCCTTGCCCAGGTGCAGCCGGCCATCGGCGTCCACGGTGAGGCTGGCGTTGGCGCCAAGGCCCGCGGCGGCCGCCCGCCACGCCTCGTCCAGGTCGGCGGCGCAGGCCTCCAGCAGCCCGGCGGGATCTTCGGGTAGCAGTAGCGCGCTGAGCACCGGGCGCTTCACCGCGTCCCACGCGTCGCCGGACAACAACCGGGCCCGCGGGTCGGCGAACCGGTCGGACACCATGGCGAAGATGTCACGGCGTTTGAGGCCCTCGTGGAACAGCTCCAGCACGCAGAAGACGTAGGCGTTGCGGTCTGCGCAGCCCTCGGGCCGGTCCCTGGGGAACACCAGCCGGTCCCACCAGCCCCCCGGCACCAGCCCGACGTCGATCTTCCGCGCGTCCAGGTACCCCTTCGGCACCCGGACCGTCTCGCCAGCGTCGATCAGCTTCGGCAGCGCCTGCATCGCCTTGACCACCCGCACCGCGTCCGCGGTCGCCCCGAACTCGATCACCTGGCACAACATCCGGATGAACCCGCGCACCGTGGCGAACCGCTCCACGACCTGTGCCCGCCACTCGCCGTCCGGCCCGGCGCCGACGGGCGGGGTGAACTCCCGGACCGCCTCCATCGCCGTGCGCAGCTTCTCCCGTGACCCCACCGCGGCCTCGATCGCGTCCCACACCATCCCCAGCGGCACCGCCTCGCCCCAGGACTCGGCCTCGAACAGCACCTCCACCGCCGCCGACAGCACCCCGGCGTGCCGGGCCTGCCCGTGCGCCCGCTTCAGCGTCGCCTTCTCCGACGCGCGCTCCGCCCGGCTGACCAGCGAGCTGGTCATGAACACGTCGAACAGCTCCAGCGCGTCATCGGCCGCGGTGGCCTCCAGCCAGCGCACCGTCGCCAGCAACGTCGCGATCTTGCGGTGGTAAGTCAGCTTCGCCAGCTTCGGCGCCTTCGCCTCGAACCCCGTCCGGGCCAGCTCGATCAGCCGGCGGGCCGACACCCCGGTACCGGCCATGTCCACCGCACCCATGTGCAGGCCCGCGATCTGCGACACCCGGTCCAGGGACATCATCAGCCCCCGCCCGGTCGGGTTCTTCGGCCCGCGCCGCCACAAATCCAACCGTGACCGGCGCTGCCCTTCCGGCACCCGCAGGATCGTCTCCGGGTCGGCGGCCTGCGCCGCGGTGACCGCCCGCGACAGCGTCTTGTGCAGCCGGTCTTCGGCCGTGTTCCGTGCGCTGGCCACGTCATCGCGCAGCGTGGTCACACCCGGCAGCAGCACCCGCTCCGCCCGCAGCCGCGCGATCGCCGAGTAAAACAACGCCCTGGGCCCGTCACCAGTGGCCCACGCCTGGTCGCCCACCCACGCCAGCAGCCGGTCCTTCGCCGCGGCGTACGGGCCATACCCGTACACCGCGCAGATCTCGTCCTGGTGGTCATACCGCGTTTGCCTGCGATCCAGATACGCCTTCACACACGACGGGTCAGCCACACCAACCTGCGACGCCACGTAGTCGACCACCACGGTCGGCACGTCGAGCGGATCCTCCAGAAACCTGCCCAAATGGCGAACCGTCACCAGCTGGAGACCGAACCCCAACCGGTTGTGATCACCACGTTTGGCCGCGACCAGGCCCCGGTCCCCGTCATCCAGAAAGAAGAACCGCTCAAGGACCGACTGATCAGGCGCGCCGGCGAAACGGCCATACACCGCCTCCTCCGAGGCAGTAAGAAACCTGCTCACGAACGGCCAGACTAGCCGTACCCACCGCTTTCGCTAGATCATCCTTAGCGCGACTTTCCCGAGCGATAGTCCTCAAGCCCCGCGACGTGTCCTGCACGGCTATCGCCGCACTCAGCCCGATGACCCCGGCCAGGACAATGGCGAAGATCAGCACTCCGTGATTGGCCGCCGCCACCCGGGCCGCCGCGGCCGCCCCGGCGGCCGCTGGCGGTGCCGGCCGCTGCAATGTCCCGGTGAAGTGCACGAACAGCCACTCCGCGCCGATCGCACCAGCGATGGTCAACGTCGTGCACAAGACAGTACGCAGCCGGTTGAGGCCGGGGTCCGGCGCAACCAGCCACCCGCCCAGCGCGCCCAGGCTGTCCAGCAGACGGGCTGGCCTGCGTTCGGGCCTGCTCGCCCGGCTCCGGCAGTGGAATGCTGGCGTCATCGGCGGCCCGGTCACGGCACGACCACGACCACTGGCGCGTCATGGCGGGAGACGAGCCGCCGGCCGGTTGAACCGGCCAGGCGATGCAGCGTCTTTGCGGACCTGCCGACCACCACGAGATCGGCGCGCGCCTAGTGCGCGACGCTGGTCAGGGCGCGGGTGACTCCGCTGGGCTCCCGGACGAAGCTCAGCGGCACGCCGACGTCGCTGGCTACCTGCGCGGCTCCGGCCGCCAGCAGCCTGGCTGCCTCCTGTCTTGCCTGCTCGGCGGCGGCATAGTCGAACGGCCCGCCGAACGCCGCGTCAGGTTCCACCGCGGGCGTGGCGTACACGGCGATGAGGCTGCCGTTGCTGCGGACGGCTTCGCCGGCCGCCCAGGCGAACGCGTCCCAGCTGGCCGGCGAGCCATCCAGCCCGACCACGATCACCGGTGCCGGGCCGCCAGTGGCCTGCCCCGGGCAGTGGTGCGAACGGATCGCTGCTGGGTCGTCCTGGGTCATACGATCACCTCGACATCAACGGCCGCCCCGGGCCGGGCGGCCCTGCGACGCTCGACCCGGGCGCGGGCCAGGCTCTGGTGGTGCGTCCGGGATGCGTGCCAGGCGGTCCGGGCTTTCCGCCGCCAATTCCTGCAGGCGGCGGAGCGCCGGCAGGGCGGCGCTGAGCGCCGCCGACTCCTGCTCCGGCAGCTTGTCGATCAAGACCGTGAACACCGACGCGCCGGCCCGGCGCATCGACCACAGATGACGCCGTCCGGCCTGGCTGATGGCGACCAGCACCACCCGGCCGTCGCCAGGGTCGGACCGCCGTTCGGCGAAGCCCAGGTCCTCCAGCTGGGACACAACGGCCGTCATCGACGGCTGCGTCACTCCCTCGCTCGCCGCCAGATCGGTCAGCCGCCGTGGCCCGGTGCGCTCCAAGGTGCCCAGTGCCGACGACGCGGTCAGGCTCAGCTCCCGGCTCCTGCGGCGGATCACCAGAGGTGCCAGCGCGAACAGTGCCTCGCCAAGGGTCTCACTGTCACCAGCCATGACATAAACATAGAATATCTATATAGTTTTGTCAATGGGTCTGCGCTGGGGATGACCTGGGTCGCCACCAGCAAGGGAGAGGAGACCTGTTCGACCCGGTACTCGCGACTACGGTGCCTGATTGATCATGATCATCCGGAATGACAGCAAGATCGTTGTGCCCGTGATCGCTACTTGGCCCTTGTGATTGGTAGTTGGCCGGGGTTCTGTAGGAGTCGCGGATCAGTGAGCAATTCCGGATGATCATGAGCACCGGATGAGCAAAATCCGTGTGTCGTGAGCAATGGCCAGGGATCTTCTCCTGGATCGGCGTGCCACGCTCTTCTTCCCCGCGGTGTCGCCGGCCACGCTGACCTTCGCCACCGTCGTGGCCGTAGTCAAGCCCGGGGGCCGCATCCAGGGGCCGGCCGGGCGAATACGCCTCCTGATTTTCCGCGGTGGTGTCGAATGGCGCCGGGCCCGTTCGTAGCCAAGGTGCAAGAGACCGGCAACGGCCCGGTCAACCGCACTCGAGGAGAGCATCATGACCGCTACCTACACGTTCGACGTCTTTTCCAGCCTCGACGGCTTCGGCACCGCCAGCGGCGGCACCTGGGGCGGCTACTGGGGCAGGCAAGGCCCCGAACTGCTCGCCCGCCGCCTCGCCGTGTACGGCCAGGAGCAGCGGATGGTCTTCGGGGCCAGCACGTACCGGGCGTTCGCGCAGCTGCTGGCCGCCAGCACCGAGGAGTCCGGGGTGCGCGACCCCTGGGTCACCCGGATGAGGAACCTGCCGGCCACGGTGGTGTCGACCACGCTGCACGGACCGCTCGACTGGCCGGACGCGACCGTCGTGCGCGGTGACGCCGTCGACGTCGTCGCCCGGCTCAAGGAAGAGTCCAAGATACCGTTGCGCTCGCACGGCAGCCTGTCGATGAACCGGGCGCTGATGGCCGCCGGCCTGGTCGACCGCGTCCAGGTGACGCTCTTCCCGGTGATCACCGGCCAGACCGGAGCGGACCCGGTCTTCGGCGGTGCGGCCGACTTCGACCTCGACCTGATCGAGAGCCGGACGCTCGACGGTCACATCCACGAACTCATCTACCGGCCTGCCCTGCATGCCTGAGTCCGCCCATGCACCCACCACGGGAAGGTGCGCCCCGCACGTCGCCTCGCCGAGGACCATCCGCAGCTTCTGATCATGGCTCGTTCCCGCACCTCACGGCCACTGCGCCCGATTGCTCATGATCATCGGGACGGCAGCAAGACTCGCGTTGCTCACCGAGCAGAACACTGCAGATCAGGGGCGTGTGACTGCCCATGATCGGTCGTAGCGGCGCCAGTGGGCGGTGTAGGCCAGCGCCTTCGGCCACAGGGTCCGCCGCGCATGGGCGTCTGCTTTGCTGGCGTGCACCTCGATCCACCGTTTGCCGATCTGGATGCTGGTGTCGGGGTGTGCGCGCAGGTTGTAGAACCAGGCTGGGTTCTTGGGTGGCCGCCCTTGGCGGCGACGATGATGACCCGGTCTCCGTCTGGCATGTAGACGAGTGGCGTGGTGCGCAGCTTGCCGCTCCTGTCCCCGGCGTGGTCGAGCAGGAGCATCGGTGGCACCCCGGGCACGCACATGCTGAGGAGCCCGCCGGTGGCGCTATAGACCGCGTCATGGGCGCGAGTCAGCGGTCCGGCAACCCGCCACGAGCGATCGATGATCCGCGTGAGGTATTCCACTGGCGGACATGTGTCCTCGCTGGTTTCGACTGGCGTGGGGTTCCCGCACGAGGCAGGATCTGTGGCAGCGCGATGAGGTCCGCAGTGAGCTGGACATGCTAGCCGATCGGGTCAGTTCGGTGAGGCCGTGGCTGTCCGAGGTTGGGTGCGGCGGCGCGGGGTGAGCATAAAGCCGGCGGGCATCAGGGTGAGCCGTTCGCTGACCTGCAGGTCGTAGCGGGGGTCGCCGACGAGGTCGTAGCGGCGCAGCAGGGTGCCGAGGACGAGGACGGCCTCGTGGATCGCGAACTGGCGGCCGATGCATGCGCGCTCGCCAGTGCCGAACGGCTTGTATATGTGGCCCGGTCGCGCCTTGACCCGCTCGGGTTCGAATCGGTCCGGGTCGAACCGGTCGCGGTCCGCGCCCCAGGCCGGGTCGCGGTGCAGACCCGGTATGAGGACCAGCGCCCAGTCCCCCTCGCGCATCGGGTATCGCCCGCCGATCAGGGTGTCCTCGCGCGCCTCACGGGCGAAGGCGGGCACGGTCGGCCATAGTCGCAGTGACTCGTCGAGCACCCGCCGCAGATAGCGCAGTTTCGCGACCTGCTCGAACGGCGGTTCACCGTCGGGGCCCCAGACGCTGTCGACCTCGGCTTGTGCCCGGGCCAGGACGTCGGGGTGCCTGGACAGGTAGTACAGCGCGAACGACAGCGCGCCGGAGGTCGTCTCGTGGCCGGCGACGAGGAACGTGACGATCTGGTTGCGCACGTTGACCGGGTCGAGTGCAGCGGCCTGATCGCTGCCGCGCAGCATCAGTCCGAGCAGGTCGTCCGGGCCCTGCCCGCCGGATGCCATGCGGGTGGCGATGACGTCCTCGACCAGTTCGAATACCGTCCGCACGTTCACGGCCTGGCGCTGGTCGGCCCGGCGCAGCAGTAGATCGCCGATCACCGGCGGCCGGAACACGGTGCGCAGGGAATGCCTGAGCGCTTGGACCATCGCGTCCACGAATGGATGCTGGGTGCCGCTGCCGAAGGAGCCGAAACTGTAACTGAAGCCGGTGCGCCCGATCGTCTCCAGCGTCACCTTGGTCATGTCCGCGGCGACATCGAACGCTTCGCCGGAGTCCCACCGGTCGGTCAGCTGGTCGGCGACATCGAGCATGATGCGGTGGTAGCCGCGCATCGCCTGCTGAGTGAACGCCGGGCGCAGCAGGTCGTGGGCCAGCCGCCAGTTCGGCTCGTCGTTAAACGCCGTGAACAGGCCATCACCGGCAATCGAGCGCAGCTGCGCGACCGCCGGTGGGAGGTGCTTCGCGAAGCGGGTCTCGTCGACGAGATCGGCGATCAGGTCGGCCCCGGAGACGACCGTGATCCGCACCTTCATGACCCTGCGAGTGAAGATCGGCCCGAGGTCCGCGGCTTGACGCATCACCGACTGCACCGGGGTGCTCAGCGACATGCCGATCACATCGCCGATCAGCGGGATCCGGTGCGGCGGGTGCGGGACCGGTACTGCCTGCGCAGCGGTGAGAGTGGTGGTCATGGCGCGGGGCCCTCCTGATGAACGCATGTCAAATAACAGAGTGGAGGCTATGATGAACGCATGTCAAGTAGCGCTGTGACGCGGACTCGGATGCCGCCGGGACAGCGGCGCGCGCAGTTGCTGCGCGCGGGCGCGGCCTTGTTCAGCGCGCGGCCCTACGACGACGTGCTGATCGAGGCGATCGCCGATGAAGCCGGTGTCTCCCGTGGGTTGATGTACCGCTATTTCCCGACCAAGCGCGACCTGTTCCGGGCCATCGTCACGGACGCCACTGAGCGTATCCAGACGCTGACCGATCCGGACCCGGCGCTTCCTATGGAAGAGCGGCTCACGGCCGGGCTGGACCGCTTCCTCGAGCACTTCGAGGACAACGTCGAGTTCGTCCGCGCCGTTAACTACGGCTCGGCATCGGCGGACGAGGAGATTCAGGCGATTCTTGCGCGCAGCCGCCGGCGACAGGAGGACCGGATCATCGAGGTCCTCACCGAGCATGGCGTCACCATCACACCTGCGCTGCGAGTAGCTGCACGCGGCTGGCTGTTGATGACTCGCAATCTCGCCCTGGACTGGCTCGAAACGCACGAGATCTCCCGACGCGAACTGCGGGATCTCTGCGCCCGCACCGGACTGCAGATGCTGCTAGGCAGCAGCGATCTCCAGCCCGGGATGTGACAAGCCGAGACAAGCTGGGTTAGCTCGGTGATCAACCGTGCCGGGAATACCGCCGAGACTGTCGCCGGCCCGCTGCTCATCGCCCGGCGCCCACGACAGCAGGCCACATCTTCATCTCCGATGCGTTCCAGATCCTTCTGATCGCCCAGGAGCAAGGCGGCCGCCGGGCTGCCAGCCGGCGGACAGGCTGAACCATGACGAGCAGTCCTAGCCCCTTTGCTGGAGCAAGATTTGCCTCATCGACGGATAGAAGGTGGACAGGAGTCCAGACCTGAGAGGCCGAGATGAGTGATATCGCGCGGCGGGCATCCGGGCCTGCCGGTGCAGGCCCGGATGCGGGTGATGATGCCTCGCTGATCGCGCGGTCGCTGCGTGCGCCGGAGTGTTTCGGTTTGCTGTTCGACCGGCATGCGCCAGCGGTCCACCGGTACATCGCGCGGCGGCTGGGGCCTGATGCCGCCGATGACCTGGTCGCGGAGACCTTCTTAGTGGCTTTCCGGAAGCGGGGTCGTTATGACGCCGGGCAGGCTGACGCACGGCCGTGGCTGTACGGCATCGCGACCCGGCTCGTCGGGCAGCACTGGCGGGATGAGGTCAGGTTCTTGCGTGCCATCGCCCGCACAGGGGTGGACCCTGCTGCCGACCCGGTCGCCGACCCGGTCGGGGACCGGGGCGCTGACCGGGTGACCGCGCAGGCCGCCAGCCGTGAGCTTGCGGCCGCGCTGGCCGCGCTGGCCCCGGCGCAGCGGGACGTGCTGCTGCTGGTGGCCAGCGGGCTCGGCTACCAGGAGGCCGGGCTGGCGCTGGGGGTGCCTGCCGGGACGGTGTCGTCGCGGCTGGCCCGGGCGCGGCGGATAGTTCGCGAGTTGCTGAGCGGGCAGGACCCTGCCCGCTCAGGAAGGGATTCACAGCGATGGACGAGATGAAGCGGCTCGAAGACATGTGCCGGGTTGTGCTGCCGCCCGGTCCGCAGCGGCTCGCCGGGGCGCGGGCCCGGCTCCTCACTGCCATCGCCGAAGACTCGAGGGCGGCCAGCCGGAGGGCGCCGGGCCGGCGTTGGATCGCCATCCCGCCGGGGCCCGGGCGCCGCTGGCCGGGCTGGGCGACACCGCTGGCCGCCGCCGCTGCGGTCGTCGCCGTGATAGCCGGCACCCTGACCGTCTCCGGTGCAATCCATAGCCCCCGGGCGGCTTCCGGGGCCTGGGCCTGCCCCGGGGCAGGCCCAGGGGCAGGCCGGGGTCACCGGGCTGCCGCCTACGTCGCCAACGCCGGATCCGGCACGGTGACCCCGATCCGCACCGCTACCAACACCGCCCTAGCCGCGGTCAAGACCGGGGGGCCCTCTACGCCATCGCGATCACCCCGGACGGGAGGACCGCCTACGTCACCAGCATCGGCGGGGGGGGGCGGTGATCCCGATCCGCACCGCCACCAACACCGCCCTGCCCCCGGTCAAGGTGGGGCGCCAGCCGTTCGCCATCGCGATCACCCCGGACGGGAGCATCACCTACGTCGGCAACATTGGCTCGGGGACGGTGACCCCGATCCGCACCGCCACCAACACCGCCCTGCCCCCGGTCAGGGTCGGGAGGGACCCCCAGGCCACCGCGATCACCCCGGACGGGAGCACCGCCTACGTCGCCAACTCCGGATCCGGCACAGTGACCCCGATCCGCACCGCCACCAACACCGCCCTCCCCCCGGTCAAGACCGGGAGGGACCCCTACGCCATCGCGATCACGCCCCGTTAGCGCGCCGGAACGCACTGGATTGTCCAGGGGACTGTAAGAAGATGCTCAAAGATCACCCGGCCAACCGGCCGGCGCCCGGCACCGCCATCGTGACCGATAAGGGCCTGGCCGGTGAGGGCACCGAGGAGTTCTTCGCCAGCCCCGGCCTGGACCTCACGCTCATCCGCCCGGCCCGCAGAGACGAGTCGCCCCGGTACTTCCCGAACTGGCTGCGGCAGCGGGTCCCGCAGGACACACGACGGGAAGGTTCGAGGGCCTACCGAGGCATGCCGGACGGTCAGCGCACTACGCCGCGGCGGGCAGTACCGGGGCAGCCGAGCAATCACGGCCCTGGATGATCTTTGGTAAGGGACAGATCTAGCGTCCAGGGGAGGGACGGGGGATGGGGAAGGAGCGCTGCTCATCAGCACTGTTTGGTGCCTGACGGACCATCAGGAGGGCACTATTCGTGGACTTCTGATGGACCTGCGATGGACCTAGGGACATCCGGCCGTCGTGTCGGTCAGGATCTCTCTGGGCAGCGAGTCGGCCACTCCAGCGCGCTCACCGGGTTGGCTGCGCCGGGCTGCACGAGGCGACCTGGAAACATGGAGCGGGCTCAGCCGGGCACGTGTTTTACCACCGCGCATCGGCGAGTCGTAGGTCTCCTCGGTGAGCAGGCTCACGGGAGGCTCGCGTCGCGGCAACTTCTACGCCGGATCGGGTTCATCCACTACAACACCCAGGCTGCGGTGGACCGGCTGCTCGAAGCGCTGGCCGGGTTGCGCCGCTGATGGCTCGTCAGCTGGACGCGGGGTCGTCCCCGCCCATCTCCCGCAGGTCCGGCAGGGCCGCGAGCGAGCCGGGTAGCGGCAGCCACAGGGCCAGCACGCGATAGACGAACACCCCGGCGATCGCGGTCGCGAAGGGCGCGCCGCTGGCCCAGATCGTCAGCGGCAGGACCAGAGTCAGGACTCCGGCGCCGGCCAGCGGTCCGGTGCGCCGGGTGAAGACCATCCCGGTCGCGTAGCCGACGAACAAGGCGGCCGGGTTCATCTGGAACCCGAACGTGGCCAGGCCCGCCCACACGGCGAAGGCGTCGGCCGCCCAGAACAACGCCATGCCCCCGACCGCCGATCCCCACCGCCGCGGGTGGGTGAACAGCACGCGGATGAGGCGTCAGCCTGGGTCCGCCCTCGACCGTGAAGACACCCCGGTAGGCGTAGAAGTAACCCATGAACGACAACAGCAGCACGCCAGCCAGCGCGGCCAGCCACACCCCGTCGAAACGGCCCAGCGCCATGCGCACGCGGTCGAAGCCGGCCATATAAGCCAGGCCAGTGCCGGCGGCCAGTTCCATCAGGGTGGCCGCGGCCAGCAGCACGGCCAGCACCCGTCGACGGCTATGCAGATAGTTGCCTGACAGTAGGCGCGGCAGCAGCGGCACCCGCGTCTTCCTCGCTTTCTCGGGCACGGCCTACGCGCGGCCGTGTCCCGGGCTGGTCAGTCACCGCCCGGCGCCCCTACGGGCTGGCGCTCTTCGGCGGCTTCGCTGGATTCGGACAACAGCGGCGAGCGGGCCAGCGTGACCACGGCGAACGCCATGTCCAGTCCGCTGACGACCGCCAGGCCGGCGTGCCATCCGCCCCGGATGTGTTCGTGGAAGGCCAGCACGCCCCACACCAGGGGGTCAGTCAGCGTCGGGCCGGGCTGAGCGGCGATCAGCCGGCCGGCGTTCATGGCCGACTGGACCAGGAAGAAGCCCAGTACCCCGGTCGCGATCATGCCGTAGAGCTCCCAGGTGGTGAACAGAGCGCCGAATCCTTGCGCGTAGGTGTCCGCCATGCCCTTCTTCAGGGCCGCCGTCAGGCCGAGGGCAGCACCAGCCCCGATGGCGAGCACGACCGCCAGCTCTCCGCTGCCCAGCGCGCTGGCCTGGAGCAGGAATCCAGCGATGATGGCCAGGATGCCGCCGAACCAGACCGGCTCGCGGGCCAGGCTCCAGATGAGCTTGGGGCTCAGGTTGTGGCGCTGGGGAGCCTTGCGGTTGGCTTTCCGCAGCAGCACAGACGACGTGGCATTGGCGCACGTCGCCAGCACCGCGAGCAGATAGGTCAGCATCGGCACCCTTCTGGTGAGCGGGGAAGTCCGCTACCCGGATACCGCGTGATGACGCCACCTAGGCGGGAAAGGCTGCCGCTGTGGCACCGTGCGCTGCTCAGCCGTCCACGCCGGACAGGATGGCCAGGCCGGTATCGACAACCCCGGAATCGACCCGGAGGTCATGCTGTGGGCGGCCCTGTCCCTCGCCCCTGACTAGGGAGTCCCGGTCCCTGACCTGGTGCCCGAGACCGGCATGAGCCGGCGCTGGATCTACTACCGGCTCCAGGGAGCTTGCCGAGGCTGGACGCGTCATCCAGACCAGCCGAGGACAGTGGCGCGTCGCCGGAGGCGGTGGTGGTGACGATGAGTAGCCGCACGGGGTTGTGCAAGCGGGCCCGTGCACCTCTTGCACGTGCACAAAACACATAAGTAACGACCGCCAGTCATCCCCACCGCATCCCGGCCCTCGGTGCCCAGGACGTGCCGGAGGTGCGGGTGACGACACCGGGGAACTCCTTGGTGACGACATCAATGAAGCCAGCGTGCCCGGTCAGCCATGCCTGGCCAGAGCTGCCGGGCGGCAGCAGCGTCATTCCCTCTTCCAGCAACCCGCCCCGCCATTTCATGACCGCCACCTGGCCCGGCGCCGCGATCATCGCGGTGCTCCAGGCGACCGGCAACCACTGTGGCCAGGGGTGAACAACCGGGACTGACATCAACTGCCGCCAGAACCTGTCCCTAGAGCTTGACCTCCAACCAACCGCAAGGTCGTAGTCGAAGAGCCGCCGTTGTCGCGCAGATTAGTGGATCAGGTGCGCCCGGACTAACGCGCTCATGCCGCATACAGCGGGGCGGTCAGCGATACTCGGCTGTCACCTCAATGGCACCGACGATGCTGGCGTTGAGGGCAGGAAGGTCCTCGGCAGGGATCCAGTATTCCAAGATAGTCTGCCCGCCGACTTGATGAACTTCGTAATGGTCGAGGAAGGACCGGCGGACCTGGAAGCGGGTGACGAACCCCGCGCCGGCCCGCTTGACGTTCCAGTCCCGCGCGATCTTGACGGCGTAGTCCTCGTTGAGGACGGGATAAAAGATCGGTTGTCCAGGCAGCCGCGGCGGCCATTCACGCCAGCCAGAGGCCTCAACCAGCGCGAGTTCCTCCGGTCCGGTCGGCCGCCACAGCGTCACGGTCTCCTGCTCAGTCACCACAAGCACATGATCGGAGCCTTCCACGGACTGCGCCACCGGATTACACCTCACCAGCCCGCCGGGCATCCGGTCATGCCGCCAGTCGCGCGGCCGCGCCGATGAGTGGTGCTTTGCTGACCCCGAGGAGGTTGTGGTGGCGCGGGGTATCGGAGGTTGTCATCGGAGGATGTCGATGAGATTTCTGATCCAGCGACGAAGGTGCGTCAGGCGATCCGCTCGGCCAGGGACACGATGATCCCCTCCGGACCGCGCACGTAGGCCATGCGCCAAGTCTGCTCGTACTGGCCGATGCCGCCGACCAGCCCGTAGCCGTCTGCGGCCAGCCGGTCGACAGCTGCCTGGAGGTCGTCGACCTCGAAGGCCACGTTGCGCAGCCCCAGTTCGTTGGCCATCGCGGCGGGTGACCCGGGCTGATGGTCGGGCCGGACGAAGCTCGAGAGCTCCAGCCGGGTACCTCCGTCGGGCGGCCGCAGCATGACAATCTCGGTCCGGGAGTTGGGGATGCCGATGACAGTGTCCAAGAACTCGCCCTCGACGAACATCCGCGTGCCCTCGACCTCGAGGTCCAGCCCGACGAAGAACGCCGTCACTTTGTCGAGGTCCGCGACGGTGATGCCGACATGGTCGAACCGTCGTACGTGTGACATGGGTGCCTCCTCCGATTCTCATAGTGTCGGTCCACCCCAGTGACGGAGCCGACCGCGGGTTCGCGACATGTTCACAGCTTCGTCGCGTGGTCGTAAAGGAAGGCGCGATCACGGAGTCGCTCGCGCTTCGCACAACGCCAGCACGACCCCAGCCCGGGCCGGCCGGGCTGATCCCCATCACGCCCGGCACCTACTGCGGCTGCTGCGCGGCACCGTCATTCCGCCACCCCAGCGCGACCGGGCCCACTAGCCGCACTGCTCCTTGTGGTGGCGGCTACGCCGCCACCACCGCACCGGCCAGGCCACCAACGCTGGAACGCCTGCGCCGGTACCAAACCATGATCACAGCGAACGCGGCCGCCGTATCAGAGGCAGGCGGTGCGTAACAGCATATGCGCACTGAGTGATTACAAGTTTTACTTGTTCTTTACTGTAACTGTGCACTTTGGCGATGCGCTGATCGTTTACTTGCCAAGACGCCCTTGAACGACGATCACGGGGAGAATTCAATGCGTATCCCGGGGTTGAACCATGCCTGAAACAAGCCGTGAATCCGGTGCTCTGACGCCTGCCCTCTTTCTTCCCGGCAATTTCGAATTCGGTGCGGTGCCAAGCACCGAAGGCAGCACACCGGCACCCGCCCATCCACGAGTGCCCAGCTTAGGGCCACTGTCCGCGTTCACTGGCACGTTCCACGGCCATGGATTCAACACCATCTTCCGGCCCGACAGCGGCTCACCGACCAAGCTGCCCGTCTCCCCAGGGGCATCCGACAACCTCCTGGAACTGAACCTCACCAGCCAGACGCTGTCCTTCTCGCGGCCGTTGGGATCGGTGCCCAACCGCGGCGAGGTGACGCCGGACATCTTCCTCAACGGTGTCACATACCTGCTGACCGTCAGCGACATCACCCACCCGGCGAAGCCTATCGGCATCCATTTCGAGCCCGGACTGTGGATGAACATTCCCGCGACCAAGGACCCCGCCGAGGAGACGACCCTGGTGCGGATGGCGTCGATCCCGCACGGCACCACGATCAACGCCCAGGGCACATTCCGGACCTTCAGCGGGCCGCCCTCGATCCCTCCGGTCAGCATCACGCCGTCGACTGGGGCGTTCCCCAGCCAGACTGCCAGCAATGCGCGCACCGCGAGGATCCCGCAGGACCTGGGCTCGTTCATAAAGGACGGTTCCATCACTCAGGACATCCTGGACGACCCGAACACCGTCCTGCGCAACGCCACCGCCCACCAGACCATCCTGTCAACCACCGCCCTGGGCGTCGCCACGACCCCCGGCAGCCCACTATTTGGCGGCGGTACCGATAACATCGCCTTCCTCCTCGGCAACCAGACCGCGACCCAGCCGAACGCGCAGAGCACGCAGATGAGCTCCTTCTTCTGGATCGAGACGGTCCAGCACACCCTCACCGTGCCGTCCTGGACTCCCGGCCAGCCGCCACTCGCTATCCCCGCCCACACCACCGGCGGGCCCGCGCCGGTGTTCTTGGTGAAGCCACCCACCGCGGTCACCCAACCGCGCCAGATCAAAGTCACCTCGACCCAGATCCAGTACTCCCAGAAGGTGATCCTGAACTTCAACGGCATACTCTGGCCGCACGTCTCCGTGGCCACGCTCGTGCCTAACTCCCTCATCCCCGTTTCCCTGCCACAGTGGCCTTAGCTACAGTCGCTGACGCGGTGGAAGCGGCTTGCAGGGGTGCCGAGCGCGCCGGGCTATTCCCCGCAGCCGGGATACCAGGGACCCAGCCTGGCTACCAGGGGCAAGCCGGACGTATCAGCAGCAGAGCGGCTTCCCAGAAGCTCCCGGCTACCCGGGTCCGACGCGACAGGCCACTCCCCGCGCACGGCAGGTCGTGGGCGCGGGTGGCTCGTGTGGGCGGCGGCCGGAGCCGTCGTGGTGCTCGCCGGTGGCGGGATCGCCGCCGGGTTCCTGCTCACTGGCGGCTTCAAGGGCACCTCGGGAACCTCGGGTGGCGCGGCCGCCGTGCCGAAGGTGCTCACCTTCTCCGGCCTGCCGTCCTCGGTGACAGGCCGGACGTCCGCCGACGGCCTGTCTTGGGACAAGCTCGGCGGCCCGTGGACACCCGAGCCGGGCACTAGCCGAGCAACGCGGCGAGCTGGGCCAGGTCGGCACAGGTGTTCGGCACGGTCATCCCGCGTACTGTGCCCTCGGCGTCCACGGCGATCGCGAACGGAGTTCCGAGCAGGGTCAGGGCCTCGCTGACCTCGTGGTTGTCCTCGATCAGCGTGGGCACGTCCGGCGGCAGGCCAAGAGCGGCGGGCTCGCCCTCCGCCGTGACGACGAGCAGCCGCCCGGTCAGATCGCCGGTCCCTTCGGCCGCGAGCTGGCCGGCGATGAGCTGGCACGGTCGGCATCCTGCGCTCAGGAACGCCAGGATGACCGATCGTCCGCGCAGGTTGTCGTTGGTGACCTTGCCCTGCGCGTCCCGCGCGGTGAAGGGCGGCAGCGCATTGCCCACGGTCAGTCCGGGCAGTCTCATCCTGGACCGATGCCCCGGGGATGCCCCGACCTGTGCGCTCACCGCTTCGAGTTGCGCGTTCACCGCCTCTAGCAGGGGCGCGACCTGCCGCAGCACGCCCAGCATCAGCACCGCGAGCACGAGCAGGGCCACCGCGATGACCACGACGGCGAGAGCCCATCCAACGGGCATTGGCTACCTCCCTGGAATCCCCGGCCGTCTCGCCGTGTCGGTAGCAGAGGTCATCAGGCCCCTGACGAAAGCTGCCTGGCGGGTCACCAGCGTGGTCATCAGAACAACGAGCACGGCGATCACTGTCGGCGTGATGCCGCCGGCTGGCACCTTCCACGGATCCACCCTGAGCGGACCCGGCCAGACCGACAGCGCGACCGGGCCGTACCCGGCGACGAGCGCCGCGCCCGCGGCCAGCACCAGGTCGAGCGCGACGTGACGCCAGCCGATCCGGCTCGGCGTTGCTGTGCCGGAGCAACCACAGTCGAAGCTGCGCCCTTGGGCGAGAGCCAGCGCGATCGCGCTGGCGAAAGCAGTCAGCAGTAAGCCGAGCGCGATCGCCGCGGGCGCGGTGAGAATCCCAGCGGCGAGCAGCACAGCTCCAGCGATCTCGGCAACTGGCAGCACGGCGGCAACCGGCGCGACGAGCGTGGACGGCACCAGTTGGTAGTTCGCCACGGCGGCCCGGAAGCCGGCCCGGTCGCCGAGCTTGACCACACCGGCCCGCAGGAAGATACCAGCGATGATCCAGCGGACCATCAGGATGAGCAGTGCTCCCATCGGACCTCCTCGCGGCAAGGCACGGCACTGATGAATCTAATGGATACACGTATGTCCCGACAGGACCATCCGTCACACCCTGTGCACATGGAGTCCAATCTAGTCACACGAGTGATTTCGGTATCTCTGGAACAATCATCTGCTTCTGATTCGTTACCCAGGAGAGTCGTCGCTGACATGGGCAGCCTTGAGTACCGCTTCTATGCTGAAACGGTGATTTATAACGCCAGATAGTCGCACGTGCGCAAGGCATGGGCGGCGATTGGCGACAGGGAGCGCGCATGAAGCATTTGAGACACCAATCCGGACCCGGGACGGAGCGCAGGCAGCAGCCGAGCGGTCCCGGGCGCCGCGGCTTCCTGCGGCAGGCAGGACTGGCCGCCATCGTGGTCGGCGGGCTCGAAACACTGGGAATTTCCCAGGCAACGGCCGGGACCACCGGAAAGCGTTCCATCGTCCCCCCGAGCAAGAACGTCGGGGCTGTCTACCCGCGCGCAGGCAAACCCGGACCGGACACCAACGGCATCGTGGTCAAGCCGGACTGCTCGTGCGACATCACGTGGTACTGCTCTCCTGGCAACTGCGGTTCGGGATGCCCGAACCCGGAGTGGTGCTATTTCTGGTACGACTCATGCAATGGCCAATATGGTGGCCCCACGTGCGCATGGAGTAATTGCGCAACTCACGTGCAGTGCATTTAAGCCCGGTAGCGTTCATGCATTGACAAGCGCCTCGGTCAGAACCTGACCCAGGCGACGGTGTCGCGGGCCATCGGCGTTCGCTACCCGCCGGCAGCCTGATCAGCGGGGGTGGTGACCTGTCTGACTGCCCTGCGCGGTTGTTGTCTCATGGTGATCAGCTCCTTTGTGGCCCCGGGCGCCTGGGTTACTTGTCGGTGACGGTGAAGTTGTTGTTGCTGTCGGTGGGTTTGGACGTGGCCGCGACCGTGGCGCCGCTGGCGTTTACCAGGTTGAACCGGTACAGCTCGGCGTAGGTGGGCAGTTTGCCCAGCAGCTTGCTCACTTTGGCTACTCCCTGGCCTTCCTCCCCCCACCACACCCGGGTGAAGTCGAAGGCGACTGGAGTGGTCTTAGTCGTGAAGTCATAGGAGGGGTAGGGCGACTCCTCGTACGCGGCGGCCTGGCACTCGTTGGCGCTGGAATCGGGGTTAACTTGCGCCCATTCCTGGCCGCTGTTCTCGTCGAAGATCTCCACCAGGTACCCGGATGAGCCCTCGTTTTCGATCGTCACCTGCAGCTTGTCGCCCGGCTGCACGGAGAAGGCGGTGACTGGCAAGCCGTTCCACTCGCCGAAGGCGGTGTAGAACGCCTGGTCGTCGGAGTTGTCCACCGCCACTCCGCCGCTCACCCCGCTGTTCAGTCCGCCAAAGCTGTAGAGGTCGTAGGAGATGCCGGGGGTGCCGGTGGGATCGGTGGCGGTGGGTACCTTGACCGTACCGCTGATCTCGATGTAGACCGGGTAGCCGTTGTGGTTGCAGCCCGTCTGCTGGTATCCGGCCACGTACAGGCTTTTCTGCGGCGCCGGGACGGCGGAGGCTAGGGTGGTGGCCGCCTGCGCGGCGGCGGGGAGGGCGAGGGTGGCCGCGAGCGTGGCGGCGGCCCCGGCCGCAAGTGCGGCGAGCATGGTGCGCATTATGGTTTCCTTTGTGCTGAGGGGGCGCTGGCAGCCAGGTGATCCGCATCGGTGTCAGCGTGGAGCGGTTGGCCCGGGCGCGCTCCCAGCTTGATTGCTCGGGTTGAGCCAGCCGCTGGCCGCGTCCGTACCACCGTGTTCGTCATCGTCCCCGGGACCTTGTGGCTTGGATGCTTCTGGTCCCAGGCTCACAGGCAGCCAGAGTGCGCACCATACGTAACCGCTCACATGAAGGCCCACAGGAGCGGCTGCGTAGGGTTGTCGCGGCCCCGGTATGACGGCAGCGATGCTCTGGAGAGCCTGGCCGACGTTCGTTGGAAGTTGCCGGGATCCTGGCGCCTGGCGGGTGGGAGATAGCGTGCAGCGCAAGGCCGACGTACGGTTGGCGCAGTGTTTTCCCCACGTCAGCAGTGGTGGTGAGGCGCTGGCTGTGGGCGTGCGAGGGGCGGGGCCGTGACAGAGCAGCCTTCTTTGTCGTTTGCCGGGCTGTTGCGGCAGCTACGGGGCGAGGTGAAGCTGACCCAAGAGGAGCTGGCGGAGGCGGCGGGTCTCTCCCCGCGGGCGGTCAGTGACCTGGAGCGGGGTATCAACCGCACGGCGCGCAAGGACACCGCCATGCTGCTGGCCGGGGCGCTTGGCATGACCGGGCCGGTGGGCGTGGTGTTCGTGGAGGCGGCCCGCGGGCGCACCCCGGCTGTGGACGTGCTGACTGCGCTGGAAAGATCGGGGCGGCGGCCTGATGCGGTGAGGCCGCGGTTGTGGAATATCCCGGCCCGCAATCGCGCGTTCACCGGCCGCGACGACCTGCTGGCGGCGGTGCGGGAGCGGCTGCTGGCCGGGCATTCAGCGGTGGTGCAGGCGCTGCATGGGATGGGCGGGGTGGGCAAGACCCAGCTAGCGGCCGAGTACGCGCACCGTTTCGCCGGGAGCTATGACCTGGCCTGGTGGATCAACGCCGAGCAAGGTGGGCTGATCGGGGACCAGATCGCTGGCCTTGGGCAGGCGCTGGTATGCATTCCGGCCGGGGCTGGGAGCGAGGCGGTTCGGGCGGCGGTACTGGCCGAGTTGCGGCACCGCGGCCGATGGCTGCTGATCTTCGACAACGCCGGGGCACCCGCGGATGTGGCGCCGTGGCTGCCGGGAGACGGCGGGCACGTACTCATCACCTCCCGCGAGCGTGGCTGGGACGAGGTCGCAACGCCGGTCGAGGTAGACGTGCTCACCCGGACCGAATCGACCAAGATGCTGCGGCGCCGGGTTCCCAGACTCACCAAAGCCGACGCAGACCGGCTCGCCGCGGAGCTCGGCGACCTGCCGCTGGCCATTGCCCAGGCCGCTGGGTTCATGGTCGAGACCGGCACACCGGCGAGCCAGTATCTGAGCCTGCTGCAGACCCGGGCCGGGCAGCTGCTCGACCGGGGGGCGCCGGGGTCTTACCCACACTCGCTAGCGGCCGCGACCGCTGTGATAACGGCCCGGCTATTCGACCACGACCCAGCCGCTGCTGAGCTAGCCAGCCTGTGCGCATTTCTCGCACCCGAGCCGATCCCTGAGGACCTGTTCACCAGCGCCGCTGGCCTGTTGCCCGGCGAGCTGGCAGCCCGGGCTGCCGACCCGCTGGCCTGGCGGCAGACCCTGGCTCATATGGCGAGGCAGTCGCTGGCCCGCATCGATCATCGCGGGCTGCAGATGCACCGGCTCACCCAGGCCATCCTCCGCGACCGGCTCACCCCCGCGTGCGCCTCAGCCACGCGCAGGCGCGCCGAAGCGATCCTGGCGGCCAGCGACCCCGGCGACCCGCCCAATCCCGCGACCTGGGTCCGCTGGGCGCAGCTGATGCCGCACGTGCTGACCGCCGACCTAGCTACCACCGATAACCCCGCACTGCGCCAACTGGTTCGCCGCGTGTGCTGGTATCTGATTGAGCGCGGCGATGCCCGCACCCCCCGGGAACTCATGAGCAATCTCCACCAGCAGTGGCGCGACCGGCTCGGCCAGGATCATGAGCACACGCTGATGGCCGCGCACTATCTCGCCTGGGCGCTGCTGGAGATGGGCCGCTACGCTGAAGCCCGCGACCTGAACCAAGACACCCTGGCGCGCCGGCGGCGCGTCCTGGGGGAAGACCACCCCGACACACTGAACTCTGCCCACAATCTAGCCCTCGGCCTGCGCATGCTGGGTGAGGTGCGGGCCGCCCGCGACCTGGACCACGACTCCCTGGCCCGCCAGCGCCGCATACAAGGCCAAGACCACCCCAGCGCTCTGCGCTCGGCGAACAACCTGGCCGCCGACCTCCGCGAATTTGGTAAGACCTGATGGCCACATGCGGAGGCTCGGGTCCTCCGGCCCACCTGCCTCTACCTGCGGAAACGGCCCGCTAGCTGGGATTTCTCGGCTATGCGGGCCGATTCTTCTCTGTCCCAGCGTGTGTCACCTTGTCGCGCTGTAGACCCCGATGTTGCGGTGTCCACAGACGTGTACGGCGCCTGTCGCGCGGTCGGTGTAACCGTCGGCTTTCCACGGACGGCCACGGACGGGCCGCGCTGGCGGCGTGTCCGGGCTTGACGTGCGCCGCCGAGTCGGGGGTGCATCCTCGTGTGTCCGCCCGGCCCGCGTGATTTCCCGGGACGAGTGCGGCCCGGAAGGCGGGTGCTGATGGCTGGGCTGGGCATTCGGGAGAGCGTGACAGTGGCCGGGCGCAGCGGGCGCGGGTCGCCCGCGCGTTCGTAGGCGGGCATCACAGGTCACCGGACCGGGCTGGGGCGGCCTTGCGGACGTAGTCTCGTGCCTGCTCCCGGAAGCTGGCTACCTCGGGCCCGTCGGGGTGCCGGGCGGTCAGGTCGCGGCAGAACCCGGCGAGTCAGTTGACGATGAGGGAGGAGCGGGCGTCGGCGGCGAGCCGGATGGCGTGCGTGCCGACTGCGGCGGACTCGGCGGGCTCGCGCTGGGCCAGGCGCACCTTGGCGAGCCGGATCTCGTCGAGGACGCGGCTGCGGACGTACCCCTAGCGGTCTGTCATGAGTCGGCGATGCTGCTGAGGAGTGCCGTGGCGCGGGCGATTACCGCGCGGTCTTCGGCGCTGAGGGCGCTTAGCCGCTGGTCGAGCCAGGCGTTGCGCTGTGCCCGGGTGGCGCTGGCGAGTTCGTCGCCTTCGGCGGTGGCGCTGAAGAGTACCTTGCGGCGGTCGTCCGGGTCGCGGGTGCGTACGGCGTAGCCGGCTGAGGTGAGGCGGTTCACGGTCTGGCTCATGGAGGCGGGGGAGACCCGGTCGTGCTCGCTGAGCTCGGTCAGGGTCTGCGGTCCGTGCTTGTGGAGGCGGGTGAGCACGGCGAGTGCCGCGTCTCCGAGGCTGCCTTCGGGGCGTTCGCTGCGAAAGCGGCGGTAGAGGCGTCCGACCGCGGAGCGTACCTGGCCGCCGAGGTCGGCCCCCTCGACCTCGGCGGGCTGCTCCTCAGTTGCATTCTTCTCCATGGATAGTTAGTATACCTAATTAAGTCTTTCGTATACCTAAACAGTGAGCGCGGGTTCCGCGCTCACTGCGCAGTGCCCCGTGTCGCGAGACCCGTGGCAAGCCGGAGAAGTGATGAGCAGCCAGCCAAGCAGACCGCGGACAGCGAGGCCCCGCTCCTCCGAGGCCGACCGGTACCGGTGGGTGGCACTGACCAACACGACGATGGCCGTGTTCATGTCGAGCCTGGACGGGTCGATCATCCTGATCGCCCTGCCGGCGATCTTCAATGGCATTCACCTGGATCCGCTGGCTCAGGCGAACATCGCCTACCTGCTGTGGATGATCATGGGCTACCGGCTGGTGCAGGCGGTGTTCGTGGTGAATCTCGGTCGGCTGGGAGACATCCTGGGCCGGGTCAGGATCTACAACCTAGGCTTCGTGGTATTCACGGTGGCCTCGATCCTGCTGTCGCTGGATCCCTTCACGGGTTCGCATGCGGCGCTGTGGCTGATCGGCTGGCGCTTCCTGCAGGCGTTCGGCGCCTCGATGCTCTCGGCGAACTCGGCCGCGATCCTGACCGACGCCTTCCCGCGGGAGCGGCGCGGCTTCGCCCTGGGCGTGAACCAGGTCGCGGGGCTCGCCGGGCAGTTCATCGGGCTGACCGCCGGGGGGCTGCTCGCGGCGTGGGACTGGCGGGCGGTGTTCTGGGTGAACGTGCCGGTAGGCATCGCGGGGACCTTGTGGGCGTACTTCCGGCTGCGGGACAACGGGGCGCGGCACCCGGCGCGGATCGACTGGTGGGGCAACGCCACCTTCGCGATCGGCCTGAGCGCGATTCTCGTCGCGGTCACCTACGGGATTCAGTCGCACGACGGGCGCGCGTTGGGCTGGTCGAACCCGGCGGTGATCGCGGGGCTCGCCGGCGGCGCGGTATTGCTGGCCGTGTTCGCGGCGATCGAGCGTAGAGTCGCCGAGCCGCTGTTCCAGCTGCGCCTGTTCAAGATCAGGGCGTTCACGGCCGGCAACCTCACCGGGTTCACCGCCCGGCTCGCGCAGGGCGGCCTGCAGTTCGTGCTGATCATCTGGCTGCAGGG
>PMSU01000173.1 GCA_003168255.1 Actinomycetota bacterium
AGCCCGCAGCCGGCGCCCAGCCGACCTCCGGCGGCCGGCCCACGTCTGGCCGAAAATCCGCAGCCGGACGGGCGGCAGCCGGTCCGCCGGTAGCATCACCTCGTGGCCGATTGCCTTGTTATCGCGGTAGATGGACCTTCCGGCTCCGGTAAATCGAGTGCCGCGCGCGGGGCGGCTCAGGCGCTGGGTCTTCGCTACCTGGACACCGGAGCCATGTACCGGGCGCTGACCTGGTGGCTTCTGACCCGGCACATCGACGTGACCGATGCCGCGACGGTGGCCGCCAGCGCGACGCGCCCGGCCATCGAGGTGGCCACCGACCCGGACGCGCCCGTAGTGACCGTGGACGGCGCAGATGTGTCCGGCCCGATCCGCGACCGGCTGGTGTCCAACGCGGTTAGCGCGGTGGCCTCGGTCCCCGAGGTGCGCAGGCACCTGATCGCGAGGCAGCAGGAGATCATCGCCAAAGCATGCGCGGAGGCCGGCGGCATCGTCGCCGAAGGGCGCGACATCGGGACCGTGGTGGCCCCTGATGCGGCCGTCAAGGTATTCCTCACGGCGACCGAGACGGCCCGGGCCCGCCGCCGCGCCGCCGACCTGGCCGGTGATCCCGTCGCCACGGTCGAGCTGACCAGGACCGAGCAGGCACGCCGGGACCGGCTGGATGCCCCGCAGATGGAACAAGCAGCCGACGCCGTAGCCATCGACTCCACCACGCTCAACGTCACCGGGGTGATCGGCGCGATCGTCGCCCTGGCGGAGGCAAGGCGGACCGCCGGCTCGGCATGGAGGATCTGATCATGCCGAACGCACATAGCCTGGACTCCGTGACAGAGCTGGAGCAGGACGCGAGCGGGCCAGGCCCGACACCCATCGTTGCGGTCGTCGGAAGGCCGAATGTCGGCAAGTCCACGCTGGTCAACCGGATCCTCGGCAGTCGCCAGGCAGTCGTGGAGGATAAGCCAGGCGTCACCCGCGACCGGATCGCCTACGACGCGAGCTGGGCCGGGCGCGCGTTCACCCTGGTAGACACCGGCGGCTGGGATCCTGCGACGGAGGGGACGCAGGCCCTGGCCGCCCGGGTCACCTGGCAGGCGAAGCTGGCTGTAGACACGGCCCACGCCGTGCTGTTCGTCGTGGACGCGGTGGTCGGGGCGACGGACGCGGACGAGGCTGTCGCGGCCGTGCTGCGCCGCAGCGGCAAACCGGTAGTGCTCGCCGCCAACAAGGTGGACGACGCGCCAGGCGAGCCGGCCGCGGCCTCGCTGTGGTCGCTGGGCCTGGGTGAGCCGTACCCGGTGAGCGCGCTGCACGGGCGGGGCAGCGGAGACCTGCTCGACGCGGTTCTCGCGGCGATGCCCGATGGTCCGCCGGAGCCGTTCGGAACGGAAAAAGGGCCACGGCGAATCGCCCTGATCGGCCGTCCGAACGTGGGCAAATCCAGCCTTCTCAACAAGCTCGCTGGCCAGCCGCGGGCGCTCGTCGACGATGTGGCGGGCACCACCCGCGACCCGGTGGACGAGCTCATCGACCTGGCCGGGAAGACCTGGCGGTTCGTCGACACGGCGGGCATCAGGCGCCGGTTCCGGGACAGCCAGGGGGCCGACTACTACTCGGCGCTGCGGACCGCGAGCGCGCTCGACCGGGCCGAGGTCGCGGTGGTGCTGATCGACGCGAGCCAGCCGCTCGCCGAGCAGGACCTGCGGATTGTCGGCATGGTGATCGAGGCGGGCCGGGGGCTCGTGCTCGCCTGCAACAAATGGGACCTGGTCGACGAGGATCGCCGTCATTTCCTTGATCGCGAGCTCGACCGGCAGCTGTACACGGCACGCTGGGCGCCGCGGGTGAACCTGTCGGCCACGACGGGACGGCACCTGGACCGGCTCGCCCCGGCGATCGAGGTGGCGCTGGCCGGCTGGGAGACCCGGGTGTCGACCGGGCGGCTGAACGCCTGGCTGGGCGCCCTTGTCGCGGCCACCCCGCCGCCGGTGCGCGGCGGCAAGCAGCCGAAGATCCTGTTCGCTACCCAGGCCGGCGCGGCGCCGCCGCATTTCGTGCTGTTCACCACCGGGTTCCTCGAGGCCTCCTACCGCAGGTTCATCGAGCGGCGGCTGCGCGAGGAGTTCGGCTTCGACGGCAGCCCGATCCAGGTGTCGATCCGGCTGCGGGAGAAGCGCACCGGCCGTCCCGTGCGTTCCGGCGGCTCCGCGGGCCACCGCTGACGTCAGCGGGAGCTTGGGTCGGTGACCTGGCCGAGGAACAGCGGCAGCCCGGTGGTCGTATCGGTGATCGTGAACAGGAAGGGATGGTCCACGATCATGGTGACCGGCGGCGCGGGAATGTGGGCGACCGATCTGCTCATCGTGATCGCGGTTGCGGCGGCGGCCTCGGTGCCCTGCTCGTCGACGTTGATGAATGCCTTGTGCACCACTTCGCTGATGGAGAGGCGTTCTGCGGTAGTGATGCCGGTGAAGTCCGCCGTTTCGGCGTCGAAAGCCTGGCTGATGCCCAGCTGCTGGAGCACGGACACCAGGTCGAACTCGGCTTCCTGCCGGAACCTGGGCAGCGTGAGGGACACCCGGTGGCGGCTGGCCCGGCCGGGTAGGCCGGACAGACCGCTGGCGAGCTCGGCTGGCAGCGGGTCGAGCGGCCCGTCCGGCAGCACGATGGTCATGGCCAGCCTAGGGCCGGCGTAAGGCAGCACCACCGCCTGATATCCGTCGCCGCGCAGGTACCGCAGATCCTTGTCCAGCCGCATCATCGCCGTCGTAACCGGTGTGCCCGTGCCGGGGCCTTCGGGGTAGAACGGGGCATCGCTGGTCGCCTGCTCGGGGAACGGATGCGCCCAGGCTGCCTTCAGGTAGATCGCGTTGACCAGCACCAGCCGGGTGTCACCGTCGACCACGCCGGGGGCGAGCAGATCGGTGATCTTGCCCTCGGTCTGCTTCTCGATCAGGTCGTTGATCTCCAGCCGGGCCGCTTCGGCGGCGCGGCGGAAGTCGGCATCGCGGACGCTGACCGCGGCGGCTTCGCGCAGCACTGCGGTGAATTCCGGCTGCAACGGCATGCCAGCCTGCACCCACATCGTGTTTGGCGCGCGGAAGACGACGCCATCCTGCGGCAGGTCCGCCAGGCCCGCAGACAGCTGACGTAGCCCATCTGCCGCGGCCTGCGGCCCGGACAGGCGCGGCCCGGCGGCGTCCGCCTCGTGCTCGGGCAGCCCGGCGGCGTCCGCCTCGTGCCCCTGCAAGCGCAGCGCCGCGGCGATCTCGGTCGCGGTCTGGCCGCGCGCGCCGCACAGCGCCATCCGCAGTGCGGCCGCGATGCAGGCAGGAGAGAACACGAGATTGCCGCCGCTGGTCGCGAGCAGCCGGTACAGCGCCGCGCCGAACGCTCCGTCTGCCGCCGAGGCGGCCTGCGCGCGATCCGCGGGCGGGTCTGTCATCGGAGCCTCCCTATCGGGTTACCGCTTGGCGAGGCCGAGCAGACGGGAGATCACCAAGCGATGTATCGGTGCGATGGCGTACCAGACAGCCCGGCCGAGCAGTCCGTCACTACGAACGAAGGTGGCGAAGTACAAGCTCGGTATACCCACCCGGAGCACGAGCCGGACGGTGACGCCGACTACCGAACGAGCCTGGAGCACGATGACGTCCGGCGAGTTCTTTACGATCCGCCAGCCAAGCACGTGGCGGGCCGAGCGTTGCGGGCCCAGCCGGACGCCCAGTGCCCGCCATCCGCCGACCAGGAACAGCCGCATGGGGGCGGGCGCGCCCTCAAAGACTGCCCGGGCCCACTGCTCGGGAGTGCGCGCCACCGCGCTGACCTTGATCTCGAAGTTGTCCGCATAGTCGGTGGCAGGAAACCTGGATATCGCACGGAGATCGTCGCGGACAGGAATCTCTCTGGCCCACTGACGTGGCCGCGCTGCCCCGCGTCCCGGCGCGTCAACACTCACGGTTATCCCATCATGTGTCCCGATCTGTTCCATGCAGCGTAGGCCGCGCGGCGGGCCTTGTCGCGGACCGGGTCCGCGCACGGCATCCTTGGCGCATGCTGCCAGCGGAACTGAGCGATCTTGACCGGAAACGGGTCTGGCATCCTTACGCACCGATGCCGGGGACCAGCGCGCCGCTGATCGTTGAGTCGGCGTCCGGCGTCCGGCTGAGGCTGGCCGAGCCGGTCGAGGGCAGGCGCGAGCTGGTGGACGGCATGTCGTCCTGGTGGGCGGCGATCCACGGATACCGGCACCCGGTGCTCGACGAGGCGGCGCGGGCGCAGCTGGCCAGGATGAGCCATGTCATGTTCGGCGGGCTGACGCACGGCTCGGCAGTCCGGCTCTGCGACCGCCTCGCCGAGATCACCCCGGCCGGGCTGGAGCATGTGTTCCTCTGTGATTCGGGTTCCGTGTCGGTCGAGGTCGCGATCAAGATGTGCCTCCAGTACTGGCTGTCGGCCGGCCGGCCGGGCAAGCGCAAGCTGCTCACCTGGCGGGGCGGGTACCACGGGGACACGTTCATGGCGATGTCGGTCTGTGATCCGGACGGCGGCATGCACCGCGCCTGGGATGGCGTGCTGCCGCGGCAGGTGTTCGCGGACCTGCCGCCAGCCGGCTTCGACGCCGGCGTCGATCCCGGCTACGCGGCGCATCTCGACGCCCTGATCGAGGCGCACGCGGGCGAGCTTGCGGCGGTCATCGTCGAGCCGGTGGCGCAGGGCGCTGGCGGGATGCGATTCCATCATCCCGGGTACCTCCGCGTGCTTCGTTCGGCCTGCTCGCAACGGGGGGTGCTGTTGATCTTCGATGAGATCGCCACCGGGTTCGGGCGAACCGGGGCGCTGTTCGCCGCCGATCATGCTGGGGTCAGCCCGGACGTGATGTGCCTGGGCAAGGCGCTCGCCGGGGGATACCTGTCGCTGGCCGCGACGCTGTGCACGGCCGAGGTGGCATCGGGGATATCCGGCGGTGACCTGCCCGTGCTCGCGCACGGGCCCACGTTCATGGGTAACCCGCTAGCCTGCGCGATCGCGAACGCAGCGATCGATGTGCTGCTCGGCGGATACCCCGGCGGCTGGCAGGCGGAGATCGCCAGGATCGAGGCCGGCCTGCGTACCGGGCTGGGGCCGGCCGCCGATTTGCCCGGCGTCGCAGATGTACGGGTGCTCGGTGCCGTCGGTGTCCTGCAACTCGATCACCAGGTGGACATCGCCGCGGCGACCAGGGCGGCGGCGCGGGAGGGTGTTTGGCTCCGCCCGTTCCGCGACCTGATCTACACGATGCCGCCGTACGTGACCGGTGATGAAGATCTCTCGCGCATCTGCGCCGGCGTCCAGGCTGCGGCGCTAGCGTGCGCTCAGGGCCCGCAGAGAGGTAAGCCGCAGGTTTCGTGATCGGTCAGGCCGCACCGGGGAAGGCGGCCCGGAGGCGTCTCCTTCCGCATCGTTTCCATGATCGATGTGGCAGAGCCCACCNNGCCACATCGATCTTCGGCGGCGCTCCGGAAGTCGTGGCTCACGGGGTCGGTGGTGCTGGTGTGGCGGGAGTAATCCGGTCGGCAGGGTCCGCGGGCACCGCACGATCGTCCGGGACCAGGAAACGACGGTTTACTCCACGACGTGTCCTAAGCAGGCATAACCCGGGTCACCCGGCTGACCGGTCGAACACCTGGGTCGTCTGGCTGACCGCTCGGACACCCAGGTCATCCTGCTGACGGTCGAACTCGCCGTCCTTTGCGCCGGCCAGGAACGCGTCCCACTCCGCTGCGGTGAAGAGCAGCGCAGGGCCGGTCGGGTGCCTGGAGTTACGGATGGCGACCTGTCCGCCATACAGGTGCGCGAGCTCGACGCAGTTGCCGCCGGTGGGCCCGCTGTAGCTGCTCTTCGTCCAGGCTGCGTCGCGGAGGGTCGCCGCCGGCATGCCGTTATAGGTGCTGCTCATGCTGAGCTCCCATCTCGTCCAGAATTGCCCGGATCATGTCCGAGGACGTCCGCGGGTCCGCGCTGAGGATGCTCATTCGCTCCATGGCCAGCAGATAGCGGTCAACCTCGGGTCGCTTGTCCAGGTAGAGGGCGCCGGTCAGCTGTTCCACATAGACGATGTCTGGCATCTCGCGATCGGCGAACCGCAGCAGGCTGAACCCGCTCGGGGCCGCGTGGCCGCCGACGCCGCGGGGGATGACCTGGACGATGAGGTGGCGGCTCTTGCTGGCCGCCAGCAGGTGACTGAGCTGCTCCCGCATGACCCGCGCGTCCGCGACGGGGCGGCGCAAGGTTTCCTCGTCCAGGATCACCCACAGCCGGAGCTCGCCATCGGCGAACCGGCGCTGACGCTCCTTGCGCAGGATGATGTGGCGGTCCATCTCATCGGCGGGGATGTCACCGAGGGCGAGGACCGCGGCCGCATAGTCCTCGGTCTGCAGCAGGCCGGGAATGAACTGGGCCTCGTAGACCCGGATCGACTCGGCGGCTTCCTCCAGCCCGATGTAGGCCTGGAACCAGACCGGCAGGATGTCGTTGTAGCGGTACCACCATCCTGGCTCGTTGGCCTGGCTGGCCAGGGAGAGCAGTTGCTCCCGCTCGGCCGGGTCGGCAACGCCGTAGAGGGAGAGCAGGTCGGCGACGTCGATTTCCCTGACCGCGTTCCTGCCGAGCTCGATGCGGCTGATCTTGGACTCCGAACCGCGGATCGCCCGGGCCGCCTCGTGGGCGGTGATGCCCCGGCCCTCGCGGAGGCGGCGCAGCTGGGTGCCGAGGAGGATGCGCAGGACTGTGGGGCCGCCTGGCAGGCCTATGGAGGTCATGGGTGCAACTCCGCTCGCATGGTTGCCGACCTTCCTCGCCGCAGCTGGAGCCCGCCCTGGCTCGCGGTGCTGCCGGGACAGGGCTGCCAGCCGTTCCGGTGACTTTAGCGATCTCTCGGTATGTCGGGGTACCGTGCTTTCCTGCCGCGTAATTGCTAACGCAATTGCGTGACGCTCTTGCATGTAATCTGACCTCTCTTCATGATATCGCATTTGCGATATCATGCCACTCCCAGAAGCTACCGGATAATGACCGACACAGCTGCCTTCTTGGTGTCGTGTCCCACCCTCAGTTGTGGCCAGAATGACCGGTCAGTTGTGGCCTGTGGGCGGAGCGGTGTTGTTGTTTCTGCAGGTCCGCCTCAAGATCGGCCGGGCTCAGTGCTACGGCCGTGGCGCACTAGGGCGGCGCGGGCGCTGGCGCCCGCTGACCGCGCCGCCTGGTCCGAGTTGTGGCTGGTAAAGCGCCGTCCTCGTTACATCGCAGGTATGTCGCAGTCCTTGCTCGGCTTATGGGATAAGCCTCGTTAGTAGTGCGAAAGGCCAGCTCTCACGGGCGCCACGCAAGTCCGGTGCAAATGTGCAGGTTTTTTGCGTAGGAAATGCGGTAAGTGCAATTAGGCGGCCGAGCTGGCTGAGCTGGCCGGCAGCCCCGGTCGCGCGCCCCGGCCGCTGCCGCCAGCGGGCGGTGTGCCGCCCGGCCATGGACCGGGCCGCTGCCGCTCTACGCGCCGCGTCCCGGTGTCTTCTTCGCTGAACCCAAGGCGGCCATCAGTCCGGTCGGGTAGGACAGAAGTGGGCGGTACGCAGTGCTTGACGCGGTCGCGCAAACGCCGGCGGGCAGGAACTCGACGGGGTGCGGCCAGAGCCGGCGGGCAGGAACTCGGCTAGGTGCGGCCAAAGATCGGCGGCCAGGCAGGGCCGGGCTGCGCCGGGGCTGCGCCGGGCCGGGGCTGGGCGGGGCCGCCTGGACGTGCCCCGGCGCCGCGGGTTGCGCCGGGCCGAGATGGCCGGAGCGCGGCGTCGCGACCGCCAGGCGCGTCCAGGACAGATTGCCGATCCGCCACGCAAGTGCCTGACACAAATCTTTATGGCGCAATCTCAAATAGGATTTCACATCACGCATGTTTTCTGTAATATGTTGGTCACGGTCCGAACCCGCATCTTGGATATCCCTCCCCTTGCTGGGCTTGGTCCGCCGAGGCAGGCACGCTTCTGCACCCGAGGAGAGGAGTGAGCCGCCCGTGGCTATTGGTCCGACTGTGCGACGTCGTCGGCTCGGCAGCGAGCTCCGGCGTCTCAGGGAAGCGCGCGCGATAAAGCTAGAGGAGGTCGCGGAACAGCTGGGCCTGGCGGCATCGACGCTGTCCCGTATCGAGACCGGCAAGGCTCCGACCAAGACCGCGTACCTCACGGCTCTGCTGGAGATGTACGGCGTCACCGACGCCGGGCAGCGCCAGATCCTGATCGACATGGCGCGCGAGGGCCACCGCAAGGGCTGGTGGGCCGTCTATGACGACGTGCTGCCCACCGGGTTTGGCATCTACGTCGGTCTCGAGGCGGAGGCAGCTGGGCTGCGTATATATGAGACACAGGTGGTCAATGGCCTGCTGCAAACGGCCGAGTACGCCAGGGCGGTGCTACAGGAGGTCCACAAGAAGGACACTCCCGAGCAGCTGAAGCGCCTGAGCGAGCTGCGGCTGAAGCGCCAAGAGGTGCTCGACAGGGTGGATCCGCCAGATCTGTGGCTGATCCTGGACGAGTCAGTGATACGCAGGCCGATCGGCGGCCCCGAGGTCACGCGCGGCCAGCTCAATCACCTCGTCGAGGCCAGTCAGTGGCCGAACGTCACCCTACAGGTGCTCCCGTTTTCGTCCGGCGCCCATCCGGCGCTGATGGGGCCCTTCTCCATCATCGAGTTCCCCGAGCGCGGTGACCCGGACGTGGTGTATTTCGACTCCTGGGGAGGGCCCATCTACCTGGAAAAAGACAGGGACGTCCGAGCTTGCGCGGAGGCGTTCGACCGGTTGCGCGCGGCGGCGATGTCGCCGGGCGATTCAGCGGACCTGGCCAGCAGGGTGGCCAGGGAACTCACTTAACCATCGAGTAACCATCCAGAATCGCGTGATCAACGAAAGGAAAGCGGATGACACCCGACTTCACCGGCGTCCGCTGGTTGAAGAGCAGCGCCAGCAGCACCAACGGCTGCGTCGAAGTGGCACATCTCTCGGACGGGGGCGTCGCGGTCCGTGACACCAAGGACCGCGGCAAGGTACCCCACGTCTATACCCGTCACGAGTGGGAGTGCTTCCTGACCGGGGCAAAGAACGGAGAATTTGATCCGCCCGGCGTCTAGTCGCTAGGACCGGCACCCGCGATCTGTCAGCCGCCGCCGTTTGCGGTCTGCGGTGACTGACGATCGCGGGTGCCTTCAAATTTGCCGGACGAGTGCGATGAGATTGCACAAAGGGCGCCCTTCAGGCGAGGATGTGCCTGGCCGCATCCCGCTTGCCGCCTTAACGGTACGCAGAGTGTCGGCGCCTGAGTCTTGGGTCTACTGAGGTGGGATGGTGGCTACCGGCGGCGACTGGAGAATTACGTTCCGGCCTGACATCCCGAGCCCGGCCCGCATATACGACTACCTCCTCGGCGGGAAGGACAACTATCCGGCCGACCGGGAAGCGGCGCAGGAGGTCCTCGCCGCCGCGCCGGATGCCCGCACGTTTGCCGTGCAGAACCGGGCGTTCCTGCGCCGCGCCGTGAGGTACCTGGCCGCCGACGCAGGGATACGCCAGTTCATCGACATCGGCACCGGCCTGCCCACCGAGGGGAACGTGCACGACATCGCCCAGGAAGCCGCACCGGGGACGCGGGTGGTGTGCATCGATAACGACCCGGTCGTGCTCGCGCACGGCCGGGCCATGCTGCACGGCGTAGCCGATACCGCCATCATCGAGCAAGACCTGCGCCGGCCCGGCGGCATACTTGCCGACGGCGAAGTGTGCAAGCTGATCGATTTTGACGAGCCAGTCGGGCTGCTCGTGGTGGCCATCCTGCATTTCATCGCCGACGAGGACGACCCGGCGAGTCTCATCGGCCAGTTGCTCGACGGCCTCGCGCCAGGGAGCTACGTGGCCCTCTCGCACGCCACCGTCGACAGCCGTCCGGAGTCGGTGAAGGCAGAAAGGGTGTACGACCGGGCGACCGCGAAAGCGTACGCCCGCACCCGCGACCAGGTGCAGGCTATGGTCGCCGGCCTCGAACTAGTCGACCCCGGGCTGGTCTGGGCCCCTCAGTGGCGGCCCGACCCGGGCACCGCCCCCGATGAGGATCCGGGCCGGTCGCATGTGTATGCGGTGGTCGCGCGCAAGCCGGCGCCCAGGTCCCAGGACTGAACGCCGCGGTCCCAGCCCTGAGCAGAGCGTCTGGGCAGCGCCGTTAGGCTGGAATTATGAGATACCGACCCCTTGGCAATTCCGGGCTACAGGTTTCCGTGGTGGGACTTGGCTGCAACAATTTCGGCCGCAGGCTGGACGCTGACGGGAGCCGCGGCGTGGTTGATGCGGCGATTGAGGCGGGCATCACGCTGCTCGACACGGCAGACATGTACGGCGGCGGCGGCGCCTCTGAGGAGGTGCTGGGGGAGGTCCTGGCCGGCCGGCGCGATCGGGTGGTGCTCGCCAGCAAGTTCGGGCACCAGGGATTCGACATGGGGTACGGCGCGGCGGCGGGCGCCAAGGGCGGGCGCGGCTATATCCGGCGGGCCGTGACCGAGTCGCTGCGCCGGCTCCGGACCGACTACATCGACCTGTACCAGCTGCACACGCCCGATCCGGTCACGCCCATAGCGGAGACGATCGCCGCCATGGACGAGCTCGTACACGAGGGCAAGGTGCGTTACATCGGCCACTCCAACCTCTCTGGCTGGCAGCTCGCTGACGCGGCTCACGTAGCCGAGCGGATGGGGGCCACCCCGTTCGTGTCGGCGCAGAACCACTGGTCGCTGCTGGAGCGGGCGACCGAGGCGGAAGCCGTCCCTGCCGCCATTGCATTCGGGCTCGGCGTTCTCCCGTACTTCCCGCTCGCGAACGGGCTACTGACCGGGAAGGTGCGGCGGGGCCAGGGACCGCCGGCCGGCAGCAGGCTGGCGAGCCGGGACGGTTACATCACCGAGGAGAAGCTGGACCGGGTCGAGGCGCTGGCCGCCTGGGCAGCCGCGCAGGGTGTCACGCTGCTCGACGTGGCCATCGGCGGGCTCGCCGCGCTGCCCGGCTGCACGTCGGTGATCGCGGGAGCGATGTCTGCCGAGCAGATCAAGGGGAACGTGGAGGCGGGCAACTGGATCCCGTCCGCCGAGCAACTCGCCGGCCTCGACGAGGTCGTCCCGCCGCCAGGCCCGCTGAAGTCCCGCAGATCCTGACCGGGACGTGCGGTCAGCTCTGCTTGATCGCCGTCTGGTACAGCTTCGCCACGTTCGTGCCGAACGCGGCGGCGTAGGAGATCTGCGGCAGGTCTCCGCCTTGCTGGTATCCGCCGATGACCCCGATCACGATGCCATCGCCCGTCCCCGGCTGGACGTTCAGCAGGAACGGCCCGCCACTGGTGCCGTCGGTGTACTTGCCGCAGTCGAACTGAAGCTGGTGCGGCAGCGGCAATGTCGTCCGCCCCCGGCAGGTCACCGGCTGGTCCTCGCCGTCGGGGTACCCGATCACCTGCACGGGCAGGCTGGCCGTCGGCCCGATGCGGAGCCGTTCGGCTCCGGTCAGATCTTCGATGTTTGCACCGCCGCGCCTGGGGCTGATGATCAGGAAGGCGACGTCATCATCAATGCTGGCCGAGGATGACCAGGCCTGGTCCACGATGACCTTGCTGACGGTCCAGATCCCGTAGGCGGCTTTACCGGCCTGGTAGCCAGGCACGAACTTGATGACCCCGCCGCGATGCGTTACGCAGTGCGCGGCGGTGATGGCCAGATCCTTGCGCGGGCTATCCACCACGCTGGCCGTGCAGAAGTGGCTGCCCAGGCCGCCTTTGCTGGTGGTGGAGAACAGCGCTCCCACGGTGGGCGTACCGCGGAACGGGGTTCCCGTCGGCATGGCACGCGGAGTCGGGGTCGGCGCTGCCTTCCTTGGTATCGAGTGCATCGCCGCGGCAAGCCGCACTGCGCGCCTGGCCGCGCCGTTCGCCGCGGGGGTTAGGGCAACGATCACGAGCGCGGCGAGTATCAGCACACCCGCCGCCCAGGCGGCCGGTCCGGCACGCCTGCCAGTCCGGTCGCGGGTCTCGCGTCGGGGCATTCGTCCCTCCCGCCTGGCCGGCCCGGCCTGCCGGCCGGGGTCGGCCCCGGCCCGGCCCGCCCGGCCCGCCCGGCCTGGCAGCCCGTATCCGCCCTGCACCCGATCTGGTGCATTTCGCCCAGCTTAGGCGACTGTGCAGGTGAAGCGCTTGAAACGCCATAGGCGGAAACTGCGAGCCGTCGCTCCGCGCCTGCCTGAGCTCGACCAGGTCCGCCCGGACGGTCGCCAAATTCTCGCGTCTATCCGGTACCTGCTACCCGCATTGCCGGTCGGCGGCGCCAATCGGCCGTCGCCAGCAGTCCGTGATGATCGCCTTAGCGGCGGCTGGCAGCAGCGGCGGCCGTCGCCCTAGCGATGAGTGCTTGCGGGCCGGGGACAGGCGCCGACGTGGGCCAGCCTCCGTGCCCGCACAACGTGACGTCGTCAGGTCCACTCGTTGCGCATGAGGCTTCCCTTCGCGATTCGTTCGTTTTGTATTAAAACGAATAAAACGGCCAATAAGGTGTCAATGCAAATCGTCTGATTGCCTTGACAGGGAAGCTAGGTTTCTGTAACTATACGGCATTAGCTCCCTACCTTCCGTTACGAGCCGATTGGTTCTGGTTCCCCGTTTCGTGCCTGGGGAGTTGACTATGGCCGCCATCCGCCTGACTGGAGTGGTTGTAGGCGGTGCTCGCGATGCCACGGCTAGCGTCCGCCGGTGGCAGTTGTGGACGCTAGCCGAACCGCTGCGCAGCTACTTGCTTGCCGTGACCGTCCTCACGGCCGCTGCGATCGTGGCCACCCCGGCGCGGACCGCCTGGCGAGCCTCCGATGTGGCGGTCTTCGCGGCGCTGCTCGCCTGCGGAATTGTATCGATCGAGGCAACGCACCGCACGAGAGAAGCCCAGGGCACCGTCGTCAGAGACCTGCAGACCGTCTGGTACCTGGCGATCGCGATCACGCTTCCGCCTGCCTTCGCCGTGCTGGCCCCAGTCCCGCTGACCGCCTACAAGCTCTGGCGGGTGCGGCGCGGCCTGGTGTACCGCCGGGTGTTTAGCAACGCGACGATCAGCCTGGCTTACGGCTCTGCCTCCGCCTTGTTCCGGTTGATCCCGCGCGACATCGCGGGATCCGTACCTGGAAGCGGGGTCCACGTCCTCACCTGGACCGGGGTGGTGGCCGGTTGCGGTGCCGCGGCCTGGCTGATCAACAACGGTCTCTTGCTCGCGGCGATCAGGCTCGCCGACCATCGGACCCGCCTGCGTGACCTCTTCGCCAACCGGGAGGCGGCCAGCTCCGACCTGATCGAGCTCAGCCTCGGTATCTCGCTGGCCCTGGTGGTTGCGATCAACCCGGTGCTGATGGCGCTCGCGCTCCCCTCGGCGGTCCTGTACCGGCGATATCTGCTGCACTCTCAGCTGGTTGCCCAGGCCAGAATCGACGAGAAGACCGGGCTGCTAAACGCCGGTACCTGGCAGCGCGAGGCCGAGGTCGAGTTCGTGCGGGCGCAGCGGACAGGCTCGCCGCTCGCCGTAGTCATGATCGACATCGACCATTTCAAGGCGGTGAACGACACGGTCGGTCACATTGCGGGTGACCGGGTGCTCCGCGGCATCGCGGGCACGCTCAGAGAGGACCTGCGCGGTTACGACCTGATCGGCCGGTTCGGCGGTGACGAGTTCGCCATCCTGTGCCCGCAGACGACCGGCGAGGAGGCCCGCAGGATCAGCGAGCGGCTACGCGACCGGATCGCGGGCGATCCCGTGGTGATCGACTCCGGCAGTCACGCGGGCTACATCTTCCGGCTGACGGTTTCCATCGGCGTCTCGGCAATGAATGGCCCGGGGCGCACATTCGATGGCCTGACCGCGTCCGCCGACAGCGCGCTCTACCAGGCCAAAGGCGAGGGCAGGAACCGAGTGTGCATCTCTCTCGACGGCTCCGCCGGGCTGAATGGCCGTCGTGCCGGATAACCAGCGGTGATGGATCTGCTCGCGGATCCGATAGTCGTATATATTCCGAACGGCGGGTGAGGACTGGCTCAGTCAGCGACGGCAACTGTGCCGCGGCGGCATTCTGCCGCGCCTGCTCTGGGCTGCGTGCGCCAGGGATCACCGTGCTGACGCCTGGCTGCTGGACAACCCAGCGAAGCGCGGCCTGGGCCGGGGGGATTCCCTCGGGTAGCAGCGCGGCGAACTCGCGTGCCGCCGCCACGCCCGTCGCGTAGTGGACGCCGCTGAAGGTCTCGCCGACGTCGAACGCCTCGCCACGCCGGTTGTGAGAGCGATGATCATCGGCGCCGAACGTCGTATCCAGCGAGTACCTGCCCGACAGCAGCCCCGAGGTGAGCGGTAGCCGGGCGATGATGCCCACCCCCGCCGCCGCCGCGGCAGGTCGAGAGCGTCATAGACGGCCGCGGTGGAGAGCTGCCAGGTGCCGAGGCCGACCACCGATACCGAACGGCTCGTCCGGCCGAGGATCCGCTGTTCCATAGCCGATGATCATAAATGCCTGGGTCTCTTCCGGCCGGGCCTTGGGGGGAGTGAGAGGATCGCTTAGCGGGCAGCCGAACGAGCGCGAGGAGACGGAATGAGAGCCGCCATATACGACCGCAACGGTCCGGCCAGCGAGGTGCTGCGGATCGAAGAGGTGCGGCGGCCAGAGCCCGGCCCCGGCGAGGTACGGGTCCGGGTACACGTCTCCGGCATCAACCCGACGGACTGGAAGATCCGGGCAGGCGCGACGCCAGGCCCGATCGACGGCTTCCAGATCCCGAATCAGGACGGCGCGGGAGTCATCGACGCCGTGGGCGAGTCAGTGGACCCTGGACTTGTCGGCCAGCGGGTGTGGGTGTGGCTCGCCGCGACGGGACAGCGCTGGGGAACGGCGGCCGAATGGACCGTGGTCCCCGCGGAGCGAGCGGTCCGGCTGCCCGACGGCGCCGCCATGGACCTTGGCGCCAGCCTCGGTGTCCCGGCGATGACCGCGCACCGCTGCCTGTTCGCCGACGGGCCGGTTGACGGCAAGACGGTGCTCGTCGCCGGGGGCGCGGGGGCCGTGGGCCACTTCGCGATCGAGCTTGCCAACCGGGCAGGCGCTCGGGTGATCACTACGGTGAGCAACAAGGAGAAGGCCGAACTGGCCGCCAGGGCCGGCGCTGACCTCGTCGTGAACTACACCGACGCCGACGCGGTGGATCAGGTCCGGGCGTTCGCTCCGCGGGTGGACCGGATCGTCGAGGTGGCGCTCGGCGCTAACCTGCAGCTCGATCTCGCGGTCGCCGGGCCGGAGACAGTGATCGTCACCTATGCTGCCGACGGCCCCGACCCGGTGCTGCCGATCCGCGCCTGCATGGGCGCAAACGTGACGCTCCGGTTCATCCTGCTGTACGGGGTCCCAGGGTCGGCCATGCGGCAGGCGGCCGCCGACATCACAGATGCCCTGGACGAAGGGGCGCTCACCGGGCTGCCCGTGCACCACTTCCCGCTGGATGACATCGCCACCGCGCACGAGGCGGTCGAGGGCCGCGCGGTCGGCAAGGTACTCATCGACCTGACGTGACCTGCCGCAATCTTGAGGGGTAATCCGTGGCTGACGGGCTGACGGTAGCGGGCCTGGAGCGGCTGCACGTGGCGGCTGAGCAGCAGATTGGCGACGAGCGTGTCCCGGGCCTCGTGGCGCTGGTGGCCACGGGCGACCAGGTGCACGTGGAGGCACTGGGGACGCTGGCTGTCGGGGGCGGCAGGCTGGTAGCCCGGGACTCGATCTTTCGGATCGCGTCGACAACCAAGCCGATCACCGCGGCGGCAACTCTCGCCCTGGTCGCCGAAGGGCTGGTCGGGATCGATGAGCCGGTTGACCGGCTGCTGCCGGAGCTTGCCGGGCGCCGGGTGCTGCGGCGGATGGACGGACCACTCGGCGACACTGTGCCGGCGGCCCGTGCGATCACCACCCGGGATCTGCTGACCTTCACTTTCGGCTTCGGCGCGGTCGTGGAGATGTTCTTCTCGCCCACGCCGTGGCCGGTCGTGGCTGCCGCCGAGGAACTGAACCTGGCGACGCTCGGTCCGCCGGACCCCGACATGCAGCCTGACCCCGACACGTGGATCGCCGGCCTCGGCACGCTGCCGCTGCTGGCGCAGCCTGGCGAGCGCTGGATGTACAACACCGGTGCCTCGGTGCTGGGCGTGCTGCTGGCGCGGGCGGCGGGCGAGCCGTTCGCCGACGTGCTGCGGACGCGCGTCTTCGAGCCGCTCGGCATGCGCGACACAGCCTTCTGGACCGCACATCCCAAGCGTCTGGCGACCGCGTACAGGCCCGCTCCCGGCGGGCTGGTCGTGGTGGACGAGCCGGACGGTGCGTGGAGCCGGCCACCGGCCTTCGGCGACGGAGCGGCCGGTCTCGTCTCGACCGCCGACGACCTGCTCGCCTTCGCCCAGATGCTGCTCCGGGACGGAGTCCCGGTGCTGTCGGCTGACGCTGCGCGCGCCATGACAACCGACCAGCTGACCCCGGCGCAGAAGGCGCACGGCGGCCTCGGGCCCGATTTCTTCACCGGCCGGTCGTGGGCGTTCTGCCAGGCAGTCCTCGATAGCGGCGCCTTCGGCTGGGACGGCGGCCTCGGCAGCTCGTGGCTGGTGGACCCGACCCGCGACCTGACCGTGATCGTGCTGACCCAGCGCATGTTCGAGTCACCGGAGCTACCGTCAGCGCACCGCGACATCCAGGCAGCAGCGTACGCGGCACTCGCCTGACCCCGCCTGACCCCGCCTGACCC
>PMSU01000117.1 GCA_003168255.1 Actinomycetota bacterium
AGCGCCCAACGTTTACGGCGTGGACTACCAGGGTATCTAATCCAGTTTGCTCCCCACGCTTTCGCTCCTCAGCGTCAGGTAAGGCCCAGAGAACCGCCTTCGCCACCGGTGTTCCTCCCAATATCTGCGCATTTCACCGCTACACCGGGAATTCCATTCTCCCCTACCTACCTCTAGTTCGCCCGTATCCACTGCAGGCCCAGGGTTAAGCCCTAGGTTTTCACAGCGGACGTGACGAACCGCCTACGAGCTCTTTACGCCCAATAATTCCGGACAACGCTTGCGCCCTACGTGTTACCGCGGCTGCTGGCACGTAGTTAGCCGGCGCTTCTTCTGCAGGTACCGTCACTCTCGCTTCGTCCCTGCTGAAAGGGGTTTACAACCCGAAGGCATTCATCCCCCACGCGGCGTCGCTGCGTCAGGCTTTCGCCCATTGCGCAATATTCCCCACTGCTGCCTCCCGTAGGAGTCTGGGCCGTGTCTCAGTCCCAGTGTGGCCGGTCGCCCTCTCAGGCCGGCTACCCGTCGTCGCCTTGGTGGGCCGTTACCCCAACCAACTAGCTGATAGGCCGCGAGTCCATCCCTTGCCAGAATCCTTTCCACCACAGTCGATGCCGACCGTGGTCATATCCGGTATTAATTCCGGTTTCCCGGAGCTATCCCGGTGCAAGGGGCAGGTTACTCACGTGTTACTCACCCGTTCGCCGCTCGAGTACCCCGAAGGGCCTTTCCGCTCGACTTGCATGTGTGAAGCACGCCGCCAGCGTTCGTCCTGAGCCAGGATCAAACTCTCCGTAGATGTCTATATGCAACCACCAGTCCGTGCCCGCCATTGACCGAAGTCGCAGGTAGGCCAGGCCAGGTGGGATGCTGACATTGAAAGTGCCTCGCACGGACAGGACGTTCCTGCAAGCAGGTTGCCCGACCTGGCCGGTTGAAGCGATCTTGGCAAAATCGTCTTTGGGAAAGGCACCCGAAATGGATGCACTCCCCATTGACGGGGTTTGTGCATGTGCACTGGCTTTTGGCACGCTGTTGAGTTCTCAAGTAACGGACGCACACCTTCAGAGGACTCTCGTCCTCCTCGGGGGCAACCCTACGAACTTACCAGACGACCTAGGTGAAGTCAAATTACTTGGCTGAACCTTTTCAACCGTCTGGCCGATCTCCTCCAGCATAGCCCGGTCTAGGACCGGATGACGCCAGTTCAAGCTAACCGACGATGTACGGTGCGAAACCGTACGACGACGCTCTGTGCTCTCCTGATGCCGCTGGACAGCCCCCCAGGTACTCGCCGCAGTGATGCGGTTCGCATTTCCTTGGGGCATGGGAAACATTAGACACTTGGGCCCGGCACGTCAAATCGAAGGCTCGGCCACCGGCGGCTCTGTGACCAGGACCTGGACCCCGGCTACTGTCCGCCTACCCCGTCTGAGCACCAGAAACCTTCCTGGCAGAAGATCTTCTCCAGTCGGCACTTCGTTCTCATCCGTCACTTTTCTGTTATTTAGGTAAGCGCCGCCTTCGGCGATTGCCCGCCTGGCCGCCGACCTGCTCGCCACGATGCCAGCTCGCGCCATTAGCTCGGTGACCGGCGGGATCTGCGATTCAACGGACACGGTCCCGGCATTGGGCAGGACGTGTGCGTTAGCCGCTATAGAGCCGTTGCCCGTCATGATCGCCGACGCGGGAACCCGCACGGCGGTCGTCGGCACTTCGCCGAGCGCCGCGGCGAGTGTGGCCTCATCAAGCGCGCCGAGGTCGCCCTGGCCGAACAGCGCCCGGCTGGCGGCCACCGCCCGCTCGAACTCCGTCGCCCCATGGACCAGCATTGTCACGTCCTGCGCCAGCACCCGCTGCGCCTCCCGAGCGGCCGGGCGCTCCGCTGTCGCACGCTCGAGTTCGGTGATCTCCTCCTGGGTCCTAAAGGTGAATACCCTCAGCAGCCTGCCGACCTCTGCGTCCGTTCGGTTGATCCAGAACTGGTAGAACGCGTACGGGCTCATCAGGTCCGGGCTTAGCCAGATCGCCCCGCCCTCGGTCTTTCCGTACTTGGTCCCGTCCGGCTTCGTGATCAGCGGCGTCGCCAGGGCGTGCACCGCGGCGCCCTCGACGCGCCTGATCAGGTCAACCCCGCCTACCAGATTCCCCCACTGGTCGCTGCCGCCCACCTGCAACGTGCAGCCGTAGCGACGGTGCAGTTCCAGGTAGTCCATGGCCTGCAGGACCTGGTAGCTGAACTCGGTGAAGGTAATCCCGCCACCCTCGAGCCTGGCTCGCACGGATTCCCTCGTGAGCATCTGGTTGACCGAGAAGTGCTTGCCGATATCACGCAGGAAGTCGAGCGCCGATAGATCCTGCGTCCAGTCCAGATTGCTGACCAGGACCGCGCCAGCCGGGCCTGGGCCGAAGTCGAGGAACCGCTCCATCTCGCTGCGGAACCGCGCGGCCCAGTCGGCCACCACGTCGCGCGGGTTCAGCACCCGCTCGGCCGACTTGCCGCTCGGATCGCCGATCAGCCCGGTCGCCCCGCCCACCAGGCCGATCGGCCGGTGGCCTGCCAGCTGGAGGCGACGCAGGGTGAGCAGCAGGACCAGGTTCCCGATGTGCATGCCGGGGGCGGTCGGATCGAACCCCCCGTACACGGTGACCTGGCCCGACCCGAGCGCCTTGCGCAGCTCATCGAGGTCGGTGCTTATGGCCACCAGACCGCGCCAGGACAGCTCGTCGATGATGTCCGCCACAGCTCCCTCACTCCCTCCGCCGCGGCCGATTTCCATGATGTGGAAGGATCTTGGTCGTAATAACAGCCAATATCCTTCACGATCGTGATCTGTGGGCTCACACGATCATGGTCCGCGGGCTCATCGACAGGGTAGCGGGCTGGTTACGGCCGGGCCGAAGGCTTTCTTCGCCGCGGCGCGTACGCACGGTAGTCGGACACCGCCGGCTCCCCCGCGATCCAGAATCGCCAGGGAACCGAGGCAGCGCTGCTCACGCCGACCCTGGGCCCGCGCAGGATGCTGCCTGGCGGCGCGGCTGCCGCGCGGATCCGCAACGGTGAGCCAGGGTCGCACATGTCAACGCCGTTAAGCGAACGATCTACCCCGAGCGCCTGGCATAGCCGGGCCGGCCCGCGAGCGAGATCCCGATCAGTCAGGCCGCGCCCGCCCGACTCAGCGCGCCAACCAGCTCCGCCAGACACGCCAGGACCGCCAGGCACCCCAGGACCGCCGCCACCCTGCCCGCCAGGAGCATCACGCCTGCCAGGCTCGCCGCGGGACCCACGTCGTGCCGCCAAACGACGCTGCCTGGCCAGCGCCACCCCCTCGATGACCGCGCCGCTGCGCAGCAGCACGGCGGACGCCGTTCCCTCCGGCAGGCAGACCAGGTTCACGCAGAAGTGCATTCCGTAGGTGAAGTACACGTACGCGTGCCCCGGCGCACCGAACATCACCGCGGTCCGCCTGGTCTGCCGGCGGTAGGCGTGCGAGGCGGGATCCGCCGCCCCCGCGTAGGCCTCGACCTCGGTGAGTGCGACGGCGACCAGGCCGTCCGGCGCCTGCGACTCGATCACGCAGCCAAGCAGGCCGGGCGCCACCTCCTGCGCCGGACGGGCGAAGAAGTCACGGGGTAGCAACGCCCCGGGTCCCACGCCACGCGGCGCATCCCGCACCACCCGCGCCCTACCGTGCGCCCCAGGCGGCATCCTCATCGACCTGCGCCCGCAACTCGGCGAGCTGTTCGGCCACCCGCACGCCAGCCGTGCCGCCGCAGGAATTCCTCGCGGCGATCGCCCCGCTGGCCGACAGCACCTCCCGCACATCGGGCGTGAGGTGCGGCGACACATGCGCGAGATCGGCGTCGCTCACCTCATCCAAGTCCACCTCATGGACCTGGCACCACACCACCAAGTGGCCGACGATCTCATGCGCCTCACGGAATGGCACGCCCCGCCGCACCAGCAGCTCAGCCAGGTCGGTAGCCAGCGAGAAGCCCGCCGTCGCGCTGGCAGCCAGCCGCGCCGCATGGAACCGCAGCGTGGACACGAGCCCCGCCATGGCGGGGAGCACCAGCAGCAGCGTGTCCACCGCGTCGAACACCGGCTCCTTGTCCTCCTGGAGGTCCCTGTTATAGGCGAGCGGAAGCCCTTTCAGCGTTACCAGCAGCCCGGTGAGGCCGCCGATCAGCCGGCCGGCCTTGCCCCGGGCCAGCTCGGCCACGTCCGGGTTCTTCTTCTGCGGCATGATCGACGATCCGGTCGCATAGGCGTCATCGATCTCGGCCCAGCCGAACTCCTGCGACGACCAGAGCACGATCTCCTCGCCGAGCCGGGACAGGTGCACGCCCAGCAGCGCCGCCGCGAAGCAAAACTCCGCGGCGAAATCCCGGTCGCTGACCGCATCCATCGAGTTGGCGGCCGGCCTGGTGAACCCGAGCTCAGCCGCCACGCTCGACGCATCGAGGCCAAGTGACGAGCCCGCCAGCGCACCGGCTCCCAACGGGCAGACCGCTGCCCGGGCGTCCCAGTCCCGCAACCGGTCGACGTCGCGGGCCAGCGCCTGGGCATGCGCAAGCAACTGGTGCCCGAACAGCACCGGCTGGGCATGCTGTAGGTGAGTCATCCCGGGTGCATGGGTGCCCGCGTGCCGCTGTGCCTGGTCAATCAGGGCCGTCTGCAGCTCTACGACCCGGCAGGCGATGAGCCTCGCCTGATCCCTGGCGTACATTCGCAGGTCGGTGGCCACCTGGTCGTTGCGGCTGCGGCCGGCCCGAAGCTTGCCGCCCAGACTTCCGAGGCGCTCGAGCAGCCCGCGTTCCAGCGCGGTGTGCACGTCCTCGTCGGTGGCTGCGGGCCGGAAGGTACCGTTCCTGCGCGCCTCGTCCAGATCATCCAGGGCTGCCAGCATGCGGCCGAGTTCCTCGTCGGTCAGCAGGCCGGCCTTGTGCAGCACCCGGGCGTGCGCGCACGAGGCGAGCAAGTCGTAGGGCGCTAGCCGCCAGTCGAACTGGACGCTCACCGACAGGCGGGCGAGCGCGTCGGCAGGGCCCGACTCGAACCTGCCCCCCCACAGTCGCGTCGGCGGCGCTGCCTCGTCGCTTCCCACCATGCTCCTCTCGCAGCGGCTGATCAGCCGCTCTCGCGGCTACCAGTCCGTCACCCGGCGACCCGGCGATCCCGGACCGCGGCGATCTTGCTCGGCAGTCCCCACAGCTCGACGAAGCCCTTGGCCAGAGCCTGGTCGAATTCGTCGCCTGTGTCGTAGGTGGCCAGCTTGTCATCGTAGAGCGAGGCCGGGCTGCGCCGCCCGGTAACCACCGCCCTGCCGCCGTGCAGCCGCACCCGGACATCTCCGGTGACGTAGCGCGACGCCTCGGCCATGAAAACATCGAGCGCGCGCTTGAGCGGCGAGAACCACAGGCCGTCGTAGACAAGCTCGGTCCAGCGCTGCTCTGCCTGGCGCTTGAACCTGGCCAGGTCGCGCTCCACGCACACGTTCTCGAGCTCCTGGTGGGCGGTGATCAGCGTGATCGCGCCTGGCGCCTCGTAGATCTCCCGGCTCTTGATGCCGACCAGCCTGTCTTCCACTAGGTCCAGCCTGCCGACGCCCTGGGCGCCGGCCCGGGCGTTCAGCTCGGTGATGATCTCCGTCGGGGTGCGCGAGACACCGTCGATGGCGTCCGGTATCCCGTCGGTGAAGCTCAGCACCAGCTCATCGGGCTCCCGCGACAGCGACGGGTCGGCCGTATAGCCGTACACATCGTCGTGCGGCGCCTCCCAGATGTCCTCTAGGTGCCCCGTCTCGGTCGAGCGTCCCCATAGGTTCTGGTCGATGGAGTATGGCGAGGACGACGTGACGTCTACGGGCAGCCGCTTCTCCTCGGCGAACGCGATCGCCTTGTCCCTGGTCATGCCCGAGTCACGGACCGGCGCGAGCACGCGCAGGCCCGGCTCGAGGGTGGTCAGCCCCACCTCGAAGCGGACCTGGTCGTTGCCTTTCCCGGTGCAGCCGTGCGCGACCAGGGAGGCGCCGTACTCGCGGGCCACCCGCGCCAGGTGCGTCACGATCAGCGGCCGCGACAGGGCGGACACCAGCGGGTACCGGTCCATGTAGAGGGCGTTTGCGAGCAGCGCAGGCATGCAGTACCGCTCGCCAAACTCCGCCCGCGCGTCCACCACGACGGCATCGGCCGCGCCGCAGGCAAGCGCCCGGTCGCGGATGGTCCCCAGGTCCTCGCCGCCCTGTCCGCAGTCCACGGCGAGGGCGATAACCTCGGCGCCGGTCCGCTCGGCAATCCAGCCGATGGCGACCGATGTGTCAAGGCCGCCCGAATATGCGAGTACAACGCGCTGCGTCATGTCCTGTCCTCTTCTTGTTCCGCTACGTTCCTGACCGAACTCCGCTATGCCTGCCGCTGCGGCGCCGCCCGCCGCTCAACTGCTGGCCGCCGCTCCGCGAGCCGGAGCAGCTCCGCGGCCAGCGCCTCACCGCCCGACGGATCCCTGGAAATGACCAGCACGGTGTCGTCGCCGGCCACCGTGCCGAGGATCGATTGCCAGGCCGCGTGATCAATCACCGACGCGAAGTACTGCGCGGCACCCGCCGGGGTGCGCAGCACCACCAGGTTCGCGCTGGCCTCCGCGGACGTCAGCAGCTCGGCGGCGAGCCGGGCCAGCCGGCTCCCCGCTGCCTCGCCATGCGCCTCCGCCGATGCCCCGTCCGATACTTCCGCCGGGCCGCCGGACGCCGGGCCGCTGGGCCGTGACCGGGGAGCGCCCAGCATGCCGCCCGGTCGCGATCCCGGGCCGCCCGGCTCACCCGGCAGCGCGTAGACCAGCGTTCCGCCCGCGCCCCGCAGCCGCACCGCGCCGAGTTCTTCCAGGTCACGAGAGAGTGTGGCCTGCGTGACGTGCGTCCCGCCCGCGGACAGCAACTCGGCGAGATCCTCCTGGGATCGCACCTCGACGCCGACCAGGATCGCGGCGATCTTGGCCTGTCGTCCCACCTTGGTGATCGGGCTGACGGCGGTCATGACGCGGCCTCGATCAGCCAGGTCAGCAGCGCCTTCTGCGCGTGCAGCCGGTTCTCCGCCTGGTCCCAGACCACGCTCTGCGGACCGTCCAGTACGCCGGCGCTGATCTCCTCGCCGCGGTGCGCCGGCAGGCAGTGCAGCACGATGCAGCTCGGCAGGGCGACAGCGAGTTTTCCTTCATTCAGTCCGAACGGTGCCAACTCCGACATTCGCTCGTCCCGCTGCTCGTCCTGCCCCATGGACGTCCACACATCGGTTGCTAGCACGTCGGCATCCGCAGCCGCGGCGCGGGCGTCGGTGAAGACCTGCACGGAGCCGCCCGTCCGGGCGGCGATCGCCGCGGCGGCGGACAGCACCCCGGAGTCCGGGTGATAGCGCGGCGGCGCGGCGATCCGCACGGCCATCCCCGCGGTGGCCCCGCCGAGCAGGTAGGAGTGCGCCATGTTGCTTGCCCCGTCGCCGAGGAAGGTGAGGGTCAGCCCGGCCAGCCTGCCGTGTGCCGCCCTGATCGTCTGTAGGTCGGCCAGCAGCTGGCAGGGGTGGAACGCGTCGGTCAGCGCGTTGATAACCGGGACCGTGCTGGCCGCGGCCATCTCCTCGATCCGGTCCTGGCCGAACGTGCGCCACACGATGGCCGCTACCTGCCTGCCGAGCACCCGGGCGGTGTCGCCGACCGGCTCGCCGCGAGCCAGCTGCGCCGACTGCGACTCGATGATGAGCGGCATGCCGCCGAGCTCGGCGATGCCGACCGCGAAGGAGACCCTGGTGCGGGTGGACGGCTTGTCGAACAGGACGGCGACGGTGCACGGGCCTGCCAGCGGCCGGTAGCCGAACCTGTCCTTTTTCATCGCATCGGCCAGATCGAGTACTTCGGCCTGCTCGGCCGGCGACAGGTCGTCATCGCGCAGGAAGTGGCGGACCGCGGGGACGGGATCGGACATCACGACTCCTCTCCAGCCGCCTGCACGGATTGTCCGGCAGTGGCAGGCCCGGCAACTTTCGCCAGGATGTCCGGCAGAGCGGCAATGAACACGGCGGCCTGCTCGCTGCTGAGGATCAGCGGCGGAGCCAGCCTGATCGCGTCCGGCTGGACCGCGTTGACCAGGAACCCGGCGTCCCGGCAGGCAGCCTCCAGCTGGCCGGCGGCCGGCGACGTCAGCATGACCGCGAGCCATAGCCCGCGACCCCGCACCCCGGCCAGCAGCGGGTGCCCGATTGCCGTAATGCCGGCCGTGAGCTGCATGCCCACCTCGGCCGCATGGTCGAGCAGCCCATCGGCCGCGATGGTGTCGAGCACGGCGAGCGCTGCGGCGCAGGCGACTGGGTTCCCGCCGAACGTACTGCCGTGATCCCCTTTGTCCAGCGCGGTGCCGCACTCCCCCAGGCCGATGCACGCGCCGATCGGCAATCCCCCGCCGAGCCCCTTGGCCAGGGTGAGCACGTCCGGCAGCACGCCGTCCTGCTGGTGTGCGAACCAGCGGCCGGTCCGCCCGATCCCGCTCTGGATCTCGTCGAGCACGAGCAGCGCGCCGGTCGCGTCACAAGCGTCCCGCGCGGCGCGCAGGTACCCGTCGGGGGCCGGCACGACTCCCGCTTCGCCCTGGCAGGGCTCGAGGAAGACGGCTGCGCAGTCAGCCGTCAGCGCGTCGCGCAGCGCGGCGACGTCGCCATAGGGCACGAACCGCACGCTCAGCCCGAAGGGCCCGAACGGCTCGCGGATCGACGCCTTCCCGGTCAGCGCCAGCGCGCCCATGCTCCGGCCGTGGAAGCCATGCTCCGCGGCCACGATCACCATCCGGTCGGGGCGCCCCGCGCGCCCAGCGCCACCCCGCGCGGCCTGGCGCTTGGCCTGACAGCGCCGCACCACCTTGAGCGCCGCCTCGTTCGCCTCGGTGCCCGAGTTGCTGAAGAAGACGCGACCGTCGCTGCCCACGAGGGCGAGCAGCCGCTCGGCAAGCTCGACCTCGGGCTCGTGCAGGAACAGGTTGCTGGTGTGCGCCAGCAGCACGACCTGGTTCGTGACGGCCTTGATGATCGCCGGATGACCATGGCCGAGCGCGCTCACCGCGATGCCGGCGATCAGGTCGAGGTACTCCTTGCCGTCGGCGTCCCACAGCTGGCAGCCCTGGCCGCCGACGAGCGCGACGTCCGGCAGGCCGTAGTTTGGCATGAGGGCCGCGGCGTACCGGTCACGCAGCAACTGCGCAGCGGTCATGACTGCACCCCGTCCGGCACGACCATCGTGCCGATGCCGGAGTCGGTGAATATCTCCAGCAGCACCGCATGCGGCAGCCTGCCGTCGAGCACATGCGCCTGCGGCACCCCGCCGCGGACCGCGTCCAGGCAGGCTTCCATCTTGGGGATCATGCCCGCACGGAGCGCGGGCAGCATGGCTTGCAGATCCGTGGCCGTCAGCTGGCTGATCACCTGGCCGGGCGGGGCCGCCGGCGCGTCGGCGGACCTCTCCGCCGATGCGCCGGCGTCGCTGGCGGGCCAGTCCGCGTAGAGCCCGGCGACGTCGGTGAGCATGACAAGCTTCACCGCGCCGAGCGCCACAGCGAGCGCGCCGGCGGCCGTGTCCGCGTTCACGTTGTAGACCTCGCCGTCTTCGCCTGCCGCCACGCTGGACACCACCGGGATGCGGCCGTCTGCGAGCAGCGCGCGCACAACCCCGGGATTCACCGCGCCGATCTCCCCGACCAGGCCGATGTCGACCGCCTGGCCGTCCACCATGGCCGGCTTCCTGTACGCGGTGAACAGGTTCGCATCTTCGCCCGACATGCCGACCGCGAACGGCCCGTGCCGGTTGATCAGGCCGACCACGTCCCGGTTCACCCGCCCGGTCAGCACCATCCGGACGACGTCCATGGTCTCTGCCGTAGTGACCCGCAGCCCTTCCTTGAACGTGCTAGACAGGCCCGACCGCGCCAGCTGCTCGGTGATCTGCGGGCCGCCGCCGTGCACCACGACCGGGCGCAGCCCGGCGTAGCGCAGGAACACCACATCCTGGGCGAACCCGGCGCGGAGCGCCTCGTCGGCCATGGCGTGGCCGCCGTACTTGATCACGACCGTCTGGCCGTGGAACTGGTGAAGCCAGGGCAGCGCCTCGATGAGCGTGGCCGCCTTGGCGATCGCATCCGAGCCTTCGCCTGCCTGCGCGGTGTCATGCGCCGCGGTGACGGTCATGTCGAGTACGCCGTGTTCTCGTGTACGTATGCCACGGTCAGGTCGGTGGTGGCGATCGTCGCGGAATCTGGACCAGCGGCAAGGTCGATGGTGATCGTCACCTCTCGCGGACGCAGATCCACCTTTGACCGGTCGTCCGCGGCGTAGCCGCTCCGGCATATCCAGATGCCGTTGATGGCGACATTCAGCTGGTCCGGCTCGAAGACGGCGTCAGTGGTCCCCACCGCGGACAGCACCCGCCCCCAGTTCGGGTCCTCGCCCGCGATCGCGCACTTGAGCAGGCCGCTGCGGGCCACCGCACGGCCAACGCTGACCGCGTCCCGTTCGCTCGCCGCGCCGACCACCTCTATCGCGATCGACTTGCCCGCGCCCTCGGCGTCAAGCTGAAGCTGGCGGGCCAGGTCGGCGCACACCGCGGCGAGCTGGCCGGCGAACTCGGCAGGGTCGGGTTGGACGCCAGAGGCCCCGCTGGCGAGCAGCAGCACCGTGTCGTTCGTGGACATGCACCCGTCGGTGTCCAGCCGGTCGAACGTCACGGCCGCCGCGCCGCGCAGTGCGACGTCGAGGTCATCGGCCGACAGGTCGGCGTCGGTAGTAAGCACGCAGAGCATCGTGGCCAGGGACGGCGCGAGCATGGCGGCGCCCTTGGCCATCCCGCCGATCGTGTAGGAGCCGCCGGACACCGTGCTCGACCCGCCGGACACCGTGCCCGACCCGCCGGACACTGTGCCCGACCCGCCGGACGGCGTGCCCGACCCGCCGGACGGCGTGCCCCCTCGCCTGAATGCGATCTTGACTACCGTGTCGGTGGTCCTGATCGCGTCAGCGGCGGCGAGCCCGCCGCTTCGCGACGCCTCTGCTACCGCGGCGTCGACCCCCGGCAGCAGCCTGTCCATCGGCAGCCGCTCGCCGATGAGGCCGGTGGAGCACACCGCGATCTCGCCGGCTGAGCCGGAGAGTTGTGCCGCCAGCCGTTCGGCAGTCTCATGGGTGTCGGCGAAACCAGGCGGCCCGGTGCAGGCGTTGGCGCCACCCGAGTTGAGCACCACGGCGCTGACCCGGCCGCCCCGGATTACCTGGCGGGTCCAGAGCACGGGGGCGGCCTGGACGCGGTTGGCGGTGAAGACGCCGGCCGCGGCCCGCGATGGGCCGTCGTTCAGCACCACGGCGACGTCGCGTGCGCCCGCCGCCTTGAGCCCGGCTGCCACCCCGGCAGCGCGGAAGCCGAGTGGTGCTGTCACGCTCACGGTGCGACTCCGTTCGCTGTCAGGCCAGCGGTCTCGGCGAGGCCGAGCATGAGGTTCGCGCTCTGTATCGCCTGGCCGGCGGCGCCCTTGCCGAGGTTGTCGATCGCCGCCACCACGATTGCCCGGCCTGCATGATCGTCCGCGACTGCCTGGAGATGGGCTGCGTTCGACCCCGCGGTGGCGGCGGTGCCGGGCCATCGGCCCTCGGGAAGCACGCGGACGAACGGCTCGCCCTGGTATGCGCGGGCGAGCGCGGCGCGCAGGGCATCCGTCGATGCTCCGCGAGCCAGCCTGGCCGTGCAGGTGGCCAGGATGCCGCGCGGCATCGGGGCCAGCAGCGGCGTGAAGGAAATGGTGACCCGGGAAGTACGGCTGTCCTGCGCCGCACCCGTGCCAGGCCCGGCCCGGCCGCGCGCCAAGGCAGCTACCTCGCCGAGCGCCTGCTCGATCTCGGGCGTGTGCCGGTGCACGCCACCGGCCTGATAGGCGGAGACCGAGCCCATCACCTCGCTGCCGAGCAGTTCCGGCGTTGCAGCCCGGCCGGCGCCAGACGTGCCCGATGCGGCGACAATCACGATGTCGTCCGGCTCCGCCAGGCCAGCGGCGAGCAGCGGCGCCAGCGCGAGAATCGCCGCCGTGGCGTAGCAGCCCGGTGCCGCGACCCGGCTGGCGGCCTTGATCTGCGCCCGCGCGCCTGGCAGCTCGGGAAGGCCGTAGGTCCAGCGGCCGGCGTGCGGGATGCGGTAGAACTTCGCCCACTCCGCGGGGTCGGCGAGCCTGAAGTCGGGGCCGAGGTCAACGATCCTCTGCCCGTCAGGCAGGCGCGAGGCGAGCGCCGCGGACTCCCCGGCCGGGAGGGCGAGGAATATCAGGTCGGCTGACGACAGCGGTCCGGCGGCGGTCGGCACGAATGAGTGGCCGACCAACTGCGCGAGGTGGGGGTGGATGTCGGTCACCGGCTGGCCGGCGCTCGACCCGGCGGCCACCGGACCGATCTCCAGGTCCGGGTGCGCGGCAAGCAGGCGCAGCAACTCTCCCCCGGCGTAGCCGCTTGCTCCGGCCACTGCCACCCGCGCGCCCACCGGCTTCTCCTCCCTGTTCGTCACGTTTATCCGCTCCGTGATTCACGGATGGTTACCTGAAGAAGTATGCACTGCCACGAGTAAATATGCAACCAACTGTGGCCACGCTGCGCAGCAGCCCCGCAACGGGGAGCCGGCTTTCGCACGCCAAGCTGCCAGCGGCATGATTGGGGACGCGGAAAGGAGACCACTCATGCGTCGCTCGCGGCTGGCTGCCCGCCACGCCGTGATCGCTGCTGCCGCTATCGCCCTGCTGACGGCCGGCTGCGCCGCCTCGACAGGACCGCCGGGCGGCTCGTCCGGCACGTCGGCCGACGTGTCCCCCACGCAGCTCGCGCCGCCACGTGCGACCTGCGGGACCTCCCGTACCGCCGTCAACGTGCCGGTGATCATGGAGGTGGAGAAGGGCGCCGTCGGCTGCTCGGTGGCCATGCGGATCCAGAGCGAATACACCACCCTGGTCCGGGCCGGCCGGGTGCCGGGCAACGGGGGCGGCGCGCCGGTGCAGGTGGACGGCTGGATCTGCCAGGGCGAGGACACCACGACGACCGTGCAGACCGGTGAGGCATCGGAGTGCAGCCGGGACGGAACGGAAATCGTCGCGGTGCTGAAGCTGGAGAGTTCTCCGGCAGCACCCGGATCCGGCAGCTGACCCCCGTCCCTGGCGCCGGAGAACAATAGACTCGCTGCGGAGGACACGATGGATCTCGTCACCAAGTACCTGGTCCGGATCTGGCCGTCGGATGGCGAGCCGCCGGAGATGATCCAGTCCGAGATGTGCTCCCCGGAGAGCGTCACCCAGGGTCAGGCGGGCAACGATCGCGCCGAGATCCGGGCGATACGCAACTGGGCTCAGCAGCACGCGAACGTGGACGGGATCCGCTACTCGTTCGAAGTCTGCAAGGACAGCATGGTGGCGGCGCTGTCCGGCGGCGACAGCAGCCGCAGGGTGGTCGAGCCCATCGCCGACGGGATCCTGGAACCGCAGGAGCAACCGCAGCCGCATTAGCCCCCGCATTCTGCTTCGTTGCGGCCTCTGACGCAATTGTCCGCAGACTGCCGGTAAGTCTGCCGGTAAGACCTCCTGGCTTGGCTGCCACACCGGCCGCAGACTAAATCGAACACACAGCCCTTACCGATGGGAACGGCAATGGCGACGTTAGCCCTCGGAGAAGGCCTGGTTGAGAGCTGCTGATTCGCCCCGCACGCAGAGTTCCGGGGGGGAACCGCTGGTCCAGCGGTTGTCGTACCGGAATTCAAGATCGTCAGGCCTGTCGTCGATGGTTCCCCGGACCACGAGTCCGCTGCCACCACCCGCGACGGTGCCGGGTCCGTGGCAGCGGATTCGTGCGAGATGGAGGCCATAGGTGCAAGGACGGCGCGACAGATCACCGGGCACGCTGATCCGCGTGCATCGCGAGGCTGCTGGGCTGACCCAGCGGCAGCTCGCCGAGACGGCGCGGGTCAGCATCGGCGTGGTGCGTGACCTTGAGCAGGGACTGACGGTTCGCCCGCGTGCCGAGACGGTACGGCGGCTCGCATCCGCACTGGGGCTGGACGGGCGCAAGACGGAGAACCTGCTCGCCACCGCGCCAAGGCAGCCGAGAACCCTGCCTGCTGCCCGGACCCTCGAGGCGAGCGGCGGCCCGTCCGGCCTGCGGATAAGCGTGCTGGGTCCGCTGACAGCGTGGCGCGACGGCTCGTTCATTCCGCTTGGCCCGGAAATGCAACGGGCAGTGCTCGGGCTGCTCGCGCTGCATTCGAATACGTCGCTGCACCGCGAGGTGCTTATCGACGCGCTGTGGGGAGACGCGCCGCCTGCCACGGCGGTGGCCATGATCCAGTCCTACATCAGCAGGCTCCGCCGGCTGCTCGACCCGGCCGAGGACCGTGAAGGGCAGTCACTGATCACTTCGGGTACCAGTTACCGGCTCTGCATCGCCGCCGACGAGCTTGACCAGATGGAATTCAGCCAGCTGACCGCCCATGCACAGGACGCCCATGCGGCCGGCGAGCTGAGCTCGGCCTGCCAGTTGTACGCCCGCGCGCTTGACCTCTGGCGGGCCGAGCCGCTTGCCGACGTCAAGGTACTGTCGTCCAATCCCGCCGTTCTCGACCTTGGCCACCAGCGGGCGGCTGCTGTAGTGAGCTACGCCGATGCCGCCTTCTCGGCCGGCTGGCATGACCGGGTGCTGCGCCAGATGCGCGCCCTGTACCATCGCGAGCCGCTCAACGAACGAGTCGCGGCCCGGCTGATGATCGCGCTGGCGGGCAGCGGGTGCCAGGCCGCGGCGCTTGGCGTCTATGACGAAGTGCGGCAGCGCCTCGATGATCAGCTTGGCGTCTATCCGTGCGCCGAACTGGCCGACACCCAGGCGATGGTGCTACGGCAGCAGATCCCTTCCGCCTGCGCCGCCGCCGGAGACCGAGCCACGCTGCGGGCGATCCCGTCCGGATACGACAGCAGGCAGTGGCCGCCCGATGGGTACCTGGCGCCGGGTCACCCGGCACGGGCCGCCCAGCCGAGCGCTCGCAGTTCGCTGAGCGTGCTGCGCGGCGGCGGCGACCCTGACGACCCGGCGGTGGTCACGAAATTAGCGGCACCGTCGGCGGCGGCGAAACCCAGCGTCGGTCACTTACGTTCACCAGGGTCAGCTCGCCGGCGGCAGCGGCCGGGCTACCACGCGAAGAAGCCGCCAGCGGAGTTGGTTCCGCCAGGAAAGTGCAGTGACACAGCGGTGAACAGGCCATCATCGATCCTGCCCTGCTTGAAGCAAACGGCCAGCGCGTGGCGGCCGGAAGGATCGGCCCACAGCGCACCGCACCACGCGCCGAACCCAGACTCGCCTACCGACGGGGTCACGGCCCGCAGCGGGCGCCCGGTCTGCCCGGAGAACTCCACCACGATGGAACGCGCATAGTCGATGCCCGCGTGCTCGGTCATGGTGTCGAAGACGGTGGAGCCGTCGGGAGAGATCAGCGGGTTGCTGACGCCCGTGTATGACCCGAAGCGGGCGGACGCCGAGATGAGCAACCGTGCGGTCAGCAGATTGCGCCCGGCCGCCGCGGTATCCAGCAGCCGCAGGCCCGATCGCTGCGCCGCCGCCTTGTCCGGACGTGAGTGGTCCATCCAGTCGAAGGCCAGCCTAGAGTTTCCCGCCCAGGACAGGTAGTCTGCACTGCCCGGGTCCGGTGACTGCCATGTCCTCGTTGCACCGGTGGCCAGGGACACGACGACGATCTCGCCACGAGAGGTAAAGCTGCTGCTCGGATTCACCGAGATGGCCAGCTCGCTGCCGTCCTGCGATACCGCGAAGAGCGCCCCGTCGTCAGCCGATAGCCGGGGGGTGTGCAGCGGCAACGGCGGCCCCGGGATCCCGCTGGCATTCAGCCGCAGCTCGTAGTAGCGCGCTGTCACCTGTCCCGTGGCGAGGATGAAGGTGTGATCATCACCAGCCGCGGCGAGGCCGGTGAACCCGCCAGCCGACCCGCCGCCGGGCGCCCTGACCGTCGCGATGATCTTGCACCGCCTTCGCACATTCAGCCAGCTCATGCTCAAGCCGCCTGCGCCCGGCGACCAGCCGGGACTTCACCGTCCCGGTGGCCAGGCCGTAGTCCCGGGCAATCGCATCGACAGAGAGGTCGAGCAGATAGTGCAAGACCAGTACCTGCCGCTGGCTGGATGGCACCCGCATCAGTGCCCGGCCCAGCGGGCTCAGCGCAAACACATCCTCAGTCGCGCCGGCCGGCTCCCGGCGCGCGGCGGACAAGCGGGTGACAAGCCGGACGGCCCGGCGCATCCGCCGGCCCGAGTCGGTCGCCAGCCGCAGCGCGACCCGGCGCACCCATGCGTCGGGATGCGCGTAGTCGCGGATCGTCCACCACCGGGCGTAGGCGCGGGCGAACGCCTCCTGGGCCACGTCCTCTGCCTCTTGGCGGTTCCCGAGAACGGCCGCGACCATGGCTACCACCCGGCCGTAGTTGGCCTGGTAGAACTCCTGGAAATCGCCGCCCGGGCCGTTGCCCACAGCTAACCCCGCATCGTCAGCAGAGCGAGCCGCCCGGCTCGCCAGCCGGGTGCCGGCAGATCGTGCGCCCAGCCTCCCCTTGGAAGCATGCGGGCGTGGGCATCATCACCGCACTCCGCGGATAAACACAGACAGGGTGTAGACGCCCCGGACCCTCGCCAGGGTTTGAATTCTCAGGTCACGGTTAGGTAAGGCCGCCCTCGAAGATCGTGATCACGAAGACCTGCGTGCCTCCGGCGGGCGAGGCCGCACCTCTTGACCGATGTCGTCGTTGTGGCAGCGCTGACGCTCTTTGGCCCGCAGAGAAGTAAGCCGCAGGTTTCGTGTCCCCGGGCAGCCGGCGCCCGCACCGGGGAAGGCGGCCCGCAGGCGCCTCCTTCCGCATCGTTTCCAAGATCGATGTGGCAGAGCCCCCCACCGGTGGTAGGTAACGCCACATCGATCTTCGGCGGCGCTCCGGGGAGCGTGGCTCACGGGGTCAGTGGTGCCGGTGTGACGGGAGTAGTCCGGCCGACAGGACGGATCAGCCGGTGTGACGGGAGTGATCCGGCCGACAGGACGGATCAGCCGCCGCGCGGGACCGCGTCCACCTGGCGCGCTGCCTCGGCCACGGCGGCGTCGCGCAGGGATGATGTCTCCTCGACGGTGAGGGTGCGGTCCGGCGCGCGGAATCGCAGCGTGTAGGCGAGTGACTTGCGTCCCTCCCCGGTCTGTTCCCCCGTGTACAGGTCGAACAGCGCGATGTCCTCGAGCAGCTCGCCCGCGCCAACCGCGGACACTCCCGCGGTCAGCGCCTCCTGCACGCGGGCCGCCGGCACGGCCGCCGGCACGCTCAGCGCTACGTCCTGCGTCGCCACCGGATAGCCGGACAGCAGCGGCGGCGACACCGGGCCCACCAAGTCTGTCGCGGTCTCGATCACCGAGAGGTCGACCTCCATGGCGCAGGCCCGGTCAGGAAGGCCGAACGCGCGAACCACCCGGGGATGCAGCTCCCCCGCGTGCCCGGCCAGCCACTCCCGCCCCTCCCCGGCCTGCACGAATATGGCCGCGCAACGGCCGGGATGCCAGGGCGCCTGTTGAGCGGCGCGGACCTCCACGGGCACCCGGCAAGCGCGGCACACCTCACTGGCGGCCTGCACCGCATCGGCCCAGGACGCGGGCCGCCCCTGGCTGCCCCACCAGCCCGCGAGCTCGCGGTTGCCGGACAGCACCGCGGCCACCCGCCGCGGCTGATCGGGGAGCGCGGCGTGCAGCATGCCAAGCTCCTCCACCGTGGGGGCGCGGTCCACCCCGAGGATGGGCGCGACGCCGTCGCTGCCCGGCCGGGGGTGGAACACCAGCCCCATCTCGAACAGCGCGACATCGGCGAACCCGCGGCCGATGTTGCGGGCGAGCACCCGCAGCAGGCCAGGGAGCAGGGTGGTGCGCAGCAGCGGCTCGTCCTCACTCAGCGGGTTGGCGACCACCACTGCCACCCGGCGGAGATCCTCAGGTGGCAACTGGAGGGCCTCAGCATCTGCCGCCGGACCGAACGGCGAGCTCAGCACCTCAACGTAGCCCGAGCCGGCCAGCGCCCGGCCCACCGTGCGGCGCATCCGCTGCCTGCCGGTCAGCCCGTGGCCCGCCGTGGCGCGCGGCATCCTCATCGGGATATTCGCGTATCCCTCGAGGCGGATGACCTCCTCGGCCAGGTCGCTCGGGTCGGTCAGGTCCGGCCGCCATGAGGGCGGGCCGACCACGAGCGCTGCCACCGACCTGTCGTGCCTGCCGTGCTCGTGCCGCAGGTGCTTGCCGTCGGCAGGCGCCCGGCCCTCGGCGGAGGCAGGCGCGGTCTGCCACACCTCGCACCCGGTCTCGCGCAGCCGCCGTACCACCGTGTCCCGCCCGTAGATCACGCCGGCCACTTCGTCCGGGTAGCTGACCGGCAGGGTGATCATGACCGGCTCCACCTCCACCGAGGCGTGCGTGCAGCCGGGCAGTACGCTCGCGCCGCCGAACGAGGCCAGCATCGACACCGCCTTGGCGGATGCCCGCAGCGGCAGCTCGCGGTCCACGCCGCGCTCGAACCGGTAAGAAGCGTCGCTGCTCAGCTTGTGCCGGCGGCCCATCCGGGCTGTTCCCTCGGCGGAGAAGTGCGCGGCCTCGATGACCAGGTCGGCGGAGTCCTCGTCGATCTCGGTAGAGATGCCGCCCATCGTCCCCGCCATCGAGATGGGCCCGGACGAATCGGTGATCAGGATGTCGTCAGGGTCCAGCGTGCGTACCACGTGATCCAGGGTCTCCAGCTTTTCTCCTGGCTGTGCCCGCCTGACCACGATGGGCCCGTTGAGCTTTGCCCGGTCGAAGGCGTGCAGCGGCTGGCCGAGCTCGAGCATCAGGTAGTTGGTGATGTCCACGGCGAGCGAGACACAGCGCGTCCCGGACCTGGCCAGCCGCACCCGCATCCAGAGCGGTGTCCTGGCGGCAGGGTCAAGGCCGCGCACCTCGCGGAGCACGAACCTGTCGCAGGCAGTCGGGTCAGCGATGCTCGCCGGGTACACGTCCTGCGCCCCGGAGCCGGGCGCGTCGTCGGTGATATCGGTTCCTGCCGGGTCGGTGAACGACATGCCGTAGGCGCTGGCCAGCTCCCGCGCCACCCCGCGGACCGACAGGGCGTAGCCGCGATCCGGGGTTACCGCGATGTCCAGCACGACATCCCGCAGACCGGCGTACTCCGCGAAATCCGCGCCCAGCGGGGCGTCGGTCGGCAGCACCAGGATCCCGGCGTGATCGTCGCCGATGGCCAGCTCGGCGGCCGAGCAGATCATCCCGGCCGACATCCGACCGTAGGCCTGCTTCGCGCCGATCCGGACGCCGCCGGGCAGCTCGGCACCCGGCAGCGCGAGCGGCACCCGGTCGCCGACGGAGAAGTTAGCGGCACCGCAGATCACCGCCGCGGGCTCGCCGCCCGGGTCGGTCTCCCCCGCCGTGAGGCGGCAGAACCTGATCGGCTTCTTGTGCTCGGTCAGTTCCTCGATCTCCAGCACTTCGGCCACGACTACGCCGCGGACGTCGTGCCCCACCTGCTCGGCGGACTCCACTTCGAGCCCGGCCGCGGTGAGCCGCCGCGCCACCTCCGCGGGGTCGGCGGCTTCATCGCCGATAGGCGCGTACTCGCGCGCCCAGGAAAGCGGGATCCGCATCTAGATCTCCATTCCGAACGCAGCGGAGAACCGCACGTCACCCTCGATCGTGTCCCTGATGTCGGTCACCCCGTGGGCGATCATCAGGGTCCGCTCGATGCCGAGCCCGAACGCGAATCCGCTGTACCGGTCGGGGTCGATCCCGCAAGCCACGAGCACCCGGGGGTTCACCATCCCGCAGCCCGCGATCTCGATCCAGCCCTGCGACTTGCACACCCGGCAAGGGTCGCCGCCTGGCCGGGCCGAGCCGCCGCGGCACACGTGGCACTCCATGGACACGTCCGCTGACGGCTCGGTGAACGGGAAGAAGTCAGGCCGGAACCTGGTTCGCAGTCCCTCGCCGAACATCGCGTCCACGAACGCCTGGACCGCGCCGCGCAGGTCGGCCATGGTCAGTCCCTCGTCCACCGCCAGGCCCTCGATCTGATGGAACACCGGGCTATGTGTGGCGTCGAGCTCATCGGTGCGGAAGCACTTGCCTGGGCTCACCACGTACAGCGGCAGCTGGCGGGTCAGCATTGCCCGGATCTGAACCGGCGAGGTGTGCGTGCGCAGCACCATCCCCGAACCCTCGCCGCCATCAGGCCCGGCCACGAACAGGGTGTCCTGCATGGCCCGGGCCGGATGGTCAGGCGGGAAGTTGAGCGCGTCGAAGTTGTACCACTCCGCCTCGACCTCGGGTCCCTCCGCCACCTCGTATCCCATGGCGACGAACACATCCGTCAGCCGGTCGCTGACCAGGGTGTCCGGGTGCCGCGCACCGCGCGGCACGCGGTCGGCCGGCAGCGTCACGTCGACGGTCTCCGCGGTGAGAATCCGCTCGTCCCGTTCGGCTTCCAGCGCCGTCTCGCGCTCTTCGATCGCGCGGCGCACCTGCCCGCGCGCGGCGCCGACCCGCTTGCCGGCCTCGGCCCTGGCGGCCGGGGGCAGTGCCCCGATCTCGGCATTGGCCAGGGTCAGCGGCGCCCGGTCGCCGAAGTGCGCGAGCCTGGCCGCCTTCAGCTCGTCGAGATCGCTTGCCGCGGCGATCGCGGCCAGCGCCGCATCACGCGCCCGCGCCACCTCATCGGGGGAGAGCACGGCCACCTCCACCGGGTCATATTGTGTGCTGCCTGCAGACATTCTTCTGCTCCCCTGAGCCTGACTGAATGTGACGCTTGCCCAAGCCGCGCGCACCGGGATCGGCTCCCTGGCCGCCGCGGCCTGAGGCCGCAAGGCTGTGGGCTCCGCCCCCGAAGATGCATCGCATCGTAGGGCACCCGCCGGGCCGCTGTGCTCGTCCGCTCCGTCAGCCGAAGTCGGGCGTCCCGGCGGGCATCGTAAATCGAAACTCCGCGCCGCCGCCGGGAGCACGCAGCACGTTGATCGTGCCGCCGTGCGCCTCGACCAGGCCTTTCACGATAAACAGGCCCAGACCGGTGCCGCCGCGCCGCTTGGTGCGCCAGAACGGGCGGAACACCCGGGTCGCGACCTCGGGCGCCACGCCCTCGCCCTGATCGCGCACGGAGACAGCGACCACCTGGGCGCTATCGCCCTGATCGCCATCCGCGTCCACTGGCTCTATCACAACCGTTACGGTACCAGCGCCGTGCCGCACGGCGTTCTCCACCAGGTTGCAGATGATCTGATCGACCTTGTCCTGGTCCAGCCATATCTCTGGCAGCGTGCCGTTGACCGTGAGCCGGTACCGGTCGGCGGGATCGCCCGCCGCGACCCGGCCGGCGATGATCCGCCGGACCTGGGCGGGGATGTCCACCACCTGGCGGTGCACCTCCAGGCGGCCCGACTCGATCCGGGATACGTCAAGCAGCTCGGTGATGAGCCTGGTCACGCGGTCCGCGTCGGAGTTGACCGTCTCCAGCATGACCATCTTCTGGTCGTCGGTGAACCGGTACCACTTGGCCAGCAGCGTGGCCGTGAAGCCCTTGACGCTGGTGAGCGGGGAGCGCAGCTCGTGCGCGACGGTAGAGACCAGATCCGCGCGGCTGCGCTCGAGCCTGGCGCGCGGCTCCGCACCGCGCAGGCTGACCACGACGCGGCGCACCCGCCTGGTGGCCGTGGGGTCCCGCCGCCGCTCGCGGACGTAGCCCATGGTGGCCAGGATCTCTGTCCCGTCCGGCAGGTACAGGGACGCCTCGGGGTGCCTGGTCCTGGTCCACAGGCCGTTATACGGGTCGGTGCACGCCCACCAGCTGCGGCCGTCCGCATCCCGCAGCGGGAGCACTTCGCAGACGTCCCTGCCCAGGGCATCGGTGGCCAGCGTGCCGGTCAGCCGGGCCGCCGCGGCGTTGAAGACCTCGACCCGCCCGGCCTGATCGGCGATCACCAGGCCGTCCGGCAGGTCATCGGCTATGACCAGGCTGGCCAGCGTGTCGGACTGTCCGGTGGGCGGCTGGCCGGATTCTGCCGCGGCGGCTTCGCCGCCGTCGGCCGGTCCCCACGCATGACAGCAGCCCGCGCGGTAGTCTTCCACGCGGTAGCCACTGATCCGACGCGACGTTCCCGTCATGACCCCATCCACTCGAACAGTCTTCCGCCCGGCGTGTGCCGCGGATCCGGTCCAGGCCGGTGGCGCCGCCCGTCATCGCGCAACGTAACGGAACGCGATCAGACTCTAGCGCGTAGGAGCGGTCCAGCGGGAGTCCCTAGTTTCATGGGACATATACCGCTTTAGACGGCTACGCACTGGATGCCCGACCTTATGGTGTCGGAAACGCACTCCCACCAGGGAAGAATCACCTTCCCCGGTTCACAACGCTTCGCCCGGGGCAGTGCAGTCCCCGCCCGGGGCAGTGCAGTCCCCGCCCGCGCCCGGCTTTGCCTCCCGGCGCTGCGCCCGCGCGGAGCCGTACAGGCACACCGCGGCCGCGGCGGCCAGGTTCAAGCTCTCCGCCCGGCCGTAGATCGGCACCGCGACCACCTCGTCGGCCAGGGCGAGCAGGTCATCAGGCAGGCCCCACGCCTCGTTGCCGAACAGCCATGCGGTCGGGCCGCTGAGGTCGCCTGACTCGTCAAGTTGATCCACCGAGCGGCTGCCGCTGCCGTCCGCCGCCAGGATCCGCAGCCCGGCGGCCCGCAGCGACGCCGCCACCTCAGCCGGACTCGCCCCGACCACCACGGGCAGGTGGAAAAGGCTGCCCGCTGACGCCCGGACGCATTTGCCGTTGTACGGGTCCACCGATGCGTCGGAGAAGACGACGCCGTGCGCCCCCGCGGCGTCCGCCGTGCGCAGCACGGTGCCCGCGTTGCCCGGATCGCGGACATGCGCGAGGACAACGACCAGCCCCGGCCGCGCGCGGGTCAGCCGGGCCAGCGGCACGTCGACGAACCCGCAGACGCCGAGCAATCCCTGCGGGGTCACGGTCTGCGCAAGGCTCGCCATCACCTCGCCGCTGACCAGGTGGACCTCCGCGCCCCGCCGGCGTGCCTCGTCGACGAGCAGCTCGCAGCGGGTGCTGGCATCCCCGGTCACGAACAGCTCGGTCAGCGTGGCGTCGGACGCGAGCGCCTCGCCTACCGCCTGCGGGCCTTCGACGAGGAAGGCGCGGGCACGCTGGCGCAGCGCCCGCTTCGTCAGCTGGCGGACCGCCCTGACCCTGGGCGAGCGGACACTCACCGGATGGCGATCCGCCATCGCGGGCATGCCCGCGCCAGCGCCTGCGCCAGCGCCAGCGCCTGCGTGTCGTTTCGTCAGGCTGCGGCTTCCCGCGCCTGATCCGCCTCGGGCAGCGCCTTCTTCGCCACCTCGACGAGCGTCGCGAAGGCCGGCGCGTCCGCCACCGCGAGCTCGGCGAGCATCCGCCTGTCGACCTCGACACCCGCGGCCTTGAGCCCTTGCACGAACCGGTTGTACGTCATGCCGTTAATCCGTGCCGCTGCGTTGATCCGCTGTATCCAAAGCCGCCTGAACGCGCCCTTGCGGTCCTTGCGGCCGGTGTACGCATAGGTGCTCGAATGGAGCATCTGCTCCTTGGCCTTGCGGTACAGACGTGACCGCTGGCCCCGGTAGCCGCTCGCCCGCTCGAGGACGACCCTGCGCTTCTTGTGGGCGTTAAGCGCCCGCTTCACGCGTGCCATTAGTGTGACTCCTCAGCCTGGCCGGGCTACTTCCCCAGCAACTTCTTGATCTTCTTCAGGTCGCTCGCCGCCACCGGCACGTCACCGGCAAGCCGGCGAGTCCGCCGGGACGACTTGTGCTCGAGCAGGTGGCCTCGGTTGGCGCGGCGGCGCATCACCTTTCCCGAACCGGTCAGCCGGAACCGCTTCCCGGCACCGCTGTGCGTCTTCATCTTCGGCATGGTCGCCGTCGCCTCCATTCCTGGGCGCGCCCTAAGGCACGACCCTTCCCTCAATGTGCCTAAGGCACCGTTACGTTCCCGCCCTGCGGCTCGCGCCGGGCAGTGGCTCGCGCCGGGCGGCCACCACGGGGTGACCACCAGTGGCTAGTCAGGCCCTAAGCGTCCTGCTCGGCCGGCGCGGCGGCTTCGGCTCGGACGGCGGAAGCCACTGGCTCCGCCGCCGGGTCTGTGTCCGCCGGCTGGGCAGCATCGGCCGACGCCGCGGTCGCCGGAACGATACGCGGCTTTGGCACCTGCTTGCCGGCCTCCGCCTGCGCCTCCGCCTCAGCCCTGCTGGCCTGCGCTTCGGCCTTACTGGCCTGTGCCTCAGCATGAGCCTCGGCGTCAGCATGAGCCTGCGCCGATCGCTCGGCCGCACGTTCAGACTTCGCGTCGCTCTTCTTCTTGTGCGGCCCGATCACCATGATCATGTTTCGCCCGTCCTGCTTGGGCTGTGCCTCAACGAAGCCGAGTTCCTCGACATCGCCGGCCAGCCGCTGCAGCAACCGGAAACCAAGTTCCGGCCTGGACTGCTCACGACCCCTGAACATGATCGTCACCTTGACCTTGTCCCCCGCCTTGAGGAACCGCTCCACGTGGCCCTTCTTGGTGCCGTAATCGTGGGGGTCGATCTTGGGGCGGAGCTTGATCTCCTTGATGATCGTCTGCGCCTGGTTCTTGCGCGATTCCCTGGCCTTGAGCGCTGACTCGTACTTGAACTTCCCGTAGTCCATCAGCTTGCAGACCGGCGGCCGTGCGGTCGGCGCGACCTCGACCAAGTCGAGATCAGCCTCCTGGGCCAGCCGGAGTGCGTCGTTGACGGAAACGATGCCTACCTGTTCACCGTTCGGGCCGACAAGACGGACTTCGGGGACGCGTATGCGCTCGTTGATACGCGGTTCGACGCTGATGTGACCTCCATGAACCTTGCCGTGCTTTGCCCCCGGAACCTCCGGCGGCAAAGTGTTCCTACCGTGCCCACGAGAAAAGCCCCGCATGGCATATGCACGCGGGGCAACCACAACCCAGGACACCGCCGAGATGCCTGCCGGCATCGGGCTGTGCCTCACCACACGCCCGCAAGGCGCGGTCGCGCTGCATGCGCGATCACGCCCGAGAGCGTCCGGCCTGACCCGCCGGCCGCAGGTACAAGACCCAGGTAGCCGGCTAGGTGGGAGGTGGTCCTCCGCTTGCATGCCCCGGTACGGATGCACCGGGCCAGTTGGCGAACAACACTAACAGCATTTAGCGGTGCCGCGGTATTCCCGTCAGTTCAGTACCCGCCGGGTAAACGCCTTGGTGCCGAAGTAGCCGACGAGCGCCGTCCCGCCGACAAGCACCAGCAGGATTGCCCACAGCGCCAGGTGCCCGGTCTGCGGAGTGAGCACCGCGCGCAGCCCTTCCGACATGTACACCATCGGGTTCACCAGCACGGCGATCTGTAGCCAGCGGATGCTGCGCAGCTCCGACCACGGGTAGTAGACGCAGCCCAGCATGGTGGCCGGCAGCAGGATCGCGGCGAACAGCATCTGCATCTTCCGCGGATCCATCAGCGTACCGAGCAGCAGCCCGAGCGAGGCCGTCAGCAGCGACCCGCATACCAGGATGAAGGCGAGCAGCGGCCAGTCGGTCACGTTCACCTGCGGTGACTGACCTGCCGCGTGCACCAGCAGCACGATGGGAATGACGATGAGCGCGCCCAGGAACGACTGCGCGGCGCCAGCGATGATCTTTTGGAGGGCCAGCACCCGGATCGGCACCGGGGCAAGCGCCCTGTCCTCGATCGTGCGCTGCCAGGAGAACTCCATCACCAGCGGGAACGTCACGGCCATGATGCCCTGCATGAACAGCATGGAGGCCATCAGGCCAGGCAGCAGGATGGTGGCGAACGTGGTTCCGTTCGAGCGGACAACTCCGCCGCCGAATAGCCCGCTGCCGATCTTCGGCATCACGTAGGTGAACACGAAGACGAACAGCAGCGGCTGCATGACCGAGCGGACGAAGGTTCCTATCAGGTTGCGCCGCAGCACCCGGCCCTCGCGCGCCATCATCGCGACGAACGTCTTGACCATCGTGGGGTGCGGTATCGGCGCGTCGGTGATGATGGCCGCGGCGCCGGTGCCGCCCAAGGCTCCGGGTTTCGGGGACTCGGGGTCGGCGGCGACCTGCTGGATGCCGGTCGTGGTGGTCATTCGCGGTACTCCCGTCCGGTCAGGTTGAGGAAAACAGTCTCCAGGCTCGGCTTGAGCTGCGCGGCGTCCCGGACCGTCAGGCCAGCCGAGGAGCCGGCCGTGACCAGGTCGCCGAGCACGCCATCGGGCTCGCGGGTGAACACGCGGACCTGATCGGCATCGGTCTCCACCTTGCTGATGCCCGGCCGGTCATCCAGCCGCGCCTTCAGCGCGACGCCGTCCGGCATCCCGCCCTCGTACCTGACGGTGATCACCGTGTCCGCACCCGCGCCCCGCTTCAGCTCGTCCACGGTGCCGGCGGCGAGGACCTCTCCGTGGTCCACCACGGCAACCTGGTCGCACAGCGCCTCGGCCTCTTCCATGTAGTGCGTGGTGAGCAGGATGGTCTGCCCCTCCGCGTGCAGCGCCTGAAGCATGTCCCACAGGTTCACCCGCGTCTGCGGGTCGAGCCCGGCGGTCGGCTCGTCAAGGAACAGCACATCTGGCCGGTGCACCAGGGCGCGGGCGATCAGCAGCCGCTTGGCCTGCCCGCCCGACAAGTCCGTCGCAATCGCCTTGCGCCGGTCGGCCAGCCCGAACGCGACAAGCAACTGCTCTGCCCGGCGCGCGGCATCGCGCAGCCCGAGGCCGAAGAACCTGCTGCGAAACTCCAGGTTCTCCGCGACGGTCAGCTGCATGTCCAGCGTGTTGTTCTGGGTGACCACGCCGATCCTGCGCTTCACCCCGACCGGGTTGGCGACCACGTCGATGCCGGCCACCCAGGCCCGGCCGCCGGTCGGCACCACGAGCGTGGTGAGCATGCCGATCGTGGTGGACTTCCCGACTACTGGTCTAGGGCGTTCTTTGGCCGTATCGTGGGTGTTGACCAGGCAATATAGACACCGTAGGGGGTGCGTGATGCGGCTGGACGTGGACTACACCCGGATCTCGGCGGATAAGACCGGTGCGGCGGCCGGGGTGGAGTCTCAGCATGAGGAGAACGCCGAGTTCGCTGACGAGCGCGGGGTCACGCTGGCGCGCACCTACACCGACAATGACCTTTCGGCGTTCAGCGGGGTGGAGCGGCCGGAGTACGAGCGGCTGCTGGCCGACATCGCGGCCGGGCTGATCGCCTCAGTAACGATCTGGCACGCCAACCGGCTGCACCGCAACAGTGACGAGGTGGGCCGGTTCATCAAGCTGGCCCGCGCCCACCAGGTCAAGCTGTATTCCACCAGCAAGGGCGAGGCATACAACCTGGAGAAGGCGTCCGGGCGCAAGCAGCTCCGCGACGATACCAGCGAAGCGGAGTACGAAAGTGAGCACCGGGGCGAGCGGGTGGCGCTGGCCCGCAAGCGGCAGGCCCGCAACGGCGACTATGGCGGCGGGGTGCGCCCGTACGGGTGGGGCGTGGACACCGGCCGGGTGCGGTCGGTGTGCGTGAATCCCAAGGCCCCGGCGATGGAGCGCAAGTATGAGGACCGGCCGGTGCTGGACATGTCCCGCCACAACGACGAGGAGGCGGCCGAGATCCGCCGCTGGGCCGCTGACCTGCTGGCCGGGGTACCCGAGGCGCAGGTGCTGCGGGATATGGCCGCACGGGGCGTTCTGACCGTCTCGCAGGCCGATGGGCGGACCCCCCGGCGCAACCGTCAGCCGGCCCGGCACGGCGGCTGGAACTCCAAGACCGTCCAGCAGATCCTCACCTCGCCCCGCACCTCGGGGCACGTGGTCTACAAGGGCGAGATCGTGCGCCGCAACGTCTATGAGCCGATCCTGGCCGAGGACATCCGGCTGTCCCTGATCACCTTGTTTTCTGATCCGGCCCGCAAAACCTCGCCGGGCAACACACCGAAGTGGCTCGGGTCGCTTATCTACCAGTGCGGGGTGTGCGCCGATGGCACCACCCAGACGGTGCGCAAGAACACCAGCGGCACCCCGGTGTACCGGTGCCGGGCCAAGGGGCACTGCTCCTGGCCGGCCGAGCCGCTGGATCAGGTCGTGGCCAGCGTGATCGTGGCCCGGCTGTCCCGCCCGGACGTGACCGACCTGATCCCCGGCGGGCAGGACGTGGATGTGGCCGGGCTGCGCGATGAGCTGATCGTCTGTGATGCCCGCAAGCGGTCAGCGGCGCAGTTGTTCGCCAAGGGCACCATCGATGAGGAACAGCTCGCCACGATCACCGCCGAGGTGGACGAGCAGATCACCGGCATCCGGGCCGAGCTGACCGCCGCGACGGCGGAAAGCCCGCTGGCTGACTTCGCCGCCACCGACGACGCGCAGCGCACCTGGGACGGGCTGGTCATCGGCCGCAAGCGGGAGGTGCTGCGCACGCTGCTGGTGGTGACCTTGCCGCCATTGGGACGCGGGCACACCTTCGACCGTGACCTGATCCAGATCCGCCCCGCGAAGCGGACCGCCGCCTGACCCGGCGGGGGCGGCACAACCGGAAGGGCTGTCCGTGCCTGGTGCACCAGGCACGGACAGCCCTTTCAGCGTACGGGTGTGAGCGGTGCCCCGATCAGGGCCGGGCGCGGAGCAGGTTGGCCAGGATGTCGCGCTGCTTGCCGGTCAGCGGCGGCAGCGCGTCGACCACCTCCTTGACGTAGGCGTCCAGGTCGTCATCGGCCGGGTGATCGTCGCGGGGGCGGCGGTCAGTGGGTGCGGGCGGGGCTGGGTCAGCACGGGGCGTGGGGCGTTCACCTCCCCTCGCTGCGGGCGGGCACCGGCGCGGTGCCACGGTGCGGGGGGTCATGGCCCGTAAGGGTCGTCGGGGTCGTCGTCCAGCTCCCCGGCCACCGGGTGCTGAGGCTGTGCGGAGCGGCTGCCGCCGGGCCGCCCGCTGGGCATGACCTCGCCCAGCTCGATCAGCCGCATCGGCCGGCCGGGCTGGCCGGTCAGCGGCAGCCAGAGCGGCCCGGCCGGGCTGGTGTGCTCGGGGTCGAAGGCGGCGGTGGCGATGGGCAGCATGCTGGCGGCAGGGTGCGCGGCCAGCGCCCGGCGGGCCGACTGTTCCCGCCGGGAGGTGCCGAAGCAGAACAGCACCGGCAGGGTGACCGGGCCTGTGTTGTACCCGTCCTTGCCACCGGGCCGGGCGTAGCCGTCCAGCTTGGCGGTGAGCTGGGACAGGTGCTCGGTGCCGGTGTCGTACTCCAGCACGAACGCCAGGTCGGTGCTGTCCTGGGCCCACACGCCCAGCCCGTCCGGGTGCACCGCCAGCACACCTCCGCTCACGTAGGTACGGTCCAGCCACGCGGCGGTGGCCTGCTCACCCCACCACTGGGTCAGCGTCCCGCCGCTGGTGCGGGCGTGCCGGGCTAGTGCAGCGAAGAACCAGTTCGCGCCGGTCATGTGGGCCAGCCGCTGGGAGCGTTCGAGGGCGAGCTGCCGGTCGGTGCGGACCTGCGGCAGCCATTTGCGCTCGTCCCGGTCTTCCGCGCCGAGCAGCGCCGCGCCGACCCGGCCGAGCAGGTAGTGACCCGGCGCTGAGCCGACCTCGCGGCGCGGCCGGAACCGGCGCAGCAAGCCCAGCTCCACGAGCACGGCCAGGCGATGCCGGGCGGTGGTGAGGCTGGTGAAGTACATCGCCGTGAGCTGGCCGGTGGTCAGCACCCGGTGCTCGGCTACCAGGCGGACCAGGGCACGGTCGCGGTCGGTGAGGTGACCAGAGACGGACAGGACCACCTGGTCGGGCACCGCCACGCCCGCCCCCGCGCGGGAAGAAGAATGTGATGCCATCAGTCATCAGTCCCGGGACGGGCCGTCAGGTCCATTTCGCCGCTGACCTGCGGCTTCGCCCCTGCCAGGGGCGGCAGGTGCGGCGGCTGGTCAAGACTGCCGGGCCACCTGCCGGGCCACCAGCCGGCGCACCTGCCGGGGTAACCGCATCTGCCAGTGTGCAGAGAGGGATGTTGCCGCATGGATACCATCTCCCCGTCGCGCCAGGCTGGGCAGTGATGTGCCCTCTATATATAAAGGCGTGTTTTTGGGGTGTTTTTTCACGCGGCGGCCATCATCCTTTACCTTTCCTTTACCTTGATATACTCAGACACCTGACTGAAAAATGCTTTCTACCTGCGGCTTTAGCTCGCCAGGTCCATGAGAGGTCCACCGCAGGTCCATGACAGGTCCACGGAGCGCCGGGGGGCAGGTTTCAGGCCGGGCCGTCTGTGCTCACGCAGACGCGGTTGCGGCCCTGGGCTTTGGCCCGGTACAGCGCGACGTCGGCGGCGGCGATCAGGTCATCGAGGTCGCGGCGGGCGGTGGCGAGGGTGGCGACTCCGATCGATACCGTCACCCGCAGCGGCACTTGCGTGCTGCTGCCGTTCCCGGTGGTGACGGTGATCTCGGCCAGCTTGGCGCGCAGCCGTTCGGTGATCTGGGCGGCGGTGGCGGCGTCGGTCTGCGGGAGCAGGATGGCGAACTCCTCGCCGCCGAACCGGCCGATGAGGTCGTAGTCGCGCAGCAGGGCGCGCAGGGTGGCCGACAGGGCGGCCAGGACGGCGTCCCCGGTGAGGTGGCCGTGGGTGTCGTTGACGGCTTTGAAGTGGTCGATGTCGAGCATGGCGACCGCGAGCGGGGCGTGGGTGCGGCTGGCGCGGCTGATCTCGACCCGGGCTTCGCGTTGCCAGGTGACGGCGTTGAGCAGGCCGGTTTTGGCGTCGATGCGGGAGGCGTGTTCGAGTTCGGCGTGCCGCAGCGAGCGTTGCAGTAGCGTCACCAGGGGCAGGAACAGGCCGAGCAGCAGCCAGTTGGCCGCGAGTGTCACGGAGGCGACCAGGCCCAGGCACAGCTCGGCGGCGTCGTTGTAGAGCGGCTCGCGCAGGAATTCCAGGTCCCGCAGCCGCACCGTGGGGTCCGAGCCCTTGACGGCGGTGAACACCAGGCCGACGTTGACGGCCCAGCGGAGCACGGCGCAGGCCGTGGCAGCGGCGATCCAGGCCAGCCAGTGATACCCGGGGCCGGTGGTGACGCCGGGCAGGCGGGCGGCGGCGGTGTGGAAGGCCCACGACGCCGCGCCGTAGGCCAGCCCGACCGAGGCGGCGGTGAAGACCCGGCGGTACAGCATGGTCTGGCGGGTGCGCCATTGGGTGAAGGCGAGCTTGGCGACCGGCGCGGCCAGCACGTAGACCGGGGGCAGGAATAGCGCCATGGGGAGCTGCCACACCCCGTACACGTCGCGGATCAGCCCGGCTGGCTCCCCGGAGCGGCGGGTCAGCTCGATCGAGGCCGCGCCGAAGCCCAGCAGCAGCGCGAACAACGCCAGGTCCCGCAGCCCGAACCTGGTCTGCAACGCCGCAGCGCCGAGGGCGGCGGCCCACCCGGCGGTCACCGCGAGGACGAAGACGGCCAGCCAGCGCGGCAGTTCCCACACCGGCCAGGCACGCACCCGGGCACCCCACCCGGCGGGGCGCGGTGCTGCCTGGCTGTCCATCGGTCCCCTCCGTGGCTGGTGCCGGCCACTGCGGGCAGATGTCCGGCATAGCCGTCAGTGACGAGTTAGCACCACATTGTGGCTCACCTGCGGCTAGCGGTGTCAAGCGCAACCCGTGAACAGGTGCCGGCGATGAGCGACAGGCGAAGCGGGCAGGTATCTCCCGGTTGCGTGGATGTCAACAGGCGTGGGGATAATCCAGGCAAACGCCTCGTACCTGAAGGCAGCTCACGCCCGCGGCCCGGGTCGGGGACCGCGGCGGCTGTTTGTCACCTGGAAGGGAGGCGGGCCACATGCGCGAGTGGGGTTGGGGCTGAGTCAGCCCGCCTGGCGGTTACTGATCGCCAGCACGAGTGCGGTCACCGCGCCAACAGCGCCGCTGGCCGCGATCACCAGTTGGGGAGCGAACCGGGCTGCGGCGGCGCCGGCGAGGATGACGGCGCCGCCCTGGCCCAGGTACATGCCCGCCTGGGCCAGGCCGAACGCCTGGCCGCGCTGCGCCGGGGGTGCCGCCGCTACGAAGGCCGCGTTCGCGGCGATCTGGTAGCACCCCAGCGCGCCGCAGGCGAACAGCACCGCCAGCGTCGCTGCCGCCGGAGGGCGGGCCGCCAGCAGCACCAGTACCAGGCAGCACGCCACCGCCAGCGGCCCCAGCCAGGCCCTGCGCCGCGCGGTCGGGACCAGCCGGGAGAAGGCCACCGCGCCCGCTGAGATGCCCAGTGCCGTTGCCGCGAGGATCAGCCCGGTCAGCAGGTCACCCCCGTGCAGCCGGCGCGCCAGCGGCGCGGCTAGCCCCTCGGGCACCACGGCGAAGGTGGCCAGCCAGCCGAACAGCATCGGCGTGCGCAGCCCCGGGCGGCTGAATACCAGCCGGAACCCGGTCACCGCATCAGCCAGCGGCGCGAGCCACCGCCGCCCGGCCCCGGCCGCCGCCGGGCGGGCCCGCACGCCCGTGCCGACCAGCAGGGCCGAGGCGGCGAAGGTTGCCGCGTCAGCGGCCAGGCACACCCGGGCGCTGGTGAACCCCAGCAGCGCGCCGCCGCCCGCGAACCCGGCCACTTGCGCGAGCTGGAAGGTGGTCATCGTCACTGCCGTGCCCAGCACGTACCGGTCTCCGGTCAGGATGTCGGGGTACAGCGCCGCGCGGGCAGCGGTGAACGGCGCGGTGAACAGCGTCACCGCGAACAGCAGCACCACCAAGGCCGCCAGCGGGATACCGGGGATCACCATGACCAGCACTAGCCCAGCGCGGGCCAGGTCGCAGGTGATCATCACCGTGCGGCGGGGCAGCCGGTCCGCCAGCCCCGACAGCAGCACCCCGCCAGCGAACACCGCGATGATCGACGCCGCGTACGTCACCGCCGCCAGCAACGCCGAGCGGGTCCGGTCATACACCAGCACCGTCAGCGCCACCCGGGCCAGCTGATCACCTGCCACCGACAGCAACTGCGCCAGCCACAGCGCCCGGAACTCCCCGACCGCGAACACGTCCCGGTAGGTAACAGGCGCTGGCGCATGACGGCCGGGCACGCCTGTGGCTGCTGCCCTACGCATGCCCGGCGGTCTCGCCGCTGGGCTGGAGAGCCCAGCCTGGCCCGGCGGCGCTGCGATGCCAGAGCCGGTGGCAGCCATCGGTGGTGACGGTCAGCCCGAACTCCTGCCGGGCCGGGCTGCCCAGGGCCACCCAGTCGTCATGGATCTCCTCGAGGTGATCCCACAGCCGCGCGGGGCCGCCTTGCACCACGGTCGTCTCGCCGGCGTCCTGGCGTGCCCATGAGCTGTCGCGGCCGAGCAGCCAGGTCCGCGGCGGGCCGTCACCGGGCAGCAGGCCCAGGCGCTGCACTCCGGGCAGCCGCAGCGCGGCCAGCATGCCGAAGGCGTCATGGTCGAGCAGGGACGCCGGGACGGTCGTCAGTGTCTCCTGCCCGGCCTCGTCCTGGTGCGTTTCCAGCAGGTCGAGAGCATCCGGTGGCGGGCAGGTGCGGGTGGGCATGAACCCCCCCGCGAACGGCAGGAAGTGACCGGTGGCCTCCTCACCTGTGACCCTGAGCAGGGCCAGCGCGCCGCCGCCGAGTTCCCGGTACAGGTTGACCATGATCAGGCCGCCGGGGACGCTCTGGCAGATCCAGGCGGGCGGGACCTGCGGCATCGAGCAGGTGGCCATGATCCGGTCATACGGTGCCCTGCCGGGGTGCCCGCTGGCCCCGTCGGCGGCGGCCAGGGCCGGGTGATAGCCGAGCTGACGCAGCCGGGTTCGTGCCGTCTCGACCAGGCCGGCATCGATGTCGACGCTGGTCACCTGACCGCTGCCCAGCCCTTCGCACAGCAGGGCGGCGTTGTAGCCGGTGCCGGTGCCGATCTCCAGCACCCGCTCGGTGCCGGTCACCGCCAGCGCCTCCAGCATCATCGCCATCAGCGACGGCTGCGATGACGACGACAGCCAGGTACCGCCGTCAAGCTGGGTCACCAGCGGCTCGTCGGTGTAGACCTGCTCCAGCCACTCCCGGGCCCGGCCCGGCTGGGTGCCGTCCAGCAGCTCATAGCGGCCGGTGTGCCCGGGGTCGATGAAGATGCGCGGGGTGAATGCGTCGCGCGGGACGGCACGGAACGCCTGCGCCCAGCGGGGTGACCGTAGCGCGGCGCGGGCGGTCAGGCTGCTGGTCAGCGCCTCGGCCAGCTCAGCCCGCAGGCCCTCATTCGCGGCCGGTGTGTGGCGGTTCATGCCAGGACCTCCACGCAGGTGAGGGCGTCGGCGATGGCGGCGGCGATCGGCAGGCCGGTGGCCCGCTCGATGAACGCCCACTGGCCGTTCGGGTTGACCTCCAGGAACACCCACTCGCCTGCGGGGGTGAGCAGGAAGTCGAACGCGCCGAACCGCAGCCGCAGCGCGGCCATCAGCGCCCGCACCCCTGCCGCGACCGGTGCGGGTACGTCGGTGCGTGAGTAGCTGAGGTGTGCCTGGTCGGCCCGCCAGTCCAGCGCGGCGGCCGGGGAGTGCGCGTGGATGGCGGCGGCGAACATCTGCCCGTCCACCACGGTGAGGCGGATCGCGTACTGGCAGGTGATCCGCTCCTGGAACAGGGTCATCGTCACCCCGACCGCGTCGTCCCCCTCGGCTAGGTGCTGCGGCTCGACCGCCGAGGTGTAGAGCATGGGGTGCTCCCCCGGGCCCGGCGGCCGGGCCGGTGACAGCGCCTTGTAGACAACCTGGCCGACATTTCCGGCGAACGCGCGAGCCTCGGCTGCATCGTTGGTGATCAGCGTCTGCGGGACAGCCAGCCCGGCCCGGACCGCCTCGGCAAGCTGAACCGGCTTGTAGTCGGCGTAACCAGCCCGGTGCGGATGGTTCAGCCACCGCCGCTGCGCCATCAGCAGCCCGCCCAGCCCGCTGCGGGCCTCGGCGCGCGCCCATTCCGCCGCAGGTCCGGGCAGCGAGCCGAACCCGAAGGTCGTCGGCCGGCGGAAGTAGATCCCGCCAACCTCATCCAGCGCCACGCACCGCTCGCCCGCCCGCAGCGTGCCCGCCCAGCCATCCGCTCCCAGCCTGCCGGTCACGCTCAGAGCGTGCGGGAAGTCGGCGGTATCGAAGCGCATCACCGTCGCGTGGCGGCGGTTCAGTTCTTCGACCACGAAGTCGGCCGTGGGATCAAACCAGTGGGTGATCACCAGGACGGTGCCGCCGGTCATCGGCCAGTGGAGTCCGTGTCACTGTCGTTACCCTCGCGGTCATGGCTTGCGGTCGAGGTGCTGGTGGAAGTCGAAGTGTGCTTCATAGCCGGCAGCAGCGAACCGTCATCCTCGGTCACTAGGCTGATCTGCCGGGCCGGATCGTAGCTGATCTTGGCGAAGTCGATCCGCACCACCGAGGCGGGCGGCGCAGCGGTGACATACCGCAGCCCGAACGGAAGCACCGCCGCCTCACTGGCCACCGCCTCGCCCGCCGTCGCGCCCAGCGGGAAGTGATCACCCTGCCATGCCAGTTCGTCCGTCTTCATCGGGGACCTCATCTCCTTGCGTGCGCGTTCTCCCGGGCCGGCGTGCCCGCAGGACGCCATCCCTGCTTGCTCGCAGGGTGAAGCGTCGCTCACACGCTGTGAGAACGCTCGCTATGTCACCATCTCACATCATCCGGCCGCTAGGGAGCGGGCAGCCGGCAGCGTGAGCCGGGGCAGCGGCGGAACGGCCACGGAACGTTCCGCTCCGACGTTCCGGCGCGGGAACCGGCGGAACGGATGCGGGCGGGAGCGGCATTGCGGCGGCTCTCTCATCTGGCTCATGGCCACGTGATCCTGATCCCCGGTTACTGCCGCCGAAGCATGGCCCGGTCGGGTGGGCATGGTGCCTGCTCCAGTGATGCGCAGAGTCCGCAGACGGAGATCCCGCCTCGCGATCTGGCGGTCATCCGCACATGACAGGGTCGCTGAGCCCGGCGCGGGGATAGCGGCAGGGTCCGGCAGCAAATGACAGCCAGCGGTATTCCACGTTCCTATCCGGTACTATCCGGCAGACCCTGGTAATCGGTGGCCGGATGCTGTTCCAGATTGCATCCGATGAAGGCCGCGCCCACGGTGAGCAAGATGTCCATAAACCCGGGATAACTATGGACCGGGCGCGGTCCATAGTTAAAATCAACCCATAATCCGGCACCGGATAAGGCGGGAAAGAGATCGCGGCGGCCGGGGGAACCGCACGGGGAATTGGGGCAGCGGAAGGGGCGCATCATGGCCGAGACAGCTAGCAGCAGGACGTGCCAGCAAGCGGGGCACGGGGGACGCCGGTCGCGGCAGCAGGCCCGCCGGCCCTGCCGGGTGGAGTTCACCCTGACCGGTGGCGAGTTCGCGGAACTGGAGGCCGCCGCGAGCCGGGCGGGCCTGGCCCGGGGGGCGTATGCGGCCGAGGCGGCGCTGGCCGCCGCCCGGGGCATCGCCGGGGCCGCGGACGCGCCGCTGCGGGAGGCCCTGGCCGAGCTGATCCGCGCCTCTGGCCTGGTCCGCCGGATCGGGGTCAACCTCAACCAGGCCGTGGCCCGGCTGAACGCGACCGGCCAGCGCTCGGGGGATCTGCTCCCGTATGCGGCTGAGAGCGTGCGCCGGGCCGCCCGCCTCGATGAGGCGGCCGAGGAAGTGCGCCGCGCGCTGCGGCAGGTCTCCCGCAGGTGCGCCGGGACCAGGTGAGCGCGGGCCGGTGATCGGGAAGATCTCCGATCCGCGCGGCCAGCGAGTGGCCGGACTGCTGTATTACCTGTACGGGCCGGGCCGGTGTGAGGAGCACCGTGACCCGCACATCGTCGCCGGGTGGCGGCACCCGGCCGAACTGGAACCGCCGCTGCGCCCCGATGGCAGCCGGGACTTCCGGCGGCTTGCCGGGCTGCTGAACCAGCCGCACGACGCGCTCGGCGCGCGGGGGCACGCCCGCCCGGTGTGGCACTGCTCGCTGCGCGCCGCGCCCGAGGACAAGCTGCTCTCGGATGAGGAATGGGCGCAGGTCGCCGCCGACGTGATGCACCGCACCGGCCTGTCGGAACGCAGCGGCGAGGATGACGGGGTGCGGTGGATCGCGGTCCGGCACGGCCCCGACCACATTCACCTGGTGGCGATGCTGGCCCGCCAGGACGGCCGCAAGCCCCGGCTGGACTTCGAGCGGTACAAGGTCCGGGACGCCTGCCGGGCCGCAGAACAGGACTACGGGCTGCGGTCCACCGCCCCCGCCGATCGCACCGCCGCCCGCCGCCCCGCCCGCGCCGAGACCGAGAAGGCCCGGCGGCGCGGCCAGGACGAGGCCCCCCGCATCACGCTGCGCCGCCACGTCGCGACCGCTGCGGCCGGGGCAGGCAGCCAGAGTGAGTTCTTCGCCCGCCTGGCCGAGGCCGGGGTGCAGGTCCGCCAGCGGTACAGCAGCACCAGCCCCGGCGAGGTCACCGGGTACGCCGTCGCGCTGCCCGGCGACACCGCCAAGGACGGGGAGCCGGTCTGGTACGGCGGCGGGAAACTCGCCCCGGACCTGACCTGGCCCAAGCTGCGGCACCGCTGGCAGCAGGACGGCAACGGCACCGCCGGGCCGGATGCGACCTGGGAGCAGGCCGCGCAGGCCACCCGCGAGGCCGCCTCGCAGGTCCGCGACCAGGCCCAGGCCGGCCCGGACGAGGCCGGCGACACCGCCTGGGCGGCGGCCGACACCCTGTACGCCGCTGCCGCCGCGCTCGGCGATCCGGGGCTGCGGCAGGCCGCCGACGAGTTCGCCCGCGCCGCCCGCCCGCCGCACGGGCGCATCCCCCGGCCTGCCCCCGCCGCGGCCAGCCTGCGGCAGACGGCGCGGCTGATCCGGGTGCTGGCCGCCGCGTCCGGGGACCCGCTGCCGGCCGCGCTGCTGCTGGTCATCGAGATCGCCGCACTCATCGACGCCGTCGCCGGGCTGCGGGCCGCGCAGCGGTACGCCGCCCAGGCTGCCAGCGCCCGCCGCGCGGCCGAGCTGCTGCACGCCTGCTGCCCCGCCCCGGCTTCGGCGCCGGCACCGGATGCGCTGGCTGATGTGCTGCCCCGGGTACGGACCGCTGCCGACCTGGCCCGCCTCGGGTTCCCCGGCGGCACCGTACCGCTGCGCCGCGTGCTCGACCCGCAAGCCCCCAGGCCGCACGAGCCCGGCCGGTACGCCCCGCCGCCGCGCCGGCCCAAACCACCGCCCTATCGCGGCCGGTAACCGGGGAATGCCACCACCTCCGCCGGGCATTGTCCCGGCGGTACCGGACAATGCCGGGCTGTGCCTATTAGTGACGGGGAAGACCGGGAAACCGGCTGGCATTGCCCGGACGGTACCGGACGGTGCCGATGCCTACCGGACGGTACCTATTTCCGGGTAAAGCCTTCCGCCCGGCCCTGGCTACGGGTTATCAAGGGATGGGGATTTTCATATCCCCGGGGGTTTTCCCGGGGACCGCATTCTTGGAAACCGCGCCACAGGGCGGCAGGTAAACGGGCCGCGCGGCCCGGGAAACAGGGGGACCGTGATGAGCCATGACACCGAGCCGGGCACACCGGCACAGCCATCGCCCCCGGCCCAGCCCGCCAGCCCGCGCCCGCCACGCTGCTCGGCCCGCCGCGCCAGCGGACGGCCGGCCCGGCCGCGCACGCCAGGCCGCGCCTGCCAACCCCGGCCGGCAAAGTACGACCTGTCCGAGGAGGACCGCCAGTGGGTCACCCGGACCGCGGCCAGCCTCGGCCCGCTGACTGACCGGCAGCGCGACATCCTCGGCCTGCTGCTGCGCACCCGCCAGTGACCAACCACCCACCCGGCCTCTGCATCCCGGCTGCCCCGCCCTTGCCCGGCAAGGACGGGGCAGCCCGCTGTCCCCGCCCGGGGACATGACCACACCTGGGAGGTACGGCCCATGCCGATCACCATCGACGACGACGGCTTCATGGCCCTGGAGATCAACGGGGAAGTGATCGCGACCGCCCGCGAGCGGACGGACGGCTGGTGGCAGGTGAGCTGCTGGCCGAGGTTCTTCGACCGCAACCAGGCGATCACCGCCCTGACCATCACCGAACTCCTGGAAGCCGGGCGCACCCGCGACGATCCCCTGGTCACCGCACTGCGGGAGGAACTGCGCAGCAAGCCCCGGGGTGGCGGGCGCTGATGCCCCGGCCGGGGCCTGCCGCTGACCGGCCGGGGCGGCGCGTCCGGGGTTCAGGCGGTCAGGGTGCTGGCGGCCACCTCCAGCAGATAACGCCGCCCGCCCGCCGGGTGGTGCAGCTCGGCCCCACCGCACGCCTCGATGACGTAGCGGGCGGCGGTGTTGGCCTCATCGCAGATGAGGTAGGCGGGATCGACACCGCGCGCGCGGGCGACAGGGAGCACCGCGGCCAGCAGCGCGGTGCCGTGGCCTTGCCCTCGGCGGGAGGGGCGGATGGCGAAGTCCAGGTTCGCCCCGCCGGGCTCCAGGAAGTGGCAGACCGAGGCACGCCCCAGGTAGGTGACCCCGCCGCCGGGGCCGCGCTCGCACCACCACCAGTCCGCGGTGTGCAGCGGCCTGGTCCCGCGCCGCAGCGACGTTCCGTCCCGCAGGCCGGCGGCGTAGTTCTCGAAGCAGTCACCCGACTCCAGATCCGCCACGCTCAGCCCGCCGGCGTCGGTGTGCCCGGTCTCGGCCTCGAACTCCCGCATGGCAGCCAGGAACGAGGCCCGCAACGAGGAGTCACCAGGGGCCGGCGTGATCAGGTATGCCGTGGTCATGACCACTACTGTGCCACCTCCCGCGCCGCACCGTCGGTCACGGGCAAGAGGGCTGTCCTGGGCTCTTGCTTCGGCGAGCGCGACTACGCGTGCCTGTGCCCACTGGGTTTCCCGGTCAGCAGCCCGGCGAGGATCAGGCACATCTCGATTTCCCCGATGCGGCGCGGCCCGAGGTTGCGGATCTCGGACAGGCGGCCTTGCTCGTGAAGCCGCGCCACATCGCCCACCGTGCGCGGCGGATCGGACCAGGACAGGCACGCCAGGCGCAGCGGCTCGAACGCATGAGCCGACACGACCGCGCGCAGGCAGCGCACCGGGCAATCGGCCGTGACCGAATCGGCATGATCGTCGCGCATATGACCTGCCAACTCCCGTTCTTCGCAGGTGCCGGGCTGGGCTGACCCCGGGGCGGGGGCAGCGCCCCCGGGATCGGGCGTCCCCGTGACGCAGGCCACGGGGTCACCGGCCGGGGCCGGATCCGGCGGGCTGTGCCTGCGTTCTTCGGCGTACAGCTCCTGGTAGCGGCCCGGGTACTGGTGGCGTAGCTGGGTCCAGGCCTGGTTACGGGCGTGGTAGTGGCCAGCGGCGGCTGGGCGGATGCGCTGGTAGAGGGCGGCATAGGCGGCGGCCTGCTCACGGGCCAGCCGGCGCAGGGCGCGTTTGCGGGCCGCCGAGCTGTGGTCGGCACTACGCCGGGCAGAACCGACCGGGGGCCGGGTGATCAGGTCGTGCATCTGCTGCGGGGTGGCGGCACGGAACAGGGCGCCAGCGGCGGGGAGCGCGTCGCAGGGACGGGCCAGGAGGGCACCGGACACGGCGCGCCAGATGACCCACCGGGGGTGCTGGCGTCGCAGGCCGGGCAGGGTGAGGGCGGCCGGTGAGCTGCCGGGCATGGGGGCGGCCACCGGCTAGCCCGCCTGGCTGGCGGCGTGCTCGTCGCGGGCATGGGTGAGCAGGTCATGCCAGTTGGCGACGCCGGGCCGGCGGCGCAGCAGGGCGCGGCGCTCGCGGTCGGTCATGCCGCCCCACACGCCGAACTCGTTGTGGTTGTCTAGGGCGTCGGCCAGGCATTCGGTACGCACCGGGCACGCCCGGCAGATGACTTTGGCCGCCTGCTGCGCCGCGCCTTCCACGAACAGCTCGTCGGCGCGGCTGATACAGGCCGCCTGGGCGGCGGCGGCAGCGGTGAGCACAGCGGGGCCTCCTTTCGTCAGGGCGCGGTCAGCCGTGATAACCGGCATGACGGGAGCCAAGGGCAGGAACGGGGCGCTAGCGGCAGCGCTAGGCCGGTGCGCGGGGAGCCGCGCGGCCAGACCATGGGGGATGCATCTGGCCGCGCGGCCGATCATGGGGCCGGAGAGCCAGGGGGGCACGGCTGCCCCCTGCGGGGGGCGGCGGCGCGGGGGTGCGGGTGAGCGAGAGCGGCCAGGTGGGCGGCGGCCCCGGTGGTGTCCTCAGCGGCCCAGGTGGTCTGCTCGCCGTCCAGGTTCCAGGTGAGGGTGCGCGCGTCGGTCCAGATGGTGAGGCCAGGCACCGACAACACCGCGACGCTGGCGTAGGCGAACGCGTAGTAGGTGCCGGTCAGGCCGTGGCCGCGCAGCAGCGTCGTCAGCTCCCGGATGACGTCGCGGGGACACGGGGTGCTGGAAGGCCGCGCGGCCAGGGTACAGGGTACGGCCTGGCCGCGCGGCCGGCTGGGTGCAGTCCTGGTAACGGGTCCTGGCCCGGGGCGGACCCCGGCCGGGAGCCTGGCGGGCACGCTGGTGTGCGGGGGCTGGCCGGTCATAGCACGCCCGGCCAGGGAGGCAGGCTGCCGGGCCGGTGCCTGCTCGCACCGACACTGAAGGCATCCCCCGGCGCGGTGGCGTCGTGCGTGCCGGGGTCATGCGGATGTGCCCGCAGCGCCCACACGATCGTCTCGGCGGCCAGCGGGATCTGGCCACAGGGGGCGATAACCTGGGCTCCCCGCCACCAGAAGCTGCCGCCGCTGGCATAGATCATCTGCGGGAGCACCGCACCGGGGATACGCAAGGTCAGGTAAGGCGCGGGGGTAACGACGCTCGCGTCGTAGCCCTGCTGGGTCAGTGCGCCCGCCAGGATGGCCAGGCCGCCGGTGGGGTCGGGCTGGGTGGGCTGGGTCATTGCTCGCCTCGTGGTGTCTGGGATAGCGGCGGGTGAGCGCGACGGTGCGCTGCCGCCTGGTTGCCGCCTGCTTGGCCCCGGCTCATCACCGCTGGCCTGCCGGGCTTTACTCGCCAGTGGTGTTCGCGGTGGCGTCCAGGACCCGGGCCACGGTGTCGGCCGCTTTCGCGATCTCGTCGCAGCCGGCGATCCTTTGCGCCCAGCCAAACCAGAACGCATCCGCCTGGGCGTACACCTTCTCCGTCAGAACCTGAACGCGGGGATTACGCACGTCCAGATAAGGCAATTTGCCCTCCGGTGTCCGCATATCCGCCTTCAGGCCACGGGCGATAAGCGCCGGAGCGAGTTTCTCAAGCTCCCTTAGATCCAGGTCGGTACTGGCGGTTGCGCCGGAATGAGTGGGCATGGTGAACCTCCGCATGCGCTGGGCGGCCGGGACATGGTGGCCGCTGGTCAACCGCTAGTGTCGCCGGGCAGCGGCCCGCCAGGTCAGCCCTGCGCTGGGATTATGTCGTTCCCACCTGCGCCCGCCCGCTGAACTGCCGTGATAATCACGACGGGGGAATCTGATTCCCGCCGGTCATATTCCTGGTATTGCGGACCCGCATTTCATCGCTACCGTTGGTCCTGCGTCATCCGCCCGCCCTGGCAGGCCCAGCCCCTGCGGAAAGGCAGCAGCCATGCCCACCAAGCCGACCACGACCGCCGGCCAGAAACGCGAATTGCGAGAGCGAATGCGCGCGGCAGGACTGGACTACCGTGCGATTGCCGCCGAGTTCGGCCGCCGCTACCGGCTCCGCCCCCGGGCGGCCTGGCGCGAAGCCTACGGCTGGAGCCTCGCCCAGGCCGCGGAGCAGATCAACGCCTTCAAAGGCGACGTCGGCCTGGACCCCGGCGGCTTGTGCAGCATGAACGCCTCCCACCTGTGCGAGTACGAGAACTGGCCCGGCGCGGGTGAACACCCGGCCGGCCGCAGGCCCACGCCCTACCTGCTCGCGGTCTTGTCCCGCGTCTATGCCTGCTCCGTGATCGACCTGCTCGACCTAGCCGACCGCGAGCACACCCCGCCGCCCGACCTGCTCATCATCGACACCTACACCCAGGACAACCACCCAGCCAGCGCCCCCGGCGACGCCGGCCCAGACCGCCGCGCTCCCGCCCTCCCCCTCGCTGACCAGGACCGGCAGGCCATCCTCGAACTTCGGCACGGGGTCCTCGAAGTGCGGCAGCCCGCAGCAGCCGCAGGCCCCGCAGCCATAACGGCGGCCCTCGCCGTGCCAGAACAAGCCGTCGTCGCCTACCGTGGACATCAAGAATCCCTTATGGGCGATTCCACCGTCCAGCGGGAGGTGCTGATGGCAGCGCACGAGGGAAGTGGCCACGCCGAGCAGGCCGGGCAGCCCGGCGTCGGCGAGGCCACCTTCGAGCAACTCCACGCCGACGTGACCCGCCTGGCCCGCCTGGTCGAGTCGGGCGAGCCGTTCGCGGCATTCCTCGACCTGCGCCGGGTCCGCGACCGGATCCACCGGATCCTGGAAGGCCGGCTATGGCCGCGAGAACAGACCGACCTGTACTTCTTCCTCGGCTGCCTCAACGGACTCATGGCCATCCCCGCCAACCAGCTCGGCTACCCGGACGCCGCCGCCGAGCTGAACCGGGCCGGCTGGGCCTACGCCCACGCGATCGACCACCGGCCGCTCATGGCCCAGTTGCGCGGCGAGCTTTCCACCTACGCCTACTACCGGGGCAGGTACGAGGAGAGCCGGGATCTGGCTCTCAGCGGACTCGGCTACCTCTCGTCCGGCCCGCACGCCGCTGGCCTGCACATCTACCACGCGCGGGCAGCAGGCAGGCTAGGCGACGCCGATACCGCCCGCCGGGCCATCCGCGACGCGTATGAGGCCCGCGACCGCGACTCTCACGACGAACTGCTGGAGATGGGCGGCATCTACCTCATCTCAGAGGCCACCCACCATGCCATGGCCGGTTCCGCGCTGACCGCGACCGCCGAACACGACGCGGCACAAGAACTGGAACAAGCCATCAGCTTGTACGACGAAGGCCCGCGCGGGCGCGAGAACCACTGGTTCGGCGGAAAACCGCTGGCAGGCATCGACCTGGCCGCCGTCCGGCTGCGGTCCGGGGCACTGGACGCTGCCGCCGATGCACTGCAACCGGCGCTGTCGCTGCCGGCCACCCAGCGGATCAGCGACATGACCATCAAGCTCGCCACGGTACGCGAGGAACTCACCGCGTCGATATTCCATGGCTCGCCCCAAGCGCGGGACCTGGGCACACAGATCGAGGAGTTCGGCCGCGACACCATCATCGCCGGCCTGCACAGTCTCCCAGGCGGCCGAGGCTGACTGGCACGTCAGTCGATCTTGTATTCCGCGTGCGGGATGGCGCGGTCCCAGGCGATCTGGAACGCGGCGACGATGTCGCGGATGGTGCGGGGGTCTGAGCTGAAGGTGTAGTGGCGGGGGTTGGTGCCATCGCCGCACTGGAAGTTCCAGCGCACAAGCCGGTTGTCGAAGACCCAGCAATCCGCGCCGGGCAGCATCAGGTCGGCCGCCTGGGTGCGGGGCAGCCAGCGGATGTCCTCACCGGCCTCGATGTTGAGCCGGGTAGAGGCGTGTTCCCACCTGATGTACTGCGAGGCCGGCTCAGATATCACGCGGACACGGCGCATGGTGACGCCACGAGCGGCGGCGGCGCGGACGATCGCGAAATGATCGATCCAGCCGCTGGCGCTTGCGCCGGCGCTGATGTCGCCGGTTGCCTGCCATTCGGTGTAGCCTTGCTCGGTTTCGTCGTAGGTGTCGCGCGTCTCGATGCGGATAGCCGAGGTCTGCGTGGCTTCGATCAGCTCGGCGAAACTGTGCTGGCCTGGTCCTTGCCGGGAACGTTCGTAACCGTCGAGTGCCTCGCGGATGATGGGTGCCATCCGGGCTGGGAGCCAGATGTCCGACTCGTCCTCGGCGCGGCCGATGTGCTGATTCATTTCGGTGATGACGTCAGGGTCGGTGATGGTCTTCCCGCGGATCAGGAAGTCTCCCGTTTCATGGGACACGAAAACGGCCGGGCACTCGCCCGTCGTCGAAGTCGGGTCGCCGCCAATGAACTCGGGCATGTGAGCGCCTCCGGAACGTGACTGGGTTACTCCTCCTCGTGAGCGTCTCCCTCGGGCGGTAGCTCGTCAAGTGCCGTGATGACGCGGCGGATCAGCGCGTGGGCCTGTGCATGATGCACGGCGATTGCGTCGAGTTCTTCCCACGCCCGTATGTAGGCGTCCACTTCGGCGCGGTAGGTGAGGACGAGCAGCCCGGTCAGCAGCTCGATGTTCACCTGGGCAGTGTCGGTGATCTCGAAAGTTTCGCGCGGCCGGCGGCCGTCCCGGGTGTGGATCATCGGGATGATGCCGACCGTGACGGCAGGCAGGTTCATCATCTCAAGCAGATGCGTGAGCTGAGCGCGCTGGACAGCGGTGCTGAAGGGCCGGAACCACAGCACCGGCTCTTCGATGACGAAACGGAACTGGCGGTCACGTTCCAGCAGGAAGCGCTGGCGGCTGAGTCGCTCAGTGACGGCTTCGGCGACATCATCAACTTCCACGTCGTCGCGTTCGCGGCGGACGGCGGTCATGATGCCGGTCATGTAAGCGTGCGTCTGCAGCAGCCCCGGGATGACCTTGGTCTGGTACTGGCGGTGGACCCGGACACGTTCGAAGATGTCGCCTACGAGCAGCTTCTGTGTCGCGTTCAGGCCATGCCGGCCGATGTCGCGGTAGGCAGACCACAGCCGAGCGGCGGCGGCCTGCTCGGCTAGCAGTTCCCCGGTGCGCTGCTCCGATACGCCGCAGATGCGGCACCACATCTTCACGTCCGCTGGAGAAGCCGGCCGGACCGCCTTCTCGATCTGAGAGATCTTGGAGGGCTGGCAGCCAGCGGCGACGGCGAAGGCACGGCCCGATAGCCCGGCGGCCAGGCGCAGATCACGGAGCTGACCTGCGAGGCGCTGCCGGGCGGCCTGTGCGCTAGAAGATGAAGTAGGCATCAAGATCAAAAGTGTGCCGGTCACGAGAGGCCAGGCAGGCGGATTGCCGATCATTGCCTGGCCGGGGCGGGCAGGTAACTGCGATGATCCCGCACCGGCACCGTTGTGGGCAATTTTCGGCAATTCTCTTTCACCTTGCTGCGGCAGCAGGCCAGCCTTAACAGCAGAGGCGGCCACGGTGCAGGAGAGGAATCAGCCTGATGCCCAGTACGGCGAGACAGTGGACGGTCGGCCAGCTCGCGGACTTCGAGCTGGCCGACAGGCGTAGCGAGCTGGAACAGGCACTCGCGACGCTCTCGCCCGGCGAGCCGGACACGGCTGTTCTGCAGGCCAGGCTGGCTCAGATAGTCGGCGAGCAGGAAGCACGCGGGCCTGGACGGCTTGCCAGGCGAGGACTAGGGCAGTGAACGGCGATATCCCGCAGCGGTTCCTGGCGCTGCTGGAGCAGGCGCCAGACGTCGAGGCCGCGCTCGATGAGCAGACCGGCTTGTGGACAGTCGCGCTGCCGCCGCCGACCGACCTGGATACTGGCCGGGAAGTCAGGGGGAACCTCGCTGAGGTGACTACTGCGGTCACCGAACACCTCAGCAGAAGGGACCGGCTGCTGCATGCGGCGATGCTCGCCCAGCTCGATGTGCTGCGCGGGTACTGGGGTGAGTGCTACCAGATCGGCTGGGACAGCGAATGGTGGTGCCAGAGCCGTGACGGCACGGGCGAACGTGAGCGCGCATCCTCCCCGGAGGAGCTGAACCGCCTGATGAGGGCACACGGTCACCCACTTCCGGTTCACGGCGGATGCAACTGAGAAGGAGGCCCGCGTGCAGGTCTACAGGGGCATGAGGCAGGCGGATGCCGCCCAGCTCACCGGGCTGCGCGCGAGCGCGACCGAACTCCTGGACACCTATGAGCGCTTCCTGGGCGCGGACATGGTGGAGGGGCTGTGCCTGCTGCGCGAGGCGGCAGCGCGGGAGCAGCAGCGCCGCCCGGCACCTGACGACACCCTGGCCGAACTGCACTCGGCCCGGATGAGCTAAGCAGGCAGTGAAGGGTCGAAGGCAATGAAACGGAGGTCCACAATGCTGCTGGCCGAGGTAAAGCACCAGTTCCCGCTGGGACAGGCATTCCCAGATGTACAAGAGGACACGCCTGGCGGCGTGCAGCCCTTCGGGCTGAAATACGCCGTCACGCCTGCCGCCACGGTGCAGGTCGATCTGGCCACGCTCGCCTACGACGCGGACAGGCAGATCTCAGTCGTATCCGATGGCGGGATCATGGTTCCCGCCATGAAGCACACCAGCACGCACACCTCGACACAAACCGGAGACAGCAGGGGCGGGGACAGCGACACCGACTCGACCGGATCGTAACCCCGATGACGGTCGTGGTCTTCTCCCACTGGTTCGACCCGACCGCCGATCACGTAGTCGCTGAACTGAACCGGCGCGAGATACCGGTTTTCCGCTGTGACGGCGCTGACTTCCCGCAGCGGCTGACCATGACTGCGACCCTCGACGGAACCTGGACCGGCACCTTGCGCAATGCGACACGGACGGTTGAGTTGCGCGAGGTGTCGGGCATTCTCTACCGGCGGCCAACCGATTTCGAGTTCCCGGAGGGCATGCCGGACCAGGTGCGCCGCTGGTCCGCGCAGGAAGCGAGGATCGGCTTCGGCGGCCTGCTGGCAAGCCTGGATTCCTGGCTCAACCATCCCCACCACATCGCCTTTGCCGAGTACAAACCCGTGCAGCTCCAAGCGGCAGCCCGCGCCGGGCTGGACGTCCCCCGCACGCTCATCGCGAACTCACCGGACGCGGCGCGGTCCTTCTGCGAAGACGTGGGGCAGGTCATCTACAAGCCTTTCGGCGCGGGCGGGATCACCGACAACGGGGAAGCGAAGCTCATCTACGCCACCCGGATTCCCCCCGGGGACTTCGGCCACCCCGGCGTCGCCCTGACCGCTTGCCTGTTCCAGGAATGGGTCGAACACGACTACGCGGTCCGCGCAGCAGCGATCGACGGCCGGATATTCGCCAGCGCGATACACGCCGGCTCGCCCGCCGCGCACACCGACTGGCGATCAGATTACGACTCCCTGCATTACGAGCCCGCCGAGATCCCGCCGGATGTCGCACGCGGCGTACGGTCCCTCATGGCGAGCCTGCGCCTGCGCTTCGGCGTGCTGGACTTCCTCGTCCGCCCAGACGGCTCCTACGTGTACCTAGAGATCAACCCGAACGGCCAGTGGGCGTGGATCGACGATCTCGCGAAGACGACCGCCTCGGCCATCGCCGACGCCCTGATGAAGGGACCACCCGATGACCTCGGCTGACATGACCGATGACGCGACCGCCCGCAGATTCCGCGATTCCCTCATCCGGCAGATGACCGACGACCGGTACCTCTCCCCGAAGTGGCGGCCAGCATTCGAGCGGGTACCCCGGCACTGGTTCATGCCACGCCTTTTCCTGTTCACCGGGGGCGACCGCTACACCCCTCTCGGCAGCCGCGCCGACCGTGATAAATGGCTGAGCCACGTCTACGACAGCGACATGTGCGTCACCCAGCTCAACGGCGATGACACGGCCTGGGACACCGCCATCGCGCAGGGCTCCGTGCGCGGGCTGCCAACCTGCTCCAGCACCGAACCCGGCCTGATGGCCTGGATGCTCGATGACCTCGGCGTAACGGCCGGGCACCGGGTGCTGGAAATCGGAACCGGAACCGGGTACAACGCGGCGATACTGTGCGAACACCTCGGCGCAGCCAGCATCACCTCCATCGACGTCGACGCCGCGCTCGTCGCAGAAGCCCGTACGCGGCTGGCCGGGCTCGGTCACTGCCCGCTGCTAGTCGCGGGGGACGGTCGTGACGGCTACCCCGGCAACGCGCCCTATGACCGCATCATCGCGACCTGCTCCCTGCCCCGTGTCCCTGCTGCCTGGATCGAGCAGCTCAGACCCGGTGGACAGATGATCATGAACGTGTCTGGGCTCCTGGGCGGGGCGATGCTGCTGCTGCGCAAAAACGATTCCGGCGATGGCGCGCAAGGCCGGTTCACGAAGCGCTGGGCTGGGTTCCTGCCCGCACGCGGAGCACCCGGAGTCGCCGACATCACGCCAAGGGACACTGAAGATGGCCGCTACGACACGGGTATGACCACCCTGGCACCGGACGTGCTGAACACGCCGGCGTTCGCCTTCCTCGCCTGGCTGGCCACCCAGGACGCACGCCTGTACTGGGCCGACCTAGACGACGGGCGACGGCTCACCTGCCTGATCGGCCTGGACGGCTCTTGGTGCGAGATCTACCCCGATGACGGCGGAAAGCGGCAGGTCGACCAGGGCGGCCCGCGCCGACTGTGGCACCTCACCGAACAGGCACACACATTCTGGGCCGAGCATCAGCACCCCGACTGGTCACACTTCGGGGTGAGCATGCAGGGCGACGATCAGCGGGTATGGCTAGAGCACCCAGCACAGCCCACACCGTGGCAGCTTCCGCGAGAGGGACAGACCCGATAGCCGCGCAGGGCAAAGTAGCAGCCTCCGCACTCTGTCATAGCGCGTCGCAGCAGGCCATAGACCTGACAGAACAGATCGAAGACTTCAGCCAGGACACCATCGGCCGGGAACTACGCGAACTCCCCCTCGGGCCGAGCTGAACTACCCGGGCTTTGAACTGGCTCGATGTCACGCGAAGGCTGGCGCAACAACCTGGCCAGCGCATCACGCTGCCTCTCACTCAGCGGACCAAGACCGTCCACCACTCGCGCGATCCACTCGCGGTCATCATCACAGGACTGCCGCACAGGACGATCAGGGCTATCCGCCAGCGGCTCCTGATCAGGGCTAGGTGCTGACCAGCGGCTCGTCTTGGACACGCCAGACGCCCCTTTCCCCCCTTGACGGGCATAGGGTGGGTTGCCGGGGCCGCATCGACGGTTAAATCGGGCATATGGACGTTACAATCTGGTAACGGGCTTGCCCGCGCCGTTCGGACCCAGCAAGCCAAAGAACTCACCGCTGCTCACCGACAGGTTGATGCCGCGCACGGCCGCCACGTCGCCGCGCGACGACTTATAGGTCTTGCGCAGATCCTCGGTGCGGATAGCCGGCCGCTCCGACGGCGGCTGGCGCGGGGGCTCAGTCACGCGTTCCTCTCATGCGAAATCTCCGAACAGCTTGATCGGGTTCGGCTCGTTTCGCGCACAGGTTGCTCAACAAGAAGCAGTCTAGGCCGCTGCGCCCGCCCCGTTCAGCGCGCAATCTCTACCGGGCCCGCCGCCGCGCCGTCACAATGTATCGGGGAGACTTGTCCGATACGAAACTGTTGTCCCACCCGCCACACCCGTCCGAGACCCCCAGGAGCTGCCGTGGCTGTGAAGCTGCCCCGAGACAGCGAGCCGTTCCGCGGCGCGGCGGGCGCCGGCGATGCCGCCTAGTCACCTGCTGGCGGTCAGCGACCTGCACATCTCCTACGCCGAGAACCGGGAGGTGCTGGCCGGCATTGCGCCGGAAGGCCCGGCGGACTGGCTGCTGGTGGCCGGCGACGTCAGCGAGCGCGTCGCCGACCTGGAGTGGGCGCTGCGCCTGCTGGCCAGCCGCTTCGCCCGGGTGGTGTGGGTTCCCGGCAACCACGATCTGTGGAGCCACAAGAGCGACCCGGTGACCTTGCGCGGCGAGGCACGTTACCTCCATCTGGTCGAGCTGTGCCGCCAGGCCGGCGTGCTGACACCCGAGGATCCCTACGAGGTTTTCACCGGGCCGCAGGGCCCGGTCCGGATCGCCCCGCTGTTCCTGCTCTACGACTACACCTTCCTCGCGCCGGGCACCCATTCCAAACAGGAGAGCCTCGCCTACGCATACAAGACCGGCGTCGTGTGCAGTGACGAGTTCCTGCTCCACCCCGATCCCCACCCCAGCCGGGAAGCCTGGTGCCGCGCCAGGGTGCTGGCTGCCGAGCAGCGGCTCAGCGCATGCGATCGCGGCACGCCGCTGGTGATGGTCAACCACTATCCGCTGGTCCGCGAGCCCACCGCGATCCTGCGCTACCCGGAGTTCGCGCAGTGGTGCGGCACGCAGGCCACTGCCGACTGGCATCTTCGCTTCCGCACCGCCGCCGTCGTCTACGGGCACCTGCACATCCCGTGCACCACCTGGCACGACGGCGTCCGGTTCGAGGAGGTGTCGCTGGGCTACCCGCGCGAGTGGCAGGCCCGCCGGTCCCGGCGGCCGGTGCCGCGCGACGTGCTGCCAGGGCCCGACGCACTCGGCGCCGGGACAGGCCCGTGATCGAGCGGCTTCTGCCGGCCTCCGCCGTGGGGTTCGAGCTGTTCGCGGACGAGCCCGTCGAGCTGTTCCCCGAGGAAGAGGCGGCCATCGCCCGCGCCGTGGACAAGCGGCGGCGCGAGTTCACCTCCGTCAGGGCGTGCGCGCGCAAGGCGCTGGCGGCGCTCGGCCGGCCGCCGGCTCCGCTGGTTCCCGGTGAGCGCGGCGCGCCCCGATGGCCGGACGGAATCGTCGGCAGCATGACCCACTGCGACGGCTACCGGGCGTGCGTGCTGGCCCGAGCCGCAGATTTCGCGTCGATCGGCATCGACGCGGAGCCCAACCTCCCGCTGCCCGAAGGCGTGCAGGAGATGGTCTGTCTCGCGGCCGAGCGGGCCCACCTCACCGCGCTGGCGGACACCTCCCCCGGCACCTGCTGGGACCGGCTGCTCTTCTCCGCCAAGGAGTCCGTCTACAAGGCGTGGTTTCCGCTCACCCGCAGCTGGCTCGGCTTCGAGGACGCCAGCATCGAGTTCTCCCCCGACGGCGGGTTCACCGCGCGCATCCTGATCCCGGCGCCGATACCCGGCTTCTCCGGCCGCTGGCTCTGCGACGGCGAGCACGTGCTCACCGTCATCGCGCACCGCGGCTCGCCCTGAGACCTGGCCGGGCCGGGCCGCGTTCGCGCTACACCGTCCGGCTGGCAAGCTCGGCGAGCCCAGCCTCGCGCATCGGCTGCACCGGCGCTTGCCGCCCGGTCATCAGCTCGACCTGCCGCGCCGCCTGGTGCAGCAGGAACTCGAACCCGCCGATCGTGACGACCCCTGCCTGACGCGCCGCCACTGCCAGCTGAGTCGGCCATGGGTGATAGACCACATCCAGGACGGCTGCGGGCGGGTGAGCGAGCCCGCGGAGCCGTTCGGCATAAGAATCGGCGGCACCTGCCGGGACGGTGGAAATAAGCAGGTCAAGCCCATTACCCATATCCCCTCCGAACGGGCACAACCCAACGCTCACCCCTAGCCGGGAGGCAGCTTCCAGCAGGCCTGCTGCCTTCGCCGGGTCACGGACGGCCACCCTCGCCTGGCGCAGGCCCAGCTCAGCCGCGGCGGCCAGCGCGGAGCAGGCGGTAGCGCCAGCGCCCAGGATCAGCGCGGACGCCGCGCCGGGCCCTGCGCCCGCGCTTGGACCTCGGCTCGCACCGGGACCCGCCAACCGCGGTCCCGCGGCAACCCCGGCCTCGGTCAGGGCGGTCACCAGCCCGGCCACGTCGGTGTTGTAGCCGTTCCTGGCGCCCCCGGTGAACACCACGGTGTTCGCGCCGCCCGTCGCGGTCGCCACCGGGTCGACGCGATCGAGCAGCGGCAGCACCGCCCGCTTGAGCGGCATGGTGAGCGAGAGCCCCGCCCATTCGGGGCCGCGGGACGCCAGCAGTCCGGGCAGGCCGGCCTCGTCGCATTCGATGGCCTCGTAGGACCAGCCGTCAAGGCCGAGCTTCGCATATGCGGCGCGGTGCAGCGCCGGCGACAGCGAGTGCGCGATGGGCAATCCGAGCACTGCCGCCTTCCTGGCAGCCAGCGTCATCCCTGGCCCAGGTTGTGCTCCAGCTCCGCCCTGAGCTGGTTGAACACCGTCTCGCTCGAGGTGAAATCGGTCTGCCTCGTCTTGGGATTCACCGTGACGAAGTACAGCCAGCTGCCGCTTGCCGGGTGCAGCGCGGCGCGGATGGCCGCATCGCCGGGGCTGTCGATCGGGCCTGGCGGCAGTCCCTTGTTCGCGTAGGTGTTATACGGCGACCGGACCGTCAGCTGCTGGTCAGACGCGAGGATCCCGTAGGTGTGCAGGGCGAAGAGCACCGTGCTGTCCAGCTGGAGCGGCATGCCGGCGGCCAGCCTGTTGTAGATCACCCGGGCGATCTTCGGGAAGTCGGAGTCCTTGCCGCCCTCGGCCTGCGCCAGGCTGGCCACGACTATAACCTGGGCCGGCGTGAGATGCCCCTGGGTGGCCGCCTGCGGCAGGTTGACGCTGGCCGCCTCCTGGTCGAAGCTCTTGACCATCGCCTGGAGCACGCTGGTCGCGGTCATGTTCGGCTGGATCTCGTAGGTCGCGGGGAACAGGTATCCCTCGGGATTCCCGTTCGCGTACGAAGGCAGGCCGAGAGCGGCGGTATTGCGCAGCGCCTGCTGGTAATCGCCGAGCGGTATGCCCGAGTCCTTGGCGAGCACGGCCTCGATCTGCGATTCGCGCCAGCCCTCCGGGATTGTGATCTTGATCTGAACTCGCGCTGAGGGCTTGAGCAGCAGGGCGAACGCCAGGGTGGCGCTCATGTGCTTGTGCATCCGGTAGAAGCCGGGCTCGAGCTGCGTGGCGCTCTGGCTGTGCTCGGCGGCGACCACGAACGCGCGGGCACTGGCGACCACGCCCAGGGTGAACAGCCGCTGCCCCACCACGGTCGCGTTATCCCCCGGCCGGATCTGCACGATGATCTGGCCGGTGCCGTCACCTGAGTAGTCCGCAGGGAAGAAGTGAGAGGCAAGGACCCGATAGCCGTAGATGCCGCCCACAGTCAGCGGGACGACGACGACAAGAACGGCGACGAGCACGGCGATCAGGGCAGCCCAACGGCTGCGGCGACGTTTGGGCCGGGCGGGCTGATCCTCCCGGGCGGCACCGGAATCCCAGCCGTCGTGGTCATCGGCGAGGTCGCGGTCGCCCTTGCCCGCGCGCCGGGCACGGCTGCGGCGCCCGCGGCCTGCTCCGGCTTCCTGGTCCTCATCCAGTCCGGCAAGGAAGCCCCCGCCCTCGCCTTCCTGGTCGGGCCGGCCTGCGCGGGTGCCGAACCCGTCCCCTGGTCCGGCGTACCCGTTCCTGGATTCGCCGCGACGGCCCGCAGGCTCGGGGTACTGCCCCGCAGATTCGGGCTGTCGGGCCCGGGGGTCGGGGTACTGCCCCGGAGATTCGGGCTGTCGGGCCCTGGGGTCGGGGTACTGGCGGGGAACTTCAGCCCGCCGGCCGGGCGGTTCTGGGTACCGGTCTGCGGTCTGTGGGCGCCGGTCCCTGACCTCGGGACGCGAATCCCGGCTCTGCGCGGGCCGGTCGCTGGTACCGGCGTATGGGTTCCTTGCCTGCGGGTACCGGTCTGGAATCTCGGGCGAGGGCCTTGCGGGCTTCGGGTACGCGGCTGGGATCCCGGGGTCCGGGTTTCTGGTCTCCGGATTCTGGCCCCGGCCCAGGGCGTACGGGTCTGAAGTTCCCGGACGCCGATCCCCGGCTCCGGGGTACCGGTTTCCGCCGGCCGGACGCTGATCCCGGAGCCCGGGGTACCGGTCACCGGATGCGGGATAGCGGCCTGCCTGACCCTGATAGGGGGCTGGACCAGCGGGGTCGCTACCGCGCTGGGGCGACACCGGGCCAGACGCGGAAGCGCGCGGCGCTGGCGGGCCGACCGGCGCCTGCTGGGCAGCAGCGGGATAAGGGCTGGCAGGCGGCACTGGCGCGGCCGAATGCCTGCCGCGCCGCCCCTCACCCCGTGAAAGGTCCTGCTCAGGCGGCCACGAGCGCTCCGAGGTACCGGCATCCTCCGGCAACTGGTACCCGTCAGCCTGCTCCCCAGGCGGCCAGGGACTCTCGCCGGCGAACTCGTCCCCGCCCCGCCGTCTCCGGCCGGTCACTCGCGTGCTCCGGCCGTCGGCCGGATGGGCTCGCCGGCCGGCCGGCCGGTGGAGCGCTCCGCGTCAAGCGCCGCCTGTAGCAGAACCGCGGCGGCCGCCTGATCCACCACGCCCCGCCTGGCCCTTGAGTCCCGGCCTCCGGTGCGCAGCGCGTCATGGGCAGTGACCGTGGTGAACCGTTCATCGAGGAGCCGAACGGGAACCGGCGCCAGCCTGCTGGCCAGCTCGCGGGCGAATCCCCGGGCGTCGGCCGCCGCCTTGCCTTCGGTCCCCGACAGCGTCCTGGGCAGGCCGACGATCACCTCGATCGCGCCATTGCTCCCGGCAAGCTCAGCCAGCCTGGCCAGGTCACCCTTGCCGCGCGTCACCGTGGTCAGCGGGCTCGCCAGCGAGCCGCCAGGATCGCAGCGGGCCACGCCGATCCGCGCCGATCCGACATCGATGGCAAGCCGGACTCCCCGTCTCACCGATATCCGCACGACATCCGGCGAGAAGGTTTCATCCAGGGAGCCTTTTGGCAATGGCACGGTCTCACGGTACGCCAAAGCCCCCCGTGGCGTCCCTCACAGCGGTACGAACCGCATCAAAAGCACGATCGAGCGCGTCGCGCCCGATCGTGCTGAGCGGCGCGCCACCGCCCTGCGCGACGTCATCCTTGCCGCCGCCACCGCCGCCGACCGCCTTCGCGGCGATCCCAGCCAGCTTGCCCGCGGCTAGCCCCTTCCCGCGGCCAGGCTCGTTGACGGTGACCACGATCACCGGCCGGTCATCGGGCACGCCGGCCAGAACCACCACGGCGGGTTCCGCCGCGGACAGCCGCCCGCGGACGTCGAGCGCGAGCTTGCGTATCGCGTCGGCCGCCGTGCCATCCGGCACCCGGTGCGCGATCAGGCTCACCCCGGCGATGTGCTCCGCGCCGCCGATCAGGTCCGGCCCGGCGGCAAGCAGCTGAGCGCTGCGCAGCCGCTCTAGCTCGCGCTGCGCGTCCCTCAGCTTGGCTACCAGCCCGGAGACCCGCTCCGGCAGCTCCTCTGGGCGCGTCTTCAGCTGCTCGCCCAGCTGGTTGACCAGCACGCTCTCCGCGGCGAGGAACCGGAACGCGTCCATGCCCACGAGCGCCTCGACGCGCCGCACGCCTGCGCCGATGGACGACTCGCCCAGAACCTTGATCAGGCCAAGCTGCCCGGACCTGGCCACGTGCGTGCCGCCGCACAGCTCGCGGGAGTAGTCGCCGACCTCGACCACCCGGACCTCGCTGCCGTACTTCTCGCCGAACAGCGCAAGTGCGCCCATGCCGCGCGCGTCCTCGATCGAGGTGTGGAATGCCCGGACATCGAGGTCGGTGATGAGCACCTGGTTGACCTCGTCCTCGACGTCCCTGAGCATCGAGACCGGCACCGCGCCGGCCGCGGTGAAGTCGAACCGCAGCCGGCCAGGGGAGTTCTCCGAGCCCGCCTGCGCGGCCGAGTCGCCGAGCGCACCGCGGAAGGCGCGGTGCAGGAGATGGGTCGCGGTGTGCGACCTCGAGATCGCGCGGCGCCGCTCGGTGTCGATCTCCGCGTAAGCCGGCGAGCCGACGACGATCTCGCCGGAGCGTACCTGGCCGTTGTGCACGGTCACGCCGGACAGCGGCGTCTGCACATCGAAGACCTCTACCAGGGCGTCGGTGCCGTCGGAGCCGACCGCCCTGATGACGCCGGCGTCGGCGAGCTGACCGCCACCCTGGGCGTAGAAGGGGGTCCGGTCGAGCACGACGCCGACCTCGGTGCCCGTCCCTGCGGACGGTACCGGGACACCGTTCACCAGCAAGCCGATGACCGTCGCCTCGCCCGTGACCTGGTCGTAGCCGGTGAACTCAACGCGGCCGGACTGCTCCAGCAGCGCGGCGAACACCGACACGTCGGCGTTCCCGGTCTTCTTCGAAACGGTGTCGGCCCTTGCCCGGTCCCGCTGTTGCGCCATCAGCCTGCGAAATCCGTCCTCGTCAACCTTCAGCCCCTGCTCGGCCGCCATCTCCAGGGTCAGGTCGATCGGGAAGCCGTAGGTGTCATGCAGCTGGAAGGCCTGATCGCCGCCGACCTCGGCTGAGCCACGGCGCTTGATCTCTTCCACCGCCGCGTCAAAGATCGCGCTGCCGGTGCGCAGCGTGCCGATGAACGCCGTCTCCTCGGCATCGATCACCGTCTCGATGTTCGCGGCGTCCCTGATCAGGTTCGGGTACTGCGGGCCGAGCGCCTCGATGGCCGTGGCAGTCAGCTCGTGCAGGAAACGCTCCTCGGTGCTGCCGCGCTGGCCGCCGGCCAGCAGCCGCAGGTTGCGGATGCTGCGGCGCAGGATGCGGCGCAGCACGTAACCGCGTCCCTCGTTGGACGGGAGCACCCCGTCCGCCACCAGCATCACCGCGCTGTCCACGTGGTCGGCCACCACCCGCAGCGCCACGTCGGTCCGGCGATCCCTGCCGTACTTCTGCTCGGTCAGCTCGGCCGCCCGGTCCAGCACCTTCCAGGTGGTGTCGATCTCGTAGAGGTTGTCCACCCCCTGGAGGATCGAGGCCATCCGCTCGAGGCCCATGCCGGTATCGATGTTCTTGGCCGGCAGGTCGCCGAGGATCGGGTAGTCAACGCCCTGGCCGGGGCCGCGCTTGTACTGCATGAAGACGAGGTTCCAGATCTCCATGTAGCGTTCCTCGTCCACGGCGGGGCCGCCCTCGCGCCCGTAGTCGGGGCCCCGATCGTAGAAGATCTCCGAGTCCGGGCCGCACGGGCCCGGTACGCCCATGTCCCAGTAGTTGTGCTCCTTGCCCAGCCGCTGGATCCGGCTCTCCGGCAGGCCGATCTTGTCCCGCCAGATGCCGTATGCCTCGTCGTCGTCTAGGTAAACAGTCGCCCAGAGCCGGTCCTCGGGGAAGCCGAACCCGCCGTCGCGCTCGGACTTGGTGAGCAGATCCCAGGCCCAGGTGATCGCCTCGTCCTTGAAGTAGTCGCCGAACGACCAGCTGCCGAGCATCTGGAAGAACGTGCCGTGCCTGGTGGTCTTGCCGACCTCTTCGATGTCGAGGGTGCGCAGGCACTTCTGCACGCTGGCGGCCCGCGGGTAGGGCGGTGACTGCTGGCCGAGCAGATACGGCAGGAACGGGACCATGCCGGCGACGACGAACATCAGCGTCGGATCTTCGGAAACGAGGCTGGCCGAAGGCACCACTGTGTGCCCTCGCTGCTCGAAATAGGTCAGGAAGCGGCGTGCGATCTCTGCCGACTCCATCAGCGGCCGTCCTTCGGTAGTGGGTTCTAGTGCTGCGGGGGGGGCGCGGATGAGCCGTTACGGCTGGCCTGGTACCCCTCGCGGTCCGTGCTCACCTGCTGCAATCCGAGGGTAGGGCCTTCGGGAGCTCGGCGCCGCTCGATATTGAGCCGCTGCTGCTCCGCATAAAGATCCATGCCATCCCGAACGTCGCGAGCGAACCCGGCAACCCCAGGCAACTGGCGCGGGCGACGGCGGGGGGCCGACGACGTGAACCCGCGGAAGATCCGGGTCACCCGCCGGTAACCCGAGATGCCCAGCCCGGCACCGGCGAGCAGCCACAGCAGCCTGCGGATCATCGCGCCGACCGTCCGATCGCCCGTGCGGCTGCCGACCTGGGAACGAGCCTGCGGCCGGGCGCCGTCACGGAGCCGGTCTCGAGCTCAGGCCGTGCGGCTCGAGGCGCGGGAACAGCCTGCGCCGCTATGACGCGGGAGCCGTCGCCGGCCCGCCGAAGGCCGACAGCCCGCCGCACGCCGTAGGCGACCGCGGCGGCCTTCCCCACCGGCCCGCTGGCCAGCGCCCTGCCCAGGCCGGCCAGCGCTGACACGTGCTCGGTCAGCTCAGCCACGTTGGCCGACACCTTGTCCATGTTCGCGGTGATGGCTTCCGTCCTGTTCAGCTGATCATTCGTCCGGTCGATCGCGGCGTGCGCCTGCTCGATGACCGCGTCGGTCCGCTCGCGCAGCCCGGTTAGGTACCGCGTCGCCTCGGTCAGCAGCCCGGTCAGCTTGATGAGCGCGTACGCACCCACACAAACGCCCGCGGCGAAGAACACCGCGACTATCAGCGCGGCCAGCTGTCCGCCGTTCATCGGGCCTGCTCGTTCACCCGCCCGACCTTACCGTGTGCGCAGGGCGGCCAGCGCCTCGTCAGGACGGGCCGGGCTGCGCGAGTTTACCCAGGACAGCCCTGATCCGCTCCGCGCGTTCGGCATATCGGGCTTCGGCACCATGCTGCGTGGGCTCGTAATAGCGGCGGCCGGCAATGGCGTCAGGCGCGTAGGCCTGCCCGACGATCCCGCCTTCGAAATCGTGCGGGTACTCATACCCGTGCCCGTGGCCGATCTTGCCCGCCCCCTGGTAGTGCGCATCGCGCAGGTGCGCGGGCACCGGCCCGGCCAGGCCGGCCTTGACGTCGGCGTCCGCGGCCCCGATCGCCTTGATCACCGCGTTCGACTTTGGCGCGAGGGAGAGGTGAATGACCGCCTGTGCGAGGTTGATCCTGACCTCCGGCAGCCCGACGAACTCGACAGCGTGCGCCGCCGCCACCGCGGCCTGTAGGGCGGACGGGTCGGCCAGCCCGATGTCCTCGCTCGCGTGCACGATCAGTCGGCGGGCGATGAACCTCGGGTCCTCGCCCGCCTCGATCATCCTGGCCAGGTAGTGCAGCGCCGCGTCCACGTCGCTGCCCCTGATGCTCTTGATGAACGCGCTGATCACGTCGTAGTGCTGGTCACCGTCCCGGTCATAGCGGACGGCCGCGCGATCCACCGCGCGCTCCAGCGTCTCGACATCGATCGTGCCGCCGCTGGGCAGGCCAAGCGCCGCCGCCTCCAGGTAGGTCAGCGCCCGCCGCGCGTCGCCGCCGGCCAGCCGGATCAGGTGCTCGCGGGCCGCGTCCTGCAGGGTGACCGCGCCGGCCAGGCCGCGCTCGTCCGACAGCGCCCGGCCGATCACCTCCGCTATGTCCTGCTCGGTCAGCGGCTCCAGCGTGAGCAGCAGCGACCTGGACAGCAGCGGCCCGACCACGGAGAAGAACGGGTTCTCGGTGGTGGCCCCGATGAACGAGACCCACCGGTTCTCCACCGCGGGCAGCAGCGCGTCCTGCTGCGCCTTGTTGAACCTGTGCACCTCGTCGATGAACAGCAGCGTCTGCTGGCCGGTCAGGCCGAGCCGGCGGCGCGCGGCATCGATGGCGGCGCGCACGTCCTTGACGCCGGCCATCACCGCGGACAGCTCGACGAACTCGCGGCGTGTCGACAGGCTGACCACGTGCGCGAGCGTCGTCTTGCCCGTGCCCGGCGGCCCCCAGAGCAGCAGTGACATGGGGGCGTCGTTGTCCGCCAGCTTGCGCAGCGGGGTGCCCTCGCCGGTCAGGTGCCGCTGCCCGATCACCTCACCGATGGTCCGCGGGCGCATCCGGACGGCCAGCGGCGCGGCGGCCCGCGCGGCCTGCTCCTCCGCAGCGTCGAACAGGCTGCTCGGCTGTCCGCCCTGTGCCCTGGCCACGCCTTGACATTACCCCGGCGCCCGTGAACCAGCCGCAGGCATGATCACGAAGACTTTGCGCGCTTGGGGACGGCCGACCGCATGATCCGCCGCCGCCGCTGCCCGATGTGCGCAGCTCTCAACTGTAAATCTCGACTGTAAACGATTCCTGTACTCTGGCCTGTCCCGGCGCCGGTATCGCCATGCGGCACCGCGTCGCCAACCCCAGGTGACCAAGTCATATACGCCTCGGCCGACCCGGTGAGGTACAGGACTCAGGCGCGCAGCCAACAGCAAGCGCCACAGCGCAACATTGATATATATCACGGTCTCGCACCGCGTGGCAAATATTTCGCAGGTTTTCTAGCTAACCCTCGATAAGCCACGTGCGAGGAATTCACGCTTCTGGAGCAGCCGCGGGACAGACGGGGGCCGGGTAGCTACGCGAGGAGCCCGAAGCATGCAATTTCGGCGAATTCTACTTACATGTGCTCTGGTGGGTGGGGGGCTGGCCGGATCTGTAACCGGCGCGTGGTCACAGCCAGCGGGCGCGAGCACCCCCGCCCGGCGCCCGGCCGAATCTGCCGGGCAGTGGCAGCGGGTGACCCTTTCTGGTGCTCAGGGCCAGCACCTGCGCCAGCTGTACGCCGCGTACCGGCACCTCCCCGGTTTGGACATCGGCCAGGTCAGGCCGGGTTCGGTCCAAGCCGCACGGCAGGCAGCCAGCGGCAAGGAATGGGCCATAATCTCCTTCCTGCCCGCCACCCAGGCGCCCCAGAAAGTCACCTGGGAATTCCAGGATGGCGCCTCGGCCGGCATCTACACCCGCACCCAGGGCCAGGGCTGGAAACTGGCCGGGCTGGCCGGTGAGCCGGCTGGCTGCGGGTTGCCCATCCCCTCGTCGGTGCGGCGACTCTGGCGGCTAGGCAGCTGCAAGGCTGGCTCATCCCCGACACCCCGCGGGGCGGGGCCGACTCCGGCAGAAGATACCCAGCAACTGGCCAACATCGCCGAGGATCAGGTGGGAATCGGTGACACCCCGGCCAGCACGACCTTCGACCCCGACTGCAATCCGTACACCACGCTGGTGGGCGTGGGCGCGAGTTCGACCGACTGCGGGGAGGATCCGCACTTCCACGTCCTCAACGAGAACGAGGAATGGTGTGCGGACACGGCGAAATACGTGTGGGAGCAGGCCGGCCTGACCAGCGACCTGGGCACCCTGGATCCCGGAGCGAACTCCTTCACCGCCTGGGGATACGAACACGGTGAGTCCGTCCCCCTCGACGCGAACGACCCTGCGGTCGGCGACGCCATCGTCTTCTATCCCGCAGGCGTCACGCAAAGCGAAATCGATACGTCCGATCCGGCCGACCAGCCCTCCGCCGATCATGTCGGCATCGTGGCCGCGATCAACCCCAACGGAACCCCGGTTCTCGTGAATGGCGATTTCGCGGGTGCCACCAACATCACCGTGCAGTACAACGACACCAGTCCGTCACTGAGTTCCTGGGCGGCAGACGTCTGGGGAAGTGATGAGGAGTGGGTCTACGTCTCCCCGCAACTGTCCACCCAAGACCGGGTCCCGGCGGCCGCCGTGGATCAGTCGGGCAACAGGTACGTCTTCTGGCAGAACACCGGCGGCGGACTGGAAGAGGCGTTCAACACCGCGTCGACCGGCAAGTGGACCGGCCCGAACCCGATCAGCGGGATGGGCCAGCTCGGGTCCGAGCCGACGGTCGCCGTCGGCCCGCAGACCTCGGGCGGATACCACTATCAGTACGTGTTCTGGAAGGGCACCGGCCCCGGCAACAGCCTCTACGAGGCGTACTGGAACGGCAAATGGAACGGCCCGGTCAACCTCGGTGACGGGCCGCTGGGCTCGCAGCCCACCGCAGGCATCGACAGCTCAGGAAACATCTACGTCTTCTGGGAGAACACCGGCAACGGCCTGGAAGAGACGTACTACAACGGATCCTCCTGGGACCCCCCCAATGAGATCAAGGTCGACGGCAACGCGATGGGCCCGCTCGGGTCGGCGCCCACCGTGGCCGTCGCACCCGACGGCGACCAGTACGTGTTCTGGGAGAGCACCGGCGCCGAACCGGAACTGTGGGAGGCGTACTGGAACGGCTCCTGGAACGGCCCGGTCAACCGCAGGGACGCGTCGCTGGGCGGACCGCCGAGCGCCGGCGCGGACAGCTCAGGGAACGTCTACGTCTTCTGGGAATCTCCCGGCTCGCAGCTATACGAGGTGTATTACAACGGTTCCTCGTGGGACACCCCCAATGAAATCGAGGTCGGCGGCAACGGGATGGGGCCGCTCGGGTCGGCGCCCACCGTGGGGGTCAACGCCAAGAACGGCGACCAGTACGTCTACTGGATGGGCCCTGGTGCGGACCACGGTCTCTACGAGGCGTACCACGACGGCTCCTGGCATGGTGTCGACTCACTCGGCGACGGCCCGCTCGTCTCATAGCCGCAGCCGCTCAGCGGGTACCCGCAACACCCCCGGGCCAGGAGCCGCTACCAGGTTCCCTGGCCCGGGGCACGCGGCCGGGCGCGCTCAGCGGGCCGACCGCAGCCGCGGCGCGCAGTGCCCCGACAGCGACGCATACCGTGACGGCCGCCACCAGCTTCACCGGGCAGGTGCGCAATGGCCGGCCGCTGGAGCACGCGCGAGGACCCAAGATCGTGATACCGAACGGGCTCGCGGTGGTTGGTGACGCGGCGGTGTCCCTGCGGGGCCCGGGGCTGAACCTGCATACCAGCACGAACGCGGCGGGCACGTTCGGCTTCAGGAACTTGCACACATCGCTCCGGGCCTGCTACACGCTGACTGTGCGCAAGGCCGGTTTCGGCCGGTGGACGGAGGCCGAGATCGCGCGCACCGGCTACGGCCGCCGGTTGCGATCATAATTCGTCCGGCTGGGATTCACAGACCGAGCAGCCGGTCACGATCCGGGTCTATGATCCAAGCTCGAATGCGGTCAGCACCTATGACTTCACCTTCTATGTCGAGCACGTAATCCCCGGCGAGTGGGGATCGACGGCGCCCAGCGGCGACGCGATCGACCTTGCCGCTTATGAGGCGGCATCGGTGGTGATCCGCTCGTATGCGTGGTACTGGATCGACAACGGCTCGAAGGGATCATCGGGCGGCGATCCATCTATCTGTTCACGCACGACTCGGTGATCTGGGAGACCCAGTTCTGCGCGAACATCAACACGTCCAATTACTGCGGGTCGGGTGCGCCCTACGATGGGTGCGGAACAGACGCCAATCCCGGTCAGGACAATTCGGTGGGATCGGAGAATGGCTTTGACGTCCGCTGGCGCGGCCAGGATCCTTCCCGCTAAGCCAGCGACCCCGATCCTCCAGTCATGAGGGGGTTGGGGTGGCGTCTATGCCTGCTTCGCGGCGCTGGGCGGGAGTGATGGGGGTGGGCGCGCCGGTCAGCGGATCGAGGCCGGACGCCGCTTTGGGGAAGGCGATCACGTCGCGGATGGTGTCCCTGCCTGCGAGCAGCGCCATCACCCGGTCCCAGCCGAACGCGATGCCGCCATGCGGCGGCGGGCCGTACTTGAATGCCTCGAGCAGGAAGCCGAACTGCGAGGTGGCCTCCTGCGCGGACAGCCCGATCACGTCGAACACCTTGCGCTGCATGTCGGCGCGGTGGATCCGGATCGACCCGCCGCCGATCTCGTTCCCGTTGCACACGATGTCGTAGGCGTCGGCCAGCGCACTCTCCGGGGAGTCGGGGAACTTGTCCGCCCACTCGGGCAGCGGCGCGGTGAACGGGTGGTGCACGGCGGTCCAGCCGCCACTGCCGTCCTCTTCGAACATCGGCGCGTCCACCACCCAGGTGAAGGCCCAGGCGGACCGGTCGATCAGCCCGCAGCGGTTGCCGATCTCGAGCCTGGCCGCGCCGAGCAGGGACCGGGCCGCGGCGGGCGTGCCCGCGGCGAAGAACACGCAGTCGCCGGATCGCGCGCCGACCGCGTCGGCCAGTCCCGATCGCTCAGCCTCCGACAGGTGCCTGGCGACCGGGCCGGACGACGAGACGTTCCCTTCGGCGTCGAGCAGGACGTAGGCCAGGCCGCGGGCGCCGCGCGAGCGTGCCCACTCCTGCCAGCCGTCGAGCTCTCGCCGGGACTGGGCCGCGCCGCCTGGCATGACGACCGCGCCCACATGCGGCGCCTGGAACACCCCAAACCCGGTCTCGGCAAAGTAGCCGGTCATGTCGGTCAGCTCGCAGCCAAAACGCAGATCCGGCTTGTCCGAGCCGAACCGGCTCATCGCGTCCGCGTAGGTCATCTGCGGGATCGGCCTGGGCACCTGGTAGCCGACGATCTCCGACCAGAGCCGGCCGACGAGCTCCTCCGCCAGTTCGAGCACATCTTCCCGGCTGACGAAACTCATCTCGATATCTATCTGAGTGAATTCCGGTTGCCTGTCGGCGCGGAAGTCCTCGTCCCTGAAGCACCGCGCGAGCTGGTAGTAGCGCTCGATGCCGCCCACCATGAGCAGCTGCTTGAACAGCTGAGGTGATTGCGGCAGCGCGTACCAGTTGCCGGGACGCAGCCGGACCGGCACCAGGAAGTCCCTCGCCCCCTCCGGGGTGGACCTGGTCAGGTACGGCGTCTCTACCTGGACGAAGCGGTGGGCGCGCATCACATCGGCGGTCAGGTACGCGGCGCGGGACCGGACCCGGAGCCCGTGCGCGACCTCAGCGCGCCTGATGTCCAGGTAGCGGTAGCGCAGCCGCACGTCCTCATTCAGCTCCCCGCCCCCTTCGACCGGGAAAGGCAGCGGCGCGGACTCGCTGAGCACCTCTATCTCACCAGCGCTGACCTCGATGTCGCCAGTAGGCAGCTCGGGGTTCTCGTTGCCCGCGGGCCTGCGCCTGACCTCGCCGGTCACCCGCACGCAGAACTCGGCCCGCAGATCGTGCGCGAGGTCTTCCTCGCGGAGCACTACCTGCGCCACGCCGCTCGCGTCGCGCAGGTCGATGAAGACCACCCCGCCGTGGTCACGCCGACGCGCCACCCAGCCGGCCAGCGTGACCTGATGACCGGCGTCCGACGCGCGCAGTTCCCCGGCCTCGTGCGTTCGGATCATGCAGATCTCAGCCCTTCCTGCCTGCCATGCCGCCCGCTACGGACGGCCCGCCATGAGGCGTATGTCACGCCCGCTCGGTCAGCGGGACGAGGAACGGATTGGACGCGCGCTCGGCGCCGATCGTAGTAGCCGGGCCGTGCCCGGACAGCACCATGGTCTCGTCCGGCAACGGCAGGCACACCCGGGCAAGGCTTTCCAGGATCTTCTCGTGGTCCCCGCCGGGCAGGTCGGTGCGCCCGATCGACCCGGCGAACAGCAGATCGCCGGAGAAGAGAACCGGCTCTCCGGCTCTGCCCGCGCCCGACTCGATGGTGGTCGCGGCCGGCTGCCCCGGCGTGGCGGGCAGCCGGAACGTGACGGAGCCCGGGGTGTGGCCCGGCGCGTGATCCACGACGAACTCGAGGCCGGCCAGATTCAGGGTTGCCCCGTCGGCAAGCTCGGCGACGTCGTCGGGCTCGGTGAAGGTCAGGCCGCCCAGTAGCTGCCGGCCCACGCTGCCGGGAAAGCCGCGGGCCGGGTCGCTGAGCAGCGCCCTGTCGTCTGGGTGGATGTAGGCCGCGATGTTCTTCGCGCCGCAGACCGGCACGACGGACCAGATGTGGTCGATGTGCCCGTGCGTGAGCAGGACGGCGACCGGACGGAGCCGGTGCCGTTCCAGGATCTCTTCGATCCCCGGCTCGGCGTCCTGTCCCGGGTCGATGATGACGCATTCCTCGCCCGTACCCGGGGCGACGACAAAGCAGTTGGTCCCGAACGAGCCTGCGGGGAACCCGGCGACGAGCACGGTCGTCCTCTCTGGTGTACGCCCGGCGAGGTCCGCTCGGGCCGACGCGGCGGGCCTGGGTTGGTGTGAAGCGCTTCACCAGCACCCGCCCGCTTCGCTGCCCAGGCTACCGAACCGATAACGAAAGCACCGATTGCCTCTCGACACGGGTACCATTCGCGCAGTTTCACTGATCGCGGCAATGACCAGGACACCGACCAGGAAGGCAGCACTGGTGACGGGGAAGCAGGATCGCCAGCGCAAGCTGGCTCGCGAGCGGTACGAGCGTCAGCAGGTACGGCGGATGGAGCGGGCACAGCGGATCCGGCAGCGATCCGCCATCGGCGGGTCCGCGCTCGCCGTGGTCGCCATAGCCGTGGGGGCTTACTTTCTGTTCGGCGGCGGCTCATCCAAACCTGCCGCGTCCGCGTCAACGAAGCCGACTGCCAGCGCATCCGCGTCCGCTGTGACGTTGCCCCCGGCGACGCCGCTTGCCACGGTGCCCAAGGGCGCCCCGGCGGTTGCGCCGGCGACGCACTGCACCTACACGTCCAACCCGCCCGCGGCGCGCAAGGTCGGCACGCCCCCGGCCAAGCCCGACTCCTCGGCGAAGAGTCAGGCCACCATCGTGACCAGCCAGGGCACCGTCGTGGTCGACCTGCTGAACAGCAGGGCGCCGTGCACCGTCAACTCGTTCGTGTACCTAGCGCAAAAGGGTTATTTCAACAACACCCCCTGTCCGCGGCTGGTGAGCAGCGGGATTTACGTGCTTCAGTGCGGCGACCCGACGGGAACCGGCAGCGGCGGGCCTGGGTACAAGTTCGCTAACGAGAACACCAAGGGAGCTACCTACCCGGCGGGCACCCTGGCCATGGCCAACGCCGGCGCGGGCACCAACGGGAGCCAGTTCTTCATCGTCTACGCGGGCGGCGGCCTGTCGCCGAGCTACACGCCGTTCGGTGTCGTCGTCAAAGGGCTAGATATCGTCAGGAAAGTAGCCGAAGCTGGCAACGACAACAGCAATCCGGCGGGCGGCGGGAAGCCGCACGAGAAAGTCACCATCGAGAGCGTCAAAATTAGTAGTTATTGAGCGCAGGGCCGGGAAGCGAGCAGGCAGCAGGCCGACCGGCATCAGCCAGCGGGCAGGAGGTCGCGGGTGAGCACCGCCAACGATCCGTGGGGCCGGGTAGACGACGACGGGACTGTCTTCGTGCGGACCGCCGAGGGCGAGCGGGTTGTTGGCTCGTGGCAGGCAGGCAGTCCGGACGAGGCTCTCGCCTTCTTCCAGCGCAAGTTCGCCTCGCTTGAGACCGAGGTCGCCCTTCTCGAGCAGCGCATCACGACCACCGACCTGTCGCCTTCCCAGGCCCAGGCGACCATCGAGCGCCTGCTGGCCGGCGTCAAGGACGCGCGGGCGGTAGGCGACCTGGACGGGCTCAAGTCGCGGCTGGAGTCGCTCACCGGTGTGGTCGATCACCGGCGCGAGGAGGTCAAGGCCGCCCGCGAGCAGGCCAGGCACCAGGCCAGCGAGGTCAAGGAGCGAATCGTCGCCGAGGCCGAGCGGATCGTCACCGAGGCGACGCACTGGAAGATCAGCGGCGAGCGGATGCGCCAGCTCCTCGAGGAGTGGAAGGCCGCGCCGCATGCCGACCGCGCGGTCGAGACGGCCTTGTGGAAACGGTTCTCCGCCGCCCGCAACGCGTTTACCAAGCGGCGGAAGGCATATTTCGCCGGCCTCGAGGGAGAGCGCGAGACCGCCAAGGCCCGTAAGGAGAAGCTGGTCAGCCAGGCCGAGGAGCTCGCGTCGTCGGTCGACTGGGGGCCCACGGCGAGCGCTTTCCGCGAATTGATGCACTCCTGGAAGGAGGCCGGCCGAGCCGGCCGCTCCGACGAGGAAACCCTGTGGGATCGGTTCAAGGCCGCCCAGGACCAGTTCTTCCAGGCCCGCTCTGAGGTGTACTCGGCCAAGGAGGCCGAGCTGCGCGAGCACGCCACGGTCAAGGAGCAGCTGCTGGCCGAGGCGGAGGCGCTGCTGCCGGCCACTGATCTGCGTCCCGCCCGGATCACGATGCGATCCATCCAGGAGAGGTGGGAGAAGGTCGGCTCGGTGCCGCGCGATGCCAGGGAAAAGCTGGAATCTGGCCTGCGGCGGGTCGAAGACGCGCTGCGCAAGGCGGAAGACTCGCAGTGGCGGCGGTCCAACCCCGAGGCTCTTGCCCGAGCTCAGGGGACGGTGGCGCAGATCAAGGCCGCCATCGAACAGCTGGAGAGGCAGATGGCGAAGGCGCAGGAGAGCGGCGACGCCAAGGCAGAGCAGGAGGCAGCCGACGCCCTGTCCGCGCGGCGGTCCTGGCTCGAGGAAGCCGAGCGCACGCTGGCCGAGTTCTCCGGCTAGCCCTTCCGGCGTGGCCGCGGAAGCCAGCCAGCCGTTCCGGTGCGGCCGCGGAAGCCGACTAGCCGCCCGGCACGGCTGCGGAACGGTCGCGCGGCTCTTCCCGCTGCTGCCCGCGGATTCCGCCGCTGACCTTTAGTCGCTGACCGCTAGTTGGTCACCCGGTAGACGTCGTAGACGCCGTCGATGGTCCGGACGGCCCGCAGCACATGCCCCAGGTGCTTGGGGTCCGCCATCTCGAAGGTGAACCTGCTGACCGCCACCCGGTCCCTGCTCGTGGTCACCGAGGCGGACAGGATGTTCACGTGCTGGTCGGAGAGCGCACGCGTCACGTCGGACAGCAGCCGGGTGCGGTCAAGCGCCTCCACCTGGATGGCGACCAGGAACACCGACTCTTCGGTGGGCGACCAGTGCACCCCCACCAGCCGTTCCGGCTGGGCGGTGGCCAGGTGACTGACGTTTTCGCAGTCGGCACGGTGCACGGACACCCCGTGACCGCGGGTCACGAATCCGGTGATCTCGTCACCTGGAACCGGCGTGCAGCACAGGGACAGCCGCGCCCAGACATCGGTCGCGCCGTCCACCTCGACACCGGAGTTCCCCGCGGGCGCCGGCTTCGCGACCTTGGTGGGCAGCGTCGCCTCGGCCAGATCTTCCTGCGCGCCGACCATGCCGCCCACGGATCTGACCAGCTTCATGACCACCGACTGCGCGCTGACGTGCCCCTCGCCGACGGCCGCGTACAGCGCCGAGAGGTCCACGTATCGCAGGTCGCGCGCCACCTGGAGCAGCGCCTCCCCGGTCGCCAGCCGCTGTAGCGGAAGGCCCTGCTTGCGCATTGCCTTGGCGATCGCGCCCTTGCCGGTCTCGGTCGCGGCTTCCCTGCGCTCCTTGGAGAACCAGTGCCGGATCTTGTTGCGCGCGCGGGGACTCTTGGCGAAGTTGAGCCAGTCCCTGCTGGGGCCGGCATCCTGCGCCTTAGAGGTGAAGATCTCCACCGTGTCGCCGTTGTCGAGCGTGCTCTCCAGCGCGACCAGACGGCCGTTCACGCGTGCCCCGATGGTCCGGTGGCCCACCTCGGTGTGAATCGCATAGGCGAAGTCGACGGGCGTCGCGCCCTTGGGCAGCGCGACCACCTCACCGCGGGGGGTGAACACGTAGACCTCGGCGGCGCCGAGCTCGAACCGCAGCGACTCGAGGAACTCCGCCGGATCGGCGGTCTCCCGCTGCCAGTCGACCAGCTGGCGGAGCCAGGCCATGTCCTCCGCGGCCTCCCCGCCCCGGCTCTGCGCGCCGCCAGGGACGGTCTCTTCTTTGTACTTCCAGTGCGCCGCGACGCCGTATTCGGCCCGCCGGTGCATGCCCCAGGTGCGGATCTGGAGTTCCACCGGCTTGCCCTCGGGACCGATCACCGTGGTGTGCAGCGACTGGTACATGTTGAACTTCGGCAGGGCGATGTAATCCTTGAACCGTCCCGGAACGGGGTTCCACCGGGCGTGGATCGTGCCGAGCGCGGCGTAGCAATCCCGGACCGAGTCGACGAGCACCCGGATTCCGACTAGGTCGTAGATGTCATCGAACCCGACATTCCGGGCGATCATCTTCTGGTAGATCGAGTAGTAATGCTTGGGCCGCCCGGTGACGCTTACCTTGATCTTGATCTGCCGCAGGTCGGTGGCGACGTCCTCGATGACCTCCTGGAGAAAGACATCACGGCGTGGCGCCCGCTGTGAGACCAGGCGGGCGATCTCGTCGTACCGCTTGGGGTACAGCGTGGCGAAGGCGAGGTCCTCGAGTTCCCACTTGATGGTGTTCATGCCGAGCCGGTGGGCAAGCGGGGCGAAGATCTCGAGCGTCTCGCGCGACTTGCGCTCCTGCTTGTTGCGGGGCAGGTAGCGCAGCGTCCGCATGTTGTGCAGCCGGTCGGCCAGCTTGATCACGAGAACCCGGATGTCCCGGGACATCGCGACCACCATCTTGCGTACCGTCTCGGCCTCGGCCGATTCCCCGTACTTGACCTTGTCGAGCTTGGTCACGCCGTCGACCAGGGCGGCGATGTCGTCGCCGAACTCGCTGCGCAGCTCGTCGAGGGTATAGGGGGTGTCCTCGATCGTGTCGTGCAGCAGCGCGGCGCATATCGTCTCGTGGTTCATGCCGAGCTCGGCAAGGATGGTCGCCACGGCCAGCGGATGGGTGATGTACGGGTCGCCGCTCTTGCGCTGCTGGCTGCGGTGCCAGTGCGCCGCGACACCGTAGGCCCGTTCGATGACCCGGATGTCAGCCTTGGGATGGGTCGCCCTGATGGTCTTGATCAGGGGTTCGAGTACCGGGTTGATGCCCCCGCTCCGTTGCGACCCCAGCCTGGACAGGCGCCGGCGCACCGCCGCCGCGGACGCGGAGCCCGACGGGGCTGGCGCCGTGGTCCTGGGCGTTGAGTTGCGAGACGCAGGGGGCTTGCCTGACCGTTGCGGACTTGCGGCGCTGCCTGCCTGCGTGTTCTGGTCGGGAGCTGCGGTGTCCGGAGCTACGGCGTCCGGGGCTGCGGCGTCCGAAGCAGCGGCGCCGCCTTGCCCGTTGCGGTCGTGCGCGGCGGAATGCCGAGCCGCCCCGCCCCGGGCCGCAGGAGCCGGGGTTTCGCCCTCCCCGTCCTGCCCTCCGCTGGCCTGGGCGGCGTCGGTGCCTGTGGTCGCCACCTCACCCGCCACTGCGCTCCTCATGTCCGCCAAGTCACTAGTCTATCGGCGGACGTTTCCGCACGTGGCCGGATGTTCCCGGCCCGTCGCAACGGGTCAGCTCGCGGTGAAGGCCGGCGGAGCCCGCACCCGGCACGCCCGGTGATCTTCTCCGCGGCCGGTCAGACGGGTAGCAGGGAGCGGACCTCGATGCCCGCCAGCTTGGCCCGACCGTTCAGGTTTACCAGCTCAAGCAGGACCGAGATGCCGGCCACCTGCGCGCCAGCCCGCCGGACAAGCTCAGCGGCTGCCTCGGCGGTACCGCCGGTGGCAAGCACGTCATCAACGATCAGCACTCGCTCCCCGGGTGCGAACGCGTCCTTGTGCACCTCGATCGTCGCGGTCCCGTACTCGAGTTCATAGTCCTGCGCGTAGGTCGCCGCGGGCAGCTTGCCCTGCTTGCGGACGGGGACGAACCCGGCACCCAGACGGCAGGCTAGCGGCGCCGCCAGGATGAACCCACGGGCCTCGATCCCGGTGACCTTGTCGATCCTGCCAAATCCGGTGCCGAGCGCGTCCACGACCAGCTCCAGCGCCCCAGGGTCGGCCAGCAGCGGAGTGATGTCCTTGAACAGGATGCCCGGCCGGGGATAGTCCGGGATGTCACGGACACCGCCGGTGATCCGGCCAATAAGGGCCGCATCCGCGGGGACCGCGCCGTCACGGATCCGCAGGCCTGCTTCGCCGCTGGTTTGCTCGGCGTCGGTGGCCACCGGTTACCTCTTCTTCTTTTTCCCGCCCGGGCGGCGCGCGGCCGCGCTGGTACGCCGCGGCTGCTGCCTGGGCCCCGGACGGACGCCGCCGGGAGCCGGCGTCCCGCGGGGCAGCCCCTGCGCAGTGGGCACCCAGTCCGTCGTGGACGGCTGCGCGCCCGCTTCATCCACTTCATCCGCGTCCTGTGCTTCGTCGGTATAGCCGACGACGGGATCAGCGGCGCCGGCGTCAACTCCGGCGTCATCCCCCGCACTGCCCGGACGAGCGGCAGTACCGGCGGCCGGACGGTTCCGGCCAATAGTGATAGTCGGCCTGCTGGCGGGAACGGGCGTCCCGGCAGCCGCGCCGGCCTGGTTCCCGCCCCCGCCGGTCGTGGCCTTCTCGCCCTTCGCGGCCTGGCGCTTGGCCGCCCGGCCGCCGGCGTCGCGCAGCTTAACCCGCTTGGCCAGTGCCTTGTACTGGTGCTCGCGCTCCTTCAGGTCGGCCAGCACCGGGGTGGCGATAAAGATCGACGAGTAGGTGCCAGACATCATGCCGACGAACAGCACAAGGGCAAGGTCCTGCAACTCGCCAGGGCCGAGCACGGCAATGCCGATGAACAGGATCGCCGCCACCGGCAGCAGCGCGATGAGCGAGGTGTTGATCGACCTGACCAGGGTCTGGTTGAGGGCGAGGTTGGCCGCCTGGCTGTAGGTGCTCTTGCCGGAGCCCAGCAATCCGGCCGTGTTCTCCCGCACCTTGTCGAAGACCACCACCGTGTCATAGAGCGAGTACCCCAGGATGGTCAGCAGCCCGATCACAGACGCGGGGCTGACCGTGAAGCCGGCCAGCGCGTACACCCCGACCGTGATCAGGATGTCGTGCATGAGCGCGACGAAGGCCGCGGACGCCATCTTCCACTCGAACGCGATCGACAGGTAGATCACGATCACGACCAGGAAGATGATCAGGGCCTTCAGCGCCTTGTCGGAGACCTCACTGCCCCAGGTGGAGCCGACGAAGGACTGGCTGAAACCGTCGGTTACCTTGATCCCCGCGCTGGTGATCGCATTCTCGACCTTGCCCAGCTGCGAGTAATCAAGCTTCGCGCTCTCCACCTGCCAGTTGCCGCTCGAACCGGTCTGCTGCACGATCGCCTGACTGCCCGCGGGTGAGTTGCTCACCGCATTGTGCAGCTGGCCGAGGGTGGCCGTCGGAGCATTGAACTGGAGGATCGAGCCGCCCTTGAAGTCGACGCTGAAGTTCAGTCCCCTGGTGAGCAGCGCGATGATGCTGATCAGCAGGATCGCCCCAGAGATCGTGTACCACCGCCGCCTCCTGCCGACGAAGTCGATCGACACCTCGCCGCGGTAGAGCCGTCCGCCGACCTCGCCAAGGCGCGACATCATGCCTCCTTCACGCGGGTGCCGGTACTCGGCCCGCCAGGTCTCGGCGCCCCGGATCTCGGCACCCCGGACCGCCATGGCGTCCGGGCACCCAGCCGGGCCGGGTCGAGGCCGGACAGCGGGTGCCCGCCTCCAAAGAACTTGGTCTTGGCCAGGATGGTCACCATCGGCTTGGTGAACAAGAACACCACGATGACATCGATGAGCGTGGTCAGCCCGAGCGTGAACGCGAAGCCCTTGACATCGCTGATCGAGAAGTACCAGAGCAGCAGCGCGCAAAGGAACGAGACCGTATCGGAGACCAGGATGGTGCGCCTGGCACGTCTCCAGCCGCTCTCCACCGCGGGTCGCAGGGACTTGCCCTCCCGCACCTCATCACGGAGCCGTTCGAAGAACACCACGAACGAGTCCGCGGTGATGCCGATCGCGACGATCAGGCCGGCGATGCCGGCCAGCGACAGCGAGAAGCCGGACGCCGTGTACTTGCTGAGCAGGACGACGGTGCCGAAGGCGAGGATCGAAGCGACGATCAGGCTGGATACCGACACGATTCCCAGGCCGCGGTAGTAGAGGAACGAGTACACCACCACCAGGCCAAGGCCGATCGCCGCGGCGATCAGGCCGGCGACCAGCTGGTCGTGGCCGAGCTGCGGCGTGATCGATTCCACGTTCTGCTTGCTGAGGGTGACCGGCAGCGCGCCGTAGTTCAGCTCCTGGGCGAGCAGGGTGGCCTCGGCCTGGGGGAAGTAGGTGATCTGGGCCGAACCGCCGGTGATCGCGCCCTGGTCGATGTCCGGGGCTGACACGACCACACCGTCAAGCACGACCGCCAGCTGGTCCAGCGGCGAGGTCGCATTGCCGTTGTTGCCGTACTGGCTGTTCATCTGCTCTGTGAGAGTGCCGAAAGCCGCCCCCCCCTTGCCGTTCAGGCTGAGGTTGACCTGCCACTTGTCACTGAGCGACTGCTGCGAATTCTCCACGCCTGCCTGCGCGCCGGTGACCTCGCTGCCGAGCACCTTTGCCGGGGCGAGCACGTACTTGAGGATCGGGAGTCCTGCGCTGGGATCCGCGGCCGCGCACGCGACGACCTGCTTTGTGGGGTCGTCGTACACCCGGGGCGTGTAGCCGATCTGCGACTTCCACTTGTTGAGGTTGGAGCAGTTGAGCTTGTTGAAGACGGCGAGCACGCTCGGGGTGACCTTGGTCGGATCTCCCGATACCTCGCTCGTCGCCGGGGTGGTAGGCGTCGGCGAAGGAGACGCCGAGGTGCTGGGCGTGCTGGTTGCCTTGGGCGTACTGGACTTGCTCGCCTTGGGCTTGGCGGCGGCAAGCAGCCGCGAGCCGCTGGCCAGGCCCCGTGCGCCCGCCTGCCCGGGTGAACCGGGTGCCCCGGCCGCCTGCGGCGAGGAACTGCTGGACGGACTTGTCGAGGCGCCCACCTTCGGCGAGGTGCTCGGCGTGGTAGTCGGTGTGGGCGAGGTACTGGGAAGGGGCGTGCCGGACGAGGTGGTCGTGGCGGTGGCCGCCCCCTCCAGCAGCACCTGGCGGAAGAGCAGCTCCGCGGTGGTGCCGACCAGCCCGATCACCTTCTGCGATTCCTTGCCGGGCACCGTCACGACGATGGTGTCGCTGCCTTGCTGCTGTACCTGCGCCCCGCTGAAGCCGGCCCCGTTCACCCGGGCGATCATGATCGCGATCGCCTGCTTCATGTACGAGGGAGTAAGGGTCTTCCCGTGCAGCGCCTCCGCCTTCAGCGTCACCGTAGTGCCGCTGGACAAGTCGAGGCCGAGCTGAACCCGGAAGTCGTGCTTCCAGTGCCCGGGGCTGAACGCGTTACTGCCCACGATCCCGATCAGCATCACGATGATCAGCACGACCAGCCCCGCGAGTGCCCGTCCAGGCCTCGAGGCTGTCTTGCTTTTTGGGGGAGCCACTTCTCGCCTGTCCTTACATCGACTGGGTCATTGCCACCAGCAGGCTGCCGACTAGCGCCGCGCCCGAGCTACACGCTGTCCGGCGCCCGGCTCTCGTCCGCGGCCACCGGGCTGCCATTGAGGCTCTCATCGCCGACGTGCGCCGGAGCCGCATCGCCATCGTGCTCGGGCGCCTCATCGCCGACGTGCTCATCATCAGCCCCGTCAGTGTTTTCGTCATCGGCGTCATACTCAGGCTCGCCGGTCATCTCGTCGGTGCTGTCGTCTGGCAGCACCTCCATGATTGCCCGCTTGATGTAGCGGACCTCGATACCGGGAGCGACCTCAAGTATCACGTCGTTGTCTTCCACGTCGACCACCGTCGCGTACATCCCGGCGGTGGTGCGCACCCGCTGGCCAGGGACGACGGTCTGCTGCTGCTGCTGCATCGCGCGCCGCTTGTTGCTCTGCGGCCGCCACATCACGAAGTAGAAGATCGCGAAGATAACCACGATGATGAGCAGGAAGGGCAATGACGACGAGCTCTTCGTCGTCGTCTTGGCCGTGGCCAGAATCAAGTTCCCCAACACCGGGGCTTCCTTCCGTTGAATTGGTGCATGTGCCTGGCACCGGCTGCACGCGGACGCCAGCCAGCCCGGTATCCGCCACTGCTCGGCGGCGACCGGCCAACTGCCGAAGTTTAGCGGTGCAAGTCCCACGCACCAACAGGCTACGGGGTTCGCAGACCGATCGTGACCTGCGCGCAACCCAACGCAGCCACGTCCAGCCGCCGGCCGGGCCGCCCGCAGCGGGCGCTAGCCGAACAGGGTAGCGGGACCCGCTGATTCGGGCGGCGTGAGGCCGAGGTGTTCCCAGGCCGCGGGGGTCGCGACTCGGCCGCGCGGGGTCCGTGCCAGGAACCCGCACCGGACCAGGAAAGGCTCGGCCACGACCTCCACGGTCTCCATCTCCTCGCCCACGGCCACGGCCAGGGTGGACAGTCCGACCGGGCCGCCGCCGAACCGGCGGATGAGGGCTTCGAGCACGGCGCGGTCCAGCCGGTCGAGGCCTTCCTCGTCCACCTCGTAGAGCTCAAGTGCCGTGCGCGCCACGTCCCTGGTGATCACCCCGTCGGCTCGGACCTCCGCGTAGTCGCGGACCCGGCGCAGCAGCCGGTTGGCTATCCGCGGGGTCCCCCGGGATCGCCCGGCGATCTCGGCCGCGCCATCGTCGCGCAGGTTCGCCCCGAGCAGCCCGGCGGACCTGCGCACGATGATCTCCAGCTCGGCCGCGTCGTAGAAGTCGAGGTACGCGGTGAAGCCGAACCGATCCCGCAGCGGAGCGGGCAGCAGTCCGGCCCTGGTGGTGGCCCCGGTCAGGGTGAACGGGGCGATGTCCAGCGGGATCGCGGTCGCGCCCGGGCCCTTGCCGACAACCACGTCAACCCGGAAGTCCTCCATGGCCAGGTAGAGCATCTCCTCGGCCGGCCTGGCCAGCCGGTGGATCTCGTCGATGAACACGACCTCCCCCTCGCTGAGCGTGGACAGGACAGCAGCCAGGTCGCCCGCGCGCTCGATGGCGGGACCGCTGGTGATCCGCAGCGGCGCGCCGAGCTCGGCGGCGACGATCATCGCGATGGTCGTCTTGCCAAGGCCAGGCGGCCCGCAGAGCAGCACGTGATCGGGTGGCCGGCCGCGGCGCATCGCGCTCTCGAGCACCAGCGAGAGCTGCTCGCGAACGCGCTCCTGGCCGATGAACTCCGACAGGCGCTTGGGCCGCAGCGCGCCCTCGATCGCCCGCTCGTTCACGTCCGCCAGGGCGGAAACCACCCGCTCATCCGACTGAGCGTCGGCGTCGCTCAGCGGGGCAGCAGGATCCTGTCCGGTCACGCCGTGCTCAGCTTCTTCAGCGCGGCGCGCAGGGCCATCGCCACGTCCACCGGCCCGCCATCGGCCTCAAGCTCGGGCTCCACGGCTGCGATCGCCTGCTCGGCGTCACGCGGGGCCCAGCCGAGGTTGATCAGGCCCGCCCGCACCTGGTCGCGCCACGACGAGGCAGCGCCCGGCCGGGCACCAAGCCCTGCCCCGAACGTCTCGCCGGCCGCGCCGAGCCTGTCCTTCAGCTCAAGGACGATCCGCTGTGCGCCTTTCTTCCCTACGCCGGGTACCTGCATCAGGGTCACCAGGTCCTCGACCGCGACCGCGCGGCGCAGCGCGTCGGGCGCGTGCACGGCGAGCATGGCGAGCGCGAGCCTGGGGCCGACCCCGCTGGCGGTCTGGAGCAGCTCGAAGACGTTCCGTTCATCTTCGCTGGCGAAGCCGTACAGGGTGAGCGCGTCCTCCCGCACCATGAGCGAGGTGGCGACCTTTGCCCGCTCGCCGAGGCGCAGGCCCGCCAGCGTGCCGGGCGTGCACTGCACCAATAGCCCGACGCCGCCGACCTCGATCACGGCGCCATCCGGCGCGAGCCCGCATACCATCCCGTCCAGATGCGCGATCATGAGACGTCTCCAGGGGTGAGAATCTGGCCAGCCGGGGATGGCGGCGGCCTGGTAGCGGCCGCCAGTGCGGTCGCGAGCCTGAGCTGAGCGCCGCCGCGCCACACATGGCAGATAGCCAGGGCCAGCGCGTCGGCCGCGTCCGCCGGGCGTGGCGCTTCGATCATCCGCAGCAGCCGGGTCACCATGGCTGTCACCTGTGCCTTGTCCGCTCGCCCGCTCCCGGTCACCGATGCCTTGACTTCGCTCGGCGTGTACGTCGCAACCGGCAGGCCGCGGCGCGCGGCGCAGACGATGGCCACCGCGCCTGCCTGGGCCGTGCCCATCACCGTACGCACGTTGTGCTGGCTGAACACCCGCTCCACCGCCACCGCATCCGGCTGGTGTCGCGTCAGCCAGCACTCGATCTCCTGCTCAAGCGCAAGAAGCCGGGCCGCGATGTCGGTACCCGCCTGGGTACGGGCGACTCCCCCTTCGACCAGCGTGAGCGCCCGGCCGGGCCTGCCGTCAATCACGCCAAGCCCGCACCTGGTCAGCCCGGGATCAACCCCGAGCACCCGCATCGGCCACCATCCTCATTCGCTGGCGAACATATGTTCGTCCGCGACATTACCCGCCTCGTGCGCCGGGCACCGCCAAGCCGGCCGGCGTGTCCGCTGACTTGCTCACCGGCCTACTAACGTGGCTAATGTTCAAGCGACGAGCGCTTGCCCACGCGACAAGGGATAGGTATATGCCATCGAGTCGTTTCAGCTACGAATCCCGCGACGGCCTGAAGATCGCTGGTTATCGCTGGGACCCGGCCGCCGCCCCGGTCGCCGCGGTCCAGCTGACGCACGGCATGGGCGAGCACGTCCTGCGCTACGAGGACGTCGCCCTGGCGCTGGCCCGCGAGGGCATGGTGGTCTACGGCCAGGATCATCGCGGCCACGGCGCAACGGCCGGGTCAGCAGAACTCGGCGACCTCGGTCCCGGCGGATGGCCCGCGCTCATCGAGGACATCGGCCTGCTGACGGCGAGGATCCACGCCGACCACCCGGGGCTGCCGCTGTTCCTGCTGGCCCACAGCATGGGATCGTTCGCGGCCCAGCAGTACCTGCTGGATCACAGCGCGGACGTCGATGGCGTCATCCTGACCGGCACGGCAAGCATCGACCTGCTCGAGCCCGCCCTCGACCTGGACCAGCCGCTAGACCTATCCATGTTCAACGCGGCATTCCAGCCGGCCAGGACAGACTTCGACTGGCTGACCCGCGACGAGGCGATCGTTGACGCCTACGTCGCCGACCCGCACTGCGGCTTCGGCATCGACACCGACTCGGGGAAGGCAATGTTCGTCGGCGCCCGGCGACTCGCCGATCCAGATCAGGTAGCGGCGATGCGCTCCGCCCTCCCGGTCTACATCGCGGCCGGTGAGAAGGACCCGGTCAACGGCGGCCTCACGCTGCTGCACCCGCTCGCAGATCGGTACCGGAGCGCCGGCCTGACCGACGTCACCGTGCGCACCTATCCCGACGCGCGGCACGAAATCCTCAACGAGATCAACCGTGGCGAGGTCATATCCGACCTGACAGCCTGGCTGAAACTGCAACTCGACTCGGCCCGCTAACGGCAATTTTTCCGAACGGGCAGGTGCCGACGATGTACCGGCGCCCGGGGTTGCCGGGGCCGACCTGTGTGATTGCATGGTCATGATGGTCACCACGCCCACGCCCACGCCAGGCGCCCGGCCGCGGGCCGCGACCTACCGCGTCCAGCTGCACGCCGGCTTCACCTTTGACGACGCCGCGGCCATCACCGGCTACCTTGCCCGCCTCGGTGTCAGCCACCTCTACTGTTCGCCCTACCTGCAAGCCGCCAAGGGCAGCACGCACGGCTACGACGTGGTCGATCATGGGCGGCTGAACTCCGAGCTCGGCGGCGACGCCGGCCACGCCCGCCTCGTCGAGCGGCTGGCCGCGGCCGGGCTGCGCCAGGTACTCGACATCGTGCCTAACCACATGGCGGTCGGCGGCCGGGCCAGCGCCTGGTGGTGGGACGTCCTGGAGCACGGAGTAGAGAGCCGGTACGCCGACTACTTCGACATCGACTGGGATCCGCCGCAGCCCGAGCTGGCAGGCATCGTGCTCGTGCCGGTGCTCGCGGACCACTACGGCCGCGTCCTTGACGCGGGCGAGCTGACCGTCGAGTGGCGCGACGGATCGCTGTCCGTCCGCTACTACGAGCATGAGGCGCCGGTGTCGCGGCACACCCTCGACGGGCTGGACCGGGACGACAAAGGCCAGGTCACGCACGCTGCCATCGATGCGCTGAACCGGGACCCTGACGCCCTCGACGCGCTGCTGCGACGACAGGCCCACCGGCTGGCACACTGGCGCACCGCGGCGCAGCAGCTCAACTACCGGCGGTTCTTCGACATCACCACGCTCGCCGGGCTCCGGGTGGAGGACCCCCAGGTCTTCGCCGACACGCACCGGCTCATACTGCGCATGGTCCGCGACGGTGTGCTCGACGGGCTCCGGGTCGACCACGTGGACGGGCTCGCCGATCCGGCCGGGTACCTGGAGCGGCTGCGCGACGCGACCAGCGGCGGCTACGTGGTGGTGGAGAAGATCCTCGAGTCTGGCGAGGAACTGCCCGCGTCCTGGCCGGTGGCCGGCACCTCGGGCTACGACTTCCTGACCGCGGTCAACCAGCTCTTCGTGGACTCGGCCGGGGAGACCTCGATGCGGACCTGCTACGCCCGCTTCACCGGCGGGACGCAGGACTACGGCGAGCTTGTTCACGCCGCGAAGCTACAGGTCATGCGGGAGAGCCTGGCCGCCGAGGTGGAGCGCCTCACCGGCCTGCTCGCCCGCGTCTGCGATCGCCATCGCCGCGAGCGCGACTTCACCCGCAGCCAGCTGCGCGATGTTCTGCACGAGGTGATCGCCGCCTTTCCCGTCTACCGCAGCTACGCCTACCCTGGGCACCCCGTGACGCGGGCGGACGCCGACCACGTGGCCGCCGCTGTGGCGCGAGCGCGGCAGCGTCGGCCCGAGCTCGACACCGAGCTCGCGGAGTTTGTCGGCGGACTGCTGACCGGAGCGCATCCAGGCGGTCCTGAGGCCGACTTCGTGGTGCATTTCGCCCAGGTGAGCGCGCCGGTCATGGCCAAGGGGGTGGAAGACACGGCCTTCTACCGCTACCAGGTGCTGGCCTCGCTCTGCGAGGTGGGCGGCGACCCTGGCCAGTTCGGCCGCACCGTGGATGACTTCCACCGGGCTATGGCCGACACGGCGCGGCAGTGGCCGGAGGCGATGCTCACCCTGTCCACCCATGACACCAAGCGCAGCGGCGATGTCAGGGCCCGCCTCAACCTGCTGGCCGAGCTGCCGCAAGCGTGGGAACGGGCGACGACGCGCTGGGCAGCGCGCAACGAGAGGCACAAGCGGGACGGCTGGCCGGACCGCAATGCCGAGTACCTGCTGTACCAGTCGCTGGTGGGCGCCTGGCCGATCGACGCCGAGCGGGCCGGCGCGTTCATGGCGAAGGCGGTGAAGGAAGCAAAGGTTCACACCTCCTGGACCGATCCGGATGCCGGCTACGACGACGCTGTGGACGCCTTCGTTACTGCCGTCCTTGCCGACGAGGGCTTCGTCGCCGACCTGGAGGGGTTCCTGGCCGAGAACCAGATCGTCGAGCTGGGCCGGATCAGCTCGCTGGCCCAGATGACGCTGCTGCTGACCTGCCCGGGTATTCCTGACCTGTACCAGGGCACGGAAGTGTGGGATCTGTCCCTGGTCGATCCGGACAACCGCCGCCCCGTTGACTACACCGCCCGCGGCCGGCTCCTCGAGGCTCTCGCCGGCGCCGGGCCGCAGGACGCACTGGCCCGAGCCGACGAAGGCGGGCCCAAGCTCTGGCTCATTCATCGCCTCCTCGGCCACCGGCGCCGCTGCCCGGATGCCTACGGCCCCGGCTCGGGCTACGAGCCCCTCAGCGTCTCGGGGACCAGGGCGGACCACGCGGTGGCGTTCGCCAGGACCGGCGGGCTGGCCGTGGTCGTGCCACGACTGGTTGCCCGGCTGCGCGGGGCGCGAAGTGACACGACGGTCGCGAACCCCGACGAGGTGTGGGGCGATACGGCGGTCGCGCTCCCCGACGGCGAGTGGTTCGACGTGCTCACCGGCGAGGCCGTGACGGGCGGCAGCATCAGCGTGGCAGCGCTGCTCCGGCGGTTTCCTGTCGCTGTTCTTGGCAGAGCGAGCTGATGCACGAGTTCCGGGTCTGGGCGCCACTCCCCCGCGGCGTCGAGCTCGTGCTCGGCGAGCGGCGGATACCGATGACGAGCGCCGACGGCGGCTGGTGGGAGTGCGCGGTCGATGAGGCGGGTGCTGGCACCGACTACGCCTTCAGCCTCGACGGCGGCCCCCCTCGTCCCGACCCCCGCTCTGCCTTCCAGCCGCACGGCATCCACGCCGTGAGCCGGGTGGTCGACCATGCGGCCTTCGGCTGGCATGACACCGGCTGGCGGGGCGTGCCGCTGCCGGGATCGGGCCTCTACGAGTGCCACGTCGGCACATTCTCCGCCGAGGGGACCTTCGACGGGGCGATCGGGCACCTGGGGCACCTGGCCGAGCTGGGAATCGACGCCATTGAGCTGCTGCCGGTGGCCGAGTTCTCCGGGGACAGAGGGTGGGGCTACGACGGAGTCGATCTGTTCGCTCCGCACCACGCTTACGGCGGGCCGGACGGGCTCAAGCGGCTGATCGACGCGGCCCATGCCCACGGGCTCGGCGTGGTGATGGATGTCGTCTACAACCATCTCGGCCCTGCCGGGAACTACCTGCCGGAGTTCGGGCCCTACTTCTCGCGCCGCCACCAGACCAACTGGGGCGACGCCGTGAACTTCGACGGCCCCGGCAGCGACGAGGTCAGGCGTTTCGTTATCGACAATGCCCTGGCGTGGCTGCGTGACTATCACTGCGACGGGCTGCGCCTCGATGCCGTACACGCCATCGCGGACCAGTCCGCCACCCACATCCTCGAGCAGCTCGCGGTCGAGGTGGACGCGCTGGCGGCTCATCTGCGCCGCCCGCTGTTCCTGATCGGCGAGAGCGACCTGAACGATCCCCGCTTCGTCCGCAGCCTCGAGGGTGGCGGCTACAGCCTCGATGCCGCCTGGGCCGACGAGTGGCACCACGCGCTGCACGCCACGCTGACCGGCGATGTAAGCGGCTACTACGAGGACTTCGGGCCGCTGCCGCTGCTGGCCAAGGCGCTGCGCCAGGCATGGGTGTACGACGGCATCTACTCCCCGCACCGCCAGCGGATCCACGGCCGGCCGCCGGATGGGCTGGCTGGCAGCCAGTTCGTGGTCTTCACCCAGAACCACGACCAGGTCGGCAACCGGGTGGCCGGCGAGCGGAGCAGTTCGCTGATGAACGACGGGCGGCTGAGAGTGGCGGCTGCCTTGCTGCTCACCTCGCCGTTCGCGCCGATGCTCTTCCAGGGCGAGGAGTGGGGCGCCACTACCCCGTTCCAGTACTTCACCGGCCACACCGATGCCGAGCTCGGCCGGAAAGTCAGCGAGGGACGACGCCGCGAGTTCGCCGACTTCGGCTGGGATCCCGGCGACGTGCCCGATCCGCAGGATCCGGCGACGTTCGGGCGCTCCAAACTCGACTGGACCGAGCCGACGAAGGAGCGCCAGGGCGGCCTGCTGGCCTGGTATCGCCGGCTGATCGCCTTGCGCCGGCGCCTTGCCACTCTCGCGGATCCCCGGCTGGACCGCGTCGAGACCGAATACGATCAGGAAGCGGGCTGGCTGGTCGTCCGCCGCGGACCGGTTGTGGTGGCCATCAATCTCGGTACCGGCACTTGGACCTTCCCGGTCAGCCCGGCGGCAGCGCTGCTCGAAGCGTCCGATCCCCGAGTCGGGCTTTCGGGGCAGGGCGTCGTCCTTCCCCCTGACACCGTCGCCATCCTGACCGAAGCGCGCGTGTCATGACCTCATGCTGGGGCTGCCGGTACCGGGCGGGTCCGAGCAGCGCCGTTCGGTACCAATGAAGTGAGGACTCAGCCACAGATGACCGACGCCCTCGAGATCTGGCCGGGCCGTCCCTACCCCCTGGGAGCCGCCTATGACGGCGGCGGGACCAATTTCTCGTTGTTCTCCGAGGTGGCCGAAGGAGTCGAGCTCTGCCTTTTCGACGATGACGGCGCCGAAGAGCGGGTGGTCCTCGAGGAGGCCGACGCCTCTTGCTGGCACTGCTACCTTCCCTCGGTGGCGCCCGGGCAGCGTTATGGCTATCGGGTCCACGGGCCGTGGGCGCCGGAGGCGGGGCAGCGCTGCAACCCGGCCAAACTGCTGCTCGATCCCTACGCCAAGGCCATCGAAGGCCAGGTCGACTGGGCGCAGGCGTGCTTCCCGTACAACTTCGGCGACGAGAACTCGCGCAATGACGACGACAGCGCCGCCAACGTGCCCCGGTCAGTCGTGCACAACCCGTACTTCGACTGGGGCAACGACCGGCCGCCGGACATCCAGCTGAACGAGTCAATCATCTACGAGGTCCACGTCAAGGGGTTCACCGCCCGGCATCCCGATATCCCCGAGGCGCAGCGAGGCACCTACGCCGGCCTGGGCCACCCCGCCGCCGTCGAGTACCTCACCGCGCTCGGCATCACCGCGGTGGAACTGCTGCCGGTTCACCAGTTCATCAACGACTCGCATCTCGTCGAGCGCGGCCTGCGGAACTACTGGGGCTACAACTCGATCGGATTCCTCGCGCCACACAACGAGTACGCCTCGGGTGGCCATCGCGGTGAGCAGGTCGCCGAGTTCAAGGCGATGGTCCGGGCGCTGCACGAGGCCGGTATCGAGGTGATCCTCGACGTCGTTTACAACCACACCGCAGAGGGCAACCACCTGGGGCCCGTTCTGTCATTGAAGGGCATCGACAACGCCGCCTACTACCGCCTGGTGGCCGACAACCGGCGCTTCTACTACGACACCACCGGGACCGGGAACAGTCTCAACGTGGGCCACCCGCACACCCTTCAGCTGATCATGGATTCGCTGCGCTACTGGGTGACCGAGATGCACGTCGACGGGTTCCGCTTCGACCTAGCCGCTGCCCTGGCCCGCCAGTTCCACGAAGTCGACCGGCTGTCTGCCTTCTTTGACCTGATCCAGCAGGATCCGGTGGTGTCCCAGGTGAAGCTCATCGCCGAGCCATGGGACATCGGCGAGGGCGGCTACCAGGTAGGCAACTTCCCCGCCCTGTGGTCGGAGTGGAACGGCAAATACCGCGACACCGTCCGGGACTTCTGGCGGGGCGAGCCTGCCACCCTCGGCGAGTTCGCCTCCCGGCTCACCGGGAGCTCCGACCTCTACCAGGCCGACAGCCGGCACCCGAGCGCCAGCGTCAACTTCGTCACCGCCCACGACGGCTTCACGCTGCGCGACCTGGTCTCTTACAACGAGAAGCACAACGACGCTAACGGCGAAGGCGGGGCAGACGGCGAGAGCCACAACCGCTCCTGGAACTGCGGAGCCGAGGGCGACACCGACGACAAAGCCATCGCGGCGCTGCGGCATCGACAGCAGCGCAATTTCCTCGCCACCCTGATGCTCTCGCAGGGGGTCACCATGCTGCTCGGCGGGGATGAGTCGGGGCGCACCCAGAAAGGGAACAACAACGCCTACTGCCAGGACAACGAAATCTCCTGGCAGGACTGGGATCACGTCGACGAGGATCTCCTCGACTTCACCCGCCGCCTGATCGCGCTGCGGCGCGAGCATCCGGTGCTGCGCCGCCGCCGCTGGTTCCAGGGCCTGCCCATCCGGGGAACCATCGACCTCGGCTGGTGCAAGCCCGACGGGACCGAGATGGGCGATGACGACTGGGATAGCGGGCTCGCCAACTCGGTCGGCGTCTTCCTCAACGGCGAGGCGATCACCGACCATGACCGCCGCGGCCAGCGAGTGACCGACGAGTCCTTCCTGCTCTTGTTCAACGCCCAGCAGGGCAGCATCGACTGGACGCTGCCAGGGCAGTGGGGCAAGCGGTGGGAAGCGGTGCTGGACACTTCAGGGCCCGAGCGGGAGGGGGACTCCTTCGATAGCGGCGTAGCGGTTCCGGTGGCCGGACGTTCCCTCGTCGTTTTCCAGCGCAGCGACGTGCAGGGATGACCAGGGCAGCGACGCCCGCCGCGACAGCCCAGGCACGTTCTGCCCCTGCCGGGCCGATGTCTCATAGTTCGGACGTTGTCACACCGCATTATGAGATCTGACGTTCCCGCGGGAACGTCTGGTCAGGTCGGCGCGGGCACCGAGATGCGATTGAGTCGGCGAGGAAAGCAGGAGCAGTGGCAGTGGCGGCATGCCGTGGACGCTCAGCACATTGAGACCGCCCGGGCGGCAGGTCAGCCGAGTATCCCGAGACCGCATGCCACTGCCGGCCCGGTGAGCCGCGGCCTGGGCTGTTCCCAGCGCTGACGTCGGCCGATTCAGCCCGCGGGCTGGCCCGCCGCGGAACTGATGCCGCTGGTCATGGCGGTCGAGCACATGATGTGGCGGCGGCGCGCCCGCACCACCCCCCCGGTCCATGAGGTGGCGGCGGCGCGCCCGACCACCTCCCCGGCACATGAGGTGGCGGCGGCGCGCCCGCACCACCTCCCCGGTCCATGAGGTTCCGCTAGGACGCGTCGTGGCATAAACCGTCGTTTCCTGATCCCGGGCGATCGTGGGATGCCCGCGGACCCTGCCGGCCGGACTACTCCCGTCACACCGGCACCATCGACCCCGTGAGCCACGACTTCCGGAGCGCCGCCGAAGATNNGGGCTACGCCACATCGATCTTGGAAACGATGCGAAAGGAGGCGGTGACTCCTGCCGCTCAGGCTGCGCACCGTAGCCAATGCCGGTAATCACACCGAAACCACCCGTCCCGGGTGACGCAGCGGCGGAGTTTAGCAGCCTGATGGCGGGTTTCGCCTATTGTGACGGATTTACCTGATGCGCCGGAGCTGCCCTCGCTAGGCTCCCTCGATGTCAGGCGCTCGGAAGCGTGCCAGCCTCCTTGGCAGTTTCCCGGTGAGCGCGCCCTTTTCGGAGAGGAGCCCGTTGGGCGCCCACAGTAAACCCTCCCGCATCCGGCTACCGCAGGCAGCATCGAGTGCCGCCGCCGCGCCAACGCTGGCCGGCGTGGCCGCGGTTCTTTGCTTGTCACCGCAGGCACCTGCCGCCGTGCCGGCAGCGCAGGCAGCCTCGCATCACGCCGTGGTCCAGAACGCCTTCCAACCGCGCCCCTCGCGCGCGCAGTTGGTGTCAGTCACAGAGCAGGCAAAGACGCAGCGGCCGGGTGCTGGCCTCCCGGCCTGGTACACCGTCCGGCGTGGTGACTCGCTCTCCGCGATCGCCGGGCGTTTCTATCACAAACCAGCGGCGTGGCCGGTGCTCTACTGGGGCAACCGCGGCAAGCTGCACTGGGCGGACATCATCGAGCCCGGGCAGGTTCTGCGCATTCCGACAGAACCCGCCAAGATACCGGGCCCGCCTGCGCTCCTCGAGCCGCAGCCGACCTACACACCGCGGCATGCGCGCCCGGCGCCCGCTGCCCCGGTTCAGGCCGCCGCGACGGCTGCCAGCACATACTCCGGTGGCATACCGGGTGGCGCGTTCGGTCAGTGCGTAGTCGCCCGCGAGTCCGGCGGCCAGGCCCAGATCATGAATTCCACTGGTCACTACGGCCTCTACCAGTTCAGCGCGTCGACGTGGGCTGCCTACGGCGGTGACCCTGCTGACTTCGGCGACGCTAGCGTGGCCGAGCAGAATCAGGTATTCGCCAACGCCCTCGCCCGTGGCGGCGAGTCCAACTGGGCACCCTACGACGACTGCTGACCTATTCCGGCGTATCGCTGCGGGCGGGCAGCGCTTGGCTGGTGCCGCTTGGCTGGTGCCGCTTGGCTGGTGCCGCTTGGCTGGTGCCGCTTGGCTGGTGCCGCTTGGCTGGTGCCGGCTGCGCTGGCACCAGCCAGGTGACCCGGTGAAACGCCGACACCGGCTGTCGGCGCGCTGCTAGTCCTGCTCCGCCGACAGTCCGGTGAGGGCGGCGCGGGCCTCATCGGCGACGGGCGGGGGCACGGTGATCGACAGCACATGCCGCAGCGCCTTGCCGTACGCCACGTTGTAGGCGGCGGCGGCCGGCACGGCGACGTCCGGTACCACGCCGGTGCCTTCCCAGTTCGTTCCGGTGACCGGGTTAACCGACCGCGCGTACGGCACCGAGATGGCCAGGGTCGAGGAGATGGGCACCGTCCTGGTCGGGTGGGCGCCGCCGCCGGTCGTCTCCCCGATCAGCTCCGCGCGGCCCTGCGCCTGAAGGGTGTAGCAGAAGTCCTCCCCGCCGGAGAACGTCTCGCTGCTGGTCAGCAGGTAGACCGGCCGGTCGAGGTAGCGCGAGCCCGGCACATAGGCCAGGCTCCAGAACTGCCTGGTCTCCCCTGTGTCGGTGTGGAAGATGTCGTTGAGGTGAGTGGCAGCGTCAGGGAACAGGTAACTGCACCAGAAGACCACCCCGTCGGGGGAGCCGCCGCCGTTGCGCCGCAGGTCGATGATCAGCGCATACGTTCCCGAGACCAGCTCCATCGCCGCGGCGATGACCGGGCCGGCGTGCTGCGGATCAGCCACGGCGCGCAGGTCCAGGTAGCCGACGTTGCCGTCCAGTCGCTCGGCGCGGTAAATGCCGTAGTTGCCCGGCCGTGCCCGCTCCGGCCGGCCCGGCCCGGGATCGGGCGGCTCGTGCCTGGTGGGATGCGGCGGCATCGCCCGTATCCGCAGGTGCTTGTCCGCGCAGACCTCATACAGGTGACTGGTGAGCCGCTCGGCGAGCGCGGCCTCCGCCAGGTTGTCGTACTCGCCGGCGGCCAGCCGTGCCTCGATCGCCGCGGCGGCCAGCCCGGCGCGATCAGGAAACACGTAGCCCGCGCGCAACAGTCCGAGAGCGGTTTCCACAATCTCGCGCCCGGACAATGCCTCGTCCGCCAGCGCGGGGTCGTCGGGCATCGTGATCCGCGGAGTGGCTCCGGCGTCGCCGACGGCGAACTCCAGCAGCCTGGCCGGGGGAAGCCGCAGTGACAGCTCACGCCGCAACCGTTTCATCACCACCTGGTGAGCTTGCGCCCACGCATCCAGGGACCGCTGGTCGTCCTCCTGTCCGTCCGGCGCTTCGATGAAGACCCGGACCAGCAGCTCTCCCGGCTCGATCACCGGATCGTCGCCGTGCCGCAGCAGCGCGACCCGCCGCACCGTCCCGGCCGGGAAGCGCGCCTTCACCTCGCGGTCAATCATGCGCTCCATCTCGGCCCGTTCCACGCCAGCCTTCCTGAGGGTCCTCACACTGCACGGTATCGGTTGGAGCTAGCGCATCCCGGTCGTGGCCGAAGACAGTGACCGGGGATCGCGCCGGCGCCAGGCGCGGAGACTTCCTGGTGCCGACGGCATCGGCGACTTTGCGTTCGGCAAAATCTAGCGACTCACGGTAGCTGCCCTTGTCGTAGCTGATCCCGTTTACGCCGAGGGAGGCGGTCATCGGCCACATGCGAGAACGAGGCGAAGGTGCGATCGTGCTGGTCGTCGGCAATGACGGGCTGAAGCCGAGCTTCGGGTGCCGCGGGCCTGGGTGGTGCGCACGGCGCTGAACGCGCACGTGTCCTGGTGGCGCCGCCGGCGCGAGGATAGCGGTCCAGGCACCGCTGCCTGGCATATGCCAGCCAGCGGTGCACCGGTAGCTGAGCCGTCCGGCCGGCGCCCACTCAGAGCCGGGCTGTTGGCCAGCTGAGCGGCATCATGCGCTGGGATCACGGAGGCCGACGGCGTCGTGCCGCCAGAACGGCTCCGAGTAGACCAGCGTCCCCGTCATCCACGGCTCGTATGCCGGGAACCTGACTACCTGGAAGGCGGCGTCGGGAATGCGTAGCGACGGCTTGCGGAAACCCTGTGCGCCACCGGGCACGAAGCCGAAGCGGTGGTAGTAGCCCGGGTCGCCTTCCAGGAAAACGAGGGGGACAGCCCGCTCGGCGAGAGTCTCCAGCCCGCGCCGGGCCAGGGCCGAGCCGATGCCCTGCTTCTGCTGCTCGGGCGCCACCGCCAACGGGCTGAGCACCTGCACCTCGACCAACCGGCGCGGGGCATCGAGCAGGCAGCGGGTGAACATGATGTGCCCGACGACCTGTCCTGCGTGCTCGACGACGAGCGAGAGGCCGCCGCCGGACGCGATGGTGTCCCGCAGGGTGTCCACCAGGTCGGCCACGACGGTCCCATGGTCACCGAACGCCTGCGAGTGGACACCCCGCACGGATTCTTTGTCGCCTGGCCGCTCGCCCCGAAGAATCATCCCCAGACAGTAGAGGCGCCGCTTTGTCGCAAGCACCTGCTTTTCGGACTGCCCCAGATGCGCGGGGTGGAGCGGCTGGACCGGGCGGTCAGCCTGCTCGCCACCGGTCAGGTGTCGATGTTGGGGTTCCCGGCTGGAAGCGCCACCAGGTGCGCTGGCGGATCGGGAATCACGATGGCGGAATCGACTGTCAGGTCAGGGCCTACGTGGATCATCTCGCCGGAGGCCAGCATGCGCCAGCCGTCTTCACCGTCGAGCTCCTCCGACGCCACGACCACGGAGGGAACAGCCTGTAGCGCGGGGGCGTGCACCGAAGATGTCGCGCTTCGGACGTGCAAGCCGGCTGAGCCGGGCGGCTGTCCGCCGGCTGCCTCGCTTGCCCGGATACTCGGCCCGGCCGGCCGTTCGATGATGTGCAGGGCATGCTGCCCGGGATAGCGCAGTGCCCACAGGTCAGTGGGCGTAGCGACGACAGTGTTCAGCGACGAGACCGGCAAATGGGCGCCGATCCACCGGGCGGCTGCGGCGATTCCCGCACCGACGTCGCCGTGGTGGGAATCGATCTGCTGTGTGATCAGTGCGAAGTAACGTTCCGAGTCGGTGTCCCCCAGCACCAGTTCGCGGTAGGGACCGAGCTGGTCGTCCAGGCGGCCGAGTCCGCCGAATCCCCCGTTATGTGCCATGATCCGGCCCCGCATCGCGAACGGATGAGTGTTCCGCACGGTCCGGCCGCCCGCGGTTGCCCAGCGCACGTGGGCCACGAACGTCGCCGACACGGCCTGCTTCGCCTCGCGAGTGAACTCTTCATCGCCGAACGCCGCCTCCGGCTGCTTATCGAGGACAGGCAGCCCTGAGGGATCAAAGAATCCGATCCCGCTCCCGTCCACGTTTCGCCGGCTTTGCACCTCCAGCGAGTCTGGCGCGTCGAGTAGCCAGAATGTCGCGCCGACGAGTTCCTCCCCGGCGGTCAGCCCGAACAGCCGGCACATCACACCCCTCCGCTCCTGGAAGCCCTATCGGTCCATCCGAAGATAGCCAGTCTGTGCCCGGCCCGCAGAGCGCGGAGGGCGACGGCCACATAGTCGATGATGTCGCCTGGAAGATCATCGAGGTCGGCCCAGACTAGTTCGGTGCACTTCGCGGGCTCAGCGATCGACGGTATTCCCGACCATCGGGTCACGGCGAAGAACAGGTCGACGTACTCATCATCCGCCGCGTGCTCGCGGCGCCGGTGCATCATCATCGCCGCCCGGCACCCGTAGCCAAACCGCGCTGCGGGCAGGTTACGGCGCGGCCGTGGGGTTGCGGCGCAGCCATTGCCCGCGGCCAGGCTCTGCCACGACCTGCCCGTCCGCCAGAACGACTTCTCCCCGGCTCACGGTGAAGCGTGGCCAGCCGTAGACCTCGCGGCCGTCGTAGACCGAGTAGTCGGCGTTGGACTGCATCGAACTGCCGTCGATCGTGCGGCGAAGCTGCGGATCGAGGACGACGAGATCCGCGTCGCTGCCGATGGCGATCGTTCCCTTCCGCGGGTAGAGCCCGAACAGCCGCGCCGCGTTCGTCGACGTCAGCGAGATGAAGCGCTGCAGGGAGATACGTCCGGTCCGGACGCCCGCCGAGAACAGCATCGGCATGATGGTCTCGAGATCAGCGACGCCCTGCCGGGCAGTGGTCACGTCCAGCGAGTCATCGATCTTGTCGCGCAGTGACCATGGCGCGTGGTCACTGCCGAGCGTATGGATTGACCCGTCGGCCAGGCCTGACCACATCGCTGCCAGGTCGGCAGGTTCCCGCAGCGGAGGAGAGCCGATGTATTTGCCGCCCTGCGGCTCCCGGAGCGCCCCGCTGGTCAGGTAGAGGTACAGCGGCCGGGTCTCGACGAAGACCGGCAGGCCGCGCAGCTGCCCACGCCGAGCTGACTGCAGTGCGGACCGCGACGACAGGTGGACGATGTAAATGGGCGACCCTGTTACCTCGCAGATCGCGACTGCCCGCTCGACCGCGGCCCGCTCGGAAAGCTCAGGCCGGCTATCTGCCCAGTCGGCCAGGCTGCCGCGTCCCGATGCCAGCAGGTGCTCGCCAGCGGAACGGACCAGGGCCCCGTCCTCGCAGTGGATCAGCGTCAGCATCCCGTGCTGCCCGGCAATCCTGATAGCCGTGATCATGTCGGCGGCGTGCGCCTCGAATTCTTCGGACGTCATGAACAGCTTCAGGCTCGTGTGTCCCTCCGACACCAGGAGCGGCAGCTCGGCAAGAGCCTCCGGCGAAGGGCTGATCATGACGGAGTGCAGCACGTAGTCGGTGGCAGCGGTGTCCTTGGCGGCACTCAGGTCGTGGGCAAGCGCCTGCCGGAGCGACTGGCCTTCCCTGGGGAACGTCATGTTGCCGATGGTGGTCACGCCGCCGGCGATAGCGGCCCGAGAGCCGCTGCGGAAGTCGTCAACCCAAGCGGGAACGCCCGGCTCCGGCGTCTGCGGCGAGGAGAGATGAACATGCATGTCCAGTCCGCCAGGAAGAACGAGAGCGCCGGACGCATCGATCTCTCTCCGACCGCGCAGAAAGCCGCCGACCTGGCTGATCCTGCCGTCGCTGATCCCCAGGTCGCACTCGGCCGAGCTGCCCGCGGTCACCACGGTCCCGCCGCGAACGACCAGATCGCACTCGAAGTCGGGGACCGGTCTCACCTCCGTCGGTGTCCTCGCCAGCGACTCTCAATGCGATGGCAAATAAGTTGCCAGGCAAGTGCTGACGCCAGCTGGCGTACCGTCGCAGTAAATGGCGCGAGTGATGTCGCCGTTGAACTGGTCAGTATTTTTGGCAGGTGCGGGCACCGGATATTTATTGCCCGCGCTGATGTACTCCTCGCTTTGCATGTTACCCAAAGCAGCTACTCGAAAGGTATTAGTGACCGTTTGATTGCCTTTTACGGGATCCAGCTTGGTGACAGTCAACGTGATGGTCGCGGTATTATTCTTCCGGTCTGGGGATTTCACGCAGCTAATATTGTAAACTCCGCCATTAACCAGCGGCAGCGTACTCATGACCGGATGGACATCTGCCCCTGTCAGCGAACCGGCAAACCGGCACTCAATCACCACGCTGGTCTCGCTGCCGACACAGCTTGACAGCTGGATCTTAGCTTGCGCTGAACGCGCAGAGTACCTGCCGATCTGCGTAATATTCGGCGTGTCGGCAAAGCACGTGCCGCTAGCCGGAGCATCGTACACGATTCGCGTTCCAAAACCCATGGCCGCGGTAGCGGGCACATTGATGGTGTATCCGCTGGCTGGTCGACCGTAGGCGACCGATGAATTGCCGTTCGTGTCACCGCTGAAATGTACACCATCCGCGACCGGCGTCCAGGCGCCAGAAAGTGTCAAGGGCGCTACTGGACCAGCGGGCGCTGAATTGTCTACGATGCCGGTGGTGCCTTTAAATTCGTAATTATAGAGTAGTGCCGAAGTATCATTCGCTGCCGCCGGGCCAGCCAGCAATGTGGTAGCCGCCAGGACACTTAGCACCATGAGAAGGTCATTTTTTATAACTGAGACCACCCCTGAAGACCGCATACCGCTCCCCCTTTCGCCTTATAGCAGCGATACTGTACCGCGATTCCTCGCATTACTCACCACTAACCCAAACGATCATCAGCCAAGCCCGCTCCGTATCTCCCCGCGTCGCAACCGCTTTCAGGTCTCGCCGACATGGAGATGGCGGCTTGCCCAGGTCGCCGACGGCATCAGCCCGCACCGGCTCGCCGCCCAGGCGCGGCCCCGACACTAGCGTCAGCCGGCCACCATCCGGATTCGGTTATTTTGCGAGTCGGCGAACACCAGGCCGTTGGAACCGTTCGCCGCTACGGCCGCGGGCGTGTCGATCTCGGCCTTGGTGCCCTGGCTGCCGTCACCGGAGAACCCTGCAGTGCCGAGGGCACCGGGTGTGCCAGCTCCGCTGCCGGCCACGGTGTAGATGTCGCCGGTGGTCATCGCCTGCCCGTAGTAGCTGCCGGTACCGGCCGCCACCACCCGGATCCGGTAGTTGCCCGAATCGGCGATCAGCAAGTTGCCCGCGCTGTCCACCGTCACGCCGTTCGGGTTGTCCAGCCAGGCGCTGGTCGCCGACCCGCCGTCACCGGCGAACCCCGCGTTGCCGTCGCCGGCCACGGTGTAGATCCCGGGCGTAGCCGGGCGGCGGGCCGCCCGGCTACGCCCCGGGGCCATGCACCTTCCGCCGCTACTGGTGATCGCCGGTACCCCGGGGGCCATGCACCTTCCCCGTGGGTGGTGCCTGGCTGTGCCCCAGTGCCATGCAGCTTCCGCCTGTGCTGGTGACTGCCGGTACCCCGGTGCCCTGCACTTTCCTCGTGCGTGGTGACCGCCGGTACCACCAGTGCCATGCACCTTCCGTCTGTCGTGGTGACTACCTGTACCCCCGGTGACTTTGACTTTGACTTTGACTTTGATCTTGATCTGTTTTTGTGGAGTGTGCCGTCTGCCTGCTTGCTGTCTTTGCTGTTGGAGTGTTCCCGACCTCACTCTCGGGGTCCCCTCGGGGTGGGAGTGAGGTCGGGAACATGGAGGCAGCGCCCTTGAACAGCGTTCACACAGGCAGACGGCACGCGGAGCAAAACAAGGACCGCACAGTCCCCGCACGCTACGTGCGGGGACTGTGCGGCCTCTGTGTCGGGACTGTGTGGGGCAGGTGAGGCCTGCCGGCGGGTGGTTAGAGGGTGGGGGCGGGTGCCTGGCCGTTGGTGGCGGGGAGTTCGGCGGGGTGGCGGGGGGCGGGGGGGGGCCGGTATCGGGGTTCGTCGCCGCTGGCGTATTTGCGGGCGAGGTAGTCCATCCAGTCTCTGGCTCCCTGGTCTTCCCAGAACAGGCCAGCGGGCCAGTAGACAGTGAAGTCGGCAGCGGCGTCGCGGAGGGTGCCGAATGGCTGGGTGGAGATGTGAACGGAGCCGGTGATCTTGGTGACGGCGGCGACGAGCCCGTCAGTGGTGGGCCAGAACCAGGCGTTACGGTCTTCGTATGGGTCGCCGGCGGCGTCGGGCACGGAGGCGCGGGCGGCCTGCTGCTCGCGGATGGTGATGCGCGGGTTGGGCCAGTAGCGGGCGGTCCAGTGGCGCTCTGGGGCCGGCCTGTCGGTACAGTCCGGGGCGTAGTCGTCGGTCATGTGCGCCTCAGTTTTTGTGTGGCTTGCAGTTCCAGTTGGATGGGGTGCAGTTCGGCAAGCATACGTTGGGACCGCATCCTTGCGGGGTGGTACAGCGCGGCTGGTCGGCGTCGGCTGCGGTCCAGGTGGGGCGGCAGTCGGTGCCGGGGCGGCAGTCATCGCTGGGCTTGCAGGGCGGCGCGGCAGGGTGCCCGGAATGCTTGGGTGGGATCAGGGCTACGGCGTCTGTCATGGCGTGGCTGGCGAGGATGTCTGCCAGCGGTGTCTGCCGGACGTTCCCGGCGGTCATCCAGCGGGCGAAGACGCAGGGCCAGACGTCGCCTTCCGGGGAGATCGCAGCGACGCCCCGTCCGCAGTTGCCGCACAGTTGCGAGAGGGCGTGGACTTGTGACCGGACGCCGCGCCCGACTTGCCGCAGGTGGTCAAAGCCGATGTTGCGGACTCCGATGGCTTCGAGTTCTGCGCGTGCCTGGTCTGCTCGCTGGGTGTCGTCGAGGCTGATCTGCCCCGAGCTTTCCG
>PMSU01000178.1 GCA_003168255.1 Actinomycetota bacterium
CGCCCCGCCCCCGCCCCCGCCGCGAGCATCCGGCCGGCGGCCTGCTGCCTGGTGGCGCCCAGGTGCGTGTGGTGAACTAGTGCGGTGCTCCTAGAACGTGATTCACAACTAGCGGCGCTGGCTGACTACGCGCGGGAGGCGCGGCGGGGCGAGGGACGGCTGGTGCTCGTCGCCGGGGAGGCGGGTGTCGGTAAGTCGGCGCTGCTGGAGCAGCTTCAGGCAGACGTACCCGATGCCCGCTGGTCGTGGGGGGCATGCGATGGCTTGTTCACTCCTCGTCCGCTGGGTCCGTTGTTTGACCTGGCCGGCCAGCTGGGCGGGGAGCTGCTGAGATTGTGCCGCGCCCAGGCGGCCCGCGAGGAGCTGTTCGATGCCCTGCTGCGTCAGGTCAGCGAGCCGGGCGCGCTCCGTGTGCTGGTGATGGAGGATGTCCACTGGGCCGATGAGGCGACCGTTGACCTGTTGCGCTTCCTGGGGCGGCGGCTGCGGAACGCTTCGGTGTTGCTGATCGCCACTTACCGCGACGATGGGCTGACCGTAGCGGACCCGCTTCGCATCGCCCTGGGCGATCTGGCGACGCAGCGGTCGACTCGGCGGGTCGGACTGACCTCGCTGTCAGCAGAAGCGGTGCGGGTTCTGGCCGGCGGGAGCAGGCTGGAGGCGGCGGCGCTGTACCGGCTGACCGGCGGCAATCCGTTCTTTGTGACCGAGGTGGTCCGGGCCGGGATGGGCGTGGTGCCGCCCTCGGCGCGCGATGCGGTGCTGGCCCGGGTGGCGCGGCTGAGCGGCCCGGCGGGTGCGGCGCTGGAGGTGGCGGCGCTGACCGGTACCCGGGTCGAGCTCGACCTGGTGGAGTCGGTGACGGGCGGCCCGGCGCAGGTGGCCGATGAGCTTGTCGCGTCCGGGCTGCTGGTCGCGGATGGCGGCGTGGTGCGGTTCCGGCACGAGATCGTGCGGCTGGCGGTGGAGCAGTCGGTTGCGACGCACCGCCACGGCACGATACATGCCCGGATCCTTGAGGCGTTGCGCTTGGCCGGGTGTGACGACGATGCCCGGCTGGCCTTCCACGCCGAGGGAGCCGGCGATGGCCCGGCGGTGCTCCAGTATGCATCCTCGGCCGGGCGGCGGGCGGCTGAGCTAGGTTCACATCGTGAGGCGGCCGCGCAGTTCGAGCGTGCCCTGCGCTTTTCCGCCAGGTCAGATCCGCCCAGGTCAGATCGGGCCGGGGCAGATCCGCCCAGGTCAGATCCGCCCAGGTCAGATCGGGCCGGGTCAGATCCGGCCAGGTCAGATCCCACCGGGCCAGATCCCGCCGAGGTGGCCAGGCTGTATAACGAGCTCGCCATTGAGCTGTCACTGCTGGACCGGCGGCAGGACGCCGCCGACGCCTGTGAGCGCGCGCTCGCGCTGTGGCGCCAGGCCGGGGACCGGTTGCGTGAAGGCGACACGCTGCGCCAGCTCGCCCCGGCCCTAGGCAGCCTGTGCCGTGGCCAGGACGCCAATGCCGCAGCCGAATCCGCCGTATCGATCCTCCAGCCGCTAGGCCCAACCGCCGAACTGGCCTGGGCATATGTCCATCTGGCCGCACGGCGGATGGTGACCTATGACCACCACGCCGCGATCGAGCTGGCCCAGCGGGCGCAGGCGATCGCCGGGCCGCTGGGCCTGACCACGGTGCTCAGCGAGGCGCTCAACACCCAGGGCTGCTCCACCGCCTTTACCGGCGGAGAGTGGACCGGGCTGCTGCGCCGCGCGCTGGAGATCGCCCTTGCCGCAGGCCTGCACACCCAGGCGGGCCGGGCGTACAACAACATCTACAGCATCTATAGCGATAAGCGGCGGTTCGCCGAAGGGGAACCGTACTTCACCGACGGCGTGGCCTACTGCGACGACCACGACCTGCGCACGTTCTCAACGTCTCTGCGCGGCATGCGGGCCAGCGTCCTTGAGCGGACGGGACGCTGGGACGAGTCGGTGGCCATGAGCACCGAACTGCTGGACCGGGCCGGCCCTTCCCCGTCCAACCGGCTGAGCCCGCTGAACCTGCTCGGCACGATCCGGGCCCGCCGGGGCGAACCTGGTGTCTGGGAGTACTTCGACGAGGCGGTGATGTATGCGGACGGGACAGGCGAGCCGCAGGAGATCGTGGCCGTCCGGGTGTGCCGGGCCGAGGCGTACTGGCTGGAGGGGAAACAGGAACTGGCCAGGCGCGAGGCCGAACTGGCCGATGACGCCTGCGTCAACTGCCATGAATGGGAGTACGGCGGCGTCGCCGTCTGGCTACAGAGCACAGCGTCCGCCCGCCCGCCGCGCGGAGAGCTCGCCGAGCCCTGCCGGCTACAGGTCGAGGGTGACTGGCAGCAGGCGGCAGCTGCCTGGACCGGCCTGGGCTGCCCGTACAACGCCGCGATGGCCCTGCTCGACGCGACCGGCGAGACGCCGCTGCGCGAGGCGCTGAGGATCTTCACCGATCTCGGGGCATCCCCCGCCGCCCGGATCACCCGGCAGAAAATGCGCACCCTCGGCATCCGGTCGATCCCCGCCGGGCCGCGAACCGCGACCCGGGCGGATCCGCTCGGGCTGACCCGCCGCGAACATGAGGTCCTCGACCTGATCTGCGACGGCCACACCAACGCCGAGATCGCCGCGCTGCTGTTCATCTCCGTCAAAACCGTCGACCACCACGTCTCCGCCGTGCTGGCCAAGCTGGGTGCCACGACTCGCCTCGCTGCGGCAGCACGAGCCGCCGACCTCGGGCTGACGCACGCAGCGGGAGCGTAACTGGCGCCCGGCCCGCAGGCCGGCTCGCGCTGGCCGCGAGCTGACCCCAGCGGGCCGGGCGTCGATGACACGGGTTACCCGGTGGCTACCGTCTGCTTGACCCAAGGGTTGGGGCCGAACGGCTGATACCAGTAGAGCAGGTTGCCGTTATACTTGTTGACCGCGGAGATGATGATCGAACTGCTCGAGATCGCGATGGCCGGGGCGACGTAGCTGGGGTGCCCGCCTCCGACGGCTATGCTCCCGGGATACCAGGGCGTCGTGCCGGACATCTGCCACCAGTAGACCAGGTCGTTGTTCTGGTCGGTGGCGGTGATGACGGCGGCCGAGCCGGTCCAGGCGATCTGCGGATTGACGTCATACGCTCCGTTGCCGGCGGCGGCGACCAGCTGCTGAGTCCAGCCCGAGGTGTTGAACGGCTGATACCAGTAGTACACGTCACCGGCGTCGGTGTTCGCGGTGATGATCACGGAACCGTTGGATGTCCCGATCGAGCCGCCTGCGTAGCCTTCCTCACCGGCAGCGGATGCCACCACCTGCTCATGCCAGCCCGAGGTGTTGAACGGCTGATACCAGTAGTACAGGGTGCCGTCGATGGCCGCGGTGATGATCGCCGCGGTGCTCGTCGTGGCGATGGACGGGCTCCCGAAGGAGTCCTCGTCCCCGCTGGAAGCTACCGTTTGCGCGGTCCAGCCCCGCGCGCCGAACAGCTGGTAGAAGTACATCAGGTTGCCGTTCTCATTGGGCGCGGTGATCAGCACCGCGGTGCCCGACGCGGTGATCGACGGCGCCCCGAACTCGTATCCCTGGGGCGCCCGGTCGACCGACTGGAAGTTCCAGGTCCCGCTGCCGGCTGTCTGCCACCAGTAGTCCAGGTCGCCCGAATTATCCACAGCCGCGATCACCACGGTCGAGCCAGTCCACGCGATCGACGGCTCGTGGTAGCCGTAGCCGCTTCCGCCCGGGGCCACCAGTTCCTCGTGCCAGGTTGTACTGCCCGATGCCTGCCACCAGTAGTACAGGTCACCAGCCTGGTTCGAAGCGGCGATCACCGTGGCCGAGCCGGTCCACGCGATCTTGCTCCAATAGAACGGGGACGTGGTATCCGGCCGCACGGTCTTCGCCGCTTGATCCAGCAGCCTGGCCTGTCCTGCGGCGGCTGGTCCCTGGCTGGCCTGAGCCACCGGGGCAGCCCATCCGACCAGCCCGAGCAGCAGCGCGAGCAGCCAGCCCGTGACGGCTGCACGCGGCCTGCGTGTAGTAACGCGCATTATGACTTCCTCCACTTGTCCCGGCCCCCCTGTCCGGTTGGCCGCTGGCCACAAGCGTCGGGGTGGAGGTGGCCCCCTGGCATCGGGGCAATTACCTATCTTTGGTACTCCGTTTACCCATATCTGGTGCGCGCCAGCAGATTTCAAGATCATTCTGCCGAACGGGCAGGCGCCGCACAGCGGGTCGCGCGGACCCCCCGGCGGCCCGGCCGATCCGGCGGTCAACGATGGACGATGTCATCTCGCCGTGCTTATCGCTGTCGGATAGTGCGCGAAAGACAGCTGGTGCCCTTGAGCGTAATGATGCACGTGTGATGGTTTTATGTTTTCATCACCAAATCAGTTCCAAAAGATTTGCCAGGACTTTACCAATTCGCGGCGTGGTCACTAGGGAACCCTACGTCAGGGCGGCGTGCGGAATAAGCCGGAACTACATACGGACATCTTCCAGATTACCCCTGGCCAGCGGTCAAATTACCGTCCCGGCCCCCCTCCAGCCCGCGTATAAGCGGCCAGCCGAGAGGGGCTTCCGGCAAATTATTTGCACTCAATAGATGGGGTATACGTTGTCCAGTAACCATCTCTCTTGACTGTGCCGCTGGTATGGCCTACAGATATGGATGCGCGCGGGGATAGCTCGGAGCGCCAAGTCAAATCGGGAGGCAAATGTCCATGGGATTGCATTTAACGAAAATAAGTATTAGCGCGGCTACTGTCTGTTGCCTGGTAAGCGGTTTCGGCGCTAGCTTATTCACGGCGCCGGCGGCCAACGCCGCGACGACCACGGCGAGGTCGTCGGCCAGCGCGCATCATGTCTCGCCCTTCGGCGTCGGCTCCTCGCGCTCGGCGCGTCAGGCTTCGAGGCGGCCCGGCCGGACTCCGGCCGTCACCCCCAGCACAGTGTCCGAGTGGGTGTCCAACACAGTGTCGCCGGGGAACAACACCAGCTGTGCCTCTCCGAAGTACCCCACCATCTCCGCCGCGCTACTCGCCGCCCCGTCCGGGGCCACCATCAAAGTGTGCGCGGGCACGTACCCCGAGCAGCTAGCCATTACCCAGTCCGTCACTCTCGACGCGAAGGGCTCGGTGACCGTGCTCGGGCCCGCCAGCCCGGCTGACAACCTGACCGCGTGCGACTCCGACGGGGGCAGCCAGCCCAACCAGGACGTGGTGGACATCTGCGGTACCGGGTCTAGCGGATCGATCTCGGTGACCATGGTCGGCTTCACCATCGAGGGCAACTGGCCGGCGATGGTCTGCTACGACTCGATTTACGGTGTAGCCGTACTCGGCGGGGCCAAGCTGACCATGTCCAGCACAACTGTCGAGGACACCGGCGGCGACCCGCTCAGCGACGGCTGTCAGGGCGGAGTCGGCATCGAGGTGGGCCTGGCAACGTCAGCTAGCACGGCGGATACCGGCACGGCCACGCTGACCAACGATACTGTCACCACTTACCAGAAGAACGGGATCACCGTCGACGGGTCCGGCAGCAGCGCCAAGATCACCGGAACCACCGTCACCGGCGCTGGGCCCTCCACAGCCACCGCCCAGAACGGGATCCAGGTGAGCGACGGCGCCAAGTCGACGATCACCGGCTCGACGATCACCGGAAACGAGTGCAGCGACACCAACGGCGGTTGCGGTCCTGACGGCTTCACCCAGGTGCAGTCCGCTGGCATCCTGGCATTCGACTCCGGCAAGACGACCGTGTCGACGACCACTGTCTCCGACAACGACATCGGCGTCTACAACCTGGAGGATTACGCGTGGTCGTACTACACGCCGCCGACGCCGTTCGTAGCAGTGCCCGTGAGCTTCGCCACCGTGGGGCTGACCAACCGCTACGAGAACGCCTTCTTCGACCAGGGGGAGTCGTCGATCACCTCGTCTGACCTGTCCGGCGGAGAGGTTGGCATCGAGATCGCCCAGTACAACGGGCAGACGACCGCACCGGCGGACACGGTGACCGGTGACACCATCATCGGCGCCAGCACCGACGCCATTCTGGTCGCCTCAGACGGCATGAGTGGTGACAAGCCCGTGAAGCTGACGGCCACCACCAGCAGCTTCGACACCTCCAACATGGGCGGTGTGGCCAACGAGAGCTCCTCGATACTCACCGTCACCGACGACTGGTGGGGAGATGCCAGCGGGCCGTCTGTCTGGAGCTTCGGCTCAGGATCGTCGGTGTCGTCTGACGTCAACTTCTTCCCGTGGGCAACAGACTCGGGGTTCGGCGGCGAGGAAGCCTGCACGACGACATCCACGTCGAAGACCACGACGGGCAGCAACGTAGTGCTCTGCGCCAAGGCAGGGAGTTACAACGTCTACCTGGCCAACGGCGGCAGCAATAGCGTGCTCCTGATCGGCAACAACAACGGCAACGACACGCTAGTCGGAAGCAGCACCGGCGAGACCTGGATCATCGGCGGTCTCCATGGCAATAACACCATCAATGGCAGCAACGGCACTGGGTACATCCAGGAGAGAGGTGACCCTAACGACACCCTCATCAACGACTCCGGTTATACGGTAGCTCCCAGCTAAAAGGTCCAGAGGCTGCTCGTTCCCGCCGGGGCGAGCAGCCTCTGCCATGAGTAAGCGGCCGAGCCCGCCAACCATGATGGATGCGGCATGGCCTACCACCGATGGGGGGTAATTTCACATTCACGTCACCGGCTCGGGGTGCGCTCTCCCGAGATGAACGCCTCCTTCCGCATCCTTTCCAAGATCGATGTGGCGGAGCCCCCCACCGGTGGTAGGTAACGCCACATCGATCTTCGGCGGCGCCCCGGAAGTCGTTGCTTACGGGGTCGGTGGTGCCGGTGTGGCGGGAGTGATCCGGTCGGCAGGGTCCGCGAGGTCGGTGGTGCCGGTGTGGCGGGAGTGATCCGGTCGGCAGGGGTCCGCGAGGGTCGGTAGTGCCGGTGTGACGGGAGTGATCCGGTCGGCAGGGGTCCGCGGGCATCGCAAGATCGTCCGGGACCAGGAAACGACGGTTCACTCCACGACGTGTCCCAAGGATCGGGCCCGACCTTGATCGGCGTTCCGGCCCTGATGGCCGGGTCGGCGGTGTTGGTGGCCGTGTTGACGGGCGTCACGCAGGCTCGCCGACGACCCGCAAATGATCGTGATGCGCCCCCGGGGCTTCCGGTGATCGGCGGTCCTCGTCACACTGGAACCGTGTATGACTGCGATCTGCTGGTGATCGGCTCGGGCCCTGGCGGCCAGAAGGCGGCGATAGCCGCCGCCAAGCTGGAGCGCCGGGTCATCATGGTCGAGCGGCCGGACATGATCGGCGGGGTGTGCCTGAACACTGGCACGATCCCGTCCAAGACACTGAGGGAAGCGGTGCTCTACCTCACCGGCGTCGATCAGCGCGAGATGTACGGGCAGAGCTACCGGGTCAAGGACGAGATCACCATCGCCGACCTCACCGCCCGCACCCAGCACGTGGTCGGCCGGGAGATCGAAGTTGTCCGCAGCCAGCTAAGCCGCAACCGGGTGTCGATCCTGGCCGGCACGGCAAGCTTCGTCGACCCGCACACGGTCGAGGTGGACGACGGCGCCGGCCGGTCCCGCCAGGTCACGGCGGAGAACATCGTGATCGCCACCGGCACCCGGCCAGCCAGGCCGGACAGCGTCGAGTTCGACGAGCGCACCGTGATCGACTCGGACGGCGTCCTGCACCTGGAACAAGTGCCGCGGTCGATGCTGGTGGCAGGCGCCGGAGTGATCGGGATCGAGTACGCGTCCATGTTCGCGGCCCTGGGCACCAAGGTCACCGTCGTGGAGCAGCGCGACAGAATGCTCGAGTTCTGCGACCTGGAAGTGGTCGAGGCGCTCAAATACCACCTGCGCGACCTGGCCGTGACGTTCAGGTTCGGCGAGACCGTGGACTCGGTGGAGGCCAGGTCCGAGGGGGCCATCGCGAGCCTGCGCAGCGGCAAGAAGATCCCGGCCGACACGGTCATGTACTCGGCGGGCAGGCAGGGCTGGACCAGCGAGCTGAAGCTGGCGGCGGCCGGCCTGAGCAGCGACAAGCGCGGCAGGATCACCGTCGATGAGTACTTCCGCACCGCGGTGCCGCACATTTACGCGGTGGGTGACGTGATCGGCTTCCCCGCGCTCGCCGCCACGTCGATGGAGCAGGGCCGCCTGGCCGCCCACCACGCCTGTGGCGAGCCGGTGCACACCGCGCACCTGCTCCAGCCGATCGGGATCTACAGCATTCCCGAGATCAGCTTCATCGGGCGCACAGAGGACCAGTTGACCGCCGAATGCATTCCCTTTGAGGTCGGCGTCTCCCGCTACCGCGAGCTGGCCAGGGGCCAGATCATCGGCGACTCCTACGGCGTGCTCAAGCTGCTCGTCTCGCCGGAAGACCGCACCCTGCTCGGTGTCCACGTCTTTGGCACCGGCGCCACCGAGCTTGTGCACATCGGGCAGGCGGTGATGGGCTGCGGCGGCACCATCGACTACCTGGTCGACGCCGTCTTCAACTACCCGACGCTCGCCGAGTCCTACAAGGTCGCGGCTCTCGACGCGACCAACAAGATGCGCCAGGTCGAGCGGTTTGCCCACACGACGACTCCGGGACAGTAGCCGCGGGCAAGCGACAAGATGTCAGCCACCCGCCCAGCCGCGCAGCACCCCTGCTCCAGGTCCCTCGAGATCGTCGAGCATGGCCGTCCGGCCCACCATGGCGAGGGCCATGGCGACGGCGGGAGCCAGGACCTCGTCGCCGGAGCCGTGTGACCAGTTCAGGTCGGTGGCCACATAGTGCAAGGACGGCAGCGACCGCCCGGTAAACCCGCGCCGCGCCTTCGGCGTAACGAGGAAATCCAGGGCGTCGCGCCATGGTTCGATCGGCCGGTCCTCGGCGATCCCGAGCGGGACGCGGATGTCCCTGCCGTGCACGAGCACCTCGGTAAGCGGCGCCACGGACCCGAGCCCGGGCGGCTTGAAGTGGCTGTCGGCGTAATTCCGCAGGTCCGCCACGAGCTCATCCGGCGGCCGCGTCGCCGCACGGGTCGCGAGCGCGGCGTTGGCCCGGTGAAAGTTGCCCCTGGCGGCGACGAACGCGGGAAAGAAGGACCGCAGGCCATTGCGCAGCGTCACGATTAGGTGCGCCGTCACCTGGTGCACCGTCCACTCGCTGCACAGACTGCGGGTGGCCCACTGATCCGGGGTTAGCCCGTCGAGTGTGTCGGCGAGGGCCTGGCGCTCGGCGGTAATGGTCTCCCAGTGCTCCATCCGCCCTAGCTTCCTCTGCGGTCTATGCTGGCGCAACCGGCCTGCGACCGGCCTGCGACCGGCCTGCGACCGGCGAAAGGGACGGACCGAGTATGAGCGCCCGCACCGTGCTGACCTTCCACGCCGACGGCGACCAGCGTCGAGTGCTGGCGGAGATCCTGGCACCGTTCGGCGGAATCGCCTTTCTCCAAGACGCGGGCGAGGATCGGGACGCGCGGGCAGCCATGCTGAGGCAGGCCGAGGCGGTCATCACCTGGATCCCAGGCCACGAGCTCAGCCGGGATGACACCACAGCGCTCGGCAACGCCAGCCTCATCCAGCTGCTGACCGCGGGCGCCGACCACATCGACTTCACCAGACTGCCGCAGCACGCACGGGTAGCGGGCAACGTGGGCGCCTACGCCGATCCGATGGCCGAGCACGTGCTCGCGATGGCGCTCGCGCTGGCCAAACGGCTGCCGCAAAACCACGCCAAGCTGGCCGCCGGCACCTTCGACCAGGCCCGGACGCTGCGGCTGCGTGGCGGCGTGGCCGGCATCCTGGGCTACGGCGGCATCGGCAGCGCGTGCGCGAGGCTGTTCCGCGCATTCGGCATGCGCATCTACGCGATCAACACCACCGGCCGGGCCGACGAGCACGCCGACCAGGCGGGCACGCTCGCCGACCTGCACGACATGCTCGCCGGAGCCGACATCGTCGTAGTGACGCTGCCCCTCACCAAGACCACCCGCGGCCTGATCGGCGCCGCCGAGCTCGACGCGATGAAGCCGCAGGCGATCCTGGTCAACGTCGCCAGGGGCGCGATCGTGGCCGAAGATGCCCTGTTCGAGCACCTGCGGGCGCACCCGGACTTCTGCGCCGGGATCGATACCTGGTGGGACGAGCCCGGCAACGGCAAGCCGTTCCACCCCCGGCTGCCCTTCCTGACCCTGCCGAACGTGCTCGGCTCGCCGCACAACTCAGGCATCGTGGCCGGGATGGACGTGGTATCGGTGGCGGCCGCCGCCAGAAACGTCGCCGCCTTCCTGCGCGGCGACCCGGTCAGGGGCGTGCAGGACCCGGCCGACTACGACGCCAAGGACGGTCAGCCCACGTAGACCTTGACCGCGGCGGTGAGCTCGGCCAGCGCGGTCTTGGCGTCGGCGAAGTACATGCTGGTCTTGGCGTTGGTGTACAGCTCGTTGTCGATGCCGGCGTAGCCGTGCCCCATCGATCGCTTGATCACGATGATGCTCTTGGCCTGGTCCACGTCCAGGATCGGCATCCCGGAGATGGCCGTACCCGGCCGCCGCGCCGCCGGGTTGGTCACGTCGTTGGCGCCGATCACCAGCGCCACGTCAGCCCGGGAGAATTCCGGGTTGATCTCCTCCATCTCCTTCAGCTGCGGGTAGGGCACGTTCGCCTCGGCGAGCAGCACGTTCATGTGCCCCGGCATCCGGCCCGCCACCGGGTGGATCGCGTAGCTGACATCGACGCCGCGGGCCTCGAGCAGCCCGGCAAGCTCGGCCACCTCGTGCTGAGCCTGCGCCGCGGCAAGCCCGTAACCAGGCACGATGATGACCCTGGCGGCATAGGCGAGCTGGATGGCGGCGTCGTCGCCGCTGATGGAGCGCACCCCTTCGCCGCCGACGGCAACCGCGGACACCGCGCTGTCGCCGGTGCCAAATCCGCCCACGATGATGTTGGCCAGCGACCGGTTCATCGCGTCGGCCATCAGCTTGGTGAGGATGCCGCCGGACGCGCCGACCAGCGCGCCCGCGATGATCAGCGCGTCGTTCCCGATCACGAAGCCGGCCATCGCCACCGCCGTGCCGGTGAACGCGTTCAGCAGCGAGATCACCACCGGCATGTCCGCGCCGCCGATGGGCAGCACCATCGTCACCCCGAACGCCAGCGCCGCGATGATCACGACCACCAGCCCGGCGATGTTCGCGGTGGAAATCAGGAATGCCGACATGCCCACGGCAACCACCGCGATCGCCGCGTTGACCAGTCGTGACCCGGGGAATGCGATCGGCTGCCCGGGAATGACACCCTGTAGCTTGCCCGCCGCGATGATCGAACCGGAGAACGTCACGGCGCCGATGATGACGTCGAGCAGCGTGGTGATCGTGGTGGACTCGGGCACGCCGTGCACCGCGCCCACCAGCCCGGAGTAGTCGTGGATCCCGACCAGCGCCGCCGCGCCGCCGCCGACCGCGTTGAAGATGCTGACCAGCTGCGGCATCGCCGTCATCTGGATCGTCCGGGCCGAGTAAAGTCCCACTCCCGCGCCCATCAGCGCGCCGGCGCACAGCACGATCCACCCGGTCACGCTGACCGTGCCATCGTGGATGATCAGCGCCAGCGTCGCCGCCACCGCGGCCGCCATCCCGCAGCCGGAGACGAAATTTCCCTGCCGCGCCGTAGCCGGCGTATTCATCAGGTGCAGGCCGATAACAAATGATGCCGCACCCGCCAGGTAAATAAGCTGAATTATTGTTCCGAACGGTGTCATGCAGCCCCTCCGCCAGGACGCGTGCCTTCGGGGGCGGAAGGCGCGGTGCGCCGCTTGAACATTTTGAGCATCCGCCCGGTCACGACGTAGCCGCCGACCACGTTCATCGCGGCGAAGAACGCCGCCACGAAGGCCAGGATGTATCCCACCGGGTTGTTCGCGGTAACCGCGATCAGCATGGCGCCGGCCAGCACGATGCCGTGAATCGAGTTGGCCGCCGACATCAGCGGCGTGTGCAGGGTGGCGGGCACCTTGCTGATGACCTCGATCCCGACGAGCAGGCTCAGCACGAAGATGGTCAGGTCGGTCAGCAGGCCGCTAGGCACTGGCGGCACCCCCCTCGTCGTCGTCCCCTTGCCCGTCTCCTTGCCCGTCTCCTTGCCCGTCTCCTTGCCCGTCTCCTTGCCCGTCTCCTTGCCCGTCGTCTCCCTGGCCATCCTCGCCGAGCAGGGCAGCGGTGCCCGGGTGGATCACCCGGCCGTCGTGCGCGATGACCACCCCGGCCGCGATGTCGTCTGCGGGGTCGATCGTGAGGTTGCCGTCGCTGGTCATGTGCAGCAGCAGCGCCGTCATGTTGCGCGAATAGGCCGATGACGCCGCGGTGGGCACGGTAGACGGCAAGTTCGGCGCACCGATCACGGTGACCCCGTTCTCGGTCACGATCTGATCGCCGGGCACCGACCCGGCCACGTTGCCGCCCAGCGCGCTGGCCGCCATGTCCACGATCACCGAGCCGGCCGTCATGGCTTTCACGGTGTCCTCGGTCACCAGCAGCGGCGGCCGCCGGCCCGGCACCTGGGCGGTGGTGATCACCACGTCGTGCGCCGCGATGTGACCGCTCAGCTCGGCCTGCTGGGCGCGCCGCTCCTCTTCGGTGAGCTCGCGGGCGTAGCCGCCCTCGCCCGCGGCCGAAGCCACGGACGTGAGCTCAAGGAACGTGGCGCCGAGCGACTCGACCTCGGACTTGGAGCTGGGCCTGACGTCGTACCCGCTGACCACCGCGCCCAGCCTGCGCGCGGTCCCGATCGCCTGTAGGCCGGCCACGCCGGCGCCGAGCACGAGCAGCTTGGCCGGGCGTGCGGTGCCGGCCGCCGTGATGAGCAGCGGGAAGAACCTGCCGAACGTCGTCGCGGCAACGAGCACGGCCTTGTAACCCGCGACGTTTGATTGCGAGGTAAGCGCGTCCATCTGCTGGGCGCGCGACAGCGTGCGCGGCAGGCCGTCCAGGCTGACCGCGGTGACGCCTTTACCGGCCAGGTCCTTGGCCAGCTCGGGGTCGGTCAGCGGGGCCAGCATGCCAAATACCGCCTGGCCTGCCCGCAGCGCCGGCAGCAGTTCCGCGTCGGGCTTGCCGACCATCACGATCACGTCGGCGGCGGCCAGCAGTTCGTCCCGGGACACGATGGTGGCGCCGGCCTCCGCATAGGCGCTGTCCGGAAACCAGGCACCATCGCCCGCGCCCGACTCGACGAGCACGTCGACGCCGGCCGGCGCCAGCCGGTGCACGGCGTCGGGCGCCAGCGCCACCCGCCGCTCGCCAGGTGCGCCTTCCTTGACCACGGCGACCTTCATACGCGCAACCTCGCAGCAGTTACTTTCATCGGCGCGACCTCGCAGCAACCCTGGTACTCCAGGCAGCATGTCTATCACGGCGGGCCGGATCAGGATGAGACACCTCTGGTCGACCTACCGGGCCAAGTTGTACGATTCGGGCGGCTGGAGTAGCGAGCCGGCCCTTCGGAGCGGTTGCTGGGGTGTGGGGAGAAGCGCATGGGAGCGCCCAGACAGCGGCGGCATGACCGCCAGCAGATGCAGGAGACCGGCGGGCGCCGGCTGGCAGCGGCAACCGCCAGCGTATTAGTAGTCGCGGCGGGCACGCTTGCCGCGGTGGCAGGCGCCACGGCGGCCTCGGCGTCCGGCGGCGCCCCTGTCTGCTCGAGCGGAACGTGCACGGTCACCCTTGACTCGCCGGGCACCGGGCAGTCTTTCACCGTGCCAGCCGGAGTGTCCGCGCTGTCGGTGACGCTCTACGGTGGGACCGGCGGCACGAACTACAGTGGGGATGCTGCCGGCGGCGACGGCGCCGGGGTAACCGCGAGCCTGGCTACCAGCCCGGCAGCGGTGCTGGGCGTAGATGTCGGCGGGGCCGGCGTCGGCGGAGCCGATAACGGGGCGGACTACCCAGGCGGGATCAATGGCGGCGGCGGCGGCGTATACAGCGGCAGCGGCGGCGGCGCCACCGACGTGACCTCCGGCGGCACGGATCTGCTGGTCGCCGCCGGCGGCGGCGGTGGCGGAGCCGACAAGGAGGGCAGCAGCGTCTGCATACCCGGCAACGATTTCCTGACCGGCGGGGCAGGCGGCAACGCGGACACGGGCGGCGCGCCTGGGCAGGGCTTCGCTAGCGACGGCGTTACCCTGAACGGCGGCAGCGGCGGCCTGGCGGGCACTACGTCGGGTGCCGGGGCCGGCGGTCTCGGCGGTACCAAGTCCGGCGCCGACCCGTGCCCAGAGGGCGGTCTTTCTACCGGACACACTGGGGCCGGGGGGTCGGGCAATACCGGCGGGAGCGGGGTCGAAGCCACCGGCGGTGGCGGCGGTGGCGGCTACTTCGGCGGCGGCGCCGGCGGCGGTGGCGCCAATGAGTCCAGCGAGGAAGGCGCCCTCACCGCCGCCTACGCCGGCGGTGGCGGCGGCGCGTCTTACGGTGGCGGCTCCGGCGTGAGCGGCTACTCGGTAACCGACACGGGTAACTCGGGCCAGGTCAACGGTGGTAACGGCGAGGCGGTACTGTCCTACGCCGACCCGCTGGCCGGCGGAGCTCCGGCCTACCAGACGCCCGCCAACCAGGTGCTGACCGTTCCGGCCGCCAGCGGGCTGCTCAGCTCGGCCGCGGTCACGGCACCGTCGGGGGACACCCTGACCGCGTCAGGGCCGCCCGGCGGACTGACCGCGCAAGGCGGCTCAGTCGTCGTCAACGCCGACGGCTCGTTCAGCTACACCCCGCCGACCGGTTTCACCGGCGGCGACAGCTTCCCCTACACCGTCACCGACGCCTCCGGCGACTATGCCACCGCTGTCGCGACGATCCAGGTGCAGCCGATCCCGCAGATGATCGCGTTCACGTCGTCACCGCCTGATCCGGCACCGGTAGGCGGCACCTATACCCCGGCCGCCACTGGCGGCGGGTCAGTCAGCCCGGTGACGTTCGGCATCGACCCGGCCAGCACCGCCGGGGCCTGCTCGATCAGCTCCGGCACCGTCTCGTTCACCGGAGTCGGCACCTGCGTGATCGACGCCAACCAGGCTGGCGGCGGCGGATATTCCGCGGCGCCGCAGGTCAGCCAGATGACCATGGTTGGTCAGTCACCCGCGTTCGTGCTGGACAGCCCCCCGCTGACCGCGACAATCGGGCAGGTCTACGGCTACACCTTCGCCGCCTCCGGCAGCCCGGCGCCGTCCTACGCGCTGGCCGGCGCTCCGTCCTGGCTGTCGATTGACGCCAGCACCGGCTCGGTCAGCGGAACGCCGCCCAGCGGCACGGCGTCGTTTAGCTACGAGGTCACCGCCACGAATGCGGTCGGCACCGTGACCGCTGGCCCCTACGAGGTCACCGTGTCCGCCCATACCCCGAAGGCGAACATTGCCGCGGCGCTGTCGTGCCAGTCCCCGCTGACCAAGGGCGACACCGGCACCTGCTCGCTCGCGGTCATCAACTACGGGCCCGCGACCGCGGTCAACGTATCCGTGGCGGCCCTGCTGCGCGCCAGGCTTTCGGAGGTCTCCTGCACCGGCGGCTGCGCCCCGGACGGCGCCGACACGTTCGTCTGGCAGCTGTCCTCGCTGGCCTCCGGCACCTCGATGGATTACACGATCACCGTCAAGGCACTCCAGAAAGGGACCGGGCTGATAGTCATCGACGCGGCCTCCGCAACCTCCGACCCGCACCCGTACAACAACGTCGCCACCCGGCAGATCACCATCAAGCGCTCGTGACGCTCCGCCGGCCCGGCGGAGCGCTCGGGTGATCCGTTGGCGAAATTACCTTTCGGTTGGCCGTCCAGATAAGCCGGGCCGTCCAGATAAGCCGGGCCAGCCAGATAAGCCGGGCCAGCCAGACAAGCCGGGCCAGCCAGACAAGCCGGGCCAGCCAGACAAGCCGGGCCAGCTTATTCAGGATGTGGCGCCGCAGTTCGCGATAGGCAGGAGCCCGTAATCTGCCAGGTCGGCGTGTGCTTGCGGGCTGGTGCAGAGCCATCCAGGGACCGCGGCGGTCGATGCAGCGGTCGCCTGGGCGCGTCGCGGGCGCTGGGCATCCGCCTCGGCAGATAACCACTGGCGCTCGCGGCTGAGTAGGGCTTTGCTAGACGGATGCGTATTGAGGTATTCGATCCGGCGGTGGACACCGACAAGGTCAAGGCCTGCTACCAGCTATACATCGCGGGCAAGCCGGTGGATGACCCGGACGGCCCGACGATGTCCGCGCCCGTGTACTCCGGCTGGTTCGTTCATGGCTGGGATGGGTCTCCGCGAGAAGCGGCGCTGGCCGCCAGCGGCGATGACGAAGCCTGCGTTGGTGCATATGTGCTTCAGCTGCCCGACAAGGAGAATACGCACCTGGGCCGCCTGACAATCCTGGTCGCACCCGACCAGCGGCGATCCGGCCATGGCGCCGAATTGCTGCAACATGCGGCCAGCCGGGCGGCCGACCTTGGCCGCACCCTGCTGTCAGGCGAGACGCGGATCGGCTCGCCCGGCACGCCGTTCGCCGCGGCGATTGGCGCGCGCCCCGAGCTGCTCGAGGTCAGACGGGTGCTTGAGCTGGCCGATATCCCCGCCGGGCGGCTGGCCGAGCTTCGCGGCCGAGCCGAGGAGGCGGCGCGCGGCTACTCGCTGATCTACTGGCAGGGCCCGACGCCGGAGGAACACATCGACCAGGTGGCGACGGTGGTGTCCGCCATGGCCGACGCGCCGCACAGTCCTGGCGAGGAAGCGCACGGCTCGGACGCTCAGCGAGTCAGGGAGAGCGATCGTCGCGCAGCCGAGCAGGGCGTGCGTCGCTACTCGGTGGCCGCCAGCTGCGATCGGACCGGCGAGCTGGCCGGCCTGACCCAGATCGGCGTTGACTCGACGGACCCCTCGTGGGGCTTTCAGTTCGTCACGGCGGTAACCCGCGCGCACCGGGGCCATCGGCTCGGGCTGCTGATCAAGGTCGCCATGCTGGACAGGCTGGCAACCGCCGAACCGGGAATCCGCCACATCCAGACGGGGAACGCGGATTCCAACCAGTACATGATCGCCATCAACGCCGAGCTCGGCTACAAGGTCCTCGACGAGTGGCGGACCTGGGAGCTCGACGTGGCGGCGGTGCCTGCCGCGATCAGCCGGGTCAGCCGGCCCGGCGGAGCAGTTCGCTGATCTTTTCGCCCGCTCTGGATACCACGGTGGCGTGCAGCCGCCCGGGGGAGCGGGTGAGCCGTTCGATCGGCCCCGACACCGACACGGCCGCCACCACCCGGCCGCCCGCGCCGCGCACCGGTGCGGACACCGACGCGACGCCGGCCTCCCGTTCGGCGACGCTGGCCGCCCAGCCGCGCCGCCGTACCTGGGTAAGCGTGCTGGCGGTGAACTTGGCGCCCTGTAGTCCGCGGCGAGCGCGATCTGGCTCGTCCCAGGCGAGTAGCACCTGAGCGGCGGATCCCGCCGTCATCGGCAGCGCGGCGCCGATCGGGACCGTGTCGCGCAGCCCGGTCGCCCGTTCGGCCGCGGCCACGCAGACTCTGGTGTCGGCCTGCCTGCGGTAGAGCTGTGCGCTTTCCCCGGTCAGGTCCCTGAGCTGGTTCAAGATCGGCTGGGCCACGGCAAGCAGGCGGTCCTCGCCGGCCGCCGCCGCCAGCTCGGCGATTCGCGGGCCGAGGATGAACCGGCCGCGGGCGTCACGGCTAAGCAGCCGGTGCCGCTCGAGAGCGACGGCGATACGGTGCGCCGTCGGCCGTGCCAGCCCGGTGCTCGCGACAAGCTGAGCGAGCGAGGCCGGCCCAGACTCGATCGCGTTCAGCACCGAAACCGTCTTGTCGAGAACTCCGACTCCGCTAGAATTGTCCATACACCGATATTGACGTCTCGCCATTCGAGACGCAAGGCGACACGGTGAAAGGGGCACAATGATGGGCCGGACAGTGGCCGAGAAGATCTGGGACTCGCACCTGGCGCACAGCGCCGAGGGGGAGCCAGACCTCCTCTACATCGACCTGCACCTGGTGCACGAGGTGACAAGCCCGCAGGCGTTCGACGGGCTCAGGCTGGCCCATCGCCGGGTCAGGCGGCCGGATCTGACGATCGCGACAGAGGACCACAACGTGCCGACGACCGGCATCACTGGCCCCGGCGTCCCGCTGGACGGCCCGGGCAGCCCGATTACCGACCCGGTGTCGCGGACTCAGGTCGAGACGCTGCGGAAGAACTGCGCCGAGTTCGGCATCAGGCTCTACCCCATGGGCGACGCGGACCAGGGGATCGTGCACGTGATCGGCCCGCAGCTCGGGCTCACCCAGCCGGGGATGACGATCGTCTGCGGCGACTCGCACACCAGCACGCTCGGGGCGGTCGGCGCGCTGGCGTTCGGCATCGGCACCAGCGAGGTGGAGCACGTCCTCGCCACCCAGACGCTGCCGCAGCAGCGGCCGCAGACGATGGCGGTCACTGTCCAGGGCAGCCTGCCCGACGGCGTCACTGCCAAGGATCTGATCCTTGCCATCGTGGCCAGGATCGGCACCGGCGGCGGCCAGGGATATGTGATCGAGTACCGGGGCGAAGCCGTTCGGAAGCTCTCGATGGAGGGTCGCCTGACGGTGTGCAACATGTCCATCGAGGCAGGCGCGCGGGCAGGCCTGGTCGCGCCAGACGACACGACATTCGGCTACCTGGAGGGACGGCAACACGCGCCGAGGGGGGCCGACTGGGAGACCGCGCTTGATCACTGGCGGTCGCTGCGGACCGATGACGACGCGACCTTCGACAACGAGGTCGTGCTCGATGCCGGCCAGCTCACCCCGTACGTGACCTGGGGCACCAACCCCGGCCAGGCGGCGCCGCTGGCGTCGGCGGTGCCCGACCCAGGCTCGCTCCGCGATCCCGGCGAGCGGGCCGCCGCCGAGCGCGCGCTCGCGTACATGGACCTTGCGCCGGGAACGCCACTGCGTGACGTCGCCGTGGACACGGTGTTCGTCGGGTCCTGCACCAACGGCCGGATGGAGGACCTGCGCGCGGCGGCTGCTGTGCTGCGCGGCCGGAAGGTGGCCGACGGGGTGCGGATGCTAGTCGTACCCGGCTCCATGGCGATCAGGGCGCAGGCCCAGCAGGAGGGCCTCGACGCGGTGTTCACCGCGGCGGGGGCGCAGTGGCGGTCGGCGGGCTGCTCCATGTGCCTGGCGATGAACCCGGACAAGCTGGCTCCCGGCGAGCGCAGCGCGTCCACGTCCAACCGCAACTTCGAGGGCCGGCAGGGCAAGGGCGGGCGCACCCACCTGGTCTCGCCGCAGGTAGCGGCCGCCACCGCCATCACCGGCCGCCTCACCGCCCCAGCCGACCTATGACCGCTGCCCGCGCCCCGCGCCCCGCGCCCCCCGCCGCGCGCCGCGCACCCCCGCGGCCCGCACTCCGCGGCCCGCACTCCCACCACCTTTCGCTCCGGCTAACGACACGGGAGCCCGTCTCATGGAACCATTCACCAGCCACACCGGCCGCGGCCTGCCGCTGCGGCGCAGCAATGTGGACACCGACCAGATCATTCCGGCCGAGTACCTCAAGCGGGTCAGCCGCACCGGATTCGGCGACGGCCTGTTCGCTGCATGGCGCGAGGACCCGGAGTTCGTGCTCAACCAGCCGGCCTACGCGAGCGCGACCATCCTGATCGCCGGCACCGACTTCGGCATCGGGTCGTCGCGAGAGCACGCGGTGTGGGCCCTGGCCGACTACGGGTTCCGTGTCGTGATCGCCCCGCGGTTCGGCGACATCTTCCGCAACAACGCGACGAAGGCAGGCCTGCTCCCGGTCCAGCTGTCGGCCGGCCAGGTGACCGCGCTACAGGACGCGGTGGAATCGGACCCCGCGACGGAGATCACCGCGGACCTGGCCGGCCGCGCGATACGGTGCCCGGCTGCCACGGCGCTTGGCGGCGGCCACGGGCTGAGCGCGCCGTTCGAGATCGACGACTACACACGGTGGCGGCTGATGGAGGGGCTCGATGACATCGGCCTTACGCTCCGGCACGCCAGCGAAATCACCGAGTTCGAGCAGCACCGGCAATCGTGGCTGCCTGTAACCGGGTGATTAGACCAGCGCCCGGTTTTGGTGCATTTGCCTAGTTTACTGTCCCCGACAGGTCTCGACACGCCGGGTTTTCTCGCCAATGTCGTTGTGCAACGCCGCGAGATCGCCTACTTTCAGGCAGGTCAGAGGTCGCGACCCCGGTGCCCAGTCCGCGCGACCTCCCGTGGGGGAACCGCAGGAGTGATTCATGAATAAGCGTGACCTGATCGATGCGATCTCAGGCCGGTTGGGGAGCAAGACAGCCGCGACCGACGCCGTGAACGCGATGCTGGACACCATTCAGTCAGCAGTGGCCATGGGGGACAAGGTCGCGATTACTGGCTTCGGTGTCTTCGAGAAGTCCGAGCGCCCAGCGCGCACGGCGCGCAACCCCGCAACCGGGGCGAGCATCAAGGTCCCGGCGTCATCGGTACCCAAGTTCCGTGCAGGCGCGGACTTCAAGGCCGCCGTCAACGGCGACAAGAAGGTCGCAGCACCAGCAAAGGCCACTGCCAAGAAGAAGTAATTCCTGGCGGTACCTGACGAGAGGCACCCGGGCATGGCCCGGGTGCCTCTCGTTTGCGTGCGCCAGCGAAGTCTTGGCGTTTGACGCTGAGGCTCGCCGCCTTCGGATTCGGGTCCGGCGGCCTGCGGCGGTGTTGTCTGCTGCCAGCCGGGTGCGGCTCCTCTGAAGGGAGCAGCGTGCCGCTGCCTGCGGGTGGCCGACCGGCAGGAGCGACCCGGTTATCGCAGCTCACTCTCGGAGAGCCACCCGGGCGGCTGATGGTCTATGGACTGAGCTGTTCCTTGGGGAACAGCAGATCGGCGTCGATGTCGGGCGGGGTGAGAACTGGAGGGATGCTGGGGGCGGATGGGGCAGGTGGTGACTGCCGGGCACGCATGCCGAGAGGCGCAGTGGCCAGGGCCAGGCATGAATGCGGCGTTACCTACCACCCGTGGGGGGCTCCGCCACATCCATCCCTCGCAAGAGGCGCGGCTCACTCACTCCAGCAGAGCCACGCCTCGGCAGTCCCGATAGTCCCAGCCACCCCAGCCCAGCCAGCGCAGCCCAGCGAGCGCAGCCAGCCCAGCGAGGGCAGCCAGCCGAGCGAGGGCAGCCAGCCCCAGCGCAGCCAGCCCAGCGAGCGCAGCCCAGCCCAGCTAGTCCCGGCAGTCCCAGCCACCCCAGCCACCCCGGCCAGCCCAGCCACCCCAGCCACCCCGGCCACCCCGGCCAGCCCGGCCAGCCCGGCCAGCCCGGCCAGCGCAGCAGTCGGCGGGGGTTGCGCTCGCCGTCCGAGTCATATTACAATGCAAACGAGCCGCATTTCGGGGCCCAGCGTAAGCTACACACCGAAATGACAATGGCTTATTTGGTTTGCACTTTTCCTTGAGCGGACCCGCATTTCGTCGTACCATTCGGCGAGTGAGCCAGACGACAGCGGGGACCTCAGGCCTGATGGTCGGCGTGATAACGCCAGGACATCTCCCAAGCGATACGAGATGAAGCTGTTCACCCGGTTGGTGGTGGACATAGCTCCGCTAAAAGAATCCCCGGCGTTCCGTCGCCTCTTGATCGGTAGTGGCCTGTCGAGCATCGGTGGCCAGATGGCCAGCTATGCGGTGGTGCTACAGGTATTCGATCTCACCCGCAGCACGCTGTCGGTCGGGTTGGTAGGCCTAGCCGTCGCGGTGCCAGCGATTGTGGTGGCCCTGGCAGGCAGCGCGGTCGTGGATGCGACCGACCGGCGTAAGACGGTGCTCACCGCAACCAGTTTGCAGGTGGCTTTGTCGGGGGTGCTCGCCTTCCAGGCATTCGCCGGCCTCGACCGGGTCTGGCTGCTGTACTGCCTCGTTGCTGCCCAGGCGGCCGTCGCCGGAGTAAACGCGCCAGCCCGCAGGACCTTCATGCCGAGCCTGCTGCGCCGCGATCAGCTAGCCGCCGGATCGGCGCTCCAGACTTTCTCGATGCACGGAAGTGCGATGACCGGGCCGGCCATCGCAGGGCTGATCACCGCTGTTGCAGGCCTGAAGGCCTGCTACCTCGTCGATGCGATCAGCTTCGGTTTCGCTCTCTACGGTGTGGCCCGGCTGCCGTCGATGCGCCCGCAAGGCAACGACTCACGGCCCGGCCTGCGCGCGATCGGCGAAGGGCTGAGGTTTGTCCTGCACAAGCGGATGATCCTCGGCGCGTTCATAGCCGACATGAGTGCCACCTTCCTCGGGATGCCGATAGCCCTCTTCCCCGCCATCAACGCCCAGCGCTTCGGCGGCCACCCAGAGACCCTCGGACTGCTGACCACCGCCATTGCGGTCGGCGGGATCCTCGGTTCCGCGCTCTCCGGTCCGGTCAGCCGGGTGACCCGCCAAGGTCTTGGCATGCTCGTGGCAGGAGCGATATGGGGAGTCGGCCTGGTCGCCTTCGGCTTGTCTGACGTCTTCTGGCTGGCCTTCCTCACCCTGGTCGTCGCCGGTGCCGGCGACGTCACCGCCGTCGTGCTGCGGACCGCGCTTGTCCAGGGAGTGACACCAGATGAGCTCCGCGGCCGTGTCTCGTCAGCCGAATTCGCGGTAGGGGCCGGAGTCCCCCAGCTCGGTAACTTCCGCGCAGGTGCCGTGGCAGAGTTCACTTCAGCCACCACGGGTGTCGTGAGCGGGGGGATAGCCGCCATCATCGGCGCCGCGCTGGTCGGCATGCTCATACCCTCGCTCGTCACCTTCCGAAGCCATCACCGCGACCCCTCCGCTGCCCGGATCCCCGTCGAGCGCGGTTCCCCTGCCGCAAAAACGAAGGTTCCTGACACCCACCGCGACAGCTGAACGTCAGCGTCAGCGCAGGCCCCGCCTTTTGCGCAGCGCGGTCTGGATGATCCGGTCTACCAGTTGCGGCAGCGGCAGGCCGGTGGCCTCCCACATCACCGGGAAGGCCGAGGCCGGCGTCATCCCAGGCATCGTGTTGATCTCGTTGAGCAGGATCTGGCCGTCCGGCGTGTAGAAGAAGTCCACCCGTGCCAGCCCTTCGCAGGAGAGCGCGTCGAAGGCGGCGCAGGCAAGCTGCCTGATCTGCTCCACGTGCTCGCCGGGGATCGGCGGCGGGATGGTCAGGCCAGTGTCGGCCTCCAGGTACTTGGCCTGGAAATCGTAGAAGTCCGCGCCGCCGCCGACGAGCACCTGCGCGGGGACGCTCGCGTCCGGCGGCCCGCCGTCGATCCCCTCGAGCACGGCGCACTCGATCTCGATGCCCTCGACCGCCGCCTCGACCAGCACCTTCGGGTCGTGCTCGCGCGCGGCCTCGATTGCCTCCTCGAGCTCGGCCTGGTCACCCGCCCGGGATATGCCGATGCTGGAGCCGCCGCGGGCGGGCTTGACGAACACCGGCCAGCCGAGTTCACCGATCTCGTCAAGCACCCGCTTGCGCTCGGTAGCGACCTGCTGGGCCGGCGACGTCCCATCCGGAGCCCAGTCGCGGTCCCGCACGATCACGTACCGGCCCACCGGCAGGCCGCGCCCGGCAAAGATCAGCTTCATGTACTCCTTGTCCAGGCCGGCCGCGCTGGCGAGTACCCCGGCTCCGACATAACTGGTGCCCGTCATCTCGAGCAGGCCCTGTAGCGTGCCGTCCTCGCCGTAGGCGCCGTGCAGCAGCGGCAGCACCACGTCCACTTCACCGAGGCTGCGCGGCACCTCACCGGGGCCGGTGACCACCAGCCCGCTCGCGCCGCCTCGGTCGAACCGCGCGGCGACCTCGGTGCCCGGCGTGGCCACCGCCTCGACCGAAGGCAGCTCGCCACCGCGAATGGCCAGCCGCGACGGATCGTCGGCGGTAAGTACCCAGCGGCCATCGCGGGTGATCCCGACCGGAACCACCTCGTAACGGTCCCGGTCGATCGCGGCGAGGATATGGCCAGCGCCCACGCAAGACACGGCATGCTCCGTGCTGCGTCCGCCAAACACCACAGCCACCCTGATCTTGCGTTGCCCGTTCACGCTTCCTCCGTTCCGCACTACCGCACTACCGCGCTACCGGCGCTACCGGCGCTACCGCGCTACCGGCGCTACCGCGCTACCGGCGCTACCGCGCTACCGGCGCTACCGCGCTACCGGCGCTACCGCACAGCCTGGCCCGCCCGCGCCGGGTTATCTCGTGTTCAGCGAATCGAGGGCCAGCCGCGCGTCATCGATGAGATCCTCGTCGTCCTCGAGGCCGATCGAGAACCGTACCGCGCCCGGATCGATGCCGGCCGCGGCAAGCGCGGCCGCGTCGAGCTGCCGGTGCGTGGTGGACGCCGCGTGGCCGACCTTGGTGTGCGTCCCGCCGAGCGACGAGGCCACCTGAGCGATCCGCAGCCGGTCGGCGAACGCCATGCCTGCCTCGCGCCCGCCGCGCGGCGTAATGCTCACGATGGCGCCGAACCGGGTGCCCTCTGGGCCCGCGTCGAACAGCTTCCTGGCCAGCTCATGCCCGCGGTGGCCGGTCAGTCCCGGGTAGTCCACCCTGGCCACCGCGGGATGCCTGGCCAGCGTCGCGGCGAACACCGCGGCGGTCGAGCACTGCCTGCGTATCCGCACTGGCAGCGTCTCGAGGCCGCGGCGGAGCAGGAACGCCTCGTCAGGCGCGAGCGAGCCGCCAGTGTCGATACGCACTGCCCTGATCTGGCTGACCAGATCGGGCCGCCCGGTCACCACGCCGCCGGTGACGTCGGAGTGTCCGCCGATGTACTTGGTCGCCGAGTGGAGCACCAGGTCCGCCCCGTGCTCCAGCGGCCGGCATACGACCGGAGGAGCCAGCGTGGAGTCCACCACGAACAGCGCCCCCGCCTCGCCAGCGAGCCGGGCCAGGGCCGGCAGGTCAGCGACGGCAGTGGTCGGGTTGGCGATCGTCTCCGCGTACACGATCGCGGTGTTAGGACGCAGCGCGGCACGCACCTGCTCCAGATCGGTGATGTCCACGAAGTCGGTCTCCACCCCGAACCTCGCCGCCACGTGGCTCAGGAACCCGTAGCTGCCGCCGTACATCGCCGTCGGGGCGACCACGTGCGCGCCGGTCCCGGCGAAGGTGAAGAAGACCCCGCTGATGGCGGCCATACCGGACGCGAATGCCTGCGCAGTGGCCTGCTCCGGCAGGCCTGTGCTCTCCATCGCGGCGACGGCCAACGCGAACGCGTCGACCGTCGGATTGTCGATCCGGCTGTAGCTGTAACCCGGCGCGGTGTCGCCGAGCACCGCCGCGTACTCGGCGGACGATTCGAAGGCGAACGCCGTCGTGCGGTATATCGGCGTGCCGAGCGGTCGCTGCCGGGGCACCGGCGCCGGCGGCAGGTGGACGGCCCGGGTATTCTCGCCCAGCCGCCGCGCGGCGGTGCCCTGCGCCGGTTGCCAGTTGTCAGACGCCATGACTATTCAGACCCCATAACGCTCCGGTTTGGCCGAACGTGACGTGAGCAACTCGGCCGCCCGCGCCGCCGCGAGCCCCTTGTGCAGCACGGCGGCCACCACCTCGGTGATCGGCATCTCCACGCCATGCCTGCGGGCAAGCTCGAGTATCGACAGCGAGGACTTGACCCCTTCCGCTGTCTGGGTGGTACCGGCCGTGACCTCGGCGAGCGTCGCCCCCCGACCCAAATTTTCTCCGAACGTCCGGTTCCGAGACAACGGCGAACTGCAGGTAGCGACCAGATCACCCAGCCCGGCCAGGCCAGCGAAGCTGTGCTCGTCGGCGCCGAGGGCCGCGCCGAGCCTGGCCGTCTCGGCCAGGCCGCGGGTGATCAGGGTCGCCCTGGTGTTGTCGCCCAGGCCCATCCCCACCGCTATGCCCACGGCCAGGGCGATGACGTTCTTCACCGCCCCGCCGAGCTCGCAGCCGATCACATCGGGGTTGGTGTACGGACGGAAGTACGGCGCGTGGCACGCGCCCTGCAGCAGCTTGGCCGCGGCCTCGTCGGTGCAGGCCACCACCGAGGCGGCATGCTGGCGGGCAGCGATCTCGCGGGCGAGGTTGGGCCCGGAGACGACGGCGATGCTGTCAGCGGGCGCGCCCAGGACATCGGCGATGACCTGAGTCATCCGGTCGCAGGTGCCGAGTTCGATGCCCTTCATCAGGCTGACAAGCAGGACCCCGGGCGGGATCAGGGACGCCCAGTTGGCCAGGTTCTGCCTGAGCGACTGGGCCGGAACCGCGAGCACGACAAGATCCGCGCCGGCCAGCGCCTCGGCCGGGTCGCAGCACGCGCGCAGTCCGGCGGACAGCTGGATGCCCGGCAGGTAGTCGGGATTCTCGTGCCGCTCTGAGATGGCCGCAGCGAGGGTCTGCCTGCGGCCCCAAAGGGTTACCGGGGTGCCGGCGTCGCAGAGCACCTGCGCGAACGTGGTGCCCCACGATCCCGCGCCCATCACCGCCGCTTTCACCCCTGCTGCGCCTTCCGTGCTGCATCGGGAGAGGTGGTGCCTGGCCCGGTCGTGCCGGGCTCGGTGGTGCCTGGCCCGGTGGTGCCTGGCGCGGTCGTGCCTGCCCCGGTCGTGCCTGCCCCGGTGGTGCCCGGCCCGGTGCCTGCCCCGGTGGTGCCCGGCCCGGTGCCTGCCCCGGTCGTGCCTGCCCCGGTCGGGCCCGGCCCGGTGGTGCCGGGCGTCACCTCCGCGCGGCTGGCCCGCGGGTCGTACGGGACGGCGGGCGGCTGCTCGCCGCGAATCTCGGCGACCAGCTTGGTGACATCGGCCATGATGGCGTTGGTGACGCTGCGGAGGGTGTCCGCGGTGAGCGGCTTGCCTGCGTACGCCGAGAGATCAACCGGAGGGCCCGCGACGATGTTCACGATCTTGCGCGGGAACGGCTTGGGCCGCTTGTCGCCGTAGGGCATGATGTTCTGCGCCCCCCAGCAGGCGACGGGGATCACCGGTACACCCGTGGTGAGCGCGAGCCTGGCCACGCCGGTCCTGGCCACCATCGGCCACAGGTCCGGATCCCTGGACGCGGTGCCCTCGGGATAGAAGACGACGCATGCGCCGCGGGCGATGCGCTGCTCGGCGTCGTTGAGCACGAGCGCTGCGTCTGCCCGCCCGCGGAACACCGGCAACTGGCCGAACTTGCGCAGCAGCCAGCCGATGATCTTGACATCGAACACCGGGGACTTGATGGTGAACACCGGGTAATGTCCTGCCTCGTGGCAAAACAAGGCCATGGCAGGCCAGTCCGCGTAGGACAGATGGTTGCCCGCTACGATCATCCCGCCGTCGCGCGGAAAGTGCTCCTGGCCGCCGGCCCGGTGCTTCATGATGCTGCGGATCAGCGGCGGCAAGATGATCGTGGTAAAGCGCCGCCAGCCAGGCGAGTAGTCCCGTTCCGCCCGTTTACCCATGGTCTCGCCCGCTCATCGTCCAGCCCTTCGCTGCTCATCGGCCAGTCTTGCGGCTCGCAGCGCACCATGTCGAGGCATGATCGCAGCTATGGCCGCTGAAGCACCGCTTACCTGGTCGCTGGTGATTCCCGTCAAGGTACTTGCCCGCGCCAAATCCCGGCTTACCGGCCTGGCCGGGCCGCGCAGGCCAGAGCTCGCTCTGGCCCTGGCTGCCGACACGGTGGCCGCGGCCGTGAGCTGCCAGGAAGTGGCAGCGGTGATTGTGGTGAGCGATGATCCGGTGGCGGCGGCAGAGCTAACCGGCCTGGGTGCGCTGGTCGTCCCCGATGAGCCCGGTGACGGCCTGAACCCGGCGCTCGTGCACGGCGCGGCGGTCGCCGCCGCGCTCCGCCCGGTGGCGGCGACCGGCGCGCTCGCGGCCGATCTGCCGGCCCTGCGACCGGCTGAACTGGCCCGCGCGCTGCGCGCCGCCGCCGACTGGCCAGAAGCGTTCGTTCCGGACGCGGCCGGATCCGGGACGACGTTGTATACCGCGGCGCCTGGCCGCAGGTTCCAGCCCAGGTTCGGGCCGGGATCGAGGCTTGCGCATCGGTCCGCGGGCGCCGCCGAGCTCGCGCTCGCCGACATTGCCGGGCTACGCCGGGACGTGGACACGCCGGACGACCTGGGCTCTGCGGTGCGGCTCGGTCTCGGCCCGCGCACCGCCGCGATCGCCGCGCAGCTGCTGCCGCCGGATCCCGGCCGCGACTGAGGTCTGCGGGCCAGCCGGCTTAGCTCGATCAGAAGTGCACGACTGGGCAGGTGAGCGTCCGGGTTATCCCGTCGACCGCCTGGATCTGGGCGACGACGAGCCTGCCAAGGTCATCGACGTTCTCGGCCTGGGCGCGAACGATGACGTCGTACGGCCCGGTCACATCCTCCGCCTGCGTCACTCCGGCGATCTCGGCGATTTGGGCGGCGACCTCAGCGGCCTTGCCGACCTCGGTCTGGACGAGGATGTATGCGTGGACCACGACGTCCTCCCGGGCGGGCTGGATCAAGAATGTGCGGTATCAGGAATGGCCACGCTACCGCACACCTAGACACCACGCGATCACTGGAGGCGGCTATCACCATCGGGGAACTCGGCGAGTTCGGTCTCATCGCCGCCATGGCCGCCAGGATGCCCCGGGCGCCAGCCGCGATCGTCGGGATCGGCGACGACGCGGCGGTGCTGCGCGTCCGTGACTCCCGGGTGGTCGCCAGCACTGACCTGCTCGTGGAGGGTCGGCACTTCCGGCGTGACTGGTCAGGACCCGTCGACATCGGCTGCAAGGCCGCGGCGCAGAACCTGGCCGACGTGGCAGCGATGGGTGCCGTGCCCGAGGCGCTGCTGGTGGGGCTCGCCGCACCGTCGGATCTGCCAGTGGCATGGGCGCTGGACCTCGCGTCCGGGCTGGCCGAGGAGGCCGGCCGGGCTGGCGCGTACGTGGTCGGCGGGGATCTGTCTGGGGCCAGCCAGATCGTCATCGCGGTGACGGCGCTTGGCACCATGGCGGGTAGTGACCCGGTCACCAGGAGCGGGGCGCGGCCATCGGACATAGTGGCGGTCGCGGGCCGGCTGGGGTATTCAGCAGCCGGTCTCGCCCTGCTCGAGGCAGGCCTGGAGCAGCCTGCCGACGCCGTGGCCGCGCACCGGCGGCCACAGCCGCCCTACGATGCCGGGCCGCAGGCAGCGGCGCTGGGCGCCACCTCGATGATCGACATCAGCGACGGCCTCATCGCCGACCTAGGTCACATCGCAGCGGCCAGCGGGGTGCTCGTCGATATCGAGACGGCCCGGCTCGATATCGGGGCTTCGCTGATCGCCGCGGCGAAGGCGCTGGCCCTTGGCCCGGCGGCCGCCGCCGGATCGCCCGACCCGATGGCCTGGGTACTGTCCGGCGGCGAGGATCACGCGCTGGCCGCCACTTTTCCGCCGGGTGCCGAGATTCCGACTCATTGGGTCGAAATTGGGCGAGTGCGCGAGGGCAAGGGGGTATGGCTGGACGGGATGAGTTATCGGGGCGAATTCGGCTGGCAGCACTTCCGCTGACCAGCGAATTCTCACAACAGGTAATTATGCAGCTACGATTCGATATCTAGCATAAAAGGGCATTTGCTTGATATAAATCGCCCTTGATGCCAGAACGCCAGCGCGAGAGTGCGAGCGGGTCCGGGGGGACGGAGCCAGCCAGCCAGCGCGGCACACCATCCCCCGACGCCAAGCCATCACCGGTTGGCGCGCGGCACGCGCTTGGCCGCATGCTGGTGACTCCCACCTTTGTCGCGGGTGCCTGCATTGTTCTGATAGCAGCCCTTGCCTATGGCACTACCCAGACGCACCTGCTTTACAGCGGCCAGATGCCCGCATGTGCGGCCGCAAGCTGCTCGGCCGCGACCCCGCAGGAGGCGGGTGGTATCCCGTTCCGGGTGTCTGCGACGCCAGCAACCGGTGACGCTCAGGGATCCGGATCACGCGGGACCGGCCAGGGACAAGGTGCCGGTGGAGCGCCGAACGCGAGCAGCGGTCCGCAAGGTAGCCAGGCCGGCCCGGGTGCGGGCTACGGCGGATGGCCGGCACCGACAGCGACGGCGACGGCCAGTTCGCCCACATCGCGGGTGATCATCGTCTACCGGTCGCTGCAGAGATGGCGCGGCGGATTTCTCGCTGCGATCACGATCTCGAACCACGGCCGGTCAGCCATCGCGGGTTGGCAGATGTGGATGCGCTACCGGGCGGACCGGATAGACCACCTGTCCGGAGCTCGCTGGTTCCCGGCAAGCCCGAAGGCGCATGGCATCGGACTGGTAGCGCCGCGATCTGGCCAGCAGTCGCTGCGGCCGGGCGCGAGCGTTCGGTTCGTCTTCCGTGCCACCGGGCTGGCCGGCCCGCCATCCGGCTGCGCCTTCGACGGTGACCCCTGCAGCTTCGGCCAGCCTTAGGCCTAACCTGGCAACATGTCGCGCACACCGCCTGCGGTGCTCACGGTGGCGGGCTCAGATTCCGCGGGCGGGGCCGGGATACAGGCGGACCTGAAAACCATGCTTGCCCTCGGCGTGCACGGAATGAGCGTGATCTGCGCCGTAACGGCACAGAACTCGGTGGGCGTCCAGGGATATTGGGAGCTTCCGGCGGAGGCGGTCGCAGCGCAGCTCGAATCTGTCCTGTCCGACATCGGCGTCCAAGCAGTCAAGACAGGAATGCTCGCTTCAGCCAGGATTGTCGATGCGGTCGCCGACGCACTGGGTAACGTGACGGCCCCCATCGTGGTGGACCCGGTCGCGGCGTCCTCGCACGGGGACCGCCTGCTGGCGCCGGACGCGCTGGCCGCCATGAAGCAACGGCTGCTCCCGCTGGCCACGGTGGTCACGCCCAACCTGGACGAGGCCGAATTGCTCACCGGCGTCCGGGCAGCCGATGAGGCCGGGCTGCTAGCGGCCGCTCAGGCGGTCAGGGCGCTTGGTCCCGAGTGGGTGCTGGTGACCGGCGGCCACCTTCCCGCGGACCCCGTCGACCTGCTCTACGACGGCCAGAGCGTGCACAGGTTCTCGTCCAGGCGGCTACCTGGAAGGCACACGCACGGCACGGGATGCACGCTTGCCGCCGCGATAGCGTCGCTGCTCGCGCTGGGCGCGGATGTGCCGCAGGCAGTGGCAGCCGCCAGGGAGTACCTGACCGGAGCGATTAGTGCTGGATTCCCGCTCGGCGCGGGTACCGGCCCGGTTGATCACGCATGGCGGATGCGGGCCAGTCAGAGCGAGGTTAGCGGCTGACCTTGCCAGCCTTGATGCACGAGGTGCACACCTTGAGCCGCTTCGGCGTCCGTCCGACCACGGCCCGCACGGTCTGGATGTTGGGGTTCCAGCGGCGGCGGGTGCGGCGGTGCGAGTGCGAGATCCTGTTGCCGAAACCCGGCCCCTTGCCGCATACGTCGCAGACGGAAGCCACGGGATCGCTCCATTGGGTTCGTGGGATGGATGGTGCCCCGGCGCGACCATGAGACTCGCATGGGCAGTCGTCGAAAGAATAGCCGACCCGCATGCCTGGACGCGAACTGGCTCTGTCAGTGCCTGCTGGCATGCTCGTGTGATGACCCAGAACCCGCAGCATTTCGCCCAGCCCTGGCCGGCCGATACCAGGGAGAAACTGTCCCGGACCGGCGCCGAGCGCGAGACGCTGACCGGCGAGCTTGACTGGCAGCGCAAGACCTTCGAGCTGAAGTGCTCGGGTGTGCCGTCAGCCAGGCTCTCCGAGAAGGGCATTCCCCCCTCCGGGCTGAGCCTGCACGGCCTGGTCCGGCACCTCACCGGGGTGGAACGCTGGTGGTTCCGCGTGCAGTTCGCCGGCCAGGACGTGCCGCTGATCTACTACTCCGACGAAGACCCGGATCAGGACTTCGATTCCCTGGATGGTGATGCCGGCGAAGCGCTCGCCGTCTGGCGGGCGGAGTGTGATCGCGCCCGCGAAATCGTGGCCGGCGCGTCATCGCTGGATCAGACCGGCACGCTGCGGCGAAGCGGGGAGCCCATCTCGCTGCGCCGGATCCTGGTGAACATGATCGCTGAATACGCCCGGCACAACGGCCATGCCGACTTGCTCCGTGAGCGCATCGACGGTGCCACCGGATACTGACGGCCCGGCCTATCCTGCCCGTATGGTGACCGTGCACGAGCCGCTGGGCAAGACCGTCGGGCCGAAGACGGCGAAGATCTTCGGCGAGGCGTTCGAGATCGAGACCATCGGTGACCTGCTGCGCCACTATCCGCGCAGGTACCAGCGGCACGGCGAGCTCACCGACCTGGCGTCGCTGCGTATCGGCGAGCACGTGACCGTGCTGGCGCAGGTAGCCAGAGTCACCTCGCGTCCGATGGGCCACCGCAAGGGCCAGATCATCGAGGTCACCGTCACCGACGGCGTGGGCAGCCTGATCCTGACCTTCTTCACCGTGCGCGGAAACTCCTATACGCGACAGCTGCCTTTGGGCGCGCACGGCCTGTTCTCCGGCGAGGTCTCCACCTTCAGGAATAGGCGCCAGCTCGTCCATCCAGACTTCGAGCTGATCAACGCGGCGGCGGCGGGCACCGAGCTTGCCGCCGAATACGCCGCGGAGCTCATCCCCGTCTACCCGGCCACCAGGAAGCTGCCGTCCTGGAAGATCGCCAAATCTGTCCGCACCGTCCTCGATGTGCTGGACATCGGCGATGATCCGCTACCCGCCGAGGTCCGCGAGCGCTACCGGCTCGTCGGCCTGGCAGAGGCGATCCGGGGCATCCACCTGCCGCTGGACGACCAGGATCGCAAGCGAGCGGTGGACCGGCTGAAGTGGGACGAGGCCTTCGTCGTCCAGACGGCCCTCGCCCAGCGGCGCCGCGCGTCCGCCGCGCTGCCCGCCATGCCGCGCCCGGCGGAGGCCGACGGCCTCGCTGCCGCCTTCGACGAGAGGCTGCCGTTCACGCTCACTGACGGGCAGCGGGAAGCCGGCCTGACGATCGCCACGGATCTCGGCTGTGCCCACCCGATGCACCGACTGCTACAGGGCGAGGTCGGCTCCGGCAAGACGGTGATCGCTGTCCGGGCGATGCTACAGGTGGTGGATGCGGGCGGTCAGGCGGCGCTGCTTGCCCCGACCGAGGTGCTCGCCCAGCAGCACCACAGGTCGGTAACCGAAATGCTCGGCCCGCTTGGCCAGGCGGGTCGGCTCGGCGGCGCGGAGAAGTCCACCAGGGTTACCCTGCTCACCGGCGCGCTAGGCGCGTCCGCGCGCCGCGAGGCCCTGCTCGACGCCGCCTCGGGTGCGGCCGGGATCGTGATCGGCACGCACGCGCTGCTCCAGGAGCGCGTGCAGTTTGCCGATCTCGGCCTTGTTGTGGTGGACGAACAGCACAGGTTCGGCGTCGAGCAGCGCGATGTGCTGCGCGAGAAGGCGCAGGATGGCCGCCCGCACGTGCTGGTCATGACCGCGACGCCCATCCCGCGCACGGTCGCGATGACCGTCTACGGGGACCTCGACGTGTCCACCCTCAGCGAGCTCCCGGCAGGCCGGCCCTCGATCGCCACCCACGTGGTGCCCGCCGCGGACAAGCCGAGGTACCTGGAGCGCGCCTGGGAGCGGATCCGGGAGGAGGTGGAGCGCGGCCAGCAGGCGTATGTGGTCTGCCCCCGCATCGGCGGCGACGACGGCCCGGGCAGCGAGCCTGATGGGGACGGCACCGGCAGCGGCGGACCGGATGGCAGCGGACCGGATGGCAGCGCACTGGATGGCAGCGCGGAGCAGGGCCCGCCGTCCGCCGCTGGTCGTCCGCCGCTGGCCGTGCTCGACCTGGCGCCCGCGCTCGAGCAGGGGCCGCTTAAGGCCGTACGGCTGGGCGTGCTGCACGGGCGGCTGCGGCCCGACGACAAGGACCGGATCATGCGGGAGTTCGCGGACGGAGCGATCGATGTGCTGGTGGCGACCACCGTCGTCGAGGTAGGCGTGGACGTCCCCAATGCCACGACCATGGTCGTCATGGACGCCGAGCGGTTCGGCGTGTCTCAGCTTCACCAGCTACGCGGCCGGGTCGGCCGCGGCACGGTGGCCGGCCTGTGCCTGCTGGTGACCGAGGCGGCGCAGGAGAGCAAGTCACGGGAGCGGCTCCACGCGGTGGCCGCGACGCTGGACGGGTTCAAGCTCTCGCGGCTCGACCTGGAGCAGCGCAGAGAGGGTGACGTGCTCGGCGCGACCCAGGCTGGCCGCCAATCCAGCCTGCGGCTGCTGACGCTGCTCAGGGACGAGGAGCTGATCGTCCAGGCACGCGGCGAGGCCACCACCCTGGTGGATTCCGACCCCGAGCTCGTGCGTCATCCCGGCCTGGCCGCGGCGATCAGCGATTTGCTCGGCCCCGACCAAGCCGAATTCCTGGAGAAGGCCTGATCAACGGTCCATCGCGATAGCCCGGCGGCCGGCCGGAGCGCCGTGGCACGCCGCCGCCGACGCCGCGACCGCGGCCAGGTCCGCGCGCACCGCTGCCGGTGAGATCACCTGCACGTCCGCGCCGAAGGCGAGCAGCGGCCGCGCCGCGCCGACGCCGCGGAACGCCAGCACGAGCTCGACCCAGTCCTGGCCCCCGCCGTCCTGGCCCCTACCGTCCTGGTCGGCCCCGTCCTGGTCGGCCCCGTCCTGGCCGCCGCCGTCTTGGTCGGCTCCGCCCGGCTCGGCACCGGCGCTGCCGGGCGGCGGCCCGGCCAGGTGCTGCGCGTGGATCCGGCAGAACATGTCGAGAACCTCGCGCCGCACCCTGGCCACCACGCGCACCGGTGTCGGCCTGTCCTCCACCTGGCGGCGCAGCCGGGCCCACTCGCCGGCCAGATCGGCGCCTGGCCGGCGGCGCACCGCTGCGGCGGTCAGCGACGCCGACTCCACCCGGGAGACCCGCAGCAACAGCGGCCTGCCGCAGTGGTCGGCGATCAGGTACCAGATTCCGGCTTTGCAGACCAGGCCGTACGGGTCCACGGTGTAGCCGCGCGCCTTCGGCTGGCCGCTGTGGCGGTAGCGCAGCCGCAGCCTGCGGTCGGCGAACACGGCGCTCTGCAAGACGCCGAGGTGGCCGGGCGGCTCTGCCTGGCGCATCCACCGCGCCGGGTCGACCAGTATTCGCTGGCTCGCCGCCGTTGCGGCGGGACGGAACGGCTCAGGCATCGCTGTCATCACCTTGGCCAATGCCGAACGCAGCGGGACCTGGAGTCCGAGGTCAGCGTGCGCGCCCTGGGGGCTAAGGACGAACAGCGCCCGCGCCTCGTCCCGGGTCAGGCCGGTCATATCGGTGCGGTAGCCATCCAGCAGCGCGATACCGCCATGCCGGCCCCGTTCGGTATAGACCGGAACGCCGGCCGCCGATAGCGCTTCCACGTCACGGTAGATCGTGCGGAGACAAACCTCCAGGCGCTCGGCAAGCTCAGCCGCGGGCACCCGTCCGCGGGACTGGAGCACCAGCAGGATGGACAGCAGCCGGTCGGATCTCACTGGCCCATTCTCGCTGAAAAACATGACAACAGGTGTCATATTTTCCTGTCATCGTGTGGCCTAGTCGCAGACAGAAAAGGAGTCACCATGACCGCCACACCCGACCCGAGGCAGATGTACGCCCGCGCACTCGATCAGACCGAATTGATCATCGAGAAGGTCCAGCCAGGCCAGCTCGGTGACCCGACCCCGTGCACCGATTTCGACGTAAGGTCGCTGCTCAGCCACATGGTCGGCGGGCTGAACCGGGCTGCCATCTTCGGCGAGGGCGGCGATGGGCTCGCCGTCCCTGCCCGCGCCGACGCAGTGCCCGACGACGGTTGGCCGGACGCCTTCCGCCAGGCCAGCGTCCGCGCCCAGGCGGCATGGGCCGACGACGCCAAACTCGACGCCATGGTGAACGTGCCATGGGGGCAGGTTCCTGGCCGCGGGGCGGTGACCGGCTATGTCCAGGAGGTGCTAACGCACGGCTGGGACCTGGCCACGGCGACCAGCCAGCAGACCGAGCTCGATCCCGAGCTCGCCGAGTTCGCGCTTGCCTTCGCCCGCCGGATGCTGCCTGCCGAGCCCCGGGGCGGCCAGATCCCATTCGGCCCGGTGGTGGCCGCGCCAGACGGCGATGGGCCCTACGCGCGGCTGGCCGGGTGGCTCGGCCGCCGGCCGTGAGCGGCGACTACGCTTCGGGACTGTGACGTCCAGCCAGATCCGGCCGCTGAGCTAGGCCGGCCCGCTGCAATGACACGGGTTATCGCGGGGACGGCGGGCGGGCGTCGGCTGTCCGTCCCCGCCGGGCGGGACACCAGGCCGACCAGTGACCGCGCCCGGGAAGGGCTGTTCGCCACCGTGCACGCGATCCGCGGGCCGTTGGCCGGCGCGAGTGTGCTCGACCTGTATGCGGGCTCCGGCGCGGTGGGCCTGGAAGCGCTCTCCCGCGGCGCGGAACGCGCGCTCCTGGTCGAGGCGGACCCCCGCGCGGTCCGCGTGATCCGCGCCAACATCGCCGCGCTGGGCCTGGCCGGAGCGTACGTCAGCGCGGACCGCGTGGAGCGCCTGCTCGCCAGGGGACCGTCCGGCTACGTGGGCGCAGGAAGTGCCGTGCCAGCGCTAGCGGAAGCAGCAGCGCCGGGGGGAGCCGCAGCGCCGGGGGGAGCCGCAGCGCCGGGGGAAGCCGCAGCGCCGGGGGAAGCCGCAGCGCCGGGGGAAGCCGCAGCGCCGGCGCAAGCGGATCACCCCCCGCGCCGCCCCTTCGACGTGGTCTTCGCCGATCCGCCCTACGCGATGGCGGGCGATCTGGTCACCTCGGTGCTCACCGCGCTCGTGGCGGCCAGCTGGCTGATGCCCGGAGCCCTGATCGTGGTGGAGCGAAGCACCAGGTCAGGGCCGGTGCGCTGGCCCGAAGGCTACGCGCAGGACAGGTCGCGGCGATACGGCGAGGCGAGCCTCTGGTACGGTCTCGCAACGGGTGTGCTCCAGGCATGACATGACCGCCGACCTGCCAGAAGGGTGGAACCGCGTGCGTCGCGTCGTCTGTCCCGGTTCATTTGATCCCGTCACGAACGGGCACCTTGACATCATCGGGCGAGCAGCCCGCCTCTACGACGAGGTTGTCGTGGCGGTGCTGACCAACGTCTCCAAGCAGGCGCTCTTCACCACCGACGAGCGAGTGGAGATGCTGCGGGAAGTCACCGCCGGCTACCGGAACGTGCAGGTGACCCGGTTCCACGGGTTGATCGTGGACTTCTGCCAGGCGAACGACATCTCGGCGATCGTGAAGGGGCTCCGCGCGGTCAGCGACTTCGAGTACGAGCAAATGATGTCGCAGATGAATTACCGGCTGGCCGGGATCGAGACGCTGTTCATGACCACGAATCCGCTGTACGCGTTCCTGCGATCCAGCCTGGTCAAGGAAATAGCCAGGTACGGGGGAGACGTGGACGGGTTGGTTCCCGAGTTGGTCCTGGTCCGGCTGCGTGACCGGCTGGAGAGCCTAAAGCAGGCTCCCGGGCCTGGCGGCACACGCTAAGTTGGGCTTTGCCCAAGGCCGCAGGTAGGCTAACGCGTCAGCTCAGCCCACACCGGTATCCGTCATGGCATACGTACCCAGTAAATCCACCGCGCATCCCAACCCACGCAGCCCTCTAGTGTTCGACACTCGGACACTCGGCCGCCAGCCGGGATCAGCACGAAGCGAGACTCGCCTCGTGCCGGCCCCGGCAGATCTGCGTGTCGCTCTTTCCAGCGTTCCGGTCGGCGCCGATATCAAGCTGACCGTCAGGCTGGAAGCTGTATCAGAAGGCGTGCTGGTCACCGCGGCGGCGGCGGCGCCAGTGGCCGGCGAGTGCGCTCGGTGCCTGGAGCCGGTGACCTTGTCGGTCGATGTCGCCTTGTGCGAGCTTTATGAGACCGGCGCGGGCCCGGCGGCCATGGCTGAAGACGACGAGGACCGGCGGTTCCTTGACGCGGATCTGCTCGACCTCGAGCCGGCCTTCCGCGATGCCATGGTCCTCGCACTGCCGCTCGCACCGCTGTGCCGCGGCGACTGCGAGGGACTGTGCCCGGAGTGCGGAATCCGTCTCGCGGAGGCCGACCCGGCGCATGACCATGGCGGCGGGTCCGATCCGAGGTGGGCGCAGCTGCGCCAACTGGACATTTCAGAACCACAAGGCGGCGCGCGCGCCGCAGAAAGACAGGAGGGCTGAGATGGCCGTTCCGAAGCGGCGGATGTCCCGCAGCAATACCAGGTCGCGCCGCTCGCAGTGGCGGGCTACGGCGCCGACGCTGACGCGCTGCCCGCAGTGCCACAGTCAAAAGCTGCCGCACGTGGCCTGCCCGACATGCGGGACATACAACCGACGCCAGGTAATCACACCTTCCTGACCTCACTCGGCGACCTGAGACGTGAGCCGAGGAGGAGGAGCCGTGGGCCCAGGGAACGGACCGCTGAGCGAAGGCGGAGCCGAGCTTGACCGGGCGAAACTGTTGCATGCCCTCGGTGTGCCGCTCAGCCCTGAGCTGCTCGAGCGTGCCCTGACGCACAGGTCTTACGCCTATGAGAACGGCGGCCTGCCCACTAATGAGCGGCTGGAGTTCCTCGGCGATTCTGTGCTCGGCCTCGTCGTCACGGACGCCCTGTTCCGCGAGCATCCCGACTTGCCGGAAGGTCAGCTGGCCAAGCTGCGTGCCGCCGTGGTGCAGATGCGGGCGCTCGCCGGGGTCGCCCGGGAGCTGCGACTCGGCGCCTACGTCAGGCTCGGCCGGGGCGAGGAAGGGACCGGCGGCAGAGACAAGCCGTCCATCCTCGCCGACACCCTGGAGGCGGTGATCGGCGCCGTCTACACCGACCGGGGCCTGGATGTGGCCGGCCTGCTCGTGCACCGGCTATTCGACCCCGTCATCGCGAGCTCGGCGCGGCTAGGTGCCGGCCTGGACTGGAAGACCTCGCTACAGGAACTCACCGCCGCCGAGGACCTCGGCGTTCCCGAGTACCGGGTCGAGGAGAGCGGGCCCGACCATCAGAAGTCTTTCCGCGCCACGGTCCGAGTCGCCGGGCGCACCTTCGGGTCAGGCGAGGGCAAGTCGAAAAAAGAGGCAGAGCAGCAGGCGGCTGAGGCGGCGTACACGGCAATCAGCGAGGAATCAGGATCCGCTGACCCGGCGGCGTCTGACGGCCAGGCGATGCCCGCCGATCCCACGGCGTCTCGCGATGATGACGCGGGCACCGATTCCCCCCGCCAGGCCTGAGGGTGCCCGAGCTTCCTGAGGTTGAGACCGTACGGCGCGGCCTGGAACGTCATGTGGCCGGCCGCAGGGTGGCGGCCGCGGCGGTACTGCACCCCAGGGCGGTGCGCCGTCATCTGGGCGGGCCCCGTGACTTCGAGGCGGCGATGGCCGGGCGCGTGATTACCGCGGCGCGACGGCGAGGCAAGTACCTGTGGATGTCTGCCGGGGAGGACGCGCTGATCGCCCACCTCGGCATGAGCGGCCAGCTCCTCGTCGGTGACGCCAGCCGGCCGATCGGCACGCACGTTCGGGCGCGCTTCACGTTCGACGACCAAGGTCCCGATCTGCGCTTCACCGATCAGCGGACGTTCGGCCATCTATCCCTCGTCCCCGGTGGCCCAGGCTTGCCTGCCCCGATCGCGCACATCGCGCCAGACCCGCTGGAACCCGCCTTCGACGGCGAGGCTCTGGCCACGCGGCTGCGTATGCGACACACCGGGATTAAACGGGCGTTGCTCGACCAGTCGCTGATCAGCGGCGTCGGGAACATCTACGNNTCGGCAACATCTACGCCGACGAGGCGCTGTGGCGGGCGCGACTGCACTGGGCGCGGCCCACCGAGACGATGAGCAGGCCGGAGATCGCGCGGCTGCTGGCCGCGGTCAGAGAGGTCCTGCTGGAAGCGCTGGCGGTCGGCGGCACCTCGTTCGATGCCCTCTACATCAACGTCAACGGCGAGAGCGGTTACTTCGACCGGTCGCTCGCCGTCTACGGACGGGAGGACGAGCCGTGCCCCCGGTGCGGGACTCCGGTGCGCCGGGATCCGTTCATGAACCGGTCCGCCTTCAGCTGTCCCCGGTGCCAGCCGCGCCCCCGCCGCGGCCGGTGGTGAGGCGCACAGCCAGCCGGCCCGCCGACTGATGTCAGGCGGCGCCGGCGGCGATCCCGATGTCCGGCTGACCGCCTGGGTCGAAGGCCTGGTGCAGGGGGTTGGCTTCCGCTGGTGGGCGCGGTCCCAGGCGGGCAGGCTCGGCCTGGCCGCGGCGGCGACGAACCTGCCCGACGGGCGGGTGGAGGTGATCGCCGAGGGTGGGCAGGCTGCCTGCCGTGAACTGCTTGCCCTGCTGGGCGGGCCCGCTGCGCCGGGCCGGGTGACTGCGGTCAGTCAGCAGTGGGCCGAGATCCAGGGTGATCTTTCCTGATCGACTGGGCCATAGCGCCACGACCCGTCGGGTAAACTAGAAGAACGGGGATGGTCAACTTGACCTGGTCCCCGCCGGGTGGGACCCTTAAGTAGTTATCCGCGCGCACCCATGTCCATAATCGCGTGCGTGCCCACTCTGGTCACTCAGTGTGGAGGACCTTTTAGTATGGCGAAGGCTCTACTCGGCCACGTTGGCGGGCCCGATCTCCGCGTAGTCAACGAAATGCGTCGTCTCCAGCAGCGCGTCCGCGATCTTGAAGCCGAGCTTGTCCGGCTTCAAGATGAGAAGGACGCACTTGCCGCGGAGGTCGACCATGAACTGCTGGTAATTCGGCCCCGCGAGCCGGCACTCACCTGACGGCCGCTCACCCGGCCCGGCGGTGACGACGACCAAGGGACGCCTCTATCTGGCGTCCCTATTCGCTTTGTCAATAGTCGTCGCATAAAGCGCAGAAGCGGATATGCCCGACCCGGGGACAATCGTTACTGCCGGAACCCGCATGTCGGCATCCGGCGCGAATCCCCGGATGTGACGGCGCTGCGCGGTAGGGTGCGGACAAGCAGCCACCAAGGAGGAGATCCCGGGGGTGCACCTCAAAACGCTCGCCCTGCGTGGGTTCAAGTCCTTCGCCTCATCGAGCACGCTGCGCTTCGAGCCGGGGATTACCTGTGTAGTCGGGCCGAACGGCTCGGGCAAGTCCAACATCGTGGATGCGCTCTCCTGGGTGATGGGCGAGCAGGGGGTTAAGTCACTGCGCGGCGGCAAGATGGAGGATGTGGTCTTTGCCGGGACCACCTCTCGCCCGCCGCTCGGCCGCGCCGAGGTCACCCTCACCATCGATAACAGCGACGGCGCCCTGCCGATCGAGTACGCCGAGGTAACGATCAGCCGCCTGCTGTTCAGGTCCGGCCAGAGCGAGTACTCGCTCAACGGTGATCACTGCCGCCTGCTCGACATCCAGGAGCTGCTCTCGGACTCCGGGCTTGGCCGCGAGATGCACGTGATCGTCGGCCAGGGCCAGCTCGACGAGGTGCTGCACGCGGGACCTGACGCCAGGCGCGCGCTGATCGAGGAGGCGGCCGGGGTACTCAAGCACCGCAGGCGCAAGGAAAAAGCGCTGCGAAAGCTCGAGGCCATGCAGGTGAATCTGACCAGGCTTGTGGACCTCACCACGGAGCTGGGGCGCAGGCTCAAGCCGCTCGGCCGCCAGGCCGAGATTGCCCGCAAGGCCGCGGTCATCCAGGCCGACCTGCGTGATGCCAGGCTGCGGCTGCTGGCCGACGACTATGTCACGCTGGCCGCTGAGCTCGAGCAGGAAACGGCGGGCGAGGCGGTGGTCGTTGTCCGCCGCGCCCAGCTTGACAGCGAGCTCGGCAGCGCGCGGGCCAAGGAGGCCGAGCTGGAGGCCGCGGCGCGGGAGCACGCGCCCAGGCTCGCCCGGGCCCAGGAGACGTGGTTCGCCCTGTCCGCCCTGGCCGAGCGGTTCCGCGGCGTGGCCAGCCTTGCCGCCGAGCGCCATCATCACCTGTCCGCGGACCCCGAGCCCGACCGGCCGGGCCGGGATCCCGACGCGCTGGACGCGGAAGCTGCCGCCCTGCGCGAGGAGGAAGCCGCGCTCACCGAGCGGCTCGAGGTATGCCGCGATCGCCTGGCCACGGTGGTGCAGGGCCGCACCGCCGCCGAGTCCGCGCTTGCCGAGGTGGAACGTCAGCTCGCCCGCTATGCCCGCGAGGTGGCGGCGAGGGCCGAGCGCCTTGCCAAGCTCCGCGGCCAGGTTGGCGCGTCGCGCAGCCGCGGCGGTGCGGCTGAGGAAGAGATCTCGCGCCTTGCTGCCGCTGGCGAGCAGGCGCAGGAGCGGGCCGAGCGGGCTGAGCAGGAGCACGGTGCCGTTCAGGGTCTCGCGGTCGGCCGGGACGAGGGCAGGGCAGAACTTGCCGCCGCCCGCGAGCAGGCGGCTGCGGCGGTCAGCCGGGCAGCCGAGCGGGTTACCGCGCTTCGCGCGGCCGAACACCAGACGAGCGGCGAGCGGGCGGCACTGCGGGCACGCAAGGAGACGCTCGAAGAGGCGTTCAACCGGGGCGGTGACGCCTCGGAGATCCTGCTCGGCCAGCCGGGCAGGTTTGGCGGTGTGCTGGGCTCGTTCGCCGCGATGCTCACCGTGGAAGAGGGCGGGCAGCAAGCCATCGCCGCGGCGCTAGGGGCGGCGGCAGACGCGGTAGCCGTGGCCGGTCTCGACGAGGCCGTGGCGATTCTCGATGCGCTTCGAAGCGAGGGATCCGGCAGCGCCGGGCTGGTCATCGCGAGTGCGGGGGCCGGCCAGCGCAGCGGCCAGCCCGCCGCCATCGCGCTGCCGCCTGGTGCGCGGCCTGCGCTCGACCTGGTGCATGCGCCCGAAGGAGCGGCCAGCGCCCTGGCCGAGCTCCTCGGCGGTGTCGTGGTTGCCGACGACCTCCGCCAGGCCGCGGATCTGGTGCGAGCCGATCCCGCCCTGCGAGTGGTGACCAGGGCAGGCGACCTGCTCGGTGTGCACTGGGCGCATGGCGGGTCGGCGAAGGCGCCGAGCCTGCTGGAAATCCGCGCCGCTGCCGACGCGGCGGCGGCCGGGCTGGCCGCGGCGGAGCGCCGCGGCGCCCGCGCCGAGCGCGAGCTCGCTGACGCGGCGCGCGGCGAGGAAGATGCCCGCCAGGCGCTGGCCCGCGCGCTGGCCGGGCTACAGGAGGCCGACGGCGCCGCGGCCGGCATCTCCGGCCGGATCGGCATGCTGGCCGGCGCCGCGCGCGGCGCGAGGGAAGAGGCAGAGCGGCTGGCGAAGGCCCTGCACGCCGCGCAGCGAGCGCGGGAAGCCGACATTGCCCACTTCGAGGACCTGGAGCGGCAGCTCGCCAAGGCGGAGGCCGAGGAGGCCGACGGAGCCGACGGAGCCGACGGAGCCGACGGGGCGGACAGGCCCGACAGCGCGGCCAGGGACCTGCTGGGCCAGCGGTGCGCTGCGGCGCGCACTGCCGAGATGGAGGCCCGGCTGGAGGTGCGGACGGTCGAAGAGCGCACCCGGGCCATCACCGGCCGGGGCGATGCGCTGGCTGCTGCGGCCGTTGCCGAGCGGCAGGCGCGCGAGCGCGCGACTGCCAGGCTCGCCCAGCGCAAACGGCACGCGGCCATCGCCCGCGCGGTAGCCGACGGCGCCCGGACGGTCATCGCGCGGATCGAGGAGTCCATCGAGCTGGCGCAGGCGCAGCGGCAGACGGCCGAGCAGGCAACCGCCGGGCGGATGGCAGAGCTGACGTCACTGCGGGCCAGGGCCGCGGCGGTAGCCGCCGAGCTGGACGCGCTGGTGGACCGCGCGCACAGCGCGGAGATCGTGGCCGCCGAGCACCGGTTGCGCCTGGACCAGATTGGCGGCCGGGCGGCGGAGGAGTTCGGCGTGGACTCCGATGCGCTAGTCGCCGAGTACGGGCCCGATACCGCTCCGGCCTTGCCCGATGGCGCGGAGCTCGCGGACGGCGATGACCCGCCCAGATACGACCGGGCTGAGCAGGAACGCCGGGCCCAGGTGGCCGAGCGCCAGCTCGCCCTGCTCGGCAAGGTGAACCCGCTGGCCCTGGAGGAATTCGCCGCCCTGGAGGAACGGCACGCGTTCCTTGGCACCCAGCTTGAGGACTTGAAGAAGACCCGTCGCGACCTGCTCACCGTGGTCAAGGAGGTGGACGACCGGGTCCAGCAGGTCTTTGCGGCGGCTTACGAGGACACCGCGCGTGAGTTCGAGGGGATCTTCTCGAGGTTGTTCCCTGGCGGTGACGGCAAGCTGGTGCTGACCGAGCCCGACGACATGCTCGCCACCGGAATCGAGGTAGAGGCCAGGCCGCCGGGCAAGAAAGTCAAGCGGCTGTCGCTGCTGTCCGGCGGCGAGCGTTCGCTGACCGCGATCGCCTTCCTGCTGGCGATCTTCAAGGCCCGGCCATCGCCCTTCTACGTGCTCGATGAGGTCGAGGCCGCGCTCGACGACACGAACCTACAGCGGCTCCTGCACATCCTCGAGGAGCTCAGGGAGACCTCACAACTGATCATCGTCACCCATCAGAAGCGGACGATGGAGGTCGCCGACTCGCTGTACGGGATCAGCATGCGGGGCGACGGCGTCTCGGCCGTGGTGAGCCAGCGGCTGCGCGAGCGCGAGCGGGTATAGGCGGCCGCGCGGCGGCAGCCTAACGCACCCTAGTCCCGCCGGTCTGCGAGACTGGGTGCCTCATGGCATACCTGATCCTCATCATCGTCATAGCTGTCCTAGCGGTTGCCTCCGCGGGCTGGCTGCTGCTGGTCCGTCCCCGGCGCCGTGCCGTCACCCGGCCCGCGCCGCCTGCCGCGGAGCCGGCGCCACCGCAGCCGAGCGTCGGCGCCGCCACCACGGGAACCCCGGTGGCGGACCGAGCCGAGGCGCCGGCCGCGCCCCGCCGCCCGCAGGAGCCCGAGCCCGAGCTCGAGCGGCCGCCGCCATCGGCCGGCCGCCTGGCCGCGCTGCGCGGCAGGCTGGCCAGGTCGCAGTCCGGGCTGGGGGCGGTCCTGCTCGGCCTGCTGTCCCGGTCCAGCCTGGACGAGGAGACCTGGGAGGAGATCGAGGACGCGCTGATCACCGCGGACGTGGGCGTCGGCCCGTCCCGGCAGATAGTGGACGAGCTGCGGACCAAGGTGAAGGTACTCGGCAGCCGCGACACCGACGAGGTCAGGGCGCTGCTGCGGGCCGAATTGCTCGCCCAGGTCGGCCCGGGCGACGACAGGTCGCTGCGCACCGCGCCGCATGGCGGCCACCCGGCCGTGCTGCTCGTGGTCGGCGTCAACGGCACCGGGAAGACCACCGCCTGCGGGAAGCTGGCCCGTGCGCTCGTCGGCGACGGCCGCACCGTGCTGCTTGCCGCGGCGGACACGTTCCGTGCGGCGGCAGCCGATCAGCTACAGACCTGGGGCGACCGGGTGGGTGCCCGGGTGATCCGGTCCGATCGTGACGGTGCCGATCCGGCGAGCGTCGCCTTCGAGGCCGTCAAGGCGGGAATCGACGAGCACGTGGATACCGTCATCGTCGATACGGCGGGCAGGTTGCACACCAAGACCGGGCTGATGGATGAGCTGGGCAAGGTCAAGCGGGTGATCGAGAAGAACACGAGCGTGGACGAGGTCCTGCTCGTACTCGACGCGACCACCGGGCAGAACGGCCTGCGCCAGGCGCGGGTATTCGCTGAGGTGGTTGATGTCACCGGGATCGTGCTGACCAAGCTGGACGGCACCGCCAAGGGCGGCATCGTGATCGCCGTGCAGCGTGAGATCGGCGTTCCGGTCAAGCTGGTCGGCCTGGGCGAGGGCCCCGATGACCTGGCGCCGTTCGAGCCGGAGGCATTCGTGGACGCGATCATCGGCGGCCGGGATCAGTAGCCCGCGGCTAGCCGGTGGGCACCAGACCATGCAAACCGCCGTAACATGGCCGTAACACCTGGCGCTCGCGTTTCACAGTGCGGAAACAACCGGACGTACCTCGCGAAACGGCGTGAGCGCAGAGTCGTTGCAGGGTCGGGTAAAGATCAGAGTAGGCGAGGCGCGTAAGAGGTGGTCGCGTGAAGCTCATCACGGCTGTCATCAAGCCGTTCAAGCTGGATGACGTGAAAGCCGCGTTGCAGGCATTCGGTGTGAACGGGATGACCGTGACGGAAGCCACCGGCTATGGCAGGCAGCGCGGCCATACCGAGGTCTACCGCGGTGCTGAGTACCAGATAGACCTGGTGCCCAAGCTCAGGCTGGAGGTGCTGTGCGATGACGAAGATGCCGACGATCTTGTCGGGGTGGTCGTTAAGGCGGCTCAGTCGGGCAAGATCGGCGACGGCAAGGTCTGGTGTGTTCCGGTCGAAACCGTCGTCAGGGTCCGCACCGGAGAACGCGGACCCGACGCGATCTGAGCCACCCGTCGGCGGGGAGAGCCTTGAGCATCGTGACGTCGTTCGCGGCGGACCGGGCACGCAGAACCGCTGAGGCCGACCGCTGGCTGGCTGGTCTGCTCGGAGCCGAGCCCGGCGTCGCGCTGGTTGCCGTGGGTGGCCTCGGGCGCCGCGAGCTGCTGCCGGGCAGTGATCTTGACCTGCTGCTGCTCCATGACAGCGTCGACGGCATCGGGGCTATCGCGGACCGGATCTGGTACCCGGTTTGGGATGCTGGCACCCATCTCGACCACTCGGTGCGGACGCTGGCGGAGGCAAGGCGGGCCGCGGCCGACGACCTCAAGGTCGCGCTCGGGCTGCTCTACGCGCGGCACATCGCTGGCGACCCCGCGCTCTCCGCCCGGCTGCGCGAGCGGACGCTCGAGGACTGGCGGGCGGCCGCGGGCACCCGCCTGGCGGAGCTGCGGGAGATGCACGCCGAGCGCGAACGGCGATCAGGCGAGCTCGCATTCTTGCTCGAGCCCGACCTGAAAGAGGCCAAGGGCGGCCTGCGCGACGTGCACGCCATCCAGGCGGTGGCGGCTGCCTGGGTTGCTCCGGCGCCAGGGCCGCGGGTACGAGCCGCCTACGAGACCATCCTCGATATCAGGCACGCGCTGCACGAAGTCACCGGCAGGTCGGCCGACCGGCTGGTGTTCCAGGAGCAGGACGAGGTCGCGAAAGTGTCGGGCCTGCTCGACGGCGACGCGCTGCTCCGGGTGCTGGCCGGCGCCGCCAGGACCGTGGTCTATGCGGTAGACAACACGTTCCGCCAGGCGGACCGGGCCAGCTCCCCCTCGCGCCGCGGGCGCAAGCCGGCCGAGCGGCGGCCGCTCGCCGACGGCGTGGTAGAGCAGGACGGCGAGGTCGTGCTTGCCAGGTCCGCCGACCCCGAGGCCGATCCCGTGCTGGTGCTGACGGCTGCGGCCGCTGCCGCGCAGGCCGGGCTGCCGCTCGCGCCCCGCACCCTCGACCGGCTGGCCAGCTGCCCTCCGCTTCCGGTGCCCTGGCCGGCCGGGGCACGGGAAGCCCTGATCGCGCTGCTCGGTGCCGGTGAGGCGGCGATCGGCGTCTGGGAGGCTCTTGACCAGGAGGGTCTCGTGACGCGCCTGCTGCCCGACTGGGAGCGGGTGCGCAACAGGCCACAGCGCAACCCGCTGCACCGGCACACCGTGGACAGGCATCTTTTCGAGACGGCGGCAAGGGCTGCCGCGCTCACCCGTGAGGTGGCCCGTCCCGACCTGCTGCTGCTCGCGGCGTTCCTGCATGACGTGGGCAAGGGCTGGCCGGGCGACCATAGCGTCTCCGGTGCGGTGGTGGCCCGCGACGTGGCCCGCCACGTCGGGTTCAGCCCGGCCGACGCGGAACTGGTGGCCGAAGCCGTTCGGCTACATCTTCTTTTGCCTCAAGCCGCGACGAGGCGTGACCTGGACGACCCGGTTACGGTGACGCAGGTCGCCGACGCGGTCGGCGGCAGGGGGCTGCTCGACCTACTGCACGCGCTGGCGATTGCGGACGGCCAGGCGACCGGGCCCGCCGCCTGGTCCGGCTGGAAGGCCGGCCTTGTCGCGGAGCTGGTGAGCCGGGTGTCGGCCAAGCTGGCCGGCGAGCTACAGCCGCCCCCGCAGCCGCGGCCCGACCAGCTCGCGCTCGCCGATGGTGGCGTGCCGGCGGCGCTGGTCCGCGGCTCCGAGGTCACCGTGGTCGCGCCCGACCGTCCGGGGCTGCTGTGGCAGGCGGCAGGGGTGCTCGCCTCGCACCGGCTGATCGTCAGGTCGGCGAACGTGTCCACCCGCGGCGGCACGGCGGTGACCGTGCTGCGCTTCGCCCCCGAGTTCGGCGAGCCACCGGAAGCGGACGTCGTGGCGGCTGACCTGCGCCGGATGCTGGACGGACGGCTGGACGTGGCGGACCGGCTGCGGCGCAGGTCGCGGGCGCACCCCGCCAGCTCGCCGGGAGTTCCGCCGCCAAAGGTCACGCTGGTGGACGACGCGTCGCGGACGGCCACGGTGGTCGAGATCCGGGCACACGACGAGCCCGGGTTGCTGTGGCGGATGGGCCGGGCGCTCGGCGAGTGCGGCCTCGACGTGCGCGCCGCCAGGGTCGAGACGCTCGGCGCGGAGGCCGTGGACGTGTTCTACGTGGTAGACGGCTTGGGCAAGCCGGTCAGGGATCTGCACCTGCGGGGGTTGATCGCCGCCCGGATACTTGAGGCGCTGACCGGATAGCCTGGGGAACGTGTTCGAGACTCTCTCCGATCGGCTGACACAGGCTTTCTCCGCGCTGCGCGGCAAAGGCCGGCTGTCCGATGCCGACATTGACGCGACCTGCCGCGAGATCCGTATTGCCCTGCTTGAAGCGGATGTCGCACTGCCTGTGGCCAGGGAATTCATCGCCAAGGTGCGGGAGCGCGCGCGGGGCGAGGAGGTGTCCGCGGCGCTGAATCCGGCTCAGCAGGTCATCAAGATCGTGCACGACGAGCTCGTCACGATCCTGGGCGGCGATGATCGCAGGCTCCGGTTCGCCAAGACGCCGCCCACCGTCATCATGCTGGCCGGCCTACAGGGTTCGGGTAAGACCACACTGGCGGGCAAGCTGGCGCTCTGGCTGCGCGGGCAGGGCAACACGCCGCTGATGGTCGCCGCTGACCTACAGCGACCCAACGCGGTGCAGCAGCTCCAGGTGCTGGGCGAGCGGGCGGGGGTGCCTGTTTTCGCGCCCGAGCCAGGAAACGGGACAGGCGATCCGGTCGACGTCGCGCGGCGGTCGATCGAGGAGGCGCGCCGCAGCCAGTACAGCGTGGTCATCATCGACACGGCGGGCCGCCTCGGTGTCGACGAGGAGCTGATGCGGCAGGCCGTCGCGATCAGGGATGCGGTCAATCCGGACGAGATCCTGTTCGTGGTGGACGCGATGATCGGCCAGGACGCGGTGCTCACCGCGCAGGCGTTCCTGGACGGCGTCGGCTACGACGGCGTAGTGCTCACCAAGCTCGACGGTGACGCGCGCGGCGGCGCGGCGCTGTCCATCGGGCAGCTGACCGGCCGCCCGGTGATGTTCGCCTCCTCGGGGGAGAAGCTCGAGGACTTCGACCTGTTCCACCCGGACCGGATGGCGTCCCGGATCCTCGACATGGGCGACATGCTCACCTTGATCGAGCAGGCAGAGCGTGCCTTCGACCAGGACGAGGCCGCGCAGATGGCCGGCAAGCTGGTGTCGGGGGACGGGTTCACCCTCGAGGACTTCGTCGATCAGCTGAACATGGTCCGCAAGCTCGGGCCGATCGGGAACCTGCTCGGCATGCTGCCGGGCGCGGCGCAGAACCGTGAGCTGCTAAGCCAGGTCTCTGACAAGGATCTGGACCGGGCGGCCGCCATCGTGAACTCCATGACCCCGACCGAGCGGCGTACCCCGAAGATCATCAATGGTTCCCGGCGGGCCCGGATCGCGGCAGGCTCGGGGGTCACCGTCGGCGAGGTCAACTCGCTCGTGGTGAAGTTCTTCGAGGGCCAGAAGATGATGCGCCAGATGCTCGGCGGCGGCGGGATTCCCGGCATGCCGCCGATCCCCGGGATGCGCCGCGCCACATCCAAGGCGGCCAAGGGCAAGAAGGGGAAGAAGAAGCCCAAGGGCGGGCGGCCTGGCGCGAGCCCGACCCGTCCGGCCCGTCCGGCGGAAGGCAGTCCTGGTGGGGCGGTACCCGGCCTGGGCGCTGCGCCACCCGGCCTGGGCGGCGGCGCGCCTGGCCTCGGTGGTGCCGCGCCTGGCCTCGGCGGCGGTCTCCCGTCGGCCGACCTGTTCCGGGGCCTGAGCCTGCCGCCAGGCCCCGACCCAGCCGCGCCGTCGGGGGGCCCTCAGCCGGGCAACCTGCCCGCGGGCCTCCGGCGGCGGCCGCAGCAGAGGTCCAAGCGCGGCAACAAGCGCTAGCCCCCGACCCGCTGCTGCCCAGCGCACCGGCGCCCCCGGCGCCCCCGCGCCCCCGGCGCCCCCCGCGCCCCCGGCGCCCCCGCGCAGGGGCATCCCAATCAGCGGGAAGGGTTTTGGTCGTCGGAGCGACCACGATCCTTCCCCTTAACGCACAAGCCCCGTCCGCGCACGAACCGGGCGTGATTACGTGTCCGGTCCGGGGGTCTGGCACAATGTGATCGCGACTGCACGGCTTCGCGGGGCCCTCTCTCCCCCGCCTGGCCCGTCCAGCGAGTGGCCAGGCCGGGTTCGTCCGGCTTTCGGGCCACCGCCCCATAACCGAGCATCTGGGAGAAGACCGCACCCGTGGCTGTCAAGATCAAGCTAAAGCGCATGGGCAAGATCCGTGCGCCCTACTACCGCATCGTCGTCGCCGACTCCCGCACCAAGCGAGATGGCCGGGCGATCGAGGAGATCGGTAAGTACCACCCGAAGTCCGATCCGTCGTTCATCCACGTTGAATCCGAACGGGCACAGTACTGGCTTTCGGTAGGCGCTCAGCCGACCGACCCGGTGCGCCGCATCCTCGAGATCACCGGGGACTGGCAACGCTTCCGCGGCGAGCCAGGCGCGGAGGGAACGCTGCGCACGGCTGCCCCCAAGACCACCAGGAGCGAGCGCTTCGCCGAGGCGGTGGGTCAGACCCGGACCGCCGGCGGCGAGACCACGCCAAAGGGCAGGACGAAGAAGTCCGACGCCGAGCCCGGTCAGGCAGGCAAGCAGGACCCGGCCGCCAAGCGGAAGCCGCCCGTCGCCGCCAAGACGGGCAAGACCGAGAAGGCCGACGCCAAGGCGCCCGACCAGGCCGAGACTGCGGCGGAGCCCGTCAAGGCTGCCGAGGACACCGCAACCGAGCCCGCCAAGCCCGCCGAGGCCACCGCCAAGCCCGCCGAGGCCGCCGCCGAGGCCGCCGCCGAGCCCGCCGAGGCCGTCGCCGAGGCGACCGCCGAGTCAGGGAGCGGAGACTGAGGTGCTTGAGGACGCCCTCGAGCACCTCGTCAGGGGAATCGTCGAGCACCCGGACGACGTCAACGTAGCTAGCCGCGGGCTGCGCCGCGGGCGGGTCCTTGAGGTCCGGGTGCATCCCGATGACCTGGGCAAGGTCATCGGCCGCGGCGGCAGGACCGCCCGGGCACTGCGGACGGTCATCGGCTCACTGGCAGGCCGCCAGTACGTGCGCGTTGACCTCGTGGACGCCACCGAGGTTCGCTAGGCCGTGCAGCTAGTTGTCGGCCGGATCAGGCGGCCGCACGGGATCCGCGGCGACGTGTCGGTCGAGGTCCGGACGGATGACCCGGACCTCAGGTTCGTCGTGGGCAGCGCGCTGTCGACTGATCCGGCCGACAACGGCCCGCTGACCATCACGTCGTCCCGCTGGCATTCCGGCAGCCTCCTCGTCACCTTCGCGGGGATCGATGACCGGACAGCGGCCGAACAGCTCCGCGGCACCTGGCTGGTTGTCGACTCCGCGGAGCTCGCGCCGACCGGCGACCCGGATGAGTTCCACGACCACGAGCTCACCGGGCTCGCCGCCGTCACGGTTGACGGTGACCCGGTGGGCGTGGTGGCCGAGGTGCGTCATCACGGGCAGGATCTGCTCGTGATCAAGTCATCGGCCGGTGACGAACTGCTCGTCCCGTTCGTGGCCGCCATCGTTCCCGAGGTCGATGTGGCGGCGGGCCGTCTGGTGATCGATCCGCCCCCGGGACTGCTAGAGCCCTGAGCGGCAAGGTAGGGGCAGCGTGCGCGTCGACATCATCACGATCTTTCCCGGGTACTTCGGGCCGCTCGGTATGTCACTCATCGGCAAGGCAGCCGGGCGCGGCGACATCGAGTTCACCGTCCACGACCTGAGGTCGTGGACGCGTGATGTTCACCACACTGTCGATGACACGCCCTACGGCGGCGGTCCGGGGATGGTGATGAAGCCCGAACCCTGGGGCGATGCCCTGGACGCCATCCTGCCGCCAGCGCGCCACCCCCCGGACCAGCTCCCCGACCAGCCCCCGGACCAGCTCCCCGACCAGCCTCCGGACCAGCTCCCCGACCAGCCCCCGGATCAGCCCCCGGACCCGCCCGCCGGGCAGTCGGTCCGGCTCGTCGTGCCCGCGCCAAGCGGCAAGCCGTTCACCCAAGACATGGCGGCGCGCTACTCCCGGGTAGATCATCTTGTCTTCGCCTGCGGGCGCTACGAGGGAATCGACGCCCGGGTGATCGAAGAGGCGCGGGCCCGGGTGCCCGTCGACGAGGTGAGCATCGGCGACTATGTGCTGGCCGGCGGGGAGCCCGCGGTACTTGTGATGATCGAATCGATCTGCCGGCTGCTGCCCGGCGTGCTCGGCAACGCGGAGTCAGCGGCCGATGACTCCTTCGGCGCTGGCCGCGACGGCGCCGCGATGGCCGGGCTCCTCGAAGGCCCCGTCTACACCAGGCCGCGCAGCTGGCGCAGCCGCGAGGTCCCGCCGGTGCTGCTTTCCGGGGATCACGCGGCCATCGCGCGGTGGCGGCGTGATGCCGCGTTGCGCCGGACAGCGGAGAACCGGCCCGACCTGGCGGCCCGGCTGGAACCGCTCGATTCGCGAGACGCAGAGGTCCTGTCCGAGGCTGGCTTTCCTGTTAGCGGCGATGATATGGCACACTGAAACCCGGCCCCTGGCCGTCCAGCGACGCCGGGGCGTGTACTGGGGCGCCAGTCCCCGGTCCCGATATGACCGTCGCCGCACGCGGTAACGCCCGCGCACTATTAGCTATCAGCGAGGAACCACAGTCATGGACACCGCGATCGCCGACCTTGAGCTGGCTCAGGTCCGCCAGGACATCCCGGGATTCCGTCCCGGTGACACGCTGAAGGTGCATGTACGCGTCAAGGAAGGGACCCGGTCGAGGATCCAGGTCTTCCAGGGCGTGGTCATCCGCCGCCAGGGCGGCAGCGTGCGCGAGACATTCACCGTCCGCAAGATCAGCTACGGCGTCGGGGTAGAGCGAACCTTCCCCGTGCACAGCCCGTCCATCGACAAGATCGAGGTTGTCACGCACGGCCGGGTCCGCCGCGCCAAGCTGTACTACCTGCGCGACCTGCGCGGGAAGGCAGCGCGAATCAGGGAACGCCGCCCCGGCCCTCGGTAGGTGCCTGCCGCGCTCTCCGGCCCGCCTCAAGGATCAGAACCGCCCGGTCAGGCGGGACAGCCGGACCGGCTAGCTAATAATAAAACCGATTCTGCCGAACGGACTCCCCGGCCCGATCAGCCAGGCCAGCCGGACAGCGGGCGCCCAGTCGGCGAGCCGGACGGGTTCGATCCTGCGGACCAGCCGTCCCGCCGCAAGAGCGCCGGACGCCTGCTGCGCGAGCTGTTCATCATGGCCGTCGTCGCCGCCGTGTTTGCCTTGCTCATCAAAGGCTTCGTGCTCCAGGCATTCCGCATCCCCTCGGGTTCCATGCAGGACACCCTGCAGATCGGCGACCGGGTGCTGGTGAACAAGCTCGTCTACGACCTGCGCGGCATCCATCGTGGTGACATCGTCGTGTTCAGCGGCCAGGGTTCCTGGGGGCCACAGTCGCCGCCGGCCTCGGGCAACGCCGTTGACCGGGCCTACCACGCGGTGCTGCGCGGGGTCGGGCTGGAGACCGACGGGACCGACTACATCAAGCGCGTGATCGGCCTGCCCGGGGATCACGTGGCCTGCTGTGACGCGTCGGGCCGGGTCACCGTCAACGGCGTGCCGCTCAACGAGGGTTCCTACCTCTACCCGGGGAACGCCCCGTCCGCCGACAGCTTCAGCGTGGTGGTGCCGGCCGGCCACCTCTGGGTGATGGGTGATCACCGCGGGGATTCCTCGGACTCGCGCTATCACATGAACGATCCCGGCGACGGCGCGATCCCGCAGAGCGCGGTGGTGGGCAGGGCCTTCGCCATCATCTGGCCGCCGTCTCAGCTGCGCGTGCTGCCGATTCCCGCGACGTTCGAGCAGTCCGCGCTGAACGCGGCCGGCCAGGCCGCGCCCGCCATGCCGCTCGCCGCGGGCGGCGTGCTGGCCGTCCCGCTAACCTGGCTGTGGCGCCGGAAGAGGCGAAGATCGGGCGCGCAGCGACGACGACCGGGGCACTTCGCCCCAGATGGCGGCGGAAGATGAGGGCACCGCGGTTGGCCGATCAGGCCGGCGAAGGGAGTTGCAGGCAATCCGCCGCGCGGTCGGCGCTAGGCTCACATCGATGATGGACGAAGAACAGCGCGCGCTTGACCCCGAAGTCCCCGAGGTCGGCCCTGATGCGCCACAACCCGCGGGCGATGGCAGCGTTCCCCCCGGGGATCAGGCGCAGCAGGCCGGGGGCGGCGAGGACAAGGCACCGCAGCCGGGCGCCGGGGACGAGCCGGACGAGAAGAAGCCGGGCAAGTCAAAGCCCAAGCAGCGCGGATCATTCCTGCGTGAGCTGCCCGTCCTCATCGTGATCGCCCTCGCTCTCGCGCTGATCATCAAGACCTACGCGTTCCAGGCGTATTTCATTCCGTCCGGCTCCATGCAGAACACCCTGGAGATCGGCGACAAAGTCCTGGTAAACAAGATCGTCTACCATCTGCGTCCCATTCACCGCGGTGACGTCGTGGTGTTCAACGGCCAGGGCTCGTGGGACCAGGGCCCCGCGCCTAAGACGCCAAACCCGTTCGATCGCCTTTACCGTGCGATCATCGGCCTGTTCGGTGCCGCGCCCGGCCAGACCGACTACATCAAGCGGGTCATCGGCATCCCGGGCGACCACGTGCGCTGCTGCACCCCCCAGGGTCAGGTAACGGTCAACGGCATCGCGCTGAGCGAGAAGTCCTACCTCTATCCGGGGAACGTGCCGTCGCAGACCCCCTTCAGCATCATCGTGCCGCCGGACCGCCTGTGGGTGATGGGTGACCACCGCGCGGTGTCAGACGACTCACGGGACCACATTGGCTACCCCGGCGGCGGGACCATCCCGGAGAAGATGGTGGTGGGGCGCGCGTTCTGGATCGTCTGGCCGCCGAGCAGGTGGCGGATCCTGAACATCCCGTCCACCTTCGAGCAGTCGGCGCTGAATTCAAGCAAGGCCGCCGGCAGTCAGGTGACCGGCGTGACCGGCTCGGCCGCCCTCTCGGTACCCGTCGCTCCGGCCGCCCCGGCCGTGCCGCTCGCCGCTGGGTTCGTCGGCGCCATTCCGCTGACCTGGGGACAGCGGCGGCTCCGCGGACGAATTCGGCGGCGGCTCGCGCGACGCCGGTGAGCCGGGCGCTGCTACCCGGCACTCTGGCGCCTAGGATCTCTTCCAGACCCGCAACTCGCCTACCCTGCGAACCGCCATGACACAGGTCCTCCAGGAAGCCTCGCCCGGCGTCTCCGCTCCGCCCGGCGTCTCCGCTCCGCCCGGCGTCCCCGCCCAGCCCGGCGTCCCCGCCCAGCCCGGCCGCACCGCTCCGCCCGGCCCGGCTCCGCCCGGCCGCTCCGCCCGGCCCGGGCAGCCTCGCGGGCGGCATCCCGGCTATACGCCACGCGTTTCCGCCGGACTGGCAGCGTACGAACGCGTGCTCGTTCGTGCCGGGCTCACGCCGGTGGCCGGCATCGACGAGGCGGGTCGCGGCGCCTGCGCGGGCCCGCTGGTGGTGGCGGCCGCGGTGCTCGGCCCCGACGGCCGGACCTCGATACCTGGCCTTGCCGATTCGAAGGAGCTTCAGCCGGCCGCGCGCGAAGAGGTCTACCAGCGCCTGGTCCGGACCGCCTTCGCCTGGCATGTGGTGGTCATTCCGTCGGACGAGATCGACCGGCTCGGCCTGCACGTCTGCAACGTCACCGGGATGCGCCGTGCCCTGGCCGGACTGCGCTGCAGGCCAGGATTCGTACTCACCGACGGGTTCCCGGTGCGGGGTCTTGGTGTCCCGTCGCTGGCTATGTGGAAGGGGGACCAGGTGGCCGCGTGCGTCGCCGCGGCATCGATACTCGCCAAAGTGACCAGGGACCGGATCATGACGGACCTGAATGAGCGCCACCCGCTCTACGGCTTCGCCCGGCACAAGGGTTACTGCACCCAGGATCACCGGGAGGCCCTGATGGATCACGGGCCCTGCCCGTCACACCGATTCTCCTACGTGAACGTGATCGAGGCCGCCCGTGCTCACGGCAGCCTACGGTCCGTGCCCGTGCCCAGCCAGGCCGCCGTTGCTGACGGTGAGCCGGTCCTGGCAGCACGTGCGACGAGCGCAGGTTGACGAGAGGACAATGGTCCTATGAGCGCAGAGGATCTCGAGAAGTACGAGACCGAGATGGAACTGCAGCTGTACCGCGAGTACCGGGACGTCGTGGGGCTGTTCAGCCACGTGGTCGAGACCGAACGCCGCTTCTACCTCACCAACCAGGTCGAGCTGAACGTGCGCACCGCCGAAAACGGCGAGGTTTACTTCGAGGTCACCATGCAAGACGCCTGGGTCTGGGACATGTACAGACCGGCCCGCTTCGTAAAGAACGTCCGCGTCGTCACGTTCAAGGACGTGAACGTCGAGGAGCTGGCCAAGAGCGACCTGGATCTACCGGACAGCAAGCCAGAATTCGGCCCCTGACCTAGGCCGCTGCCCGGCCGCCCGCGGACCGCCCGCCCGCGGACCGCCCGCCCGCGGACCGCCCGCCCGCTCCCAGACCGAGCCAACCGGGCACGCACGACCGCCTCGCCAGCTCAGCACCTGCCCACGACATCGCAGCCCGGCTATCCACAGCCCGGCCCCCGCCTTCGCGTCATCCACAGGGGCGAACGACGTCCTGCAGGACGCCGCCGATCCCGCCACTCTCGAAGGCGGAGGTGGTGGCTATGCATGCCAAGGACGCCCTGGGCAGGGAAGGCGAGCAGGCGGCGGCCGAGTATCTGGAGAAGAGCGGATTTCGGATACTCGCCCGCAACTGGCGGTGCTCGGAGGGCGAGATCGACATCGTGGCCGCGGAGCGCAGGGTGCTTGTGGTGTGCGAGGTGAAGACCCGATCCGGGACCAGGTACGGGACGCCACTTGAGGCAATCACCCGTGCGAAGCAGCGCAGGCTCCGGCGCCTAGCCGTCCGCTGGCTTGTCGCGAATGGCGTGCTCTTCGACCAGGTCCGGATAGACGCCGTCGGCCTCGTCCGTGATCCGGCTGGCGGCTTCACGATTGAGCATGTCCGCGGGGTTGGCTGATGGCGCTGGCGCGCACGTACTCGGTTGCTCTTGTCGGCGTCGAAGGCCACCCCGTCGAAATCGAGGTCGATATCGAGAATGGCCTGGTCGCGCTGCTCCTCGTCGGCCTGCCGGACACGGCGCTGCGCGAGGCGAGGGACCGGATCCGCGCAGCGATCATCAACAGCGGCGAGGCGTGGCCGCACCGCAGGATCACGGTGGGGCTGTCGCCGGCCAGCCTGCCCAAGCGCGGCAGCAGCTTCGATCTCGGCATAGCCGTGGCGATACTGGCAGCGGCAGGCGTGGCTCCCGTCGCGGTCCTTGACCGGGCAGTCTTCCTCGGTGAGCTCGGGCTTGACGGGCGGCTGCATCCGGTGCGCGGCGTACTGCCCGCGGTGGCCGCCGCGGCGGCCACCGGCTTCCGCGAGGTGATCGTGCCGCAGGCCAATGCACCGGAAGCGGCGCTTATACCTGGCATGCGGGTGATCGGCGCGCCGACCCTGTCGGCCGTGCTCCGCTGGATCCGCGGAGACACGTCCGCTGCTGGGCCTGACGCGGCGGAAGTATTCAGCGGTAACCGGCGGCCCTCCACCGCAGGCCCGCAGCCCTCCACCACAGGCCGGCACCTCACCGCCGTAGGTCGGCCCGCGCTTGACCTCTCCGACGTGCTCGGCCAGCCGCTGGCCAGGCGAGCAGTCGAGATCTGCGCGGCCGGCGGCCATCACCTGCTACTGCTCGGACCGCCCGGGGCAGGCAAGACCATGCTCGCCGAGCGCATCCCCACCATCCTGCCGCCACTGGAGCCGGCCGCCGCGCTGGAGGTGACGTCCATCCACTCGATCGCCGGCACGCTGCCGCCGGGCAGCCCGCTGATCAGCGAACCACCCTTCTGCGCCCCGCATCACACCGCGACCAAGGCGGCAATCGTCGGCGGCGGCAGCGGCACGATCCGGCCAGGGGCGGCATCACTCGCGCACATGGGCATCCTGCTGCTTGATGAGGCACCGGAGTTCGACCGCGACGTGCTTGACGCGCTGCGCCAGCCGCTCGAATCTGGCGAGGTCGTGCTAGCCCGGTCGGGACTGACGGCCCGCTTCCCGGCCAGGTTCACCCTGGTGCTCGCCGCCAACCCTTGCCCGTGCGCTCGTGCCGGGAGCCCGCGGGGCGGGTGCACCTGCGCTCCTGCGGCCAGGCGCCGCTACCTGGGGCGGCTGTCCGGCCCGCTGCTCGACCGGGTGGACGTGAAGGTCGAGGTCCTCCCGGTGGGGCGCGTCGAGCTGCTCAGCGACGGCAGGTCAGCCGAGCCGAGTTCCGTCGTGGCCGCGAGGGTAACGGCCGCCCGCCAGCGTGCCGCCCGCCGGCTGGCCGGGACGTCGTGGCGACTGAACGCCGAGATGCCAGGCAGCGAGCTACGCCGCCGGTTCGCCCCGGCACCGGGTGCGCTGATGCCGCTAGAGCGCGCGATGGAACTTGGCGAGATCAGCGCGCGCGGCGTCGATCGTGTGCTCAGGGTTTCCTGGACCCTCGCTGACCTGGCCGGCAAGCCACGACCTGGCGCCGATGAGACCTGCTACGCGCTCGGGCTCTGGCTGGGGGTGGGCATATGACATCCGATGCCCGGCGGCAACGCCTGTCCCGCGCCTGCCTGACCTGCCTGGCCGAGCCCGGCGACCGCCTCCTCGGCGAGCTGCTGCGCGGCCGCCAGCCCGCCGCCGTGCTCGCGGCCATAATCGCCGGGCAGCTCCCCCCGGTAACGGGGGAGCCCCCGCAAGGGCCGGATCGCGACCCGGGTGTGGTGACTCGGGCGATGCGGCGCTGGGCCGCCCGTGCCGCGGACATGCCCACCGACTCGGACCTCGCCTCGTGGCAACGGAGGGGCATCAGGCTCATCTGCCCAGGCGACGCCGAATGGCCGACGCAGCTCCAGGCACTCGGCGATACAGGCCCGTACGCCCTGTGGCTCCGCGGATCCGCGGACCTGCGCTTCGGGTGCCTGCGTTCGGTATCTGTCGTGGGATCCCGGGCCGCAACCGCCTACGGCGCGCACGTGGGCACCGAGATGGCGGCAACGCTCGGCGAAAGGGGCTGGGCGGTGGTGAGCGGCGGGGCTTACGGGATCGACGGCTGTGCCCACCGGGGCGCGCTCGCCGCCGAGGGCCTGACCTTCGCGGTCCTGGCCTGCGGTGTCGACCACCCTTACCCGGCCGGCCACGCGGAGCTCTTCGATGCCATCGCCGCGCACGGCGCCCTGGTCAGCGAGTGGCCGCCGGGCCGGACTCCGACCAGGCACGGCTTCCTGGTGCGCAACCGGGTGATCGCGGCGCTCACCAGGGGGACGGTGGTGGTCGAGGCCGGCCTGCGCAGCGGCGCGCTCAGCACCGCCAGGCATGCCCGCGACCTGTGCCGCCCGCTGATGGCGGTCCCCGGGCCGGTGACTTCCGCCGCGTCGGCCGGCTGCCACGAGATCATCAGGGAATGGGGGGCCGTGTGCGTCACCAGCGCTGCGGATGTGCTTGATCATGTCGGCCTGGCAGGTGATCATCTTTCCGAACGGCGCTGCGGCCCTGTCGTGCCGCACGATGCACTGGACCGGTTGACGGCCCGGGTGCTGGACGCGGTCCCGGCTCGCGGCGGGGCAGGACCGGCCGCCATCGCGGTATCGGCCGGAGTGGATATGGACACCGCGATCTGCTGCCTCGGGGCCCTCGCCGCCGGCGGATTCGTGGACCGGTGCGAGGGCGGCTGGCGGATACGGCGGCCGCCCCGCTGATACGGCCTGCGGCGTTCCTGCGCGAATCAGGCCGCCTAACGGGCCACACTGGGGTGGTGAGCCCGGCTAGCGAGCGCGCAGAGCTGCCTCCCGCGCTGCTGCGGGCGCAGCAGGAGTTCGCCCGCCACGTCGCGGCCGAGCGCGGGCTGTCGCGGCACACCGTCCGGGCGTACCTGGGCGATGTCCGATCGCTGCTCGAGCACGCTCAGCTCTGCGGGCTCACCGAGCTCGCAGAACTGGATGCCGGGCTGCTGCGCAGCTGGCTCGCCCGCCAGCAGGCTAGCGGTCAGGCGCGAGCATCCCTTGCCCGCCGCGGCGCGGCGGCCAGGACGTTCACCGCTTTCGCGTACTCCCGCGGCTGGCTAGCCCGCGATCCCGGCCCGCTGCTCGGGACGTCCAAGCCCCACCGGACGCTGCCGCATGTGCTGCGGCAGGACGAGATGACCGCCGTGCTGGACGCCGCCGCCGGCGATGCCGCATCCGTCGCGACCGGCGGCCAGCCCGGCGCGACGGCGGTGGCGCTGCGTGACGCGGCCGTCGTCGAGCTGCTCTACGCGACCGGCATCCGGGTGAGCGAACTGTGCGGCCTCGACATCGGTGACGTCGATCACGAGCGCCGTTGCGTCCGCGTCTTTGGCAAGGGCGGCCGGGAGCGGACCGTACCGATGGGCCTGCCGGCCGACCGCGTGCTGACCCGATGGCAGCGTGACGGCCGCCCCGCGCTGGCGACCGGCGCGAGCGGGTCCGCGCTGCTGCTTGGCGCTCGCGGCGGGCGGCTGGATCCGCGGGCGGCGCGGCGGGCCGTTCATCAGCGGCTGGCCGCGGTGGCCGGGGGACCGGATGCCGGGCCGCACGGGCTGCGCCACACAGCGGCCACTCACCTGCTGGAGGGCGGCGCCGACCTGCGCA
>PMSU01000202.1 GCA_003168255.1 Actinomycetota bacterium
CCCCGCGCAGCATGATCAAACTGAGCCTGTTTTTTCAGGTGTGTAAATTGATCTTGGTGGGCTGGCTGGTGCCTGGTTACTTGATGCGCCCGGGATGGGCGGTGTCGAGTTCGTTGAGTGCTTCGCGCCATCCCATGGTTCTTTGTCCTTCGATGAGGCGTGCGGGCTGGTCGTTACGCTTGCCGGGGTCGTCCCGGTGGCGGGCGCGCTCGCGGGCGCGTTTGTCCTCGATGTTGATGATGGCCAGCCACAGCAGCTTGACCGCGGCGTCGTCGCCGGGGAAATGGCCACGGTTCTTGGTGACTTTCCGGAGCTGGTAGTTCAGGCTCTCGATGCTGTTGGTGGTGCAGAGAAGCTTCCGCACCGGCGGGGTGAAGGCGAAGAACGGGATGAACCTGTCCCACGCGTTCTCCCATACTTGAATAGCCCTGGGGTATTTATTCCCGAGGGGGCTGGCGCTAAACTCGGTCAGAGCGTCGAATGCGGCGTCGGAATTCGGTGCGGAATAGATTTTGCGGAGTTCTTTCGCGACGGCGTCGCGGTCTTTGCGGGCGACGGGGCGCAGCGCATTGCGGATGAGATGGACAACGCACGTCTGCACCGTGGCAGCGGGAAAGGCCGAATGGATGGCGTCCTCGAAACCGGTGAGGCCGTCGCAGCAGGCGATGATGATGTCGCGCACGCCGCGGTTGCGCAGGTCGGCCATCACGCTGCCCCAGAACCGCGCTGATTCCCCGGCGGTGGCGTCCTCCAGCGCCGTCTTGGCGATCCAGATGCCCAGCACGTGCTTGTCGCCGTCGGTGTCGACGCCGAGGCCGATGTAGGCGGGCTTGGACGTGACGACGTGGTTGTCGCGGACCTTGAGCATGATCGCGCCTGGGAACACCGCCGGCCAGACCGGGTCCAGGGCCCGGTTCTGCCAGGCCCGCACCTCCTCCAGCACGCTGTCGGTGATCGCGCTGACCTGCTCGGGTGACAGCTCGGTGCCATACACCTGGTTGAGGTGGTGCAGGATGTCGCGCACCGTCATGCCGTGCGCATACAAGCTGATGATCATGTCGTCCAGGCCACCGGAAATACGGCCGGCCCGCTTGGGCACCAGCACCGGCTCGAAACTCCCGGCCCGGTCCCGCGGCACCGCCAGCTGCACCGGCCCGATCCCGGACTGCACCGTCTTCCGGATAGCACCATTGCGGGAATTGCCGCTGTTATTTCCCGCCGGATCGTGTTTCCCGTAACCCAGGTGCGCGGAAAGCTCTCCTTCCAGCGCACGCTCCAGGACAGCCTTGATCAATTCCCCGAGCATGGATCCCTCACCGGTGAGCCGCAGCCCGCCATCAGCGTCTCTCGACCGTTCCAGAAGCGCATCCAGCACGTCATCACCGAGCAGCTCCCGCACCGGCATCCCGCCAGGGGGATTTACCCCGCCATGATGAGCCATCACCCCACTGCCCGCCATGACCGGCTTACCCGGAACCGCATCCATTATCCGTGTCATTCCCCGTGAAGCAGACATCCGAGTTCCATCCCCCCGTACCGGTAGCCTATCTACCGTCTATTCATCTGCCCCACCAAGATCATTTACACACCTAGGAAAATACCTCCATCAAACTAGCCTACGTGGCATTGGTCGTGGGGTGGGCGATGGATAATAACTACAAGACGCCGCTCATCGCGTCCGCCATCAAGATGGCGGCCCGGAACCTCAGCCTGCCGGACGGGGCGATATTCCACTCTGACCGCGGGAGCAATGGCGGATTCAATTGGTCGTCGCAACACCTTCACGTGGAGGTGGGCGAATGGGGCGGCCAAAGGGATGGGCAGCTGCGCGGGCGGGGCGGCCGGTGATGCGTTCGCCGGGGCGGCCTCCGGTGGCTGGGCGGGAGCAGCGGGAGCGGTTCTGGGTGGCGATCGCCCGGGGAATGCCGAGTGAGAGCGCCGGCATTGAGGCTGGTGTGTCCCCGGCGGTTGGTACCCGATGGTTCCGCGGCAGCGGCGGGATCCGGCCGGTCAGCCTGGCTCCGCTGTCGGGGCGGTATGTGTCGTTCGCAGAGCGGGAGGAGATCGCGATTTTGCGCGCCCGCGGGTGCGGTGTCCGCGAGATTGCCAGGCGTACCGGCCGGTCGCCGTCGACGATCTCGCGGGAGCTGCGCCGCAACGCCGCGACCAGGGGCGGCCGGCTGGAGTACCGGGCCACGGCGGCTCAGTGGCACGCAGACCAGCGGGCACGCCGTCCGAAGGTGGCGAAGCTTGCCGCGAACCAGGCTCTGCGGGAGTACGTGCAAGACCGGCTCGCGGGCACGATCTCCTGACCTGATGGCGCGGCTGTGGTGGGCCCGGATGTGCGCTGGATCGGGCGCCGGCACGGTCGCCGGGCGGACCGGCGCTGGGCCAGGTCGTGGAGCCCGGAACAGATCGCCAGCCGGCTGCGGATCGACTTCCCTGATGATGAGTCCATGCGGGTCTCGCACGAGGCGATCTACCAGGCGCTGTATATCCAGGGCCGCGGTGTGCTGCGGCGTGAGCTGACGGCGTGCCTGCGCACTGGCCGGGCGCTGCGTGTCCCGAGGGCGCGTACGCGCGGCCGCGGTAAGAAGTTCGTGACCCCCGAGGTCATGATCAGCCAGCGGCCTGCTGAGGCCGCGGACCGGGCGGTGCCCGGGCACTGGGAGGGAGACCTGATCGTGGGGCTGAACAGCTCGGCGATCGGCACCCTGGTCGAGCGCACGACCCGGTTCACGATGCTGCTGCACCTGCCCCCGATGGAAGGCCACGGCAGCACCCCCCGGGCTAAGAACGGCCCCGCGCTGGCCGGGCACGGCGCCGGAGCGGTCCGGGATGCGATCGCCGCGGCGATGCTCGCCGTGCCCGCCCAGCTGCGCCGCTCGCTGACCTGGGACCAGGGTGCGGAGATGGCAGGCCACGCCCAGCTGCGCAGCGGCACCGGCCTCGAGATTTACTTCTGCGACCCGCACAGTCCCTGGCAGCGCGGCACCAACGAGAACACCAACGGCCTGCTGCGCCAGTACTTCCCCAAAGGCACCGACCTGAGCCGCCACAGCCCCAGCGATCTGGCCGCCGTCGCCGCTGCTCTTAACAGCCGTCCTCGCAAGTCCCTCGGCTGGCGGACCCCGGCCGAGGCATTGGAGGAGTTCCTGACCGCTCAGGCAGCCTGATAAGGAGGCGGCTAGCGCCGCCGCTGTGTTCCCGAAGCCGGGTGCCGCAGCCTACGGGGCCGCCCCTCCAGCCTCAAGGCTGCCTGCGGCATCGCTGCGCGACGGCCCTGCGGGCCGGCCTTGACCCCGGAGACCACTGCGGCCCCTGACGGCAGGACCCAAGGGGCAGGCAGCAGCCTGCCCCGGGCGGCACACAGCACCCGGCATGAAGCCGCTCACCTTATATGATTAACGCGGAAAGGCGTCATCTACCAGCACTGTTGCGACGATCCCTTGACCCCCCCAATTACACTTCGGCTGAGTTCGCGGGCGTGCTGGAGGAGCTGGGGATCAGGCAGTCGGTGGGCCGTACCGGGATCTGTTATGACAATGCCCTGGCTGAATCGTGGAACGGGACACTGAAAGTTGAGCTGGTGCACCGGACTGTCTATCCATCGCGGGACCAGGCACGCGCGGATATTGCACGGTGGATTGAGCTCCGCTACAATAAGACCCGTCTCCACTCGGGACTCGGTTACCGAACTCCGCAAGAAGTCATGGACGAGTTCCTGAATGGGCAGGAAGCCGCGTGAAGTAACCGTAAATTCCCTGTCCAGGAAACGCGGGGCAGCTCAATCACCTCGGCCGGCACCGGCTCCAAAGGTGAACGGGACTATGCCTGGGCCTGGATCACCACTGCCAGCCCACGCCACTGGCTGCTGATCCGCCGCCACCTGGTCACCGGCGAGTGCGCCTATCACACTACTGCCACGTTCCCGCCGGGCAGCCGGTCTCCTTGCACCGGCTGATCACTGCGGCCGGGCTGCGCTGGCCGGTGGAGGAAAGTTTTGAGTTCGGCAAGGACTGCTTTGCCCTGGACCAGTCCCAGGTCCGGCTGCATACCGCGATCACCCGGCACACGGTGCTGGTCATGGCGGCGCTGGCCGTCTGCGTCATCGCAGCCGCCCGCGCCCGCCAGCGAACAGACATCCAAGCCCAGCCACCAGCTGGCCCCGATGATCTGCCGCCCGCCGATCCCGGCCTGATCCAGCTGACTGTCGCGGAGATGAAACGCCTGTACTGCGCAGCTACCACCCGGCCGCGGCCGTTGTGGCACGCTGCCCGGTGGTCCCGCTGGCGGCGCCGCCACCAAGCCCGCGCCCGCTGGTACCACAAACGCGCCCGGCTCGCCCGCCAGCACAAACTCGCCTACGGGGTGCCGCCGGGGCGGGATTCGCGGCGTGAAGCCCTGCCCCGTTTTCTGTGGTTACCTTCGGCAGCGGGCGAGGGCGGCCGCAGACGTCGTGCCATCACCCTTGCAAACACGGGTTGTGATGACCGTGCGGCGGTGTTGTCACGATTTGTTCGCGTTACGGCTGGGGTGCGCGTCGCTGTCGGTCAGTTAGCGGCGTCCCGGCTAGGCCAAGGGATTTCCTATATCTCTAGCTCGGATTGAGTGGCATATAGAGCCACAACGGGCAGCACTGAATGCGGATGTAGTATACCCCGATGTGTGGGTACCCATGGATCAAGAGGAACACAGAGAGGAAAGAATAAAGCTTCTGAACGACTATCAGGTTAACGTCAGGCTTATGGAGATCTGTGCTCCCCGTAGCGTTTTCATGCACTGCCTTCCTGCCTTCCGAGGCCAAGAGGTTACTTCTGAAGTCATCGATGGGCCGAGGTCGGTAGTGTGGCAACAGGCGGCTAACCGCGTACCTGTATGCCAGGCGGCAATGCTACGGCTTTCCATATGAGACTCAGGAAGTACCGCCAGTTCACGGCCTCGAAGCGGATGTGAACCATGCTGTACGAGGCCAATCGCATTCACGCGTCGCCCTTCCCCGGCCTGTGGCCGTCCTTGCCAGGGTTCCCCGCAGCTCTGGGAGCAGGAAGCGAGCAGCCTCTCTTGCCCCTCCTGGCGCGAACATGGCAAGGCCAGCCCGTCCCGGCCGCGATCACCACAATCGAGGCCTCCACGGCTGCGGGATTCCCGGTATGATTCCTTGAGAGCGGCACATGAACTCATGGGCGAGCACAAAGTCTGTCTTGTGCTGTTTGCCCGCAACGGCGCCCGGCTTGAGCAAGGTCTGTGGCAACGACTGGACCGCCTGCCCGAGTTCATAGACCAGACCAAGCCCGGCTCGTCCATCTCGCCTTGGGCGCAACTCTAGGTCCCCGAGCTAGTCATCGGCGGCTGCGCGGAGGAGTTCTTGCTGGCCGCCCGCTGCATGACGCTGCCGATCGAAGGAAGCCGATGACCGACCCGTTCGATCCCAAGACCCGACTCCTCGCCGACGGCATCACCATCGACGAGAAGGAGACCCGTCGGCTGCCAGGCGCACTGTCGGCGTATGTGATTGTCAATGCACTCGTGCGCGACGACAGCGGGGCGGGCCTCGTTATCGTGCGCCAGACCGTACCCCATGACTCCGCTTCGCACTGGGTAGTGCCGGGCGGCAAGGTCGAACCAGGGGAGGCTGTGCATGACGCATTGGTCCGCGAGCTCCGCGAGGAGACGGGGCTCGCCTACGCTGGGAACGTGGCGCACGCCTACACCGTCCACTACCTGCTACCGGGCGACACCCACACGCACGCCGTGGTGCATGTCTTCGACGGGCATAGCGACGACGTAGCCGCCGCCATTGGTGTCGGCGCCGTCGCTTCACCCGATCCTGAGGGCGACGTCGAAGTCGTCGAGATGGTGCCGCTGGCTACCGCGATTGAGAGGCTCCGCACGATGCCCTGGCGGGTGGTGCGCGAACCACTGCTCGCCTACCTCACCGGTGGCTGTCCGGCAGGCTGCTTCTGGTCTTATCTCTCTGAGGGCGTTGGACAAGAACCGTCTTGTTTCGCGCCTCACTGACTTCTCTCAAATCTTCCGCATCTGCTGGCCCAGAAGGCTGGCAAAGTCACCTCTGTCACCCTTCCTGACTGGACTGCCATAGGCCGCCTCGCAGATCTGGCGGAAGAGGCCAGGTGGATCGGCCGGGCTTGCCAACGGTGCTGGCTGGGCGTGCTCGTTCACCGCGACCATTGCATCCAAGTCTCTCATGGCACCGAGTCGGTCACACAGTTCGCCGATGATGGCCCGCGATCATCACCCCAGGCCAGAGTGGTACTTCTCGACACGTACATCATCGTGTCACCGACTTACTCGCGGACCCGGATCAGTGAACTCAGCGCTGGTGGTGAGCGATCCATGGACTCCCAGGCGAAGGTGGGCCGTGCTGAGAGGATTGCCAAATTTCTAGAAGATGTCTACAAGAAGTCCAGGAAACTTCATGGCCAGGACACCAGCAGGGGAGGAAAGCTCGGAGACACGGAATATTTACAAATTTGCCGAGGCCCTGTGCTGGCCTGGTTACTCACTGAATAAAGAACAACGATGAAAGGTCTATCTTGACGATGTCAACGCGGCTTGCTGAAGGAATCGGGTGGGCGTCGTCGAGTGGTTCGAAGCCCGCTCGGCCGATGCGCGAATCCAATGATGCGATGGACGACGTGGCTGTTTGTCGTGAGCGCCTGCGCGAGACGGCTATCTCTTCTTCCGTCGGCTTCTCGACCCCGAGATGGTGTTGGGCGTGCGCAAGGACCTCTGTGAGTGCTTGGCCGAGATCGGCTGGATCCGGAGACCGGAGGATGCCCGCCCCGCTGAGGGATTTTCGACCACGATCGGTGCCGACGTCTACTGGACCGGCCTGACCCGCATCCTGCGCGAGCAGTCGCTGCACGGCATGACGCGCGACCCAGCGCTGATCGGCCTCCTCGAGCGCCTGTACGGCGAGCCGGCGATCCGCCAGCCGCGCTTCGTCCCACGTGTGGTCTATCCCTATCCTGACAACCCGTGGTCGGAGATGGCCGCCCATCAGGATATGCCCTACGTCCAGGGCAGCCTCGATACGCTGACCGCCTGGATGCCCATAGGGCACTGCCTCAACAGCGGCGGCGCTCTGGAAGTGCTGCGTGGCTCCCACCTGGCTGGGCTGCGCGACCGGATCGGCTCCGGCAAGTATCGCTGCGCGGCTACTGAGGTGGACGTCAATGACCCGGATTGGCGCTGCACCGACTTCGGGCCCGGTGACGTGCTCATCTTCACTTGTCTGACCGTGCACCGTGCCCAGCGCAACATGTCCGACGTCGTCCGGCTCACTATGGACTCGCGCTACCAGCCGACTGACTCTGCGATGTGCGAGCAACTCCTTGAGACGCCCTTTTCCTCCAGGGTCCCAGCCTGGCCCGAGTTGCTCGGCCTGCCACCGCAGGCGAAGATGGAACTGGCCCGTAACTACTGGGACGAGATGGGCAACGGCGATCCGCGAGCTGTGCACGGGTTCCTGCAGGCACAGCTGGCCGCAGCGCTCCGGCTGTGCCCCGCCGATGATGACAGCGCGCTGGCCCGCAGTGCTCTGATGGGGCTGCTAGCCACCAACCGCGCGCTCCAGCCGGAGATGCTCGGCGCGCTGGGCCTGGTAGAGCTCCAGGCCGGGCCGCGCTCCCGGCTGGTTACCCAGGGGCTCACCCGGATCGGCGTTCCCGCCGAGGCGCTGCCCTTCTACACCGTGCATGCGGAGGTGGATCCGCGGCATGGTAAGGACTGGCTGGAGCGCGCGATCGAACCGCTGCTCACGGCCGAGTCGTCGCTCGGCGACCGGATTGTGCGTGGCGCCATGTGGCGGTCGCGAACCAATGCGGAACTGTTTGGGGGACCGGCTGTGTGCGCGCTCATGGACGCCGACACGACGGCTCCCGCGCTCCAGGGCAGCTCCCCGTGATCTTTGGCGGCAGCGTGAATGGTACTCGTGACAGCGCCTGGGCTCACCCATCGCCCACCCCACGACCAATGCCACGTAGGCTAGTTTGATCATGCTGCGCGGGG